>NZ_CP040924.1:2795000-3472500 GCF_006351925.1 Clostridium thermarum | reverse complement strand
AAGCTACGGGTTGACGCTTGCGCGTCAGCGGTAGAGGAGCATCCTGTACGGGCTGAAGTCATACCGAAAGGAGTGGTGGACTGTACAGGAGAGAGAATGCTGGAATAAGTAGCGAGAAAAGAGTGAGAATCTCTTTGGTCGAAAACCTAAGGTTTCCTGGGGAAGGCTCGTCCTCCCAGGGTTAGTCGGGACCTAAGCCGAGGCCGAGAGGCGTAGGCGATGGACAATCGGTTGATATTCCGATACCACTATGACGCGTTATTACCGATGGGGTGACGCAGGAGGATAGGATGTGCCCACTATTGGATGTGGGTCTAAGCATCTAGGCAGAACAGATAGGCAAATCCGTCTGTTCAATGCTGAGGTGTGATGGGGAGCGAAATTTAGTAGCGAAGTATCTGATTCCACGCTGCCAAGAAAAGCCTCTAGGGAGTGAAGTAGTGCCCGTACCGCAAACCGACACAGGTAGGTGAGGAGAGAATCCTAAGACCAGCGGAAGAATTGCAGTTAAGGAACTCGGCAAATTGACCCCGTAACTTCGGGAGAAGGGGTGCCTACGCGAGTAGGCCGCAGAGAATAGGCCCAAGCAACTGTTTAGCAAAAACACAGGTCTCTGCTAAAGCGTAAGCTGATGTATAGGGGCTGACGCCTGCCCGGTGCTGGAAGGTTAAGGGGATTGCTTAGCGCAAGCGAAGGCATGAACTTAAGCCCCAGTAAACGGCGGCCGTAACTATAACGGTCCTAAGGTAGCGAAATTCCTTGTCGGGTAAGTTCCGACCCGCACGAATGGCGTAATGATTTGGGCACTGTCTCAACTGCAAATCCGGCGAAATTGTAGTGCAAGTGAAGATGCTTGCTACCCGCGATTGGACGGAAAGACCCCGTAGAGCTTTACTGTAGCTTAGCATTGAGTTTCGGTATTATCTGTACAGGATAGGTGGGAGACTTGGAAGCAAGGGCGTCAGCCTTTGTGGAGTCGACCTTGGGATACCACCCTGATGATACTGAGATTCTAACCGGACACCATGAAGCTGGTGACGGGACATTGTTAGGTGGGCAGTTTGACTGGGGCGGTCGCCTCCTAAAAAGTAACGGAGGCGCTCAAAGGTTCCCTCAGAACGGTTGGAAATCGTTCGTAGAGTGTAAAGGCAGAAGGGAGCCTGACTGCGACACCCACAAGTGGAGCAGGGACGAAAGTCGGACTTAGTGATCCGGTGGTACCTCGTGGGAGGGCCATCGCTCAACGGATAAAAGCTACCTCGGGGATAACAGGCTGATCTCCCCCAAGAGTCCACATCGACGGGGAGGTTTGGCACCTCGATGTCGGCTCGTCGCATCCTGGGGCTGAAGTAGGTCCCAAGGGTTGGGCTGTTCGCCCATTAAAGCGGCACGCGAGCTGGGTTCAGAACGTCGTGAGACAGTTCGGTCCCTATCCGTCGCGGGCGTAGGAAATTTGAGAGGAGCTGTCCTTAGTACGAGAGGACCGGGATGGACTGACCTCTGGTGTACCAGTTGTTCTGCCAGGAGCACCGCTGGGTAGCTATGTCGGGACGGGATAAACGCTGAAAGCATCTAAGCGTGAAGCCCACCTCAAGATAAGATTTCCCATGACGTAAGTCAGTAAGACCCCTTGAAGAACACAAGGTTGATAGGCTAGAGGTGTAAGCACAGTAATGTGTGCAGCTGACTAGTACTAATAGGTCGAGGACTTGACCTAAAACACATTCTTATGTGCAATTTTCAGAGAACAAACTTCTCTGATATCTGGTGATGATAGCGTGAGGGTTACACCCGTTCCCATTCCGAACACGATGGTTAAGACTCACAGCGCCGATGGTACTGCTCGGGAGACTGAGTGGAAGAGTAGGACGTTGCCAGGTTAGCCGAAAGGCTTAATTACATATGTATGGCTAGATAGCTCAGTCGGTAGAGCAGAGGACTGAAAATCCTCGTGTCCCTGGTTCGATTCCTGGTCTAGCCACCAAAAAAGCTTGAGTATTGAACTCAAGCTTTTTCTTTATAGGGAACGAAGATATTCTATAATATGTTCTACATGACCATCAACTTTTACTTTTCTATAAGCCCTCCTCAATACTCCCTCAGTATCTATTATAAAGGTACTTCTCTCTATTCCTATGTGTTTCTTTCCATACAGGGTCTTTTCCTTAAGTACCCCATATAAATTACATACTTCTTCATTATCATCACTGAGTAAAATAAACGGGAGACATTGCTTAGTAATAAACTTTTCGTGAGAGCTTAAAGAATCACGGCTTACGCCTAATACTACAGTATTTAACTCTTTAAATTTCTCAATATTATCTCTAAAATCCTGGGCTTCTAAGGTACAGCCAGGTGTATTGTCCTTGGGATAAAAATATAAAACTATATTTGACCCTCTATAATCTGATAAGGAGTGACTTTTATTATCTGATCCCATGAGAGAAAAATCTGGAGCCATCTGTCCTTCTATTACTTCTATATTGTTCATTAGATCACCTCAATTTATATAAGTATATGAAGCTATTATATAATAACAGTTATTACGAAGCAAGACGTGTAAAGAATAGGGTACAATAGAAGGAAATTGCGTTGATACGTAATTATCTTTTATTATACAACATTCCTTTAATAAATCTCATTATCTTAAATCTATATGATTTCCTTCTTCTTTAATATTATAGAGTTTAATATTGCCAGAGCAACAATATAAATTATAACGATAATTATAGGAAAAGTCATATTGGACACTGTGAAGTTTCCGGCGCTAACCAGTAAATTGTAAGGGATAAAGTCTTCTATTGCTTCTATCTTAGAGGGAAGAACAGAAAAGTATTGTATTGCAGCCACAACTATCCCGGCTAAGATACCTTTTTTAAATATTAGAGAGAAGAACATAGTGAGCATAAAATTGTATATGAAGAATAGGGATATAAGTAAAGCTGAGAATAAAACACCGGAGATAGGAGGAGATATACCCTTATCAAACATTAGCCCAACATAGTAGTAATTTAAAAATAAGCCAAGGCAAACTGCAGCGAGTATTAATAGTGAGTAGTGTAATACCTTAGCAAGTACTATATATTTTGCATCTGCCCCTTTGGAGAAAGGCAAGACAAATTTCTCGCTTCTTAACTCTTCACTTAGGATATTGCAAAAGGTGAATACCATAACAAGTATACCGGTTTGGAAAAAGTCACTTATTACACCTTGCATCACAGAAGTCTTATCAGAGGGGAGGGCGCTTAACAATCCTTCCATACCGCTCATGCCACTGCTTTCCAATATTTTTGGCATAAGCTTCAGCACTATTGGGTTGGATAGGGCAAGGAAAGCAAAAGCCAGAAATACGATAAGATATCTAAATTGTCTCTTGGATTCTAAAATTTCTTTTTTAAAGTAAGCTTTAAATGTTGCCATTATTGTTCACCAACCTTATGAAAATATCTTCTAAATCACTTTTTCTTAAATTATAGCTAATACAGGTATTGTCATATTCCGATAGAATTTGAAACAGGTCTTTCTTTGAATGGTCTAAGCTGGTCACATAAATACTGGCCTTCCGTTCTGCTATTTTAACCCTTTGTATCCAAGGGATGTTGCACAAAATTTCCTTCAGATTACTGCATTCATTTTCAAACTCTATATCAAACACCGGTTGAATATATTGATTCTTTAGGTGGTTAAGGTTATCTGATATTAGAATTTCACCCTTATGAATAATACTTACCTCATCGCATACTCTTTCTACGTCACTCAATATATGAGTAGATAAAAATACTGTTAGGCCTCTCTTTTTTAGGTTACTTATCAGATGTAAGATCTCAGCCCTTCCCTCAGGGTCCAGGGCTGAGGTAGGTTCATCCAAGATTAGCAGTTCTGGGTCATTAAATAAAGATACAGCTAGTCCAAAACGCTGCTTCATACCTCCGGAATAACCACCGATCTTTCTGTGGGCTGCATCTTTTAATCCCATGGTCTCAATTAATTCTGCACTTTTACTCTTAATCTTTGTGGCGGACATACCGCTTAGTTCTCCAATGAAATTTAAGTATTCATAAGCAGTCATATAGCCATAAAATACGGGACTTTGAGGAAGGTAGCCAACCTTCTTTAACAGATGTCTCTTGTTTTTATCAAATTTCTCACCGTCTAAATAAATTTCCCCACCGTCATAGTTTATTAGACCGGTTAATATATTCATGGTTGTAGTCTTTCCAGCACCATTTTGTCCAAGGAAACCATAGACTTTACCTTTTTCAACCTCGAAACTTATATTTTTTAATACATTGAGTTCCCCGTAATTTTTAACTAGATTCTTCACCTTAAGCATATTAATACCTCTTTCTACCGATAAATAAATAGATTATTGGACCAAAGAAATTGAAAGTACAAACAATCAGTATCCAAGCCCATTTGGGAAGATAGTTTACCTCATCTTTTATGATACTTCTGATACACACAAGGACAAGTATCAGCTGCAGTATTATTAGTGGAGCAAGAAACTTTAATAGGTCTGTACCTATGCTAATATCCATATGAGAAACCTCCTATTTAAACTTAATATTTAATTCTATGATTTATATTAATTTAACGATCAGTTAAACAAAAAGTTCATTAAAAAGCATGGAATTTCTATGATTATATACTTTATAACAGATTTATTTCCTTTTATTCCTATCTAATATTATTCTTGTAACTATGAGATATATTATTAAACTTTGAGGAACATTTATAAGGCCAAATAATCCCCAAAGCCAATAATACTTTTCGCGCCGTTTTCTTGCATCTTGAAATATCCAAGAGGCTTGTATGAGCAAAAGTGGGATTACTATTATCAGGACTGTTAATAAAGTTGTCGTAGATACTTCCTTCATTACATATCCTCCTTTACTGTCTTAAAATATGAAAAAGGAATTAAAATAAAGGGGAGAAAAATTGTAATGGCCAACTGCACATAAATAAAAATATCTTTGTTGATGTAAATAAGGGCAAAGAATATAATATTGATAATTAAGAAGGCGGAAAAAATAAATAATAAAAATTCTTTTTTTTGTTTTCTTTTGACTGTTACTTTCTCACCCTCTTGGATTATTCCCATGATATCTATGTTATTATCAAAGTTCAAAATATTAATTGCATCCATATTGTCGAGAGTGGAATAAAGCATGGCATTTTCATGATTAATCTCAGGTTTTGAACTGCTTTCTTTATGGGTATAATATTCATCTATATATCTTTCAAGGTCTTTATCCTTCATTATTCTTCATCCTCCTTCTCAAATTCTGACAGTATATATTTTATACCATTGTGAAGCCTGGATCTGACAGTTCCAACGGGGCATTTCAATACTTCAGCAATTTCTTCATATTTGTATCCATAATAATGTTTTAATATAAAAACAGCTCTTTTTTCATAGGGTAATTCAGATAATATTTTCATTATTCTTTTATACTCCAGTTTTTCTAAAACTAGATTTTCGGGATTGGAATTGTCCCACTGATAATTTTCCTCTAAGGTCTCAAAATGCTTGTTTTTTCTCAAGTAATCCCTGAAGGTATTAGTAGCAATGGTTATCAGCCATGTTGAGAATTTACCTATAGGCTTATATTTGCTTATGTTCACTACGGCCTTGAGTAAAGTCTCCTGAATGATATCCTGTGCCAGGTGAGCATCACAGGTTAGTTTTAGTACGTAACCTGATAGCATGGGATAATTGATTTTTAACAATTCATTCATTGCCCACTTATCACCTTTTTTAGATTGGTCAATTAATGCAAGCTCATCCAAAAAAATCTCCATCCTTATATCGAAGTGCTGTAGGTTATTGATTATAATATAGCATATCCGGATTCACATCTATATAAATTTCTACGGATATAAGGCTATCATTTTTTAAACGCTAAATCCATCAAAAAGTTCAACAAAAGGAGAAAGTAAGAAAATATTTTTTATTCATGGAAAGCTTTACACCTATGTTTGACAGCAAAATAGTGTAATGTTAAAATAAAGTAGTTACTTAATATTATTATGTAAGGAGAATATTTTCATGGATAACGGTAAAATACTTGCGGTAGTTGAGGGCGTTGAGATTACAGAGAGGGATTTATATAATACCTTTGTGAGAATGCCTAAGGAAAGGCAACAAGCCTTTAGTACGGAAGAAGGTAAAAAGCAGCTGCTTGATCAAATTGTTACTTTTGAATTAGTAAATAAAGATGCATTAAAAAATGGTTTGGATAAGGATCCTGTATTTGTTATGCAGTTGGAGAATATAAAAAGAGAGTTGCTTACTCAGTATGCTATACACAAGGTATTATCCCAGACTGTGGTTACTGATGAAGAGGCTGGTAAATTCTATAAGGATAATATGAGTCTGTTTTTACAGCAAGATGGGGTGAGTGCCAGACACATATTGGTTTCGGAATTAGATCAGGCTAATGAGATATTGAGCAAATTGAAAAATGGTATGGATTTTGCTGAAGCAGCAGCTACATACTCAACATGCCCATCAAAGGAAAGAGGCGGTGAATTAGGCTTCTTTACCAAGGGAAGAATGGTACCAGAATTTGAAGAAGCTGCCTTTGGATTAGAGGTTGGAGAGATTAGTGAACCTGTAAAGACACAGTTTGGTTATCATATAATTCAAGTAATGGAGAAAAAGCCAGCATGCCTAAAGAGCTTAGAGGAAGCCAAGCCTGAAATTATTGAGAGATTGAAAAATCAAAAGCAAAATCAAATATATGGAGCATATGTTGAAAGCTTAAAGAAGAAGTATACTGTAGAATATAAATAATAAAAAAACACGGGCAACCGTGTTTTTTATACAGCTAAGTCAAGTTCATTATAGTCTTTAATAGTCTTATCAGCAATACTTAAAATTTCACTCCATTGATGCTGAGCGGCCTTGTCAAAAACCCCCACAACCTTCATGCCAGCAGCCTTGGCTCCCAATACTGCAGGAAGTATGTCTTCAAAAACAATACATTGATGGGGATCTACCTTTAATCTTTCAGCGGTAAGAAGGTATACGTCAGGAAAATCCTTGCCCCTGCTGACTTCGTTTGTTGTTGTTATCACATCGAAAAATTCGTATATGCCATTATTTTTTAAGGCTATTTCCAGCAAGGTGTTAGAATTGCTGGTGGCCAATCCAATTTTGATTTTTTTAGCCTTTAATAGTGCTAGAAATTCTCTTGCACCGGCTTTAAGCTTTACACTGGTACGGTATTCGTCCAGGGCCATATTATGCCAAGTCTCCATTATCTCTTCGATGGATTCCTCTATGTTAAATCTGTTTTTGAAATATATTGCAGTTTCTTCGAAACTGAGATGTGCTATATCATCCCGGATACCTTCCGGTATTTCATGCCCCTTAAGCTGCAGGTAATCTATATCTATCTTTTCCCACACCCACATAGAGTCCACTAGAGTTCCATCTAAATCGAAGATTGCTGCTTTAATATCCTGTAGCATTTAATCACCTCATAAGTATTATAGCACAAAAAAAGTGATATAGGACAAATATCACTTTTTCAGTCTGGGAGAAAATATTATTGTAATTAAAGCACATATACCCATCAAATAGGGATAATATAAATAGCGCATGATGGATAGAGAACTCAAGCCTGCAAGACTGGCAGCTGATAGAAGTTGGGCTCCGTATGGGATTATGCCTTGAAATACACAGGAGAACATATCCAAAATGCTTGCACTTCTTTTTGGTTCAACCCCATACTGGTCTGCAATGTCCTTGGCTATGGGGCCTACAGTAACAATTGCTATGGTATTATTAGCTGTGCAAATATCTACAAGACTAACAAGGGCAGCAATACCCAGCTCCGCACCGGTCTTTGATTTTACACCCCTTGTAACTAAGTTTAGTATAAAGTCTATGCCGCCATTGTATTTCATAAGCTCAACCATACCGCCAATGATTAAAGAGATAATGATTAATTCAGACATTCCACTTATGCCCTTGGCAGCTGCCTGCATTAGACCCACAATATCAAAGGCGCCATATGCCATTCCAATGATCCCTGAAAATACACTGCCCCCAATTAATACGTACAATACATTTACACCGAATAGAGCTGCTATAAGAACAGATATATAGGGAACAACCTTTATTAAATCGTAGCTATAGCTTATATCCATTGCTGAACCTTTGCCTATAGAAATAACACCAAATATTATGGCACTTATAATAGCTGCCGGGAGCACTATAAAGAAGTTCATTCGGAACTTGTCCTTCATTTCGCAACCTTGTGTTTTGGTTGCAGCTATAGTGGTGTCAGATATCATTGATAAGTTATCTCCAAACATTGAGCCACCTACTACGGCGCCTACGATTAAGGCCATGGGTATACCTGTCTTTTGAGAAATCCCTACCGCTATAGGTACCAGTGTTGCGATAGTTCCCATAGAAGTTCCGATAGACAGAGATATGAAACAGGCTATTATGAATATACCGGATACAAGAATATTACTGGGGATATAGGTTAGACCAAGGTTCACAGTGGCCTCAACAGCTCCCATAGCCTTGGCTATTTCAGCAAAGGCACCGGCAAGTATAAATATAAGACACATCAATATAATATTACCTTCACCGGCGCCCTTACAAAAGATATCTAGCTTTTGGTTAATAGAGAGCTTTCTGTTCATAAACAATGCAACAATGGCCGCAATTAGGAAGGGTACAATAACCGGTACAGCATAGAAGTCCCCTGATATAACAGATAAAGCTACAAATATAATAATGAAAACTAATAGAGGAAGTAAAGCGGATAATTTTCCTTTGTTTGTTGTATTCAAGAGCAGTCCCCCTAACAAAAATTCTACATAATTGTATCAAGTAACAGTTAGTATGTCAATGAAGTAAAATATATCGATAATAGGGAGATACAATATAGACAATTTAGAAGACCCTTTCAAACAACTCCATATTTCTTCCTTTCTTTATATCATCTACGGAAGTAATTCCAATTTTCTTTAAAACGTCTTTCATTACATCACTATCTATGGCAACTTTTATTTCTGAATTATCGCACAGGGAATTTAGCCTATCTCTGCCAAGTTCCATGGAAATAATTCGCTTTGGGCCACCTACACAGCCTCCAACACATCCCATACCTTCTATAAAGTTTGCATCAATTTCTCCACGCTGGAGCTTTGATAGAAGTTCTTTGCAATTTGGTACACCATGGGCCTGAACTGTCCTCACTTCTTTATGCTTATCAGGGAACATTCTTTTAATAGCTTCACTTACAGCAGTTGATACACCAGCAGTTCTACCATACAAACGCCCTCCTCTGGAAGCATATTCTACAGTGTAAGTCTCCGGCAGCTCAGCAGGATTTATCTCAAGAGCTTCAAAAATAGTTTTAAGCTCTTCAAAGGTCAGCACATAATCTATGTCACCTAGCAGGTCTTTTTCCTTTGCTTCAGCTTTTTTAGCTATGCAGGGGCCAATAAATACTACTTTTACTTCTGGATTAAGTTTTTTTAGTACTCTACCAGCAGCGATCATTGGAGATACAGAAGGGGATACGTGTTTAACCATTTCATTGTATACTCTTCTAATCATTGCTACCCACATTGGACAGCAGCAAGAAGTGATAAGAAAGTCATCTTTGTGGTGTACATGATGGTCAAATTCAACGGCTTCTTTAAGAGTCAGCATATCTGCAAAGAAGGCTACTTCAACCATATCTGTAAACCCAATTCTTTTAAAGGCGGTTCTAAGCTGGTTTAAAGTTACATTTTCACCAAATTGACCGTATATTGCCGGAGCTACAGCTGCTATCACCGGAACCTTTTCTTTGAGAAGATGAGCAAAAGGAATAAACTCAGTCCTATCCATGATATGACCGTTTTCACAGGCTTCTACGCACACACCGCAGTCCTCGCATCTTTCAGGATCTATGTAGGTTTTACCTGTATTGGGGTCTATCATAACAGCGTCAAAAGGACAGGTACGTTGACAATTGGTGAGACCGGATTCATCTTTACAATGACCATCACAGCTTACCGTCCTATCCACTACTTTGTGCTCTAATTTATAGGCTGAGATTGCCTTTTTAAGGTTCTCTATGTAATTCTCATCATAGTCTAAATCAACACCACATAAATTAGATATTGTCTTAAAGAGTTGAGACTTATTAATCTTTTCTTTCTCCATCAATGCCTTAATACTTTCCTCAAAGTTATCCTCATAGTAAGCCTTTATTATTTTCTTAAACAGCTCTCTATGTTTATCATGCACAGTAATCACTCCTAAAAGTATTTTTATGTAGTATCTCATTAACCTGCATGGGCAAATCTCAAAGATAATACATATATAAGTATATCCATCTAGCTAACTTTAATTAGGCATAAGATAAATTTATTTTCATAATTTTACTCAAACTTTATGCATAAAAAATGCTCTAATTGAAGAAACTATATTGAATATATTTTTACTAAGAAAGTGTGTGGTGATAAAAGATGATTTACGTTATAATCTCAGTTATTTTATTAGGAGTAATTATTACCTTGTCACTCTGCAAGGCGGCAGGCAGGGCAGATCAATGGGAAGAAGAAATGAACTATGAAGAGGGAAATAAGGTTTAATGAGATTAGAATGATAATATAGATTTGAAGGCAATAAAAAAGACCCTTACGGTCCAGAAGTCGGGGTGACAGGACTTGAACCTGCGACCTCTGCGTCCCGAACGCAGCGCGCTACCATCTGCGCTACACCCCGATAAACAATATTATATATAATCAGATTATAAAATTCAATTAATTTTTTGAAATTATAAGCTAATTTTAAGGGATACACCGATGGTGTGTCCTTTTGTTTTTTAAAAATAAAATTGATTAAAAAATTCTTTTTAATTGTTGTATGTCATATACATAAAGTAGCAATAAGATAGGGGGAATTATTGCAGAAGCTAAAGGCTCTTATTACCAATTAAGACCTTTACTATTCTAATGAAGGAGTTGAAATATGTCACGGGAGATAATGATTGATTCTGTAACACAGTTTAGTGGATTATTAAAGGTTGAAGTTATTATTGACAGAAATAGGATTACAGAGGCAAAATGCATGGAGAACACAATCCTAGATCTTGGGATTATTCTTAAGGGCAAGAACCCTTTAGAAGTGGTAGAATTTTCACAGAAAATCTATGGAGTTTGTCCCACTGCCCACAGCTATGTCTCAACAATGGCTGTTGAAAGCGCCTTAGAAATTATTTGTGATCATAATAGTGATGTTATAAGAAGTTTTATTCACGGTTGTGAATTTCTTCAAAGTCATATAAGGCATTTTTACACCTTTGTACTGCCGGATTATATAAAAGGGCCATCAATACTGTCCAATCTTAATGAAGAATTCATTGAATACAGGCTACCCCATTTTGTGAATGAGAGGCTCTCGGGGCATTATGTACAAGGACTCAGATACAGCTGTATGGCACATCAAATGCTTGAAATGTTTAACAATAAAGGGCCTGGAAGTTATGGGATATATTTGGGAGGTAATACAGTTAATTTCGATGTATCTCAATATGTAGAGATTAATTCCTTGTTAAGAAACATAACGGATTTCATTAGAGAGGTTATGCTGGAGGATATGGAAATTATAGCTATGTATTATGATGATTACTTCTCAAAGGGGGATACCGGGGACAACTATTTAAGCTATGGTATAAATGATGCATATTGTAATGGAGAAATTTATTACGTGAAGCCCTCCGTAAAGATAAGAGGCAAGTTTGAAGAATTGGATGAAGAAAAAATCCAAATCTATTCCGGAAGATATGATGGATGTTCCATGGAGGTAGGACCCATGGCCAGAATGAAGCTGGCTGGTGAATATGATGGCGGTAACTCTGTTATGGATAGATTAAAGGCCAGAGTTTTAGAGTGCTATAGGATAGCTGTTACTATGCAAAAACTTATGCCAATGATGGAATTTACACCGAAGCATAAGCAAAGTTACGAAACGCCGAGTAAGGCCTGTGGAAAGGCTTTGAGGGATACTGCAAGTGGTGCTTTAGGGCATTGGATATCTATAGAAAACAAGAAAATAAGAGGTTATGAAATAATGACACCCAATTCATGGAATTTAAGTTCAGGGGATTCTGTAGGAGAAAAAGGAGTTTTAGAAAAGGCACTATTAGGAACAAATATAGAAAATGAACAAATACCAGTGGAAATTGGAAGGATTATAAGAAGCTTTGACCCCTGCATGCCTTGCACTGCACAAGTTACTACTTCAAAAGGTAGCTTTGAATATCAGATTATATGACAAAAAAGCTAATAGCTATAGGAAATAGTTCTATGCAGGATGACGGGGTAGCTTTAGAGGTGGGAGAAAGAATCAGAAGAGTGCTGCTTGAAAAAGAAGTTGAAGTAATAATGGCTGAAACCGATATTGATTCTTGTACTGAAAGAATACAGCCCGGGGATGAAGTGTATATCATGGACTCTACCTATTATGGTATCGCACCGGGCAGTATAACCTTTAGTGAACTTAATGGAAAAAAGGACAGAAAATATATTGCTTATTCCATGCATGGATTTAATCTGATAGATATATTAATGACTTATGGTAAGAAGATTCGTGTGTTTTTAATTGGTATAGAAATTGAAAGTATCGAAATGGAGAGGGGTCTTAGTAAGACTCTATTAAAAAAAATTGATGGTATTTGCAATCATATTATAAAATTAATATTATAAAAATTTTGATGCCTGTTTTAAGTTTGAAAACAAAGGGGCTGTCTTAAATTGACAAAGCCAGTTAAGAAACAGCCTCTTTTTTAATATATTAAGGTTTGATTTTTTCATCTCCGGCACCTTTTACAGGTACAGTTGAAGCAACGAAGCCTACTAATACAGATACTAATGCCGGTGCTACTATATTTATATAGGCCACATAATTTGTTTTATACAGTATTAAAGCTGTTCCACCGGTAATTACAACGGAACCGATAAATATGTAGACAACAAACTTTGCAAAAGAACTCATGAATTTTTCGTATATTCTGTGTCTTGTAGGACCACTGATAACAGCTTTAAACACAAAGAAGAAAATTAGAATAAGAACTGCATTAACAGCAGCAGATATTAAGAAATTTACCATACCAACACCTCCATAAGATATCAATTGTTTTAAATTTTATTCTAAGCTTAGTATTACCAACTTTTTATAATTAATAATGAGTAATTAGTTATTATTGAGAAAATTTAGTAAGGATGAATTTCTACTATTTATAAAATTAAATAGAAAAAGGCTGTTGCGTTATTTTCTGCAACAGCCTTTTATTTCTATTTTGCTAGTTTGTATATGTTGATTATATCTTCACGGCCAAGTTTTACAAAGTTACCGAGTGTCCATTTACCATAGTTAGTACACTTATCAGCCATTTCTTCGAATCTATCTTCTGTAATATTTGCATCTCTTAAGGTTACAGGTAGGCCAATACTTCTGAAGAATTTTGTAATTCTGCGGATTCCCTCTAAAACTACTTCTTCCGGTGAAGTATATGATAAATCAACGTCCCAAACCCTTACAGCAAATTGAACAAAACGGTTTATATCATGCTTGTAAACATACTTCATCCAAGCAGGGAATATGATTGAAAGTCCTGCGCCGTGAGCAATATCATAAATTGCGCTTAATTCATGCTCGATACCGTGGGAAGCCCAGTCACCAATTCTTCCTGGTTCCAACATATTATTATGTGCCACTGTACCGGCCCACATAACTTCAGCCCTTGCAGTGTAATCCTCAGGATTTGCTATGGCTTTAGGAGCATAATTTATAATGGTTCTTAAAGTGGCCTCACAAAGTCTATCAGTAAGATCTACATTTTTAACATTTGTAAAATATCTCTCCATAATATGAGCCATCATGTCAGCTACACCACAAGCTGTTTGATAGGCAGGTAAAGTATATGTAAGTTCAGGATTTAAAATAGAGAATACCGGATATATGTGGTGTGTAGTTAATCCCTTTTTGAACCAGCCTTCTTCGTTAGTGATAACAGAACTGTTGCTGGATTCACTGCCTGCTGCAGGTATTGTCAATACAGTACCAACAGGAAGGGCGGTTTTTACTTGAGCCTTACCAATGTAAAAGTCCCACACGTTGCCTTCGTAGGGAACGCCAACAGCAATTGCCTTAGCAGTATCTATAACACTGCCGCCGCCAACAGCCAAAATAAAGTTAATATTATTTTCACGGCACAGCTTTATTCCTTCCTGAACAAGACTAAGTCTGGGATTCGGCTGCACACCTGAGAGCTCAACATATTCTATGTTGTTTTCCTTTAGTGAAGAAATCACTCTATCATATAAGCCTGTCTTTTTTATACTGCCTCCTCCATAGCACAGCAGTATACGGTCAGTGTAGTTTTTAACTTCCGCACCTACACTACTTTCAGTTCCCTTACCAAAGATTATTTTTGTAGGATTATGAAATACAAAGTTTTCCACAAAATCACCCCTAATTATATATTTAACCTATATACCTATATTATATATATAATTTTATGGATAAAGAATGTATTATTCTATAATTTATCTTGTTGATATGCAGCAAAGAGATAAGATTATCTATATAATGAGTAATTAGTAATGTGTAATGAGTAATTAAGGAAAGCTTTTCTTAGTGTAGGGAAGAAAAGCCATTTTAATTTATATAAAATAAAAGAGATTCGGCCATGGACCGAATCTCAACCATAATTACTAATTATTACTTACTAATTACTAATTTGTCTAAGCACCTTCGTTCAGGAACTTGTATTGAGACATATAGAGATTATAGTAACTGCCTTTTAGCTTCATAAGTTCCTCATGAGTACCGGATTCTTTGATCCTTCCATCGTCCACAACCATAATTCTGTCACAGTCTCTTATGGTGGATAGTCTATGAGCGATTACAAAGGAGGTTCTGCCGTAAAGCAGCTTTTGGATACCCTTTTGCACTAATCTCTCTGTAGCTGTGTCTATGTTTGAAGTTGCTTCGTCTAAGATCAATATTCTTGGGTTAGCCAGCAGTGCTCTGGCGAAGGAGATCAACTGTCTCTGTCCAACAGATAATCTGGAACCTCTTTCGTTTACGTCGGTTTCATAGCCCTTAGGAAGTTTCATAATGAATTCGTGAGCATTAACTGCTTTAGCTGCAGCAATAACTTCTTCATCGGTGGCATCCAGTTTTCCGTATCTTATATTTTCCTTAATAGTAGTAGAGAATAAGAAGGTATCCTGAAGCATAATACCCATCTGACTCCTTAAGGATTCGAGTTCAACGGAACGTACATCGGTACCGTCTATTAGCACTTCACCGGAAGTTACATCGTAGAATCTGCTTATAAGGTTAACTATTGTAGTCTTACCGGCTCCGGTAGCACCTACAAGAGCCACTGTTTCTCCTGCCGGTATTTTAAAGCTTACATCATCTAGAACCTTAACCCCTTCTTCGTAACAGAAGGTTACATTCTTGAATTCTACATTACCCTTAATCTTTGGCATTTTTACATCTGTGGCAGAATCTGTTATATCCGGCTGTATATCCATGATATCAAAGATTCTTTCTGCAGCAGCAAAGTTAGTAATAAGAGTGTTATAGAAATTACTGATATTCATAATTGGTCTCCAGAACATACCAATGTAAGAGGAGAAGGCAATTACGGTTCCTACGGTTATGTTGCCATCATTTAGTCCAAGCAGATAAACACTATACCAGTAAACTATTAAGGATCCGATACCCCAGGATATTTCTACCAGCGGCCAGAACAAATCGTTAAGCTTCACTGCATGCATAAAGGATTCCATCATGGACCTTGACAAGGAGTTAAAGGTTTTTGAAGAGTGCTCTTCAGAAGCGAAACCTTGTACAATTTTTATACCGGAGAAATCCTCATGGGTAAAGGCATTTATATTAGAACGTTTTTTCCTAAACTCCTGCCATCTCTTTCGGCTTCTGGTTTCAATAAGGAACATTGCAACTGACAAAAGAGGAAGTATTGCTACTGATAAAAGCGCCAGTTTATAGTTCATAGTAAACATCATTATTCCAACGCAAATCAGGCTTAATAGCTCAGGAATAAAGCTTGTTACGCTGTTGTTAAATAAGTCCTGCAGAGCACTTACATCCCCAATAACTCTAGCTAGGATCTTTCCAACAGGCCTGTTATCAAAGAAAGAAAAGGACAACTTTTGTATATGGCTGTAAAGTTCATGACGGATGTTTACTAAAATATTGTTAGTAACTGAGGCCATAACCTTTATTCTCACTCTGGAAGCTATGAGAGCCAGATAGTTTAATACCAACATAACTCCGCCGATAATCAACAGCCCACGTAAGTCACTATTTTGTATATTTTCATCAATGGCTATCTTTAAAAGGTAAGGATTAACAATACCAGTAAGCATAACAAAGATCAGAAGGGCTACAACCAAGGTAACCTGTTTTGTATAAGGCCTCAAGTATTTTGAAAGCCTCATGATAATTTCTCTTTTAGAGTGCTTCTGTACGTCTTCATCTTGTTTTACTGTATTTCTGGCCATTATACCACCTCACTTTCTACATCTTCAAAATCTTTAAATTGATCACAATAAATTTCATAGTACTTTCCACGAAGAGCTAACAGTTCTTGATGAGTACCTTTTTCGAGGATTCTACCATTTTCCATATACAGTATGATGTCAGCATTTTTAACTGCTGAAATTCTGTGGGCAATGATAAAGGTAGTGGCTTCTTTATGAAGGGAGTTTAGATTCTTAAGAAGCTGGTACTCTGTTTCCATATCCAAAGCAGAAGTAGCATCGTCTAAAATCATGATGCTGGACTTTCGTACTAAGGCTCTTGCTATGGCAAGTCTTTGCTTCTGACCACCGGATAAGCCTATACCTCTTTCGCCAATGAGAGTGTCGAAGCCGTCTTCTAAGTCATTTATAAATTCCATGGCACAAGCCATTTCACAGGCCTTTATTATCTGTTCCATGGAGGCATTCCTGTTACCCATCCTTATATTTTCTGCTATTGTGTCAGAGAAAAGGAAGGTATCTTGAGGAACTATAGACATATGCTCTCTCAATGTTTTAAGGTCAAGGTCCTTTACGTCTGTGCTGTCAATGGTTAGAGAGCCTTCAGACACATCGTAATATCTTCCAATAAGATTTATGATAGAGGTCTTACCGGAACCGGTAGTTCCCATGATAGCTACAGTACTGCCGGCTTTAATATCAAGGTTGATATTGTCTAATACTTCTTGATTATTGTACTTAAAGCTTACGTTATCAAATGTAATATGACCCTTAATTTCTTCAGGAATAACTGGGTTTTCGCTGTTTTTTATATCAGATTTTGTATCTAATATTGCAAATATCTTCTTGGCTGAAGCACTGTTTTGTGCCAGCATATTTGTGAGCCAACCCAGATTTCTCATAGGCCATATAAGCATCCATATATAGCCGTTAAAGGCTACCAGTGTACCAATGGTGAGACCATCATTTCCCCATATTATTAGAGCTCCTCCAAGAACGACCATTATAACCAGGGATAGGTTTGTTAGAAATTCTATCTGTGGAAAGTACTTACCCACCACAGAGGATTGCTCCATATTAAGCTTATAGTTTTCTTTGTTTAGGTTTAAGAACTTTAGAATTTCATGCTTTTCTCTGGCAAAGGCCTTAACAAGTCTTACACCGGCTATGTTTTCCTGAGCGGCAGTATTAAGCTCTGCCCCCTGATCGCTTAACTTTTCGTAAGTTTCACCAATTTTCTTCTCAAATTTAATTGCTATATAAGCTATTGGAATCATAATTACTAAACAAGCAACTGCCAGCTTCCAACTGTAGTAAAAGAGTATTGATGTAGCTAAAACAAAGTAAATAATATTCTCAACGAATAGTCGAAGGCCAAAGGAGATAGTTCTCCAAATATTTTCTACATCTTCGTTGATTCTGGACATCAGCTCTCCGGTATTCATATTGTCGAAGTAACTGAAGGGAAGACTTTGAATATGATCAAAGAGATCCTGCTTTATATCGATATTGACCTTTGCTGAAAGTGCATCAAAGAGATATTCTTTTACATATCCCAAGATTGCTCTAGCCAGCGTTATTCCGAGTAGGGCAAGCATCACTGATGCTAACAGTTGAGTTTGTCCATCTGTTATGATTTGATCTACAATGACTTTGGAAAGATAAGGATTGAACATGTCAAGTAGTATGCTTACCAACATGGCCAAACTTGGTACGATTATGAGTGCTTTGTACCTCAGCACGTAGTTAAAGAGTCTTTTCATAAATTATTCCCCCCTCTTGTTGATGATACTCTGCTGTCCTATTATTTTCATATATGTATTTGACAGCAGATGGTGTTGAATTAAGAATAGCTTAAATGAAAAAAGCCATGGGTATCCCATGGCAGTATAAGCTCCAGGCAAAAGAAGTCCCTGAAGGATATAAAAAGGCCATGGGTGATAGCCCATGGCCGCAATTTAACAAATCACAGCGTACTCTATAAATAATACCTTTAATGGCTATTTTTTCTAGAGATAGGGCTACCGATATTTCTTGCAAAAGCAAAACTACAGGAATTAAACGCTCTTAAGTTGCCGTTCATTGCAAGTCCAAATTTTACTGTTAACATCGTTCCTACCTCCTTTTTTATTATTATAATACCATTACAGGATACTACTTTTGCCTTAATATGTCAATAGATTTTCTAAAAAGTTATTATTTTTTTATTATACTATTATATTTATAATTGAAGAAACTCTTCACCTACCTTTACTATATCTCCGGCGCCAAGGGTCAGGATAAGGTCCCCCTCACGGGCATTTGCTTCTAAGTAAGCTGCAATATCTTTAAAGCTATGAATATTTGTACATTTTACGGACTTTTCTCTTAGCCTGTCACCAAGTTTATCAGAACTTATAATTCCTGTATCTTTTTCCCTGGCTGCATATATATCGGCCAGAATAACCTCGTCAGCATCATAAAAGCTTTCCACAAAGTCATCTAGCAAGGCAAGAGTTCTGGAATAAGTATGTGGTTGAAATACACACAGAATTCTCTTATGAGGATAGTTTTTTGCTGTACTTAGAGTAGCCTTTATTTCTGTAGGATGATGAGCGTAATCATCGATAACGGTGACACCGTTTTTTACACCCTTCAGCTCAAACCTCTTATGGGTACCTCCATAGGAGAGAAGCCCTTGAATTATATGCTGCTTATCTATATTCAAGGCCAAAGCTGAACCTATAGCTGCCAAGGAATTTAATACATTATGCTTTCCTGGTACGCTGAGAGTTATACGGAAGAGAAATTTCCTCTCATGAATAACATCAAAGGATGGGCAGCCTTTATGGTTAAAGCTTATGTTATGAGCCTGAAGTGTTCCTTTATTGAAGCCATAGCTGACAGTATTACAGCTACATTTATCCATGAGCTCCTTTACTCGCTCATCCTCAGTATTTCCGATGAAATAGCCCTCTTTAGGTATAAGCTTTGTAAATTGTTCAAAGGTATCCTTTATATGATCAATATCTCTGTAATAATCAAGGTGATCAGCATCAATATTTAGTATTATCCCCATATACGGATAGAACTTTAGAAAGGACCCTTTATATTCACAAGCCTCAGTAATAAAATATTCGCTTTTCCCAGTGCGGACATTCCCATCAATTAAATCTAGTTCTCCGCCTACTAATATAGTAGGGTCAACCTGTGCTTCCAATAAAATATGAGATATCATAGATGTGGTGGTGGTTTTACCATGGGTTCCGGTGACAGCAATATTATATCTATGACCTTTCATAATAGCGCCTAAAAACTCCGCCCTGTCCATTATTGGAATATTAAGTTCCGATGCTTTAAGGATTTCCGGATTTTCCATGGAAACTGCTGCGGTATATACTACAAGGTCAGAGGAAAGGACATTGTCAGCATGATGACCTATGTAAATCTCAGCACCTTTATCCTTAAGTTTTTTTATTATATTAGAACTCTTCATATCTGATCCGGAAACTTTATAGCCTCTTTCTAGTAAAATTTGGGCAAGAGCGCTCATGCTTATACCGCCAATGCCGATGAAATGAACCCTTTTATTAATATCTCCGTCTAAGTCGAAAGTCAAAAATATCACTCCTTAAAAATAATAAAAGTTTTATGAAAAATATGGGAAATATATTCCTTAATATTATATACAATTTTTTAATAAAAAAAACATCACTTCAGCAAAATATGGATTTTAATGGTAATACATATATACTTATTATATTCCGCCTATGAAAATATTGTCCCAAAACTATATAAACTTGATAAGTTTGTGCCCATTATTCATAATGTTCGATATGAACATGTAGTATTGTTGAATATGGTTGCAGCAATCAAATATTTTAAAGCCTTTCTATTGATATTGTTCAGAAATTAGAATAAAATATGAATAATAATATTGTAAAAAACAATATAATTCGTGATTGGTGTGGTGATAACGTGGATAAGTTTAGCAGAAATAATAGAATTTCAGCTATAACAAAGATACTTGTAGAAAATCCTAATAAGGTTATTAATTTAAATACTTTTACTGAAATGCTGAATGCTGCAAAGTCAACTATCAGTGAAGACATTGTTATGATAAAACAATCTTTCAGTGCTTTAAATATTGGAAGCGTAGAAACAATAGCCGGTGCTGCCGGAGGAGTAAAATATGTGGTCGGAGTAGGAGAAGAAGAGTGTAAAAAGTTTGCTGCAGAGTTGTGCGAGGCCATGGCAGATAGCAGTAGAATCATACCGGGAAATTTTATCTATATGACAGATATTATGTATAATCCTCAGGTCATACAAAAAGCTGGAGCAATATTGGCATATCAATTTAAAGATCTTCCACTTGATTACGTAGTCACTGTTGAAACAAAAGGTATTCCCTTAGCCTATGAGGTAGCTAAAAATCTTGCGGTACAATTAGTGATTGTCAGAAGGGATAATAAGGTTACTGAGGGGCCTACTGTTACCATAAATTACGTAACCGGAAGCAGCGGAAGAATTCAAAACATGTCTTTGGCAAAGCGGTCAATTAAAAAGGGAAGCAACTGTATATTTATTGATGACTTTATGAAGGCGGGAGGAACCGCTTTAGGTATACTAGAGCTTTTAAAAGAATTCGAAAGCCAGCTTGTGGGGATTGGTGTGCTTGTTGACAATGTTGATACTCCCAAGAAACTTGTACGAGATTACATGTCCATAATAGATTACTGCGGTATAAATAATGAAGGAAAAGCAATATTTTCACCGTCAAAGTTTTACAAATAAAAAAATATTCAAAAAATTTGATATTTTTTTATTAAAAAAAAGAGGAAATTTCAAATCCATAGAGAACTAATATAGACATAAAGCATCACGGAGGTGGATTTTAAATGCAGATAACTGATGTTAGAATTAGAAAAATTGCAGCCGATGGAAAGATGAAGGCTATCGTTTCTGTTACCTTTGACAATGAATTTGTAGTTCATGATATAAAGGTTATAGAAGGACAAAATGGCTTATTCATAGCTATGCCCAGCAGAAAGACTCCGGATGGAGAGTTTAAGGACATAGCACATCCTATCAATACAGATACAAGAGAAAAAATCCAAAATGCAATTTTGGAAGAGTATGCTAAGGTTAAAAATGAAGAACCTGAAGCTGCAGAAAGTGTTGAGGAATAAAAAGGAGTTGTATACTCCTTTTTATTTTTTCAAATTTTCTAAAAACAGTATAAAGGTTGAAAAAGGGAATACTATAAAATATAATATATGAGGATAGTAAGGGGCTTTATGTATAAAGCTGTACAAAAGTGCCGTGGAGAGGTGTTAATATGTATAAATGTGCTGTGATACTTGCAGCAGGGGAAGGTAAAAGGATGAAATCTGAACTTCCGAAAGTGCTTCATAAAGTATGCGGTAAGGAAATGGTTAATCACGTTATCGATACTATGAGGGCTGCAGGTTTAGAGGAAGTCAATGTGATTGTTGGTAAAGGTGCTGATAAGGTTAAGGAAATGACAAGTTCCCGACAGGTTTCCTACAGTTTTCAGGACAAACAATTAGGAACAGGACATGCCGTTATTTGTGCTAAAGATTTTCTGCAGGGGAAAAAGGGGGCTGTGGCCATTTTTACAGGTGATGCTCCACTTATCAAGGTAGAAACAGTACAAAGCTTGATAAAGCACCATGAAGAGGGCGGCTATAGTGCGGTTATATTGACATCAATCATGGAAAATCCTCAAGGTTACGGAAGAATTATCAGGGATGCAGAAGGCGTAGAAAAAATAGTTGAACATAAGGACTGCACTGAGGAACAATTATTGGTTAAGGAAGTTAATGCAGGAATGTATGTTTTTGATATAGAGAGTTTGCTGGAGAGTTTAAATAAGCTTACCAATGACAATGCTCAAGGGGAATACTACCTTACAGATGTCATAGCTATCCTAAAAAGTGAAGGTAAGAGAGTAGGCGCTCTAACCACTGATTTTGAAGAGACTTTAGGCGTTAATTCCAGAGTTGAATTAGCCGTTGCTGAACAGGTTATGCGTGAGAGAATAAATAAAAAACATATGATAAACGGAGTTACTATAATTGATCCGAAAACAACATATATTGATAGTGAAGTTGAGATAGAAAGTGATACCCTTATATATCCCGGAAATGTACTTCAAGGAAAAACAATAATAAAGAGTGGATGTGTAATATATCCTAATAACAGAATACAGGATAGTATTATAGAAAAAGGGGTAACAGTTCAAAGCTCTGTTATACTTGAAAGCTCCATCGGAGAAAATACCACTGTAGGGCCCTATGCATATATAAGGCCTGAAAGTGTTATAGGCAATAATGCCAGAATTGGAGATTTCGTAGAGATTAAGAAATCTACCATTGGTGATAATACTAAAGTGTCCCATCTTACATATATAGGAGATGCTGAGGTCGGAAGAGACTGTAATTTTGGTTGTGGTACAGTGGTAGTAAATTATGATGGAAAGAAAAAACATAAAACTATAATTGGCAACAATGCTTTTATTGGCTGTAACACAAATCTTGTTTCTCCGGTAGAAGTTAAGGATAATTCATATATTGCTGCAGGTTCCACTATAACCAGGGAAGTACCCAGTGGAAGCCTTGCCATTGCCAGAGCAAAGCAGGTAAATATAGAAGGTTGGGTTAATAGGAGAAACTCAAATAAATAGATTAACAAAGGGAGGCTTACTAAATGATAACCCATGGTAAGAACATAAAAATCTTTACAGGGAACTCACATCCACAATTGGCTAAAGACATAGCAGATGCATTAGGAGTAGACCTGGGGAAATCCAAAGTAGGAAAATTCAGTGATGGAGAGATATCTGTTGACATCAATGAAACAGTTAGAGGTGCTGACGTCTTTGTAGTTCAGCCTACCAATGCTCCGGTTAATGATAATCTTATGGAACTTCTAATAATGATGGATGCTTTTAAAAGAGCTTCTGCTGGAAGAATAACTGCTGTTATACCATACTATGGATATGCACGACAGGATAGAAAGACTAAGGCAAGAGATCCGATTACCGCTAAGTTAGTTGCTGATCTTATAGCAACTGCCGGTGCAGACAGAGTATTAACAATGGATTTACATGCGGCACAGATTCAAGGTTACTTCAACATACCACTGGATAATTTAATGGGGGCACCATTACTTTCAAATTACTTTGTGGGAAAAGGCTTCAAGGACAACGATGATGTTGTTGTTATATCACCTGACTTAGGCAGTGTAACAAGAGCTAGAAAATTTGCAGATAAACTTAACGCTCCTATTGCTATTATTGACAAGAGAAGGCCAAGGGCTAACGTGTGTGAAATAATGAACATAATTGGAGAGGTTAAGGGAAAGACTTGCATATTGGTTGATGATATGATAGACACTGCAGGAACTATAACTAATGCTGCAAATGCTCTTTCAGAATTGGGAGCTACAGAAGTTTATGCCTGCTGTTCCCATGGTGTACTTTCCGGACCTGCAATAGATAGAATAAGAGATTCTGCTATAAAAGAATTGGTTATGCTTAATACAATAAATGTGACAGAAGATAGAATGATAGATAAAATAAGGACTCTTTCTGTAGCACCTATATTTGCTGAGGCGATTAAGAGGGTTTATGAAGATCTGCCAATCAGTAAGCTTTTTGAAGATTAATTTACGAACAACCTGGGGCCATAAGTCTCAGGCTGTTTTTTTTTATTTAATAATGAGTAATAAGTGAAAAATATTGATTGATTAAGTTAATAATTTGTAACATTTTTAATATAGTATACTAAATAGGTATGTAAATGTGTTAAATTATATATATGTAGAAGTTAAACGGATTCTTGAATTGTTGCAAAATTTTGATAATAAAAATATAATGTTGTTTGAGACTTAGTTTTTAGAACTTATATTTAAGGAGTGTAAGATATGGATGGGAAAATTGCTAGAGTACTTGTGGTAGATGATGATATTAATATAGCAGAGGTAATTAAAATGTATCTCGAAAACTCCGGTTACTCTACTTTTGTAAGTCATGACGGGAAAAGTGCCCAAGAAGCTTACATAGAATATAAACCGGACCTGGTACTTCTAGATATTATGCTTCCCCATATAGATGGCATAGATGTTCTGAAATGGATTAGAAAAGAACATGAGACTCCCGTTATAATGCTTACCGCTAAGGGGGATACCTTTGATAAAGTTTTAGGATTGGAACTTGGGGCAGACGATTATATCGTCAAGCCTTTTGAACCCAAGGAGTTATTAGCAAGAGTTAAGGCCGTGCTAAGAAGATATAATACAGATAACACAAGTAAGGAGACTTTAGCATTTCAGGAGCTAACTATAGATGTAAACTCCTATAATGTAGTTTATAGGGGGGAGGAGATCAAGATGCCTCCTAAGGAATTTGAATTGCTATATTTCTTGGCCAGTAACAAGAATAGGGTATTTACAAGGGAACAATTACTTTGTGAAGTATGGGGGTACGATTATCCCGGTGACTCCAGAACAGTAGACGTACACGTAAAAAGGCTTAGAGAGAAATTACAAGGAGGCCCTAACTGGCAAATTGAAACAGTTTGGGGTGTTGGATATAAATTCGAGGTGAAGTAAATGCGAAAGAAGGGTCTTGTTTATAAGACGGTATTAGTTTATACCCTGATATCTGCGGTGTGTGTCACCTCAATATGTGTATTGCTTTCTCTGCGGATAGAAAAACATTACTTTGACCAAAAGAGGATTCAAATGAACAATCAGGGAAAAGTGCTGTCAGAAAGAGCTATCAAACACATAAATTTTGATGATGAAGTTCCCCGTGATAGGATAAAAGAAGATATGGCCTTGTTAGCAAGTAACGTGGATGCAGATATTTTTCTGATAAACAAAACCGGCTTTGTTTTAATAGTTTCTGATGATAAATATAGTTATCTGGAATTTAAAAACTTTATGGAAAAGGAACTTACAGAATTAAGACAGGGAAAAACTATAGAAACTACCGGTAGATATCAAAACCTATTTAATGAAGAAATGTATATCTATATGATACCTATTTTTGAAAATGAAGAATTCCTTGGAGCCATAGCTACTTTTACTCCAATTGCCCAAATCTATGAACCCATTAAGAGAGAAAATGTATTTATGTGGTCTATAGCTTTGGGGATGATAGGAGTTGCCGCTGTATGTATATACGCATTGACAAAGAAAATGATAATTCATCCTCTGGCAGAGATAAACAGAGCGGCTCAGAAAATATCCAAGGGTGAAGTTGAGAGAAGGGTACAGTTTAAGTCTAATGATGAAATAGGAGACTTGGCGGAATCCTTTAATACAATGGCCGATTCTCTTGAAAAGGTAGAAAAGAATAGGAGGGACTTTATCTCTAATGTATCTCATGAGTTAAGGACTCCAATTACCTCTATAAAGGGCTTCATAGGAGGAATATTGGATGGAGTTATTCCAAAAGACAAAGAAAACTACTACCTTACCATAACCTATGAAGAAATTCAAAGACTAACAAGACTAGTAAACGATTTACTGGATCTCTCCGTATTAGATTCCGGAAAATTTAAGCTGAATATTAGCGAACTGGATATCAATGAAATAATAAGATTATGTGTAATAAAATCTGAGGCGAAGATTAATTCAAAACAATTGAATGTTGATGTAACACTTCAAGATGAACATCTCTATGTGTTAGGCGATAGGGATAGAGTGATTCAAGTAGTGACAAATCTTTTAGACAATGCTGTAAAATACGTCAATGATGGCGGAAACATCAAAATCGTAACTCGAACTAAGTCTGATAAGGTTCTAGTTTCTCTGTACAATGATGGACCTAAAATATCGGAAGAGGATATAAGGCACATTTGGGAAAGATTTTATAAGTCGGATAAGTCACGTACTTCAAAAGTTAGTACAGGCTTAGGGTTGCCAATTGTGAGAAATATACTTACGCAATTAGGTGAGGACATATGGGTAGAGAATGGAGAAAAAGAAGGCGTAACCTTTTACTTTACCTTGAAAAAAGTATAGTTTATTATTGTTGGGAGGTGCTGCATGAATAGAAAATATACCGAGCACAGAGAAGGTTATATTGATGTTGAAGAAGAGGATAATTTAAGGATGAGCAACTGCAGTGGTGCTATCAAATTTAGAAATAATAAGAGAAAATCCAAGTTAAAAGCCGTACTAAAAGGTATTACCTTTGTTTTTATTGCATCGGTGTCCGGTGGTGTTACTGCTGCCATTATTGTGGATACTAAGGCTGAACCATCGGTTGTAGGACCAACCTATAATTCTCCCGGCAGTATATATCTTGCGGATCCATATCCGGTAAGCAGCGTAATACCTAAGAACAGCGTAAATAATGTGGCAGAAACAGTGACTCCGGCAGTAGTAGGCATAAGCCATAACGCCGATGACTTTTCAGGTAATACTACCAGTAAGTTTTCCGGTTCCGGTGTGGTATTTGACTCCAATGGATATATTGTTACCAATTATCATGTTATACAAGGTGCGGAAAAGATAATGGTTAAACTGCCATTTAACACTGCAACGCCTTACGAAGCCCAAGTGGTTGGTGTGGATAAAACTTGGGATATCGCAGTAATAAAGATAGATGCTAAGGGCTTACCTGCCGCAAGATTTGGCCAATCATCAAAGGTAAGACAGGGGGATATGGCCATAGCTATAGGGAACCCCTTAGGTGAGGAATATGGAGGAACAGTTACTACCGGGGTAGTAAGTGCAACAGGCAGAAAGCTTAAGGTTAAAAATGATGAAACGGGGCAGGAAATGATTTATAAGGTGTTTCAAACCGACGCTCCTATATATCCTGGCAGCAGTGGAGGACCACTTTGTAACGAAGCAGGAGAAGTTATTGGGTTAGTAAGTTTAAATGCCAGCCAATCCTTTGTGAATGGTATGGGCTTTGCTATATCAATAGATGAGGTCAAAAAGGTAATTCAAGCCATACAGGAGAATAGGGAAATAGAGAGACCAAGCTTTGGCATAGAAGGCGGTACTGCTGAAAATGTTGGAGAAAAGGGCGTAAATGGTGTATATGTGACAAATGTACTTGATGGTTCCGGTGCAGATGCAGCAGGAATAAAGTACATGGATATAATATTAGAAGTAAATGGGAAGAAGATCAATACCAAAGAAGATTTCGAAGACCTAGAAGAGAATTTCCAAATTGGAACTATTGTAAAATGTAAGGTATGGAGAGATGGTACTACCTTCGAGGTTGATGTTACAATTACGAAATTGCAATAATTTTCTACAGTATGTGGCCCTAATGGTTGTCACATACTTTGTTTTGCTTTCAGTAATTTTTAGACTAAAGAAAAGAAATCTTTAAATCAAGGACTTGAAGCCGCATTTGCTTTTAAAAAGCTATTATTTGAGGTAAAATAGTATTACTGTGTTTTAAACAGGTACTTGGAGATTTTTTATACGTTAGGGAGGAAAAAAGGTGTATCTAATAGTTGGACTAGGCAATCCTGGAACTCAATATGAAAATACAAGACATAATGTAGGATTTGAAGTTATTGATTTAATGGGTGCTAAGTATAAAATAAGTATAAGCAGGATAAAATTTAAAGGTGTATACGGCGAAGGAAACATAAAGGGTGAGAAGGTCATACTACTTAAACCGCAAACTTATATGAATGCAAGTGGTGAAAGTGTAGGACAGATTAGCAAGTTTTATAAAATTCCAAATGAAAAGATCATAATAATCTATGATGATATGAGTTTGGATATTGGCAGAATAAGAATTAGGGCCAAGGGTAGTGCTGGTGGACACAATGGAATAAAAAATATCATAGCCCATCTCTCCTCTGAGGAATTTCCTAGAATAAAAATTGGTGTAGGTCATCCGAAAGGAGATTGGGTTAATCATGTTCTCGGGAAATTTAGTATTGAGGAACAGGAAAAATTGCAAAAGACCTATGAGGCGGTGTTGTCCACTGTGGAAACAATTATTGAGGATGGAATTGATGCTGCTATGAATAAATTTAACAGCTTTAGAGTATAAAGTATGATTTTAGGATGGTGTAATTTAGTATGAGACTTAAAGGACTTATGGCTCCATTAAAGGAAAGTGCCATTTTTAAAGAGTTTATTTCTGATTTGGCCTTAGAAAAGTATCCAGCGGGTGTATATGGTATATCTGAATCTGCGAGGACATATGTTATCCATGGAGTACATGAGGAATTAAACAGGAATGTTTTTGTAATAACTCACAGTGATGTTGAATGCAGGGCCATTTATGAAGATTTGAGTTTATTTACTCCAAATGTATATTATTTTCCATCAAAAGAAGTGGTTTTTTATAACGTTTATTCATTATCGGGAGACCTAAGATGGGAGAGGCTGAAGGTTATAAAGGAGATGTTATCGCCGGGAAAGAAAATTATTGTTACATCTATCGATGCTCTGGCGCCGGTATATACCCCGGTTGAATTGTATAAAAAGCATACCTTCAGTATAAGCGTGGGTGATACTGTAAGTCTTCAGGATATTGCATATAAGTTAGTTCAATGTGGTTATGAAAGAATGGATATGGTAGATGGGAAAGGACAGTTCTCTATTAGGGGCGGTATTATGGATGTGTTTCCCACCATTTCGTCTGTACCGTACAGAATAGAGCTTTTTGGCGATGAAGTGGATTCTATCCGCAGCTTAAATACAGAGTCACAAAGAAGCATAGATAAGGTGGAAAGTATTGAAATCTTTCCAGCAAAGGAGGTAATCCTTGAGAAGCATAATATTGAATTAGGTTATGCAAGTATTGAAAAGGATTTAGAGGACAGGCTAAGCAAATTTGATAAGAAAAAAGATAAGGATGCCTATGAAAAAATTAATTCCATAACTAGAGCTAACCTAGAGAACCTAAAGGAGAATTACAGTTTTGAGACCATTGACAGCTTTATCCCCTACTTCTATGAAAAGTGCTCTGATTTCTTCGATTATATTGGGGATTCTCTAATTTTCATAGATGATTTTCAGAGATGTAAAGGAAAGCTAGATAGTATTTATTATGAGTTTGAAGAGACCTATACTTCCTTCTTACAGAGGGGGGATGTACTGCCGCAGCAGGGAAAGCTGCTTCTTGAGAAGGAAAGGGTATTAAATAAGCTTCAATACGGTAAGGTTATTGAACTTGCTTCCATAGGCAGAAGCCAGGATGCAATGCAAAAACAAACCACAGTTTCTTTCTCCCAAATTACCTTACATAATTACCATGGTCAGTTGGACTTACTTATTGAAGACATCAAAGAAAAGAAGGCCCGAGGCTTTAAAACGGTTATACTGTCAGGAACTAGGCCAAGAGGAGAAAGATTGGTAGGAACCTTAAGGGAGAGAGGTATTGAGAGTGTTTATAGGGACATAGTGGGCGAAATAAGTGACAGCGAGGTTGTTATAACCTTTGGAAATCAGTTAAAGGGATATGAATATCCGGAACTAAAAATCTGTGTGATATCGGACAAGGAAGTTTTCGGGGAATCAAAGAGGAAGACAAATAAGAAGATTCCTAAGAAAGGTATAAGTAAGATTAAGAGTTTTACAGAGCTAAAACCCGGTGACTATGTAGTTCATGTAAATCATGGAATCGGTGTGTACAAGGGAATAAAGGGACTAGAAGTAGAAGGGCTAAAAAGAGATTTTCTGGAAATTACCTATGATGGTGACGATAAGCTTTATGTACCGGTAGAGCAATTGGACCTGGTACAGAAGTATATTGGAAGCGAGGGAAAGGCACCTAGGATAAACAAACTTGGCAGCAATGAATGGGCAAAAGCAAAGGCAAAGGTTAAAAAGTCCATAAATGAAATAGCACAGGACTTGGTAAAACTCTATGCTGCAAGGTCCATGGTAAAGGGATATAGATACAGCAAGGATACCGTATGGCAAAAACAATTTGAAGATGAATTCCCCTTTGAGGAAACTCCGGATCAGATCACATCTCTTCAGGAAATAAAGGCAGATATGGAATCTGACAAGCCAATGGACAGACTACTTTGTGGAGATGTAGGTTATGGTAAGACAGAGGTTGCCATTAGAGCTGCCTTTAAGGCGGTTATGGATGGCAAGCAAGTAGCCTTTTTAGTTCCTACAACAATATTGGCAGAGCAACATTATAATAACATGAAGAAGAGATTTTCTGATTTTCCTGTTCGGGTAGACATGATAAGCAGGTTTAGAACCCCGGCACAAGTCAAAGAAACGCTAAAGGCAGTAAAAGAAGGCAATGTAGATATTTTAATAGGAACCCATAGAATACTTCAAAAGGACGTTCAGTTTAAGGACCTTGGCATGTTAATAGTAGACGAGGAACAGCGTTTTGGGGTATCACATAAGGAAAAAATGAAGAATCTGAAAAAGAATATAGATGTACTTACTCTTACGGCTACACCTATTCCAAGGACCCTGCATATGTCGCTTTCAGGGGTTAGAGATATCAGTGTAATTGAAACTCCTCCGGAGGAAAGATACCCTATCCAAACTTATGTAGTAGAGTATAATGATCAATTAATACGGGATGCTATACTTAGAGAGATAGGCAGAGGGGGACAGGTATTTTTTGTCTACAATCGAGTTGAAGATATTAATCAGATGGCGGGGTATCTGAAAAACTTAGTTCCTGAAGCCAGAGTTGCCGTAGCTCATGGACAAATGACAGAGCGAGAACTGGAAAAGGTAATGATGGAGTTTATGAATCATGATTCCGACATCTTGGTTGCTACAACAATCATAGAGACTGGTATCGACATTCAAAACGTAAATACCATGATAATCTATGAGGCAGATAGAATGGGATTATCACAATTGTATCAGCTTAGAGGACGAGTTGGCCGTTCTAACAGGATAGCTTATGCATATTTTACTTATAAAAAAGACAAGATACTATCCGAAGTAGCAGAGAAAAGGCTTAAGGCTATAAAAGATTTCACAGAACTTGGCTCAGGCTTCAAAATAGCTATGCGAGACCTGGAGATAAGAGGAGCAGGAAATATGATGGGGTCTGCTCAACATGGCCATATGGCTGTAGTTGGTTATGATCTGTATTGCAGAATGTTAGAAGATACCATAAAACTTATAAAGGGAGAAATAGAACAAGAGCCTGTGGAAACTACTGTTGAAATTAAGATTGATGCCTATATTCCATCAAGTTATATTAAGAACGAAACTCAGAAAATAGAAGTGTACAAGAAAATTGCTGCTATTGATAGCTTTGATGATTTTATGGAAGTAAAGGAAGAGCTGGAGGACAGATTTTCTGATATACCTCAATCCGTTTATAATCTCATGAATATTGCCTATATAAGAAGTCTAGGAAAGAGATTATCCATTGTGGAAATAAAAGAAAGAGGAAATGAAGTTTACTTCTATTTTGAAAATAAAGATAAACTGAATGATAAGATTATAAAGGCTCTAATGCTGAAGTATAGTAAAAAAGTAGTATTCAAGCTTGGAGATAAGCCCGCTATTGCCTACAAGATACAGGAGGCTAAGAAGGAGGATATGGTAGCAGCTTTTAAAGAGCTGCTGCAATATATGCTGAGCGTTACAGAGGATGAGAAAATTAGTAATTGAAATAATTTCAAAAAATGTTTATAATGAAAAAAGACTATAAAGAGTGGGGGAATACACGTGAATAAGGTTAAAAAGGTACTTAGCATAGCCGTTATTGGTATATTTACACTATCTTCTGCAGGATGTATCGTAAAGACTCAGGCAGGTAAGGATAACACTGTTGTTGCCAAGATTGGTAGTGAAAAAATTAAAGTAATTGATGTAAGAAATAAAATGAAGGCTACTGAGGAAATGATAAAGGAACAGTATGGTAGCCTTACAAAAAGTGAAGCCCAAGATCAGCTCAAGTATTATTATGAAAATATGCTCAACGATTTGGCAGAGCAAAAGCTTCTCTACATTAAGGCCAAGGAGAGAAATTTAGTTCCAGATTTGAATAATATAGATGCAGAGGTTCAAAAGGAAATTGACTTAGTTAGGGAAACACAGTTTGATAATGATGAGAAAAAACTTGAAAAAGCTCTTGAAGAAGCTGGTATGACAATGGAAGACCTAAAGCATAATTATAGAGAAAGTATACTTGGAGACCCAGAGTCCATTGCAGCATATAGGGTACAGCATGATGTTGTCAAAGACGAAACAGTATCTGATGAAGAAATAAAAACATATTATGACAATAATATAGCTTATTATACTACCAATCCCGGTGCCAATATGTATCATATAATAGTAAAAACAGAAGAAGAGGCTAAGGCCATAAAGGAAAAGCTTGATAAGGGCGAGAAATTTGAAGACCTTGCTAAAAACAATACAGATTCTACAAAGGATTACGGTGGTTCCTTAGGTTATGTTGAGTATGATAATGCTAACTACGATCCTGCCTTTATGGAGGCAGCAAAGAAGCTGGAGGAGGGTCAAATTTCCGATCCTGTAAAAAGCTCCTTCGGATGGCACATTATTAAAGTAACAGGAGTAGTTAAGGAAAAGCAGGTTAAAGCTCTAGATGAAGTAAAAGACAGCATAAAAACATCACTTTTATCAAGTAAGCAGCAAACTAAGTTTAATGAATTAGTTGAGGAATGGAAGAAAGAAATAGGTTTTAAAGTGTACACTGATAAGTTGCTCAAGAATATATTCTAGTATGAAAAGCGCAGTTTTACTGCGCTTTTTTATTTCATGTATATTGTTGCTAGTTTTGTCTTTTAAGTCTTTATAATTCAAATAATAACCTCTATTAGTGTATAAAATTTCATATTGAGAAAGATAATATTAATGCAAGTAGAATATATAAAATTTAAATAAAGGAGGGTAATAAATGAAGGCCACAGGTATAGTTAGAAGAATAGACGACCTTGGTAGAGTTGTAATACCAAAAGAGATTAGAAGGACATTAAGAATACGGGAAGGAGATCCTTTAGAGATTTTCACTGATAGAGAAGGCGGAGTAATATTAAAGAAATACTCTCCTATTGGTGAGTTAAGTGACTTCTCAAAGGAATATGCTGAATCATTACAGCAGGCAATTGGACATATTGTTCTAATTTCAGATAAAGATGCAATAATATCTGTAAGTGGTGCACCAAAGAAGGAGTACTTAGAAAAGAGAATCAGTGATGAACTTGAAAAGGTTATGGAAGAAAGAAAGACCATAATACTGGGTGAAGAAAATGGTAAGACCATACCATTATATAAAGATGAAGATGCAGAAGGAAAATATTCAACCGCAGTTATTTCACCTATAATTGCAGAAGGAGATGCAATTGGAGCTGTAATCATATTATCCAAACAAAATGGGGAAAAGTTTGGAGAGTTAGAAATGAAGCTTGCTGAAACTGCATCCGCCTTCTTAGGAAAGCAAATGGAACAATAAAAACATATAAAATGGCTATTGTTCAACTTTGCTTCCTTTGAATTATAGCCATTGAAAACTTATCTTATACACATATGATAAATATTTTTTAAAATTGTAATATTGTCTAGGGTATACAAATAAGAATAATTAGAAAAAGATAATTTTTAGAACTATAAGTAAATTTATAGTTCTAAATTTTTATCCCTATAGGATTCAGCTTTAATTATAACTTATACATTTTCCATAGGCGTTGAAAATTCCACATATGGAGTATGTATAAGTTAAGTTTACGTAATAGAGCCTATAAAATGTGGGACAATTTCATGGGTTAGATGGAGGGGTTTTATGAGAAAGCAATCTCTTATAAAAGGAACAATTATTCTTGGAGCAGCCGGGGTATTCGCCAGGTTTCTTGGACTATTTTTTAGGTGGCCGCTTATTATGCTAATCGGGGATGAAGGAATAGGCTACTATCAGATGTCTTATCCACTATACATGTTTTTTATTGGACTTGCTACAGGGGTTCCAGTAGCTATATCAAAGATGGTGTCGGAGAGAAATGCTCTCCACGATGAAGGAACAATGATTCTTATAGTAAGGAAAGCCCTTTTGACTATGCTCATACTAGGTGGCGGCTTTTCTATAATATTTTTAGCCTTCCCCAAAATCCTAATAAACTTTTTTAAGTGGGATAAAAAAGCTCTTTATTCCTTGATGGGCATTGGGGCGGCTCCGCTTTTTATATCACTGATGAGTGTATTTCGGGGTTTTTTCCAAGGTATGCAAAATATGACCCATACAGCTGTTTCACAGATAATTGAGCAGGTAGGAAGAGTAGTCTTTGGAGTAGGATTAGCAATCTTACTGTTGCCAAAAGGGATAGAGTATGCTGCAGGAGGAGCTGCTTTTGGAGCTGCCGCAGGAGGTATTGTAGGCTTCATATATCTTTATATAAAGTACATAAAGGTTCGTAGACGATTTAATGTAAAAAAGTTAACAAAGGATGACAAGATTCTCACTGAACTTTTACATATTGCTGTTCCTGTTTCCCTTGGTGCCGCAGTTGGTACTATCATGAGTTTGTTGGATTCAATTATCGTTCCTCAACAACTCCTTAAGGCAGGATACACCTTTAAGCAGGCTGCGGTCTTATATGGACAGTTAACAGGCAAGGCTATGGTTTTGATAAATGTGCCTTTAACCATATCTATAGCTTTATGTGCGTCACTGGTTCCTATCATTGCTGAGGCACACGTACTTAAGAGAAGGATGGAAGTGATAAATAAGGTTGAAATGGCCATGAAGGTATCTATGGTTATTTCTCTGCCATCAACTTTTGGACTCCTATTTTTAGCAGCACCAATATTAAACTTACTTTTCCCGGGACACGCAGAGGGTTATGACATACTACGCTATGCTTCCTTGAGCATACCTTTTATAATTATAACACAAACCACTACGGCAATCTTGCAGGGATCGGGTTACTATTTCAAACCAATAAAAAATCTTTTAATCGGATGTTTGGGAAAGATAATTATTACAATATTGCTGGTTCCTCTTGCCCTAATAAATATATATGGAGCAATCATAGGTAGCATTACTGCTTATGTGATTACTACGGTACTTAATTTAATTGCACTTTCAAAAAAACTAGGAGTAAGTATCAATTACTATCAAACTACTGTTAAGCCGGCCTATGCGGCAATATTAATGATAATAGGTGTTGTTTTTATTTACCAGTATGTATATAATAGTACAATGAGCAATGAGATAGCTTGCTTAGTATCCATATCCTTAGGTACTCTGATTTACGCAGGCATAATTTTCTTGCTGGGGGTATTTAACTTCAATTATTTTAAAAGTAAATTTATCCGTGGATAAGTTTGCCATGTAAAGGAGAGAATCAAATGATTAAGATAGTAGGTCTAGGCCCTGGAGCTCCGGAGGCGCTGACTATGGGAACCATTGAAGCCCTCAAAAGTGTGAAGAACATCTATTTGAGAACAGAAAGGCATCCCACTGTTGATTATATAAGAACATTAGGGATAAAATTTGAAACTTACGATAGTGCTTACGACAGCTATGACAGCTTTGACGAAGTATACAGATCAATCGCAGAAGACTTAATTGATAAATATAAGCAATTTGGAGAAATTATCTATGCTGTACCCGGACATCCGCTGGTGGCTGAAAAGTCAGTTATGCTTTTAATAGAGCAATGTAAAAACAATAATATCCAGTACGAAATAGTGTCCGCGGTAAGCTTTATTGATGTGGTAATGGAAAGGCTTGAGATAGACCCAATAGAGGGCTTAAAAATAGTTGATGCCTTCGATTGCAAGGAGCATATCTTTGATAAAAGAATTGGTACAATAATAACTCAGGTCTACGATAATTATATTGCTTCTGAAGTAAAATTGGCTCTTTCTGAGTACTATAAAGACGATACTGAGATTTATTATATAAGGGCAGCAGGCATAAAGGGTATGGAGTCTATAAGAAAAATGCCTTTATATGAGATGGACAGACAAGAGGATATAGACTATCTAACATCTGTATACATACCAAGGGTTTTAAACAATAATAAAGACTTTTATGATCTCATCAGCATCATGGAGAAGTTAAGAGGGGAGGATGGATGCCCCTGGGATAAAGAGCAGACTCATGAATCCTTAAAGAAGTATCTGGTGGAGGAATGCTATGAAGTTCTGGAAGCAATAGATGAGCAAGATGATATTAAGATCACAGAAGAACTTGGAGATGTACTCCTACAGATTGTATTTCATGCAGTAATAGGGAAAGAGAGAGGGTATTTTAATATAAATGATGTAATAGAAGGCATATGTGAAAAGATGATATTAAGGCACCCTCATATATTCGGAGATACTTCAGTGAAGAGTTCAGAGGAAGTATTGGCCAACTGGGATGAAATTAAGAAAAAAGAAAAGGGCATGGAGACCTTAACTGATGAGATGCGGCACATAGCTAAAGGCTTGCCTGCACTAATAAGAGCGGAAAAGATTCAGGAGAAGGCGAAAAAGGCAGGATTTGACTGGGACAGGGTAGAAGAAGCATTAAATAAGGTTTTTGAAGAATTAGATGAAGTTAAAGAGGTATATAATGGTACAGATAAGGCAAGAATACTAGAGGAAATCGGTGACCTACTCTTTGCTGTGGTCAACGTAAGTCGCTTTTTACAAGTTAATCCTGAGGAAGCTCTCAATAAAACCAGTGATAAATTTATCAATCGGTTTAGCTTTATTGAAAAAGCTGCAAGGGAAAAAGGCCTTGATTTAAAGGAAATGACCCTTGAACAAATGGATGAAATATGGAATATAGCTAAAACTTTAAAAAAATTATAATTTTCAGCAGGAATTTAGGTAAAAGCGAAGAATATATTACATAAAGTTAATACATAAAATTACTTCCGTTAAATTCAGAACAGCAGATAGTAGCAAAAAATATCTATTTATAGCATATTTTTTAATTAAAGGTATAGACTATCAAGTTAAATAGATATATAATATGGTTTAGATTTATGGAAGTAAGAGTATTACTGATTCCAGCAAGTATGCACAAATTGTGTAACTTGATAATCTATACTGTAATATTAAGGAGGAAATTAAAGTGAACAAGGCAGATTTAATTTCAAGTATGGCTGAAAAAAGCAAGTTAACTAAGAAAGATGCAGAAGCAGCTTTAAAAGCATTTATAGAAAGTGTTGAAGAAGCACTTGCTAAGGGTGAAAAGGTTCAATTAGTTGGATTTGGAACTTTCGAGACAAGAGAAAGAGCAGCAAGAGAAGGAAGAAATCCAAGAACTAAAGAACCAATTTCAATTCCAGCAACTGTTGTTCCTGTATTTAAGGCAGGAAAAGAGTTCAAAGACAAGGTTACAAAGTAATTTAAAGCCCGGCATTGTCCGGGCTTTTTACGTTAATTGCTCATTATTTATTATTCATTACTTATTGTAAGAAAGGGGTTTTATTATGAGATTAGATAAGTATTTAAAGGTATCAAGAATTATTAAGAGAAGAACTGTTGCTAAAGAAGCCTGTGAGGGGGGAAGAGTTTCTATTAACGGTAAGGTGGCTAAGGCCGGTACTGAGGTTAAAGAGGGGGATATAATAGAAATTCAATTTGCAGTCAAGTCGCTGAAAGCTAGAATTACTTCTATCGCAGAACATGTAAGGAAAGAAGAGGCAAAAGGCATGTATGAAATTCTGGAAGGAGTAGAAGACACAGAGGAGTAGGTAAATTTCAGATTTCAAAATTGATTATCTATTTGTAATAACTTCTAGCGCTACCTCATATATTATCATTAGGTAGGAGGGATGTCCTGTGGAAGTGAAAAAAGATCTTAAAGTTGATGAAAAGAAAAGCAATATGACCCTTGAAAATAGAAAGAAACTCTTTTTAACAGGAGTTTTAGAGGTTATAAGCTTTAATGAAGAAAAAATACTATTAAATACGAGTCTTGGTATGCTTACAATAAAGGGTAACGGTCTTAAAATGAATAAGCTTGATGTACATAATGGAGAAGTGATGATAGCAGGGACTGTGGACTCCTTTGTATACAGCGGATCTGAATCGAAGCATGAGAAGGAAAGCATTCTGTCAAAATTATTTAGGTAGAGGTAAGTATATATGGTTATTCCTTTAATGATACAGGCTAAGCTTGTTTTATATAGTATTTTGGCTGGGGTTTTAACTGGCTTTATATTCGATTTTTATCGTACTTTCAGAGGATTTGAAAATGTACATAAGCTGCTGATTATTGTTGAAGATATTCTCTTTTGGATTTTAACTGGTATATTGATATTTATTTTCCTGCTGTATACCAATCAAGCAGTTGTAGGAGTATATGTGTATATTTGGATGACTATTGGTATATATTTTTACATGAAGCTGTTAAGTAAAGCTTTTACAAGAATTCAATACAAATTAATTTGTAACGTTTCTAAGTTTATTAGAATAATTATAAATATAGTCATTTTTCCCTTTAGATATGGATTCTATAAATTAGATTCGAAAAATAAGCGTAAATTTAAAAGAAATAACTTGAATAAAGTATAGAATCTAATTACAATAGATTTATAGAACCTGATATTTCAACTATAAAGGGGATACTACTAAATGAAAAAGAGAAAGGTAAATTTAAAGGCCCTTTTAGTCATATTATCAATTGCTTACTTTTCAATTATTTTTATTAGGCAAGAAATTGCAGCAGCAAGACTAAACAAAGAAATTGTAAAGGCAAACTTGCAACTTGAGGAGATTAAAGAGCAAGGAGAGAGATTAAAGGAGCAATTGGAAATGTCAAGGACTAACCCGGAAGGGTTTAGCGAAAGGCTGGCTAGGGAGAGATTGGGATTAATTAAGGAAAATGAGACTCCTGTTATGCCCATACCTGAGAGGCAATAGTTTGGTTTTAAAATTATTTATATAAACATATTTATTTAAGGAGGAGTCTTTTTAATATGACCTTAAAGGCAGGAAACATTATAGAAGGTACAGTAATTAACATTACTAACTTTGGTGCATTTATCGATGTAGAAGGTAAAACAGGGTTGGTTCACATCTCTGAAGTTGCTGATACATTTGTAAAGGACATCAGAGAGCATCTTAAGGAACAGGATAAGGTAAAGGTCAAGGTAATATCCGTTGACGAAAATGGAAAGATTAGCCTTTCCATTAAGCAGGCTATGCCACCTAAAAGATCCGCAAAACCAATCGAAATTGATTGGTCAGGAGATAGGAATAAAAACAGTTCAGCAAACTTTGAAGATATAATGTCCAAATTCCTGAAAGACAGTGAAGAGAGGCAGCAGGATGTTAAAAGACATCAAGAGTCTAAGGGAAGAGGGTATAGTAGAAGAAGTTAAAGTATAGATAGCAAAACTGCTGGGAGAAATCACAGCAGTTTTTTATTAATCAATGGGAAATGAATGAAAAAGAGTAACGAAAAAAACAAAATAAAAAGTGTTGACAATATTATAAGAGTCAGATATAATAGTCTATGTCGCTAAGGAATTGCAATTCCTGAGACGTGCTAAAGTGGCGGAACAGGCAGACGCACAGGACTTAAAATCCTGCGGTGCTAACACACCGTACCGGTTCGATTCCGGTCTTTAGCACCAAATATCGCGGGGTGGAGCAGTTGGTAGCTCGTCGGGCTCATAACCCGAAGGTCGTAGGTTCAAGTCCTGCCCCCGCAACCATAATGTGGCGGAATAGCTCAGCTGGCTAGAGCATTCGGTTCATACCCGAAGTGTCGTAGGTTCAAGTCCTATTTCCGCTACCATTTTAATTAAATAGTTTATATCATGCTAAAGTGGCGGAACAGGCAGACGCACAGGACTTAAAATCCTGCGGTGCTAACACACCGTACCGGTTCGATTCCGGTCTTTAGCACCAAATATCGCGGGGTGGAGCAGTTGGTAGCTCGTCGGGCTCATAACCCGAAGGTCGTAGGTTCAAGTCCTGCCCCCGCAACCATAATGTGGCGGAATAGCTCAGCTGGCTAGAGCATTCGGTTCATACCCGAAGTGTCGTAGGTTCAAGTCCTATTTCCGCTACCAATAAAAAGAACTCACAGAAATGTGAGTTCTTTTCTTTTAGTTTTATGTAATTAGAAGTAATGTGGATTAGATTATTAGTTTTTGATGAATCTATTAATATCATCCTGTGACAAATTACATTAAATTTATAAGCCCACCTAATAATCTTCATCAAATCCCCTTATGTATATGTAATACACGACAATTTGAATTGTCCTATTTTTTATCAGAAAATATTCCTAAAATAAATTAATCCACAATATATATTGATAATGTGGAAAATGTATCAATATATTGTGGATCTTTTTATATAGGATGAAGAGTACCTTATTCATTTTTGTGAAATAAAAATAGATTGTTGTCCAAAGAAAAAAATATTAGCTCACAGTTTATGACATATAATTCCAAACACCTTTGCTATAATAATACTGCGGCTTAAAGGCATGTTGTATTGCAATGCGATTCACATGACTGACATATATAATTAACGGGAGGGTTATGCTAATGCAGTATGGTGTTGAACTAAAGTCATATAAGAGGGAAAAAAAATTACAAAAGAAAGAAAAAACGATTAATTATAGTTGGTATGCAATCGCTACAATTTACTTTGCGGCTGCCTTCTTAATTAGTAGGGTAATTCTTATAAACAACTCTGCACCTTTTGGAATTGCTTTTATAATATCGGTGGTTCTGAATAAAGAAGATGATATTCCTATAGTAGCAGGTTGCGGTGCCTTATTAGGCTATATCAGTATATTTAATAACTTAGAAAACTTACCAGTATACATATTGGCGGTGGGGACTGTTGTACCAGGAGGCTATTTTGCAAGACACGTTAGTAAAAACATAAAGCTTCTGGTTTTCTTCTTGTTCCTTTTCTTTGAAAACTTAGTCTATATGACTATTCTTGGCAATGATTCAACAGGTTCTAACGCATTGACAGCTTTTTTTGAGGTTGGGTGTACCCTACCCATATACTATATGATAAGTTATGCAATTTCATGTCTAAAGGATATAAAATCCAAGCACACATTTAAGAATGAAGAAATTATTAGTGTGACCATGATCATAGCATTAACGATATCAGGGACTTGGGGAGCTAGCCTATGGGGAATATCTGTAAGAAATATAATCGCTTTTATTTTTATCATAATATGTGCATATATTAACGGTGCTTCTGTAGGAGCAGCGGCAGGTGTGGCTGTTGGATTGATTGTTGGGGTTACAACAGATAATCTCTCACTGTACATTAGCTATTTTGGCCTTTGCGGTCTTACTGTAGGGCTTTTTAAAGAAGGGGGCAAATGGCTTAGCGGGATGGCTTTTGTAGTTTCCTTTTTCATAATTAAGCTTTACTCAGATATAGCGGCAGATTTTAAGCTTCTTGAAGTTCTTATAGCCATGATAACAATGTTAAGTATTCCTGATAAGTTTTACAATATATTAATGCTGGAGTTTAATATGGAGAAAAAGGTAGCGGATATTAACAGCAAATATGTTGATACTATCAGGGATATGTTCTTGAACAAGCTAAGCAATTTTTCAGATATTTTATACAACATGTCACACACGGTTAAGAATTTGGTTAATAATGACAAGCTGTTGTTAAAGAATAAGAGCAGTGCATTGGTTGAGAATTTAGCAGATCGTGTATGTGCAAATTGCAGTATGAATTCAGTGTGCTGGAAGAGGGAGATATATTATACTTTTGCAGCCTTTTCAGAGCTAATACAGAATTATCATGAGAATAATTATACTCTGCCGGAAGAGTTGGAGAAAAAGTGCATAAAAAAGGATGAACTGGCAGCAAACACACAAGATTTGATCAATATATTTATAACCAATGAAATGTGGAGAAGCAGGTTGGTTGAAGGAAGACAGTTAATAGCAGGACATTTAAGTAGTATGGGTGAGACAGTACAAGAGATTGTTGGTGATTTCAATACCAACATTGTGTTTAATGGTGATAAGGAAAGATATATTAAGAGAATGCTGAATAAAAAGGGTATAGGTTACTCTCATGTATTATGTTTTCAAGATAGCAAAGGTAGAAATAATGTGAAGATTGCCGTAACCAATTGCAAAGGTTCCGAATTCTGTGTAAAAGAAATTCTTCCGGTGGTAAACCAAGCCACTGGAGTAAGCATGTGTATATGCGAAGAAGAGTGTTGCGGAAATTCTAATGGCGGAGGTTGTTCCATAAGTTTCGAGGAAACTCCGAAGTACCATATTGTTTCACATGTAATCCGGGAATGTAAAAGTGGTGAAAAATATAATGGGGATAGCTATAGCTTTGGAAAGCTTAAGGACGGTACATATATGATTATTATCAGTGACGGTATGGGTTCAGGACCAGAGGCCGGACAAGAGAGTAGAGCTGCTGTTGAAATGATAGAAAGATTTTCTAAGGCGGGATTTTCTATGTATACAGCAGTGAATACAGTAAACTCGATTATGACTATGAAGTTTTCAGAAGAGGAAAAGTTCTCTACATTGGATATTGCCAACATAGACCTATATACCGGTGATCTAAGGGTAATGAAAATTGGAGCTGTGGCTACCTATATTAAAAGTAAAGAAAAGGTTGAAATTATAAATTCTAAAACCTTGCCCATTGGGGTACTTGACAAAGTAGATGTTGATGTAACTGACAAAAAGGTTAAGAACGGTGACATTATAGTAATGCTAAGCGACGGTGTACTGGAATGTGAAGGCAATAGTGACTCAATGCAAAATTGGATAACCAATTACCTTGAAAAATGTATTCATACAAATCCAAAGGATATAGCTGAAGAAATTGCTGCCAGAGTAAAAGAGGTCAATAATGGAAAGGCTAATGATGATATGACGATAATAGCTTCAAGAGTATATAGTTTATATTAATTTATAAATTGGGATGGCTTATAGTCATCCTATTATTTTGATTTACTTGACATGTTTAGACTATTAATGGTTATAATGGATATAAAAAAGGTAATGAGGTGTCCATTTTGCTGCAAAAAGTTATAGATTTTATAAATAAATATTCCATGCTAAATAAAGGGGATAGGGTAATTGTAGCTCTTTCAGGAGGACCGGACTCTGTGTGCCTTATGCATATGTTGAATGAAGTAAAAGAAATATATGATATTGAAATATACGGTGCCCATGTAAACCACTGCTTAAGAGGAGAAGAGGCAGATGAAGATGAAGCTTATGCTGAAAGATTTTGCAGAAGTCTTGGGGTGGAATTTTATTCTAAAAAAGTTGATATTAATGAAATGGCCAAAAGGCAAAATATATCCAGTGAAACTGCAGGTAGAGAAGCTAGGTACAGGTTTTTTAATGAATTAAAGGAACGCTTGGGTGCCAATAAAATTGCTCTGGCCCATAATTTAAATGATCAGGCGGAGACAGTGCTTATGCGTATAATGAGAGGAGCAGGCATAGAAGGTCTCCAAGGTATAAAACCGGTTAGAGACGGCATTTTCATAAGACCTATACTGGTGCTGAAAAGAGAAGAAATTGAAAGCTACTGTGCATTTAATCAGCTCAATCCAAGAACAGATAAAACAAATTTTGAGAATATATATAATAGGAATAAGGTTAGGCTTGAGTTAATACCATATATTGAAAAAAACTTTAATAAAGATATTTTAAATACCTTAAATAGGTTGGCGAACATAGTTAGCAAGGACAATGAATATATTGATGAGGTTGCAGGGAAAAAATATAAGACCTACTGTTCCTTGGAAAATAATACAGTGACCCTTAACAAAAGATTGGCAGAGGAGCATGAGGCAATTATATCAAGAGTAATAAGAAAGGCGTTATACGAGATAAATGGAAGCTTAGTAAATATTGAGATGATCCACATAGGTGACATTATTGACCTATTCACAATAGGTACAGGAAAGAAGGTTACTTTACCATCCGGCGTACAAGCGGAGAATGTATATGGAGATATAAGGATATATAAGGTAAATGAAACTATACAGGATAAAACCTTTGACGGATGTATTGTTTTATTAGCGAAAAATGATATTTCCAGGGAAATATTGTTTTCAAGATACATAGAAGAAATGGATGTAACAGTGGGCATAAGACTGGTTAAAAAAGATGAAATTATTAAATTTGGCGAGGATCCATATAAAAAGTACTTTGATTATGATAAAATTATAAACAGTATATCTATAAGATATAGACTTCAAGGGGACAGATTTAGTCCTTATGGAATGAAGGGGAGCAAAAAGATCAAGGATTTGTTTATGGATTTAAAGATTCCCAAGGATGAAAGAGATAACATCCCCCTGCTCTGCTTTGACGAAGAAATTGTTTGGGTTGTGGGATATAATGTCAGCAATAATTACATTGTGACAAAAAATACAAAAAACATTTTAGAAATAAAAATTAGGAAAGGAGAAACTAAATGATAAAGCACTTAAAAGAAATTCTATTGGATGAGAACAAAATTAAGGAGAAAGTAAAAGAACTGGGAAAAATAATTACTCAGGATTATGAGGGCAAAGAACTGGTGCTGGTTGGAGTATTAAAGGGCTCTGTAATGTTTATGTCCGATTTGATGAAGAACATTGAGATTCCATGTTGTATGGACTTTATGGCGGTTTCAAGTTATGGAGCGGCAACGGAAAGCTCTGGCATCGTTAGGATATTAAAGGATTTAGATTATCCTATAGAAGGAAAGGATATACTCATAGTAGAGGACATAATAGATTCAGGGATAACATTAAAGTACTTATTGGAATACCTGAAGGCAAGGAAACCATCATCCATAGAAGTTGCTTGCTTATTGAATAAACCTGAGAGAAGAAGGGTAGAAATAGAAGTGAAATATCAAGGCTTTGAAGTACCGGATCACTTCTTGGTTGGCTATGGATTGGATTATGCGGAAAGGTATAGAAACTTACCTTTTATCGGCATACTGAAGGAAGAGGTTTATAAATAATGTTACAATAAAGTTATTGTAATGAAAAAACTGTTATGATACAATTTTATAGTATCAAGTTAGATAGCAAATTTTATAGAGAGGGGGGCCAGATATGAAGAAATTTTCCAGTGCAACACTCTGGCTTTTTGTATTGATAATGGTAATTGTTGCGGCTTTTCTTTTGGTGGATGCCGGAAGAGGATCTAATACAATAACAGCCGATGAGTTTGAAAAAGCATATGAGGGTGGAAAACTCGCTTCGATGCAGGTTCATGAAGATATGATGACAGTTACAGGAAAGTTTGCTGATACCAATAAGGAATATCAAGCAATAGTCCCTTATCAGAGGGTGCTTCAAATAATTGATAAATATCCAGCAAGTAACACTATGAAGGAGACTTATGTAAAGCCCACTAATGTTCCGTTTTGGATACAATACCTACCAACCATTTTACTGATTGTAATGCTGGTGGCCTTTTGGTTCTTATTTATGCAGCAGTCACAAGGCGGCGGTGGTAGCAGAGGGGTAATGAATTTTGGTAAGAGCAGGGCTAAGATGGCTTCACCAGATAAGAAAAGGGTAACTTTTGCAGATGTTGCCGGAGCCGATGAGGAAAAGGCTGAGCTTGCCGAAATTGTAGACTTTTTAAAGCAACCTAAGAAATACACTGACATGGGAGCCAGAATACCTAAGGGAGTCTTATTGGTAGGACCTCCAGGAACAGGAAAAACCTTGCTTGCAAAGGCTGTTTCAGGTGAAGCAGGCGTACCGTTCTTCAGCATCTCAGGTTCTGACTTTGTTGAAATGTTTGTAGGTGTGGGTGCTTCCAGGGTAAGAGATTTATTTGATCAGGCGAAGAAACATACATCAAGTATAGTTTTCATAGATGAAATTGATGCTGTGGGAAGACAAAGAGGCGCAGGCCTTGGCGGTGGTCATGATGAAAGAGAACAAACATTAAATCAGTTGTTAGTTGAAATGGATGGCTTTGGAATAAATGAAGGTATAATAATCATAGCAGCAACTAACAGACCGGATATATTAGACCCTGCCCTATTAAGACCAGGTAGATTTGATAGACAGATAGTGGTTGGAGCTCCTGATGTTAAAGGTAGAGAAGAAATTCTTAAGGTTCATTCCAGAAATAAAAAGTTATCAGATGACGTAAAACTGGATGTACTGGCTAAGACTACTTCAGGCTTTACCGGTGCAGATTTGGAGAACTTAATGAATGAAGCTGCCCTCTTAGCAGTAAGAAACAATAAGAAGGTTATTGGACAGCAAGAATTAGAGGAAGCAGTAACAAGAGTAATTGCTGGTCCGGAGAAGAAGAGCAGAGTAATACAAGAGTACGATAAGAAGATAACAGCTTATCATGAAGCAGGCCATGCAATAGTGGCTAAGCTTGTACCAAATGCAGATCCTCTGCATCACATAAGTATAGTACCTAGAGGAATGGCAGCAGGTTATACAATGCACCTTCCTAAGGATGATAAAACTCATGTGTCAAAATCTTATCTTTTAGATCAAATGGCTGTTTTGCTAGGCGGCAGAGTGGCAGAAAAACTTGCCCTAGATGATATATGTACCGGTGCTCAAAATGATATTGAAAGGGCCACAGCCATAGCAAGAAAGATGGTTATGGAGTACGGTATGAGTGATGAGATAGGTCCTATGGCTCTAGGTTCAGACCACAACGAGGTCTTTTTGGGAAGAGATATCGGTAGAAGCAGGAACTTCAGCGAAGAAGTTGGTGCTAAGATAGATAAAGAGATAAAGAGACTTATAGATGATGCTTATCATAGAGCTGAAAAGTTAATAGGTGACAATATGAATAAGCTTCATGCAGTGGCTCAAGCATTACTTGAAAAGGAAAAGCTTGAAGCATACGAATTTGAAGAAATATTTAATGCTACAGTATAAAGGATGACAGATGTCATCCTTTTTAAAAAGGATGTGTTGTTTATGAAAAGTGATATTGAAATAGCTCAGAGTGCAACCATGGAAAAAATAGCTGTTATAGCAGAGAAAATAGGATTAACTGAAGAAGATATTGATTTATACGGAAAGTATAAATGTAAAATTTCTTTGGACGTATTGGATAGACATAAAGAAAAAAAAGATGGAAAGCTTATCCTTGTAACTGCCATAAATCCAACTCCTGCCGGAGAGGGAAAATCAACGGTAACAGTTGGATTGGGTCAAGCCTTATGCAAAATGAAGAAAAATGCCATAATAGCCTTGAGAGAACCGTCTCTCGGTCCGGTGTTTGGAGTTAAAGGCGGAGCTGCCGGCGGGGGATATGCCCAGGTAGTTCCAATGGAAGATATAAACCTTCACTTTACCGGTGATTTTCATGCTATCACTTCTGCAAACAATCTTTTGTGTGCAGCTATAGACAATCATATACATCAAGGAAATAGCTTAAATATAGACTTAAGAAGAATTGTGTTTAAAAGAGTAATAGATATGAATGACAGAGCCTTAAGGGAAATAGTGGTAGGCCTTGGGGGAAAGATCAATGGCTTTCCAAGAGAAGAAGGCTTCATGATAACTGTAGCGTCTGAAATAATGGCTATTCTTTGCTTGGCCAAGAACTTAATGGACCTTAAGGAGCGTTTCGGAAATATAATTGTAGCTTATAATATCAATGGAGAACCTGTATATTGCAGAGATCTAAATGTGCATGGTGCTATGGCACTATTGATGAAGGATGCTATTAAACCTAATCTTGTACAAACTTTAGAAAATACTCCGGCTATAATACATGGAGGACCTTTTGCAAATATAGCTCATGGCTGCAACAGCATATTAGCCACAAAAATCGCACTTAAATTAGGAGATTTTGTTGTGACAGAGGCTGGCTTTGGAGCTGACTTAGGGGCCGAAAAATTTATGAATATTAAGTGTAGGTTTGGACAGCTTGCTCCAAGCTGTGTAGTAATCGTTGCTACCATCAGAGCCCTTAAGCATCATGGAGGGGTAAAGAAGGATATGCTTAGCAAACCAGATGTGGAGGCCCTAGCCAGAGGAATAGAGAATTTACACAAGCAGATTGAAAATGTAAAGAAGTTTGGAGTACCTGCAGTTGTTGCAATCAATAGATTTGTTACAGATAGTAATGAAGAAATTCAATTTATTAAGCAATTCTGTGATTCTATAGAAGTACCTGTAGCCCTTACAGAAGTATGGGAAAAGGGAGGAGAAGGTGGCTTGGAATTGGCCAAGGCTGTCCTTGAAACCATAAAACATAAAAGTGGAGATTTTAAACTTCTATATGATGAAAAATTACCTATCAGAGAAAAGATGAGGATAATTGCAAGAGAAATATATGGTGCTAAGGATGTATCATTTGATAAAAATGCGGAAAAGCAAATAGCTGAAATAGAGAAGCTTGGCTTAGACAAAAGGCCTATATGTGTGGCGAAAACGCAATATTCACTATCGGATGATCCTCAGCTATTAGGAAGGCCCGAAGGGTTCACAATTAACGTAAAAGAAGTAAGGGTATCTAACGGTGCAGGGTTTATCGTAGTCTTAACTGGGGACATAATGACTATGCCGGGCTTGCCTAAGGTTCCCGCTGCTGAGAGAATGGATATACAGCAGGATGGTTCAATTACCGGTTTATTTTAGTAATTATTGTAGAAAAACTAACCCTGTATAAGACTTCTTATACAGGGTTAAATTATTTGTAACCAAGGTTAATTGTTAGTCTGATGTACAAATACACTCCATTATGATAACATAAAAAATGAGTTGCATTAGGGTTTATAGTTAGGAGGCACAGATAATGATAGATTTTGATGAGTTGAGTAATAGAAGAGCTATTAGTTTAGAAGGTGGTGGATCGGGAAAAGACTCTATACAGCATAGTAATGGAAAAATGACAGCAAGAGAGAGAATAGAATACTTGATTGATAAGGATTCTTTTGTTGAGTTGGGACTTTTGTCTAAAGGCAATGGAGGAGGAGTACTAACTGGTTACGGTACAATTAATGGAAGTCTTGTCTATATATACAGTCAGGACATTACAGTTAACGGCGGAATAATGAATAAAAGTAATTCTGAAAAGATCTTGAATATAATGAATTTAGCTTTAAAAATGGGTGCTCCTCTAATACATATACTCGATTCGGTTGGTGGAGATATCAATGAGGGCATGAGCATTTTATCTTCCTACGGAGCCATTTTGAACTTGCAATCCAAAATGTCAGGTGTTATACCCCAAATATCTCTGGTATGTGGACCTTGCACTGGAGCAGCTGCCATATCTGCATGCCTTAGTGATATTACAATTATGACAAAAGTGGCAGAGCTTTATATAAATTCTTCAGAGAGAATAGAAAAACAAAGTAGAACATATACTGAAGGCAGCAAATATGCAACCGCTGAAGTTGGGGCAAGAAGCGGAAGTGTCCAATTAATTGCAGACAATGACAAAGACGGGCTGGATAAGATAAAGTCCACTCTATCTTACATTCCTCGAAATAACCGTCAATTAATGAGCTTTGAAGCATCAGCAATGGATGAGGTCATAAAAAATGATATTGACACTCTTTATTGTGAAGGAAAAGCTACATATAAAGAGATTTTGACTTATATTGCAGATGAAAATAGTGTATTTGAAATTGATAATTGTATGGGGACTGACCTATACACTTGCTTTATTAAGTTAAGAGGTTTAAGTTTAGGAGTTATTGCAACAGATAGCTCAAGAGCTCAGGGACTTAATATTAAGGATTGTGAAAAAGCTGTCAAATTTATAAAGCTGTGTAATGCCTTCAATATATCTATATTATCATTAGTTGATTGCAAGGGTTTTATTGGAAGTGCTGAAGAAGAGGCTAAGGGACTATCTCTATATGCAGCCAAGCTGGTGTATGCTCTTGTAGAAGCAAATGTTCCGAAGGTTGCATTGATAATTGGGAATTCTTTAGGTGCAGGTCACATGGCCTTTGCGAGTAAAGACACTGCCTTTGACCTAGCTTTTGCACTTCCATATGCCACTATATGCCCAGCAGACCCTTCTGAAATGGTGAGATACTTACACGGAGAGGAAATAACTTTATCGGATAATCCAAAGTTGAAGGAAGATGAGCTTCTGAAGAAATTCATTGCAAAAGAGGCTTCAGCCCTTAAAGCTGCTGAGGATGGCCATATAGATGATGTAATCAAACCCTCTGAAGCAAGAATTACCTTGCTTAGGAGCTTTGACATGCTTCAGAGTAAAAGAGAACTTAGATACCCAAGAAAGCATGGAAGTGTTCTCATATAAAACGGAGGGGTGAAAATGCGAGAATTATTTAGTGATAACTTAGTCAGTGTGGTAAGCTTTATGGCTGTAGTTTTGGCGGTTCTTGTTGTGGTAATGCTGTACTTATTGTCTCAGTATAGGCAGCTTAAGTCTAATAGTGAGATTGAGTCTATTGACACTGCAGCTATTACCTTAGAGGAAAGCAGTCCTGGAGCCATTAGGCAAGAACAAACAGAAAATAATGACGAAGAGGTTGTTGCAGCTATTATTGCCGCTATATGCACATACAGCGGTATGTCTGCAGAACAATTTGTAATAAAGTCAATAAAATTAGTGAATAGCGGTAATTTCAATTGGAGAAATGAAAGTATAATACCGGAATAATTCTTGGGAGGATTTTTTATGAAGAAGTATTATGTCACTGTAAATGGCAAAAAGTATGCAGTTGAAGTTGAAGAAGTTCAGGGAGATTTGGTAATACCCGTAACCAATACAGTACCACTTTATACTGAGGGACCTTCGGAGGAGAAGGTTATTACACAACAACCGAAAAAGGAAGAAACTCCAAAGGAGGCAGAAGAAACAAAGAAGAATGAGCCAGAGCTATCACAGACCCAAGCGGCAGATGGAGAAAAGATTGAGTGCCCTATGCCTGGTACAATCGTCAGGGTTGATGTATCTGTAGGGAGTACAGTAAAGAAAGGTGAAGTACTAATGGTGCTGGAGGCCATGAAAATGGAAAATGAAATTATGGCACCAAGAGATTGCAAAGTTGTTAGCATAAATGTTACTAAGGGGACATCAGTAGATACCGGTGATGTATTGCTTGTTATACAGTAGTTTGGAAAGGCTTGACAAATGCCAATAAGTTGCTAGAATTATATTGTTATAATGATAACAAACTATTAAAAAGCAGCTACTATAGGCTGCTTTTATACTATATAGGATGGTGGTCTTATGATACTTGTTGTAGATGTTGGAAATACTAATATTGTACTTGGTGTATATAAAAATAAGAGTCTGATAGCAGACTGGAGATTATCTACGGATTCAAAAAGAAGTGCTGATGAGTACGGAGTAACGGTGCATCATCTTTTTATGATGAATAATCTGGATATAAAAGATGTTACTGGAGTGATAATATCTTCTGTAGTGCCTAATATAATGTATTCATTGGAGCATATGATAAAAAAATATATTGAGGTTGATCCTATAGTAGTAGGTCCAGGGGTGAAAACAGGTATTAATATCAAATATGATAACCCTAAAGAGGTAGGTGCTGATAGGATTGTAAATGCTGTGGCAGCACATGAGATATACAAGCGGCCCCTAATAATTATAGATTTTGGCACAGCTACAACCTTCTGCGCAGTAACTAGAAACGGTGATTACCTTGGAGGGGCTATTTGTCCGGGAATAAAAATATCTGCAGAGGCCTTGTTTGAAAGAGCAGCCAAGCTTCCCAGAATAGAGATAAATAAACCTTCTTCCGTTATATGTAAAAATACAGTTACAAGCATGCAGGCTGGTGTAATTTATGGATATATAGGTCAAGTAGACTATATAGTTTCTAAGATGCAAAAGGAAATGAGAGATTATGATAGCGAAAAAGCATTTGTGATTGCTACCGGCGGTCTTGCAAAGCTTATATCAGGTGAGTCGAAATATATAGATGAAGTGAATTCATATCTGACATTAGAAGGTTTGAGAATAATATATGAAAAGAACAAAGAGTAGGTGAATAGGTGAAAATTTTAAATCTTTCCTTTGATAATAATGTTTTTTTAGCACCAATGGCAGGAGTTACAGATATTGCATTTAGGGGCCTGTGCAAGGAGATGGGGTGCGGCTTAGTTTATAGCGAAATGGTCAGTGCAAAGGCATTGTTTTATGGGAGTGAAAATACTGAGACCTTACTTCGTACCTCAGAGGAAGAAAGACCGATTGCCGTTCAAATATTTGGTAATGATCCTTATATAATGGCAAAGGTCTGTGAAAGATTTAATACCGATGATGAAGTATGCATAGTAGATATTAACATGGGATGCCCTGCCCCTAAAATAGTCAATAACGGCGAGGGATCGGCATTGATGAAAACACCGGAATTGGCTGCAGAAATTGTTAGGGAAGTAAAAAGGGCTTCTATTAAACCTGTAACGGTAAAGTTTAGAAAAGGTTTCACAAATGATAAAATTAATGCTGTGGATTTTGCAAAAATTATAGAAGAGGCCGGTGCAGATGCTATAACAGTTCACGGAAGAACCAGACAACAGATGTATGAAGGTGTGGCAGATTGGGACATAATAGCTAGGGTAAAAGAGGCCGTTACTATTCCGGTCATAGGAAACGGAGATGTTAAGAGCGTAGAAGATGCAAAGTTGATAAAAGATATTACCAATTGTGATGGTATTATGATTGGCAGAGGAAGTTTAGGAAATCCATGGATCTTCAAGCAGATTAGAGATGGTCTTGCAGGAAGAAGGGTGGTTTATCCGGACTGTAGTGAAAGAATAGACTTGTGTATCAGGCATTATGGCCTTGCGGTTAAATATCATGGCGAATATAAGGCTGTTAGAGAGATGAGAAAGCATACAGCCTGGTATATTAAAGGCATGCCAAATTGTACAGAAATAAAAAATGCTATAAACTTAGAGAATAGCAGTGAGAATGTAATAAAACTTCTCTTGGCGTATAAGGATGAATTGTTGAATAATTTACAGCCATAGCTGAAAAACATATGATTTTAATTAAAATGATAGAATTTTAGAGGAGTTATGGGAATACAATTAAAATATAGCATGTATTTTCGAGGTTAATATGTATCCCATAGCTCATGTGACTTGTGATATAGCCAGAGGTTATGAAAGTGATTACTGGTTGACAAGAATTAAAGAACGTTTTTCAATCAGCAAGATAGGAGAAAGTAATATTAAGGACTTAAATCTAAGAATATCAAGAATAGCACTTCCTCCAAACTATAATCAAAAGAACTATATAAATAACATGAGTTTGGCAGCGAAAAAAGTCTCGCGGTCCAACGTATACGTGGCTCCGGAGACTTGGAGGCTGTATGACTATAATAATATATACAATACTTTTCAAAAGAAAATGTTTGCTCACAGCGTAATAGATAGTATAAAATTACTGCTGCGAGTCAGTAACAAGAGTTTAAAGAGTAGTTGTATAGCCATATATGATGCTTGTGACAATGTAAATAACGCGATTATTGAAGAGGCAGCAAAAAATTGCCGATTCATAATACTTATTTCTAATTTTATGGATAAATTAAATAAATTGTGTAATTATATAATAAGCGAATATGGGATATCTCCCGTAATAACAAATGATATAAAATATGCCTTTCAAAAGGCAAACTTTATTATTACCAGCAGAAAAGTACAAATTAAAAGTGAAGCCTTCACATGGTATGTAGATAATAGTCTCCAACCTGATGTTTCACAGGGTAAAGCTGTAAGTGAAGTAACCTATAGTGTTCCTTGGCAGGGAGATTATTCAGTAATGTCACCGCAATTATTGGGAGCAATATTATGTCAAATGGGTAGCAGAAGTAATATTGAGGATATTCTAAAACAAAACGATATATACATAGACAGTATACTATTCAATGGAAAGGTTATAAATTTGTAAATAACAATATGTTGACAATGATTAGTTAGCTGATTTATAATAACTTAAATGATTACAAGGCCTAATTATAATAAATATGTGAGTTTAAATACTTAAAGGTATTAACTAATTAATAATTGTGTAGTTATGAATAAAGGGGAGAAAGAAATGAGCGATGCAAAGAAGTATGTAATGACTTATGAAGGGGTTAAGAAGCTCGAAGATGAATTAGAGTATTTAAAAACCGTAAAAAGAAAAGAGATTACTGAAAAGATAAAAGTAGCTCTGGGATATGGTGACTTGAGCGAAAACTCTGAATATGATGAAGCAAAAAATGAACAGGCCTTTGTTGAAGGAAGAATTCTACAGCTTGAAAATATGTTAAAGAATGCTACAATAGTTGATGAAAGTGAAATACCAACAGATATTGTAAGCGTTGGATCTAAGGTAAGGGTAAAGGACTATGACTTCGATGAAGAAGTGGAATACATGATAGTTGGTTCCGCAGAGGCAGATCCAATGAACTTTAAAATTTCAAATGAGTCTCCGGTTGGAAAGGCCTTTATGGGTAAGAGGATTGGAGATGTTGTAGAAGTTGCAGTACCTGGTGGAGTTAGTAAGTTTGAGATATTAGGTATCAGAAGAGATTAACTTGGAGGGATTTTAGAATGGCCAATGAGGATATGAATATTAACATTGTTGAAGAGGAAAAGGCCTTTAACGAGCTTATAAGGCAAAGACGACAGAAACTGGCTGATGCTCAAGCAGCGGGCAAAGACCCTTTTGATGTGTACAAGGTAAATAGAACTCACACATCAAAGCAGATAAAAGAAAATTTTGATGAGTTAGAAAATCAGACCGTTACCGTAGCTGGTAGATTAATGTCTAAGAGAGTCCAGGGTAAGGCTGGATTCTCTGATATACATGATAGAGACGGTAAACTTCAGTTATATATAAAGATTGATGATGTAGGTGAAGAAAAGCTTAAGGAATTTAAGACCTTTGATTTAGGCGACTGGATAGCTGTTACTGGCTTTGTGTTTAAGTCAAAAACCGGCGAAGTATCAGTACATATAAAAGACTTCCAACTTATATCAAAGTCCCTGAAACCATTACCAGAAAAGTGGCATGGATTAAAGGATCCTGACTTAAGATACAGACAAAGGGAAGTGGACTTAATATCCAATCCTGAAGTAAAAGAAACCTTTATTAAAAGAACAAAAATTATCAGAGCTATAAGGGAGTTCCTTGATAACAGGGGATATTTGGAAGTTGAGACTCCAATACTTTCTCCTATAGCAGGTGGAGCTGCTGCAAGACCTTTTATAACTCACCACAATGCCCTTAATATAGACATGTATCTCAGAATAGCTACAGAGTTGTATCTAAAGAGATGTATAGTTGGTGGCCTTGAGAAGGTTTATGATATGGGTAAAAACTTCAGAAATGAAGGAATAGATATAAGACATAATCCTGAGTTTACAATGATTGAGCTATATGAGGCCTATGCTGATTATTACGACATGATGGAGTTAATGGAGAATCTTATTGCAGAAGTTTGCCAAAAGGTCAATGGAAGCATGAAGGTTACTTATCAAGGTACAGAAATAGACTTTACTCCACCGTGGAGAAGACTTACTATGGTTGATGCTGTAAAGGAATATGCCGGCATAGATTTTAATGAAATCAAGACTGACGAAGAAGCTCAGGCTATTGCTAAAGAAAAACACTTGGAATTCAAGAAAGATTTAAAGGATTGTACAAAGGCCGACGTATTAAATGCTTTATTTGAGGAATATGCTGAGGAACATCTGATTCAGCCAACCTTTATCATGGATTATCCAAAGGAAATCTCTCCTCTTACAAAGAAGAAGAGAGGAAATCCGGACTTTACTGAAAGATTTGAAGGCTTTATCTATGGTAGAGAAGTATGTAATGCATACTCAGAGCTTAATGATCCTATAGTTCAAAGAGACAGATTCAACCAGCAGGCTAAGGAAAGAGAACTTGGTGACGATGAAGCTTATGTGATAGATGAAGAGTTTATGAGTGCCTTAGAAACAGGAATGCCTCCAACAGGCGGTCTTGGAATAGGAATAGACAGAATAGTTATGTTCCTTACTGACTCATACTCTATAAGAGATGTCATAATGTTCCCAACAATGAAGCCGCTCTAAATTTAAAAGATAAAAGTTATATATCAGAAGAGTTCAAAGCGGTGCTTTGAACTCTTTTAAATAAAAAATTGGTGAATTGAAAAGTTAACTTCCACTTTGTAGAATTAACTTCCACCGTAAAATCGATACTAGATAAGATTTTTGGTTATAAGAGTAATTTTTTGCTTATTTTAGACAAAAATGAGGTATAATTTAAGTAGCTCAAGCAGATTTCAGCTGATTTTGGGTATAGCAAACAAAGGGTGAATATTTTCCGTTTTTTTTGCAAAGGTAAATTCCACCCATTGAAAAAGTTTTAACTTAAGCGCCAGCGGTAATCCCTGCTTGAGTAGGTTAATATTTTAATAAACTCGGATTCATGATAATCTCATTTGGTTTGATGAGTTCTGAATCCAACTTTGCGAGCGTTTTAGCGCCGTAAAGGAAGCTGAATACCGAGTATGGAGACTGGTCATTCAGCTTTTTTCTTGAATAAGAATTAATGTGACTCATCATCAATGAGATATCCTTCTGTTGAAATGAGTTGAAGCTCTGGCCTTTAGGAACAATTCTCCGGATCAATTCATGGTTGTTTTCTGCAGCACCTTTCTGATATGGCGCTGAAGGGTCGCAGTAGAAGATGCGTGTTATGCGGTTTCCCTGCCTATCAAACTCGATAGCCTTTGGATTTGTAAACTCACTGCCGTTGTCAGTTAGAATGACAGGAAATAGTTTTAGAAAAGTGTCAGGCCCCAGTTCCAAATAAAGATTTTCGAAAATATCTATGACGGAACGTGAAGTGTTTGCATCCCTAATAAAAGCAAGCATAAACTGAGAATCAACGAAATGGATAGTGAGCAACACCTTACCACCTTTAGTACCTTCAACAGAATCCATTTCAACTACTGGAGTATCAGGATTTTCCTTCATGAATTCAAGAAAATCCTGATATGTGCGTCCAATTCTGTAGGACTTATCCACTTTAAAATGATTTTTAAGCTTTTTTCTTGGACGATAAACAACTTTTCTTGGAAGGTCAATATTTTTTGTGGAGAAAAGATTGTAATCAATATAGTTGTAGATTGATTTTTCACTATGCATGATAAGGTCTCTGTTATTAACGCAGATATGGTGTATAGATTGACCTCTTTGAATGAGTGGGGTTATGATTTTATCAAGACGTTTAATCTCGTCCTCAGAAATAGTTATGCCGCTTCGTGACTCAGAACGACGAAGTACATATTCATCATGGGCATAGGAAGCATTATAGATTGCTTTCTCCAGAGTACATTTTGTAAGGCTAGCACATCCATTGCACACATAAGGTGGCTTAGAGAGTAAGTCACAAGTATATGCTTTGTAATCAGAACAGAATTTTGAACAATCTGAACAAAAGCGACAGCGTCGAATTCTACAATGTGATTTCTCACATAGATATGTATGGTTGCAAGTTAAACGATGAATACAGTTGTTAAAAGGTCTACCGTAAGAACCTGTTCGCTTGAACATGATATGATTTTTAACCTCTTTGGAAATGGTTGTACAATCTCGATCAAGCTCTCGGGCTATTGCTTTGAAAGAAAGGGAGGCTTTAAGCATTATTTCAATAGAGACTCTTTCCTCTAACGTAAAGTGTTTGAATTTAGCCATAATGAAAAACTCCTTCCTTACCAAGCAAGGATTACTGTAATGACGCATATATCAATATAATAATATTTTGTATTACTAAATTCCACTCTCTATACTCTTTCATATTTGTAGAATTAAAATCCACTCTTACCACCTAGAGAGGTGGAATTTACTTTTGCAATTAAAGAAATAAAAAATTGGTGAATTGAAAAGTTAACTTCCACTTTGTAGAATTAACTTCCACCGTAAAATCGATACTAGATAAGATTTTTGGTTATAAGAGTAATTTTTTGCTTATTTTAGACAAAAATGAGGTATAATTTAAGTAGCTCAAGCAGATTTCAGCTGATTTTGGGTATAGCAAACAAAGGGTGAATATTTTCCGTTTTTTTTGCAAAGGTAAATTCCACCCATTGAAAAAGTTTTAACTTAAGCGCCAGCGGTAATCCCTGCTTGAGTAGGTTAATATTTTAATAAACTCGGATTCATGATAATCTCATTTGGTTTGATGAGTTCTGAATCCAACTTTGCGAGCGTTTTAGCGCCGTAAAGGAAGCTGAATACCGAGTATGGAGACTGGTCATTCAGCTTTTTTCTTGAATAAGAATTAATGTGACTCATCATCAATGAGATATCCTTCTGTTGAAATGAGTTGAAGCTCTGGCCTTTAGGAACAATTCTCCGGATCAATTCATGGTTGTTTTCTGCAGCACCTTTCTGATATGGCGCTGAAGGGTCGCAGTAGAAGATGCGTGTTATGCGGTTTCCCTGCCTATCAAACTCGATAGCCTTTGGATTTGTAAACTCACTGCCGTTGTCAGTTAGAATGACAGGAAATAGTTTTAGAAAAGTGTCAGGCCCCAGTTCCAAATAAAGATTTTCGAAAATATCTATGACGGAACGTGAAGTGTTTGCATCCCTAATAAAAGCAAGCATAAACTGAGAATCAACGAAATGGATAGTGAGCAACACCTTACCACCTTTAGTACCTTCAACAGAATCCATTTCAACTACTGGAGTATCAGGATTTTCCTTCATGAATTCAAGAAAATCCTGATATGTGCGTCCAATTCTGTAGGACTTATCCACTTTAAAATGATTTTTAAGCTTTTTTCTTGGACGATAAACAACTTTTCTTGGAAGGTCAATATTTTTTGTGGAGAAAAGATTGTAATCAATATAGTTGTAGATTGATTTTTCACTATGCATGATAAGGTCTCTGTTATTAACGCAGATATGGTGTATAGATTGACCTCTTTGAATGAGTGGGGTTATGATTTTATCAAGACGTTTAATCTCGTCCTCAGAAATAGTTATGCCGCTTCGTGACTCAGAACGACGAAGTACATATTCATCATGGGCATAGGAAGCATTATAGATTGCTTTCTCCAGAGTACATTTTGTAAGGCTAGCACATCCATTGCACACATAAGGTGGCTTAGAGAGTAAGTCACAAGTATATGCTTTGTAATCAGAACAGAATTTTGAACAATCTGAACAAAAGCGACAGCGTCGAATTCTACAATGTGATTTCTCACATAGATATGTATGGTTGCAAGTTAAACGATGAATACAGTTGTTAAAAGGTCTACCGTAAGAACCTGTTCGCTTGTACATGATATGATTTTTAACCTCTTTGGAAATGGTTGTACAATCTCGATCAAGCTCTCGGGCTATTGCTTTGAAAGAAAGGGAGGCTTTAAGCATTATTTCAATAGAGACTCTTTCCTCTAACGTAAAGTGTTTGAATTTAGCCATAATGAAAAACTCCTTCCTTACCAAGCAAGGATTACTGTAATGACGCATATATCAATATAATAATATTTTGTATTACTAAATTCCACTCTCTATACTCTTTCATATTTGTAGAATTAAAATCCACTCTTACCACCTAGAGAGGTGGAATTTACTTTTGCAATTAAAGAAATAAAAAATTCGACAAAATATTTATCAAAAAAGTATTGCTTTTTTTAGAATACTTGATATAATATTTATTGTGATAAGCGTTCCGCGATAGCTCAATGGTGGAGCATTCGGCTGTTAACCGAAGGGTTGGAGGTTCGAGTCCTCTTCGCGGAGCCAATTTTATTTTTTGAAGATTAGGGGATCAGGTGAAAGCCTGATTTTTATTTTTATAAGTGGTTAATTTATAGAATATAAATTCAATGTGGAGCTTGTCTTGTATTGACAAATAGCTTTTATTTGGTACAATTATACTAAAGTAAATAAAGAAGGTACGATGATAAAGAAGAGTAGCCTTAATGATTTTTTTAGAGAGATGGTGGCTGGTGGGAACCATTAAAATTATAAGGTGAAGGGAGCTTTAGAGTATATATTTGAGAGAGCAGGGCTTATGCCAAAAAGGGTGGAACCGCGGTTATACCGTCCCTTATGGTATGGGTCCTTTTTATTTTATAAATAATAGGGGAGGATATCAAAATGGCTTTTGAAAAAACTATGGATAAGTTAGTAGCTCTGTGTAAAGGTAGAGGATTCATATATCCAGGATCAGAGATTTATGGTGGATTAGCTAATTCATGGGACTATGGTCCTTTAGGCGTTGAATTTAAAAATAACGTTAAAAAGGCTTGGTGGAAGAAGTTCGTTCAAGAAAGTCCATACAATGTAGGTGTGGATTGTGCTATTCTCATGAACAGAGAAGTGTGGGTGGCTTCCGGACACGTTGGCGGTTTTTCAGATCCTTTAATGGACTGTAAGGAGTGTAAGTCAAGATTTAGAGCAGATAAGTTAGTTGAAGATCACATGACAGAAAATGGTGCTGAGGTTGCTTCTGCAGATGGTTGGACCAATGAGGAGCTAAAGAAGTATATAGAAGAAAATGGCATAGTATGTCCAAAGTGTGGTAAGAAGAATTTTACTGATATAAGGAAGTTCAACCTGATGTTCAAGACTTTCCAAGGGGTTACCGAGGATGCAAAGTCAGAGATATATCTCAGACCAGAAACTGCACAAGGTATATTCGTTAACTTTAAAAATGTACAGAGAACTTCAAGAAAAAAGGTTCCATTTGGTATAGCGCAGATAGGTAAATCCTTTAGAAATGAAATAACTCCGGGTAACTTCATTTTCAGAACCAGGGAATTTGAACAAATGGAATTAGAATTCTTTTGTGAACCAGGTAAGGATTTAGAGTGGTTCAAGTACTGGAAGGACTACTGCTGGAACTTCTTATTAAGTCTTGGTATGAACAAGGATAATTTAAGAATGAGAGATCATAGTGCTGAAGAGCTTTCCTTCTATAGTAATGCCACTTCCGATATAGAATATTTATTCCCATTTGGCTGGGGAGAACTATGGGGTATAGCTGACAGAACAGATTATGATTTGAAGCAACATGCTAACCATTCCGGAGAAGATATGTCCTATCTTGATCCAAATACAAACGAAAGATATATACCATATTGTATAGAACCTTCCTTAGGAGCAGATAGAGTAGCGCTTGCCTTCCTTGCAGATGCGTATGATGAAGAGGAACTAGAAGGTGGAGATGTAAGAACAGTGTTGAGATTACACCCTGCTTTAGCTCCGTTTAAAGCTGCTATACTGCCTTTGAGCAAGAAACTTTCGGAAAAATCAACTGAGATTTATGATATGCTAAGGAAGAAGTTCAATGTAGACTATGATGAGGCAGGAAGTATAGGTAAGAGATATAGAAGACAGGATGAGATAGGAACTCCTTTCTGTATTACTATAGACTTTGATACCTTGGAAAACAATACAGTAACAGTAAGAGATAGAGATTCAATGACTCAAATTAGATTAAGTGTTGATGAATTAGAAAAGTATCTCGCTGAGAAAATGGAGTTTTAGCAAAAAAGAGCACTTCAAAGTGCTCTTTTTAACTTTATATGGCATATGACTATACTGTTGGTTTTGTGAGAAAGTATACCAATATACTGGAGGTAAAGCTAAAAGCTCCAATACCTGAAGCTATGAACTTTGATGTCCTGTTTATCTTTTCTTTGTATGTAAATATTAGACTAATGATTAAGCCTATGGGGATTCGGAAGCTATAATTAACCGAAACATACATCTGACATAAAAGCCATATCAGCACCAGCTTAATTAATAAGAACTTTTCTGGCTCTCTACGTTTTTTATGAGCTATGTATATTAATGGTAGAGTGAGAAACATTGTAAGAAGTGGCATAGTATCACCTATATAAATTAATATGGTATATTATATTTTGTGGAAGATAATTTAATTAATATTTTCACATTTTTTAACCATGATGTTATAATAAATTATTAAAAGGGAATTATTTATAGATGGACAAAGGTTTGAATTTTTTGTAAAATTATCTAGGAGGAAAACAGTGTATGAAAAGGAATTTCAGCGAGTTTAAAGCGTTTATCAAGAATAAGAAAACTGCAGTAGTTGGTATAGGTGTCAGTAATATACCGCTTATAAACTTCCTGCTTCAATTAGGGGCAAAGGTTACCGCCTTTGATAAAAAGTCTATGGAAGAGTTAGGTGAGGTAGGTAAAGAATTTACCGAAAAGGGAGTGGAGCTTTCATTAGGTGAAAACTATTTGGATAGGCTAAAGGGCTTTGAGGTTGTTTTCAAGACTCCATCAATGAGAATAGATAGTGATGCACTGCAGGCTGCCAAAAGAGAAGGGGCTTATATTACCTCTGAGATGGAGGAATTTATGAGGTATTGTCCTGCGAAAATATATGGGGTTACAGGCAGTGACGGAAAGACCACAACAACTTCAATAATATACAACTTATTAAAGGAAGCCGGATATAAAACTTGGGTTGGTGGCAACATTGGAACACCCTTGTTTTCAAAGATAGAAGATATTCAAGCACAAGATAGGGTAGTTTTGGAACTTTCATCCTTTCAACTTATGACAATACAAGTTTCTCCTGAAGTGGCCGTTGTAACTAACATGACACCAAATCACTTGGATATGCACAAAAGTATGGAAGAATATATAGATGCTAAGAAAAACATATATAAGTTTCAGAATAAAGAAGGTGTCTTAATCTTAAACAAAGATAATGACATCACCTATTCATTTGTTGCCGAAGCAAAAGGAAAGGTACGGCTATTTAGTAGCAGCAGGGACGCAAATGGCTACTATAAAGATGGTGGACTATATATAGATGGTAAAGAAGTTTGTAAAAAAGACGAAATAATTATTAAGGGTATGCATAATGTTGAAAATTACTTGGCGGCATTTTTGGCTGTGAAGGATGAAGTACCAAAGGAAATCATGAGAAAAGTTGCCCTTAGTTTTAAAGGTGTATCACATAGAAGCGAATTTATCAGAGAAGTGGCCGGAGTTAAGTATTACAATGACTCTATAGGTTCAAGCCCTACAAGAACCCTTGCTACTATATCAGCCTTTGACAAGCCTGTAGTTCTGATAGCAGGTGGATACGACAAACATATACCTTTTGAACCCTTAGCTGAGAAGGGATGGGACAAGATAAAAGCTTTAGTGCTGTTAGGAGCGACTAAGGAAAAAATAAAGGAAGTATTTGATAAAGTTCTAAAAGAAAAACAAGTTAATATTCCTATTTATATAGTGGATTCTTTGGATACTGCAGTGAGCAAGTGTGAGAAGATTTCCGCTCCTGGTGATTATGTTGTGTTATCTCCAGCATGTGCTAGCTTTGATATGTTTCCTAACTTTGAAGTAAGAGGAAATAAGTTTAGGGAGTTAGTGAATAGCTTATAGTATCTCTCGATATTAAAGCATTTACTGAAAGGAATATACAGTAAGTGCTTTAATATTTTAATAGTATATAAGCGAAAGGAAGGAAATTATGAATATTATATTGATAGGTATGCCTGGAGCAGGTAAAAGTACATTAGGCGTACTGCTTGCAAAGGCTTTAGGAAAGAACTTTATAGACACTGATATTATAATACAACAGAATGAAGGAATGAAACTATTTGAAATTATTAACAAGTGCGGATTAAAGGGCTTTCTAGACATAGAGGAATGGTATATACTAAAACTTGAAACGGAAGACTCAGTGCTTGCAACCGGAGGAAGTGTTGTCTATAGTAAAAAGGCTATGGAACGTCTTAAAAGCATGGGAACAATAGTATATCTCAAACTCCAATATGAGGAGATAGAGCGCCGACTAAAGGATATAACTACAAGAGGGGTTGCCATTGGGAATAATATGACGCTGAAGGAACTATATTTAGAAAGAAAGTCCTTATATGAGAAATATGCTGATATCATAATTGAATGCGACAATAAAGGCATTGAAGAAATTGTTGAGCATATAATTAAAATATTGGCATAAGTTATATAATGAGAGTATTAGTTTTTACATACTGAGCATAAGATGATATAATAGTATTAATAATCGCTAGTAAAATTTACATAATGGAGTAACAGTTTTTATATTTGTAGTATAAACTATTATTTAGATTAACCCTAGTATACCAAAAAGGCGGTGTAATTTATAAATTATTACATGTAAATGTTTACATTTTTATATGCATGAAGGAGAATGACTATGAAATTTAAGAGAGTTGCTGTAGTATCAGATATACATGCCAACATTCATGCCTTAAAGGTGTTTATGGATTATTTAAACGCAAGGCCTGAAATAGAGATAGTTTTAAATTTGGGAGATTTTCTTCAGTTAGGTCCCAATCCCACTGAAGTGTTTGATATTGTTGTTGAGGACAAAAGATTCGTCAATATACTAGGCAATAATGAAATTGAACTAATAGAAGAAGCAGGAAAAGATGAAAGCCTAGAGAGAATAAAACATATGGAATGGACAAAGAACGCTATTGGAGAGCACCGTTTAAAGAAACTAAGAGACGTTCCCAAGTCAAAAGCTATAGATCTATACGGGAAGAAGTTCATGATGGTTCATACTGTAACAGAGCAGTATATAGACTTAAAGGAATTGGAAGAGTGTGAGTATGTACTAATGGGGCATACTCACCAACAAGTTTTTGGGAGCTATTGGAAGGAAAGGCGGATAATGAATCCGGGGTCTATAGGCCATACTCCAAATGGACTTGTCAATTTTGCAGTTATTGAAATATGTGGTGAGATGATTAACTTTGTCTTCAAGAATATCAGCTATAACAAAGAACTTTTGCATAATGATCTGTTAAAATTCAATGTGCCTGGAGCACAAAGGATAATTAAGCACTTAATAACGCCGGGGGAACTTTAAATTCCGGCGTTTTTGTTATTTTTGGAAAAAAATAAAAAAATAATTTACCAGAATAAGTTTTTTAAGTATAATATAATTGATAAATGTAAAAATAATGATGAATATTATTATATTTCCTAATTAGAAAGATTATATTAAAAAAGTTAATATTATCGTTTAAACTTATTAGCTCAAGCTTGCTGTACGCTTAGAGGAATAACTGGGGAACTTTAGTAAAAAAGGGGGGAGAAATGTGAGGAAAATAATTACTTTTGGAACACTTAAAGGGGGAACAGGTAAGTCAACTACAGTATTCTCAACAGCGGGCATATTGGCAGAAAGAGGATACAGGGTGTTGATAATTGATGTAGATCCACAGGCAAATATTACGTCAAATCTTGGTATAGATGAAACCCTAGAAGGTTACATAGGCATAAAAGAACTATTTGAAGACGAGAGGATCAATCCGGAAAAAGCAATTATTAAAGGACCCATCAGGGAGCTTCCTACACTGGATATCATAGGAGCATCTATGGGATTGACATCTACGGAAATGAGAATAATTAGCTATCCCGGTAGAGAGTATTTATTAAAAAAGTACTTTAGGAAATACAATAGTACTTTTAACAGATATGACTACATAATATTCGATACAAATCCAAGTATGTCAATTACAAATCAAAACAGTTTTGTAGTTAGTGATGCAATTGTAATCGTTTCTGATATCGGGATTAATTCTCTAAAGGGTTTGGAACTGTTTGTTGCTCTATGGGAGGATATTGTAGATAGACTTGACATTGAAAACAATATTAAAGGGCTACTCATAAATAAGTATAATTCACGCAGCAGTATTTCAAGAGAGTTTGTTGAGTACTGCAATGAAGAAGAGGATATTAAGAGGCTTCTGTTCCGTAGCTTTATACCTGCAGATGAACGAATCTCAGAATGTGAGCTATCAAGAAAGCCTGTTAATCTTTTATACAAAAATTGCGAGATTTGTGAAAAGTACAATTCATTTGTTGATGAACTAATTAGCAGAGTATAAAGTGAGGGGGGTTAAATAATGGCAAATAGGTTTAGAGCAGCTATTAAAGGCACCAGTCAAGAAATCTTGTCTGCCGGTAAAGTTACTGTTCCACAAGAAGAACCGGTAGTCGTAGAGCCTACTATGGATATCAAAGAAGTGGATGAACAAGTAAAAGAAAAAGAAATTCAGCCAAAGGAGCAGATTTCCGCTGTGGAAGAACCTGCGATAGAGTATCCGGTATATGGCGATATTTCTTTTGAAAAAGTATCCGAATTTTTAAAACAGAAGGTTAATGCTAAAATATTTGAACTTAGAATGAGTAAGGTTAAGGATATACTAAATGCATTAGTTGACTATAGAAATTCTCATAAGCCGGTTATGCTTTGCGATGTTAAAGATAATATCCCCTATTGGATTGCTGCGGTAAAAATGTCCCTACCTGAAAAGGTAGGATCAACCCTTGTGTTTAGAAGTTACGGTAATGAAAAGCATCCAGAAATAACAAATTGTCTGATTTTCATAGATGAAGAGGAAGAAAAACTGAATAGTAAAAATTATACAGATGAAGATGCTTCGGTTATAGTTTTCAACTTTGCAAAGGGTACAAGCTCTAGAGTTACATATAACAGCAAATACTCTGAACTGGCTCAGGTTGGATATATGTTAAACGATCAGAGTTTTTATGTTTTTGAAAACTTTGTAGACGAGTTTGATTATACAAAACTTGGTCCTGATATCGATAGTTGTCTAGAATTATTTTATCTGATTAATAATGGCATCGAGTTTATGGACTATGATTCAATAGAAAATGCCATGAGTTTTATAAATAAGTATGCTGTTAAAGATACTTATAAAATGCTGCTTCAGAAAATGAATGTAGTTGTAACCAGAATTGGAGTGGATATTGATGAAAGAACTGCATTTATACTAACAAGTACAATGGTTAATATGGCAAGTAAGTTAGGTGAAGAAGTATTCTACCACATGGTATGTAAGTTCTTATACAGCTATACACAGAGTCTACTGGAAAGAACTGATGAAAGCAAGATAGGTATAGTTTATAAGTTCTTCAACGATATCAAAGAACTTGAAGGACATGATATTAATCAGTTTGCAAAGTACAGTTTAGGTGAAGAAAATGTAAGAAAACTTTCTTCATATGTCTCTGATTATGACAGTAAGTACGCTAAATTTTATCTAAGCATAGTATTGGATATTATAAAGGATAGCAATATTGGGTCAGTAGACAATAATTTATTTGAAGATTTTGTGAGTAAATGTGCAGACCGATTAATTAAGAGCAATGTAGATCTAAGAGAAATAATAGGAAAATTCAGAGGAAACTTGAATTATACTGCCAGCGTGCTAGGACTTTATTACAGCAAGCTCCAAGATAATGAAATAATGAGAAAAGATGCAGTTAAGTTCTATATGGACAAGCTTGAAGAGAATAATACCAAGTCAATAGAACTAAGAAATCTTGTATTCAGTACACCGAAAGGAAAAGATCTTATATTTGACGAATTCATTATGAAATTAGAAGCTTCTGATAGAAAAGATGAATTCTTCTGGATTTATTCTGCGCAAGTTTTTGATAGTATAAATGGATTTAAAGAAAAATATTTTTCAGAAGCTATACAGTGCTATTTGAAGCTGATTAAAAATGAACTTATATATAAAGACCAATGCTTGAAAATCATTAACATGGCTTCTAAGAATCAAGTTCAGTTAGATGACCAAATGCTTGCAGCTATAATAGAAGAGTATGAAAATCAAATACCATTAGCTGTACAAGATAAAGAAACAAAAGCTATAATGATGAATCTATCAAATATAAAGAAGTCAAGAAAGATTGTTACCACCAATAATGTAGCAGCTCTAACTGAATTTGGTATGAAGCTGGAGGGTGCAACAAATTACAGGGATTTATCAGATCTATTATCTACGGGTATACCAGACCTTACAAAGGTTTCTGATAATAAGTACCATGAATTCATTGAATGGACAGTTAATTTACTCCTAAATAATAGCCATAGTAGAATTATGGATATATTGACCTACTACAAAAAAGTTACAGATATGAAGGAGCATGGCTCTGAGAGATTTGTTGAGCATTGCTTAAACATTGAGAGCATAAGACAAACTACTGCAACAGTTAGCAAAATGAATGCAAAGCAGGTTCAATTCTACATGAGTATTATCCTTGAATATCTTATAAAGACCGGAAGCCATTGGAATAGTAAGGGAGCATATGAGGAATTCTTAAATAGCTGTGTAGATTTTCTGTCAAATCAAAGTAAAGAATTATACGCTGTACTAGATGGCATATCTGATGCTAGGGAGTATTTTGCAAATATATTGGTGAGATATTATAGTAATTTGAATAATAATTCTTCAGAGGCAGTTAAGTTCTTAATTGAAAGAAGCAAGACTAACAGTGAGGAATGGATTGAGGGTGTAAGACAATACATAAGTGGCAGTTCAAAAGGTTTGGAACTACTCCTTAACGAGTTTAAGATGTTGTTTGATGCTGCGGAGGATAAAGCCGAGTATTTCTGGTATTATAATAATAATGTATTTAATAAACTTTTGAGATATAAGAAGGAGTATTTTTCACCTGCTTTTGAGTATTATATGACCCACATTGAAGGAACTGAAAGATATACTGAAGAATGCATGAATATACTGGAAATGGTGGCGGACGAAAAAGTAACCTTAGCGCCAACGGTACTAGCAGCTATTATAAAAGAATATGAAGCAACAATACCTTTGCTATATCCGGCAGAGCAAACCTTAAGTATCATAGAAGAAATTGAAAATATTAAAGAAAAGAATAATGTTACTGTAACTCCTAATGTGGGAGATATCCTTAGACTTGGAATTGATGTTGAAGCTATCCAAGAGCCTGAGATGCTTATTGTAATGTTGAGGGATACAAATGTTCAAATACATGGAATTACTGATATTAGGTATTCCGAGTATTTGAACTGGTGTTTACCTAATGTATTTAATAAAATTAGTGTTCTTGAAAATGCCGAAATCATACGCAACGTTTTTTATGTAGAGGAGCATAAAGAAATCTTTAATAATAAATATAACGAGTTGCTTATGTCTCAAATTCGCACCGGAAGACTTTCTGCATCTAAGAGTGAGCTCCTCAGCCTCTTAAAGGATATGAATTTGCAAGTTTCAGAGCTTTGCAATATAATAATTTCATACTTTAGCAAGCAAAAAGAACTGGGCGAAGTAAAGGATTCTGTAGGATTGTTTGTAGACATTATCGACAGCAAGTCACCAGAACAAGCTACAGAAATGAGAAGATACATCAGTTCATTACCTCACGGAAATGATATACTTTTTGAGGAGTATCTCAGCAACTTAAATGTAGCTTCTAATGTTCAAAAGTTCTTCTGGAGATATGTAAAGAATGTGTTCAATGAAATAGAAACCTATAAATCAAAGTATTTTGTAGGGGCTATCAGTAAGTACCTAGATAGTATAGAAGGAACACAGGATTATTCAAAGGCATGCTATGAACTTTTAAATATCATAAAAGAGGGAAAAGATGAACTTGGAAATGAACTTGAAGCTAGGATACTTTCAGGTTGCGAAATGATGCTTTCTCTTTCTAAGAGCTATGAAAGTCAAGAAGAACTTATAAGAGAAATAGAAGACATAAAATCCACAAGAAACATTAAAACCTCCCCTGACATGGTAGCTTTAGTGAGATTTGCTACAGAGTTTGAAAAAATTAAAGATCTAGATGCTATGCATAAGTTACTAAACAACACTAATCTTCAGCTTCAGAATATGGATATAATCAAGTACGAAGAATTTCTAGATTACTTCTTGCCAAGAGCTGCTTTGAGTGTTAACTCCTGGACCTTGCATGCTGTAATTAAAAAGGTATTCTGTGTTGAGAAGAGAAAGGCTCTGTTCTTCACTAAGTATGTTGCAATACTTGCAGATAATATTGATTTAGACAAGCTATTGGGCGCAAAAATATTTGCAGAGTTCATAATATACTTCTTTAATGCAAGAGAGCAGCATGGGGAAGATTTATACGTACAAGTTAAAACTACCTTAGTTAATATTTTGTACAGACTGCAGGGAAATACTTTAAAAGACATCAATAATTCCTTAAAGGCAGAAATTAGCGGTATGAGAAATAAAGAAATGATAATCAAAGACTGGGATCAAATGTATAGTAGAGTAGTACCTACAATTAAGTCGGAACAAGGATTCTTTGGAAAGCTCTTTGATAGAAGATAGTAGCTCTTGACTAATAGAGACTGGACCGAAATCTATGAATCAAATAATTATATAAGAAACAATAGCAACCTAGGAGATAAAATTCTCCTAGGTTGTTTTCTTTGCTGGTGTATACAATTGGGGAATAGGATAATCCATATGTGCTTTTATTCTGAAAGGAGCATAATACTCTACCTGGTGTGTCAATAATAGTGATTTTGAATAATAATTAGATATTACAAGCTATTAGTATATATTCTTAAAATTTAGATTATCTATAAAAAAGATATCTTTATTACTGTGTTATTATATAAAACGTCGCTGGAACACAGAGACAAGCTTAATGTATAAAATAATTGTCACCATTTATACGAATTATTTATGATTTTAAAATATACAGTTAAAAATGTTGACAAATTAATTTTATAATGTTAAGATATAAAAGCTGTCAGACGACAGCGAAATAATAACAAGTTGGTCTTTGAAAATTGAACAGAGATAAAGATAATTCTTTTACAAGAATAAATCATGGTCAGCGATTTCTTTGACAGACGGAAGTCTGAAAAATAAATTTAGCGATAAGCTAGAGTTCAAACTTTTAAATTGAGAGTTTGATCCTGGCTCAGGACGAACGCTGGCGGCGTGCCTAACACATGCAAGTCGAGCGGGGGACTTCGGTTCCCAGCGGCGGACGGGTGAGTAACACGTGGGTAACCTGCCTCATAGAGGGGGATAGCCTCCCGAAAGGGAGATTAATACCGCATAATAAGCAGCTATCGCATGATGGCAACTTTAAAGGAGCAATCCGCTATGAGATGGGCCCGCGGCGCATTAGCTAGTTGGTGAGGTAACGGCTCACCAAGGCCACGATGCGTAGCCGACCTGAGAGGGTGATCGGCCACATTGGAACTGAGACACGGTCCAGACTCCTACGGGAGGCAGCAGTGGGGAATATTGCACAATGGGCGAAAGCCTGATGCAGCAACGCCGCGTGGAGGATGAAGGCCTTCGGGTTGTAAACTCTTGTCTTCTGGGACGATAATGACGGTACCAGAGGAGGAAGCCACGGCTAACTACGTGCCAGCAGCCGCGGTAATACGTAGGTGGCGAGCGTTGTCCGGATTTACTGGGCGTAAAGGATGCGTAGGCGGATATTTAAGTGAGATGTGAAATACCCGGGCTTAACTTGGGTGCTGCATTTCAAACTGGATATCTAGAGTGCGGGAGAGGAAAGTGGAATTCCTAGTGTAGCGGTGAAATGCGTAGAGATTAGGAAGAACACCAGTGGCGAAGGCGACTTTCTGGACCGTAACTGACGCTGAGGCATGAAAGCGTGGGGAGCAAACAGGATTAGATACCCTGGTAGTCCACGCCGTAAACGATGAATACTAGGTGTAGGAGGGTCCAACCTTCTGTGCCGCCGTTAACACATTAAGTATTCCGCCTGGGGAGTACGGTCGCAAGATTAAAACTCAAAGGAATTGACGGGGGCCCGCACAAGCAGCGGAGCATGTGGTTTAATTCGAAGCAACGCGAAGAACCTTACCTAGACTTGACATCTCCTGAATTACCGGTAATGCGGGAAGCCCTTCGGGGCAGGAAGACAGGTGGTGCATGGTTGTCGTCAGCTCGTGTCGTGAGATGTTGGGTTAAGTCCCGCAACGAGCGCAACCCTTATTGTTAGTTGCTACCATTAAGTTGAGCACTCTAGCAAGACTGCCGGGGTTAACTCGGAGGAAGGTGGGGATGACGTCAAATCATCATGCCCCTTATGTCTAGGGCTACACACGTGCTACAATGGCGAGTACAACGAGAGGCAAAGCCGCGAGGCGGAGCAAAACTATAAAACTCGTCCCAGTTCGGATTGCAGGCTGAAACTCGCCTGCATGAAGCCGGAGTTGCTAGTAATCGCGAATCAGCATGTCGCGGTGAATACGTTCCCGGGCCTTGTACACACCGCCCGTCACACCATGAGAGTTGGCAATACCCGAAGTCCGTAGTCTAACCGCAAGGAGGACGCGGCCGAAGGTAGGGTCAGCGATTGGGGTGAAGTCGTAACAAGGTAGCCGTAGGAGAACCTGCGGCTGGATCACCTCCTTTCTATGGAGAACCTGCTCTAAAGATATCTTAAGATACTTAGAGCGCAGGTCTGACCAATCTCTGTTCAATTTTGAAAGACTAACGTCTTTCAGGTGGAAGAAATTACAGGTTGACGCCAACGCGTCAGCGGTGTAAAATAGTATTCCGTTGTTCTTTGAAAATTGCACATAAGAAATTAAGCAGATATCCAACTACAGCTAATAATTTAAACATGCCTGAAAACCCGTTGAAGATTCGGGATTTTCAAACAAGTTTAAATCAAGTTTCCGTAGGATATCTGGAGTAAAGCTAAAAATAATATCAATTATTATTCTTTATAACAAAGTTGTACAGCTGAATGGACTCGCCATTCACTGACAACGAGTCTCAGGAGAAGCAGGCAGTAATGCGTCGCTTATCGTGAGACGATGTAAGGTCAAGTTATAAAGGGCGCATGGTGAATGCCTTGGCATCAGGAGCCGAAGAAGGACGTGATAAGCTGCGATAAGCTTCGGGTAGGCGCAAATAGCCTGTGATCCGGAGATCTCCGAATGAGGAAACTCACATGGGTAACCCCATGTATCCTTAAGTGAATCCATAGCTTAAGGAAGGTAAACCCAGGGAACTGAAACATCTAAGTACCTGGAGGAAGAGAAAGAAAAATCGATTCCGTCAGTAGCGGCGAGCGAAAGCGGAAGAGCCCAAACCAGAAACTTGTTTCTGGGGTTGCGGACAGATCATAACTCACTGAGATGGTTAACTGAATATTTCTGGAAAGTTAAGCCGCAGAGTGTAACAGCCACGTAAGTGAAAACTGTCAAAGTGAAGATCTGATCCAGAGTACCACGAGACACGTGAAACCTTGTGGGAAGCAGGGAGGACCACCTCCCAAGGCTAAATACTACCTGATGACCGATAGCGAAGAAGTACCGTGAGGGAAAGGTGAAAAGAACCCCGGGAGGGGAGTGAAATAGAACCTGAAACCGTGTGCCTACAACCGGTCAGAGCACTATATTCTGGGCGGGACTCACCTTCAGGTGTGTCCCCCGTCCTTAATCAGTGTGATGACGTGCTTTTTGTAGAACGATCCAGCGAGTTACGGCATGTAGCAAGGTTAAGTACTTAAGGTACGGAGCCGAAGGGAAACCGAGTCTGAACAGGGCGGATAGTTGCATGCTGTAGACCCGAAACCGGGTGACCTATCCATGGACAGGGTGAAGCGGAAGTAAAATTCCGTGGAGGCCCGAACCACGTTGGTGTTGAAAAACCATGGGATGAGCTGTGGATAGCGGAGAAATTCCAATCGAACTCGGAGATAGCTGGTTCTCCTCGAAATAGCTTTAGGGCTAGCGTCGGATAATTGAGTAATGGAGGTAGAGCACTGAATGGGCTAGGGGGCATTGCGCTTACTGAACCCTATCAAACTCCGAATGCCATATACTTGTATACCGGCAGTCAGACTGCGAGTGATAAGATCCGTAGTCAAAAGGGAAAAAGCCCAGACCGTCAGCTAAGGTCCCTAAGTGTAAGTTAAGTGGAAAAGGATGTGGGATTTCTAAGACAACTAGGATGTTGGCTTAGAAGCAGCCACTCATTTAAAGAGTGCGTAATAGCTCACTAGTCGAGAGATCCTGCGCCGAAGATGTCCGGGGCTCAAACTTACCACCGAAGCTACGGGTTGACGCTTGCGCGTCAGCGGTAGAGGAGCATCCTGTACGGGCTGAAGTCATACCGAAAGGAGTGGTGGACTGTACAGGAGAGAGAATGCTGGAATAAGTAGCGAGAAAAGAGTGAGAATCTCTTTGGTCGAAAACCTAAGGTTTCCTGGGGAAGGCTCGTCCTCCCAGGGTTAGTCGGGACCTAAGCCGAGGCCGAGAGGCGTAGGCGATGGACAATCGGTTGATATTCCGATACCACTATGACGCGTTATTACCGATGGGGTGACGCAGGAGGATAGGATGTGCCCACTATTGGATGTGGGTCTAAGCATCTAGGCAGAACAGATAGGCAAATCCGTCTGTTCAATGCTGAGGTGTGATGGGGAGCGAAATTTAGTAGCGAAGTATCTGATTCCACGCTGCCAAGAAAAGCCTCTAGGGAGTGAAGTAGTGCCCGTACCGCAAACCGACACAGGTAGGTGAGGAGAGAATCCTAAGACCAGCGGAAGAATTGCAGTTAAGGAACTCGGCAAATTGACCCCGTAACTTCGGGAGAAGGGGTGCCTACGCGAGTAGGCCGCAGAGAATAGGCCCAAGCAACTGTTTAGCAAAAACACAGGTCTCTGCTAAAGCGTAAGCTGATGTATAGGGGCTGACGCCTGCCCGGTGCTGGAAGGTTAAGGGGATTGCTTAGCGCAAGCGAAGGCATGAACTTAAGCCCCAGTAAACGGCGGCCGTAACTATAACGGTCCTAAGGTAGCGAAATTCCTTGTCGGGTAAGTTCCGACCCGCACGAATGGCGTAATGATTTGGGCACTGTCTCAACTGCAAATCCGGCGAAATTGTAGTGCAAGTGAAGATGCTTGCTACCCGCGATTGGACGGAAAGACCCCGTAGAGCTTTACTGTAGCTTAGCATTGAGTTTCGGTATTATCTGTACAGGATAGGTGGGAGACTTGGAAGCAAGGGCGTCAGCCTTTGTGGAGTCGACCTTGGGATACCACCCTGATGATACTGAGATTCTAACCGGACACCATGAAGCTGGTGACGGGACATTGTTAGGTGGGCAGTTTGACTGGGGCGGTCGCCTCCTAAAAAGTAACGGAGGCGCTCAAAGGTTCCCTCAGAACGGTTGGAAATCGTTCGTAGAGTGTAAAGGCAGAAGGGAGCCTGACTGCGACACCCACAAGTGGAGCAGGGACGAAAGTCGGACTTAGTGATCCGGTGGTACCTCGTGGGAGGGCCATCGCTCAACGGATAAAAGCTACCTCGGGGATAACAGGCTGATCTCCCCCAAGAGTCCACATCGACGGGGAGGTTTGGCACCTCGATGTCGGCTCGTCGCATCCTGGGGCTGAAGTAGGTCCCAAGGGTTGGGCTGTTCGCCCATTAAAGCGGCACGCGAGCTGGGTTCAGAACGTCGTGAGACAGTTCGGTCCCTATCCGTCGCGGGCGTAGGAAATTTGAGAGGAGCTGTCCTTAGTACGAGAGGACCGGGATGGACTGACCTCTGGTGTACCAGTTGTTCTGCCAGGAGCACCGCTGGGTAGCTATGTCGGGACGGGATAAACGCTGAAAGCATCTAAGCGTGAAGCCCACCTCAAGATAAGATTTCCCATGACGTAAGTCAGTAAGACCCCTTGAAGAACACAAGGTTGATAGGCTAGAGGTGTAAGCACAGTAATGTGTGCAGCTGACTAGTACTAATAGGTCGAGGACTTGACCTAAAACACATTCTTATGTGCAATTTTCAGAGAACAAGCTTCTCTGATATCTGGTGATAATAGCGTGAGGGTTACACCCGTTCCCATTCCGAACACGATGGTTAAGACTCACAGCGCCGATGGTACTGCTCGGGAGACTGAGTGGAAGAGTAGGACGTTGCCAGGTTGGCCGAAAGGCTTAATTACATATGAATGGCTAGATAGCTCAGTCGGTAGAGCAGAGGACTGAAAATCCTCGTGTCCCTGGTTCGATTCCTGGTCTAGCCACCATTAATATGGCGCTATAGCCAAGTGGTAAGGCACGGGTCTGCAACACCCTCATCCCCAGTTCAAATCTGGGTGGCGCCTCCATAGTGAGAACTCCGATAAATTCGGAGTTCTTTATTTTTTTCTACAATAGAAGGAAAGTGTGTACCAGTGACAAATGATAAGTGACAAGTTACAATTTATGGATGAAATTCACCAGAACAGAATTTCTTATCTTATATGTTTTAAGCTTTTCTCAGCAAAGCTGAGAAAAGGTATCATAAACTTGTAACTCTTAACTTGTCACCAAACAAATTGCTACGCAATTTTCTTTTATTATGCATTAATTACTGGAATTATTTTACGACCTTTTCCAGCACCCTAATGCCATTACTGTTTGGATCTAGTGCAACTTTGGCTCCAATGGGCAGTGTTAGTTTTGGGCTGCCGTGGCCGCTCATAAAGTTTGAACAAGTTGGGACTCCAAGATTATAAATCCTGTCTTTAATGACCTCCTCCAAAGTTAAACTTCTCTCGTAATGGGGCAAAGTACAGTCAGTAAACTGGCCTAACAAAATAGCTTTGCAACGGTGAAGTTTACCGGAGAGGATAAGTTGAGTCAACATTCTATCTACCTTATATGGAGGCTCATCTACGTCCTCCAGAAAGAGGATTTTATTGTCCGTATTAATTTCGTATTTAGTTCCAAGGGTACTGCATATAAGGGCTAGATTACCCCCGACAATTCTTCCTTCTACAGAATCTTTGAAATTTATATAGTTTAGAGGTGTATCTGGAGGATTATAAATATTATAGGGCCGGTCCCCTTCCATCAATGTGGTTAACATAGAATTTAAGGTAGTGCTATCTTTTAGGTCTGAGTTCACCATAGGACCGTGAAAGGTAATAAGCCCTAATTTTTGATAAAAAATATTAAGTAGAACGGTTATATCACTAAATCCCATAAATATTTTTGGGTTACTTTTTATTACATCCAGATCTAAGTGAGGTAGCAGTCGCATGGTTCCATAGCCGCCTCTAAAGCATAAAACCATCTTTATATCACTAGCATAGAACAGTGACATAAGATCTTCTGCCCTATGGATATCATCACCGGCTAGGAAGCCTTTGTGGTCATACAGATGTTTTCCAGCTTTTATTTTAAAACCTAATTCCTTTAGAACAGTAAGTTTTTCTTCAATAACTGATCTATCTTCAGGACTGGCCGGAGCAATTACACCGATAGTATCACCGTATTTTAACTTATTTCCTAACATAATTTCACCCTCAACTATGGTTATTTTATTATAGTATATTGTATTAGTAACTATAATGGCTTGATAACCATTTTAGCATTTATTTAAGACCATGTGTAAAAAAAGCACAATAATCCAAGATAGATTGTTGTGCTTTTTTATTAAAACATATCTTTTTTATTTAGGTATACGGCAGTTGAGACACATAAGAACGCTATAGTGCCAATGACAAACCAAAACCCGAAGGGGTGGTCACCAAATGGAATATTTTCGAAGTTCATACCAAACAGACCTGAAATCATATTAGGTATGGACATGACAATTGTAACTGAAGCTAAGAGCTTCATAACAATGTTCAGATTATTAGATATTACTGAGGCAAAGGCATCCATTGTTCCGGAAAGAATATTACTATAAATATTTGCCATTTCGATAGCTTGCTTATTTTCTATTATTACATCTTCCAGGACATCCTTATCTTCTTCATACTTAGTAATAAACTCCAACTTCAACATCTTTTCTAAGGTAATTTCATTAGATTTTAAGGAAGTTGAAAAGTATACTAAGGACTTTTCCAGTGAAAGAAGTTGTATTAGCTCTTTGTTTTTCATGGACTTATGAAGCTTTTTTTCAATCATAAGACTTTTCTTATCAATCTGCCGTAGATAAAGTAAGTAGTATGTTGATATTCTATTTAAAATCTGCAAGATGAACCGCGAACGTTTATAAGTAAAAAAGGAACGAACTTTTCCTTCTGTAAAATCCGTAAGTATTTTGCTGTTTTTTAAGCATACTGTAATAATCTCTTTTTCAGTGTGTATAATTGCCAATGGATAAGTGTCATAAGTAAGGGAATTATCTTCCATCTCTGTAAAAGGGATATCCACAATAACTAAGATGTTACTATCTTCAATTTCAAGACGAGAGGTTTCCTCATCGTCAAGAGGTGCTCTTAAAAATTCAATAGGCACCCCGGTCTTTTTGGATACAAGTAGAAGTTCTTGATCTGTGGGGGCCACCACATTTATCCAACAACCAGGTTCAAGATTATCAATTTTTTGAAGGCTACCACTGTTCTCATCTATGCTCTTAAATATATTTATCATAACTTCACCTCCTAGAATTCACTGCAGCAAAAACATTATACTATTAAAAAATAGCAGTGTACAGAATATTTTTATTATAAATTATGAAAAGGTTTAGATATAAAACCAAAATGTAAGGGCTAGATAATAAAAGGAATACATAGAAAACATCACGGCTATGGTGTTTTTATAGTAATTTAAGCTGTATTGACAGTTTTTAAAGTAAACAAGCCTACAAAAGAGTGTACATGCTATGGATATTTAGCTACAATACATGTATAATCTCTATGTCAGCTATAGATTAGCTGTATAAATCACTTAAGGGTGTATCTGGAGGAATATAATGAAAACCATATATAAAGAAGAATATTGCCATAGAAAGTTGCCAACTATAATAGGTATATTCTTTTTACTCGCTATAATAATACCAATAAATGATATGTTAAGGGATTTTATTGATGGCGGTACGCTTGCAGATGGAATAACCAGTGCTTTAGTTTTCACTATACTTGTGGCTATAGTAACGAAATTAACTATAAGGTTTAAATATAAATACAAAATTTCACTGATTTCTAATCAACTAATTATTTATAAAATTTCAAAACGGGAACAACATGTTGAGCATAATATTAAAGTTAAGGATATTATAAGTATAAAGAAGATAAATACATTCAGATTTTTACTTTTGGGAATGAAGTATAACTGTTATTTATGTTCTATTTTTAATGGTGGAATATATTATTGCATATATAAATCTGATGACAGAGAAAAGATGTTTTTCTTTCATCCTAGCAGTACCTTGATTAATAAAATAGAGCAGACAATAAAAGATGAATATAAGTGTAAGGTTTCATAAAAAATAGAGGGTTATCCCTCTATTTTTTTCTTACTCGCATAAAATTCCTCTTTAATTTTTGATAATATGGTTTCCTTCTGAATTATATCCACAGCAGTAACTGCTAAAGCAGCTGCAGCAGTAATTGCTCGTTCCTGAGCAAAAGAGCTTAGGGTAGCAGCAGCGAAGTCAGGACTTCCATAAGAAATATCATCTCTATCTGTTATTTGTATAAAGGGATGTATGCATGGGACATACTCACTAACAGTACCCATACTAATACCGGCTTCAATATCGTAGACACCACAGGAATCAATAACTCCTAATTCCTTCAAATTGTGACTGAATATACGTGAAAGAGTTTTATTGGTGGTCAGTTGACAATAAGGAAGTTCATTTATTTTGACTTCACAAGAAATATTTGTTATTGCCGAAGAAGCCTCAACCAACTTCTTTATCTGATCCTTAACCTGTTCAGCAGTACAATAATCCACTGCTCTTATATATAACCTTATTTCACATACATCATGAGGCAAAGAGGGAGTATAGCCTCCATTTTCTAATAAGGTATCAATTTGTACTGTACCATTATAGCCCTTTAAAATCACATTAAGTCCATTTAAAACAAAAAGGCATGCATCAAGAGGAGACAGAGAATTAGATTTCAAATAGGTAACACCGTCGTTACTAGTAAATTTAATACATAAGGGCAATATAGCTTTTGAAGTTCCGCTTTCAGCAGTAAGTATATCAGGATGAACCATCATAGCAACATCCATATCATTTAATATACCTTGCTTTGCCATTGTTACCTTAGCTCCGCCTACGTATTCACCAGGACTACCTAAAACAATTATTGTGCCTCCAATTTTATCTACTACTTTTGACAGGGATAAGGCTGCTGCACAAGAAATTGCGCTGCTTAAATTATGCCCATGAATATGGCCCTTATCAGGAACCGCGTCATAATCACAGAAAAAACATATTCTCGGATAGCCATTTCCATATTCAGCGTAAAAGGCTGTTGATATATCTAAATAGTTTGGAATGACTTTGAAGTTGTTATTCTTTAAGGTTTCAATTAGTAAATTACAAGCCTTGGTTTCGTGATAGCTTTTTTCCGGATTATCATAAAGAAATTTAGTTAGATTATATATCTCATCTTTGATTGTATGTAAATAGGATATTACTTCCTGCTTCATAAAAGGCCTCCACTCTATTTTTTTCTTTCAAAACTTATGGAAGTATTTTTCCCTATTAAACAAATTATATTTACAATTGTTGAATAAAAAAGTTAAATAAAAAAAGTGGACAACATAAGTTTTTGACTTCTTCTGAATACAATATAGTATACGAGGCAATAATCAAGATAGTTTTAACATTTATAAGGGGGTGCGTGTCATTCTGCTGAACCAGGGCAAAAGGCTGAAGCAGAATGCCTGCTTATGGAAAAGCAAAGATGTATAATTTGTAGAAAGACACTAAACAATGGTATAATTATCAATGGAAGAATTCTATGTAAAGCTTGCGAAAACAGGTTGATTAACGCAAAAGTTAATACAGACTTTTATAACTACTATAGAGATTGCATAAAGAAAACCGTAGTTGATTTATTATTGAGAGAAAAAAGGTTGAGCAGCCATATGTAGTAGAACATAGAATATGACTTCTAGATAAATTTGAGGGGCGGATGAAAATTGAATAATATACCGGTTTTAAAAGCCTTGAAAAAGTATATAGATGAGAGAAATGCGCCTTTTTCAATGCCGGGACACAAAAGCGGAAGAGGGTTTACATGTACAGATGAGGGAAGGCTTTTTAATGAAGTTATGCTAAAAGGTGACATAACGGAAGTTGAAGGCTTAGATAATCTTCACAATCCTCAAGGGATAATTAAAGAGGCTCAGGAATTGCTGGCGAAGTTATACGGAAGCAGAGCGTCATATTTTCTTGTAAACGGTAGTACCAGTGGTAACTTAGCAATGATATTTTCAGCCTTCAAAGAGGGGGATAAGGTTCTGGTTGAAAGAAACTGTCATAGGTCTATATTTAACGGTATAATAATGAGGAAGCTTCAACCAATTTATATAAAAAATTATATGAGTAAAAGGTACAATGCTCCCATATCTATAGATATGGGACATTTTCTACAAACATTAGAAGAGAACAGTGATATTAATGGGGTAATACTGACTTATCCAAACTATTATGGGATAACCTGTGACTTGAGTTTGGTTGTTAAGAAGTGCAAGGAAAGAGGCATTAAGGTGTTGGTTGACTGTGCTCATGGGGCCCATTTTGGAATATCACCATTACTTCCGGATAATCCAATAAAGCTTGGAGCAGACATGGCTGTAATGAGTGCGCATAAAACATTACCCAGCTTAACCCAGACAGCATACTTACACATAGGAGAAACCATGGATAAGAGTTTAACCGATTTTTATGTCAGTATGTTTTCTTCTACCAGTCCTTCTTATACTTTCATGGCTTCCATGGATTATGCAAGGTATTATTTAGAAACATACGGTAGAGAAGCTTTTGATAGTTTAATTAAAACTGTTGATGATTACAGGGATAGAATAAACCAGATAAAGGGGCTGCATGTTATAAGTCAGGAGGATATAAAATCAGAGTATGCGCAATCTCCAGTAGGGTTTGATAGGACAAGGTTGATAATTAATGTAGATAAGGAGTACAATGGTTATGCCCTTCTTGATTATTTAAGGCTCAAAGGTGTTCAATCAGAGATGAGTGATGGTTTTAACACTGTTCTTATATCATCACCTTTTAACTCAAAGGAAGATTTTGAAAGGCTTTTTATGGCACTAAAGGACTTTCCTATGAGTGACTATAAAAGGAAACCTATTGAAATTAAAGTAGGCACCATACCATCAAGAGCACTTCTTCCGTGGCAGGCAGTAGAATCAAAGAGCGCGCTGGTAGATCTTAAGGACTGTGAAGGTAAGATAAGTGGGACAAACATAGTTCCATACCCGCCGGGTGTACCTATAATTATGATGGGTGAATTTATAGATAGGGATGCCATAAGTATGGTACAATATTATCTATCTAACGGTGTTACAATACTAGGTATTGATGAAGAAAAAATAAGAGTTATTGAACAATAGGAAAAGAGGGAAATTATGAAGGGCAAACTGATAATAATTGACGGTTCCGATGGCAGCGGTAAAGCGACACAGAGTTTAACTCTTTTTGCACGATTGCAGACTGAGGGATTTAAGGTGAAAAAAGTAGAGTATCCTGACTATAACAGCGATTCTTCTGCGCTCATTAAGATGTACCTTAATGGTGACTTTGGTAGTAATCCGGAGGATGTGAATCCCTATGTAGCATCCACCTTCTATGCTGTAGACAGATATGCTTCCTATAAGATGAAGTGGAAGGACTTTTATGATGAAGGAGGAATTATTTTAGCTGATAGGTATACTACCTCCAATATGGTACATCAGGCATCAAAGTTTAAAGGCCAAGAAGAAAAAGAAAGATTTTTGAACTGGCTTTGGGATTATGAATTTAATATTTTCGGTCTCCCTATACCTGATAAGGTTATTTTCTTGGATGTTCCACCGGAGTACAGCAGGAAACTTATGGAAGACAGACTAAATAAGTTTACAGGAGAAGAGAAAAAGGATATACATGAAAGAAACAGTAAATTTCTTGAGAAATCCTATTATAATGCTAAATGGATTGCTAAGAAGTACAACTGGGTAAATATTGATTGCGTAGAAAATGGAAGTATGCTTTCCATAGATGAAATACATAAAAAAATATATGATAATATAGTATTGACGCTGAGGCGGGATAAGGAGTAAAACACATAGGATAAATTAGCAAATTTACTATTTCATATAATATAAATGTGGTAAAATATTTATAATAATTAATATAAAGGAGGAACATCATGAAATTAATTGTTGCCATTGTTCAGGATGATGATGCTGGAGATTTAATCGATATTTTGACAGAGGAAGGTTTCAGAGTTACAAAGCTTGCAACTACTGGTGGATTCTTAAAGTCAGGCAATACAACATTAATGATAGGTGTGGAAAAAGAAAAGGTTGACAAGGTACTTTCTGTAATTGAAGAGGTTTGTAAAGTCAGAGACCAAGTGGTTACTTCACCATCACCGGTAGCAGGTGCTACAGGAGTATATGTTCCTTATCCTATAGAAGTTGAGGTAGGCGGTGCCACTATATTCGTATTGGATGTAGACAAATTTATACGTTATTAATCAGGGTAAAGCAGAGGAATTTAAATAGAGTTTTACTGAGAAAATAGGATTAAATAGTTTAGATACACAAAGAAGCAGGAGGTGATGGCATGAGAGAAAATGAGATTATAGGACATAAACAAATAAGAGAGTATTTCCGTAACGCAATTACTAGAGGAGATCTATCTCATGCACACCTAATTATAGGAGAAGAGGGTATTGGCAAAAGTCTTTTGGCTAAGGCAGCAGCAATACAGATTCTAGGCAAGGAAGAAATAAAACAATATATAGACATAATTGAGTTTAGAGTGCCTAAGGGAAAGAAAACAATAGGCGTTGACGAGATCCGAAGTATAATAGAAGAGGTGTCTAAAAGGCCTTATGAGGGTGACAAAAAGGTAGTTATACTCTATGAAAGCAATAGAATGACTCCTCAGGCCCAAAATGCCTTTTTAAAAACCATTGAGGAACCACCAGTTGGAGTGTTCATTTTTCTGCTTGCTGATAATGGTGAGGCCATATTGGATACAATTAAATCAAGATGTCAAATTCATAAACTAAATAGTCTACATTCTGCTGAGATGGAGCAGTTTATAAGCAAGAGATTTCCTGAGCTTAGCCCGGAAGAATCAAAAACTTTGCTGGCATTTGCTAACGGAATACCTGGAAGATGCGAATATTTTATAGAGAACGAAGAATTTAAAGAAATTAGGAATACTACAGCAATGCTGTTAATGGATATACATAAGTCGTCAGAGTCAAAACTCCAAGACTATACAAAATTTCTGCTTAAGTATAAGGACCGCAGTGATGAAGTCTTCGATACAATATTGTCTTTTACTAGGGATATTATTATTTACAAGGATTCAAATAAAATGGAGCTTGTAGTAAATAAGGATAAACAAGATTTTATACTGGAAGTGTCAGAAAACTTTTCTTATAATTCATTAGAACAGATTGTTAAGGCTGTCAACTATGCAAGAAACAGCTTGAGCAGTAATGTTAATCCGGCATTAACCTTTGATGTAATGCTCATAACGATGTTAAATTCTTAGTAGAGTATTTGTAATTTGTTCTATACCTACTGTAAAGCAATTGGGGTTATTTTGTTCAGAATTTTATAAAGTTGGTTATAGCATGAAACTTTGGTTAAACTATAATTATTTAATACATAATTGGAGGTAAATATGGTACAGGTCGTTGGAATACGGTTTAAAAAGGCCGGAAAAATATATTACTTTGATCCTGCAGGTCTTGATATGCATACGGGAGACAGTGTCATCGTGGAAACTGCAAGAGGAATTGAATTTGGTGACTGCGTAATTGGGCCAAAAGAGATAAGAGAAGATGAGATTGTTTCGCCCCTAAAAAGTGTGCTTAGAAAAGCAACAGAAGAGGATATCAGGATTCATCAAGAAAATAAAGCCAAGGAAAAGGATGCTTATAATATATGCATCGATAAAATAAATCAACATAAGTTAGATATGAAATTAATTGATGTAGAATATACTTTTGATAATAATAAAGTGATATTTTACTTTACTGCTGACGGAAGAGTGGACTTTAGGGAACTTGTTAAGGATTTAGCTACTATATTTAAAACAAGGATAGAATTAAGACAGATTGGGGTTAGAGACGAAGCGAAAATGGTAGGAGGACTTGGTCCTTGTGGAAGACCCCTATGCTGTTCATCCTTTTTAGGAGACTTTGCATCTGTTTCAATTAAAATGGCTAAGGAACAGAATTTGTCTTTGAATCCTACTAAGATTTCGGGAATTTGCGGCAGACTTATGTGCTGTCTAAATTATGAGCAAAAAACCTATGAAGACATAAGACGTAAGCTTCCTAGGGTTGGATCAATAATAAATACTCCTAGGGGAAAAGCCGAAGTTATAGCTAACAGCGTAGTTAAGGAAAAAGTTAAAGTCAAGCTCACGTTAAAAGAGGGAGAAGAAGTCATTGAAGATTTCAGCATCTATGATGTTTCCCTTATATCCGGAGGCTATGAAGGTACAGTAAGTGAAGACGAAATCAAAATTGAAATTAATGAAGATGTAGATGAGGTAGTAGTAAAAGAACTTTTCAAGGATAATTGAGGTGAAGTCTATGAAAGATATTATAAAAGTTTGTAATATGAATAGTATAGATGATGTGAACAACATAAGGCGAGCTATCTCAGCAAATGAAGGTGTTGTTGCCTGTGAAATTAACAGAGAAAAAGGTGAAGTTAGCGTAGTATATGATGGATACTTTATAGGGATAGAAAAAATTATAGAATCCATAGAGGACTTAGGATATACAGTGCTTTAAAAAATACTTCCAAAATCTATAGGAACATGGTAAAATAATTAGTGGACATGATTTGTCTTAATAGATTAAGGAGGTGTTTGTAATGGCATACATAATTACAGACGCATGTGTAAGCTGTGGGGCTTGTGCTTCAGAATGTCCAGTTAGCTGCATCGATCAAGGAGATAGCCTATACGTTATAGAATCATCTTCTTGTATTGAGTGCGGAAATTGCGCTAATGTTTGTCCAGTGGGAGCACCTGTTCAAGAATAATTGAACAAAAAAAGACCGCTATTAGCGGCCTTTTTTATTTATATTAATCTTCTGATTTATATTTCAGTATCTTTACTCTGTTTTTCACATCAGGTAAATCATTAAGCTCAAGTGTGCAGCTGTCAACTTTACAGCTGTTACCCATCTTAATAATAAATTTTTCAACACCATCTAATGGAAAAGTAAGGGCGTTAGTTTTATAATGCATTGGAATTACCACATAGCTATCAATCATTTTAGCAATGGCCGCAGCTTCTTCGCCATCAATGGTATAGTTTCCTCCAACAGGTATCATGAGCACATCTATTGGACCTATTTCAGTTAACATTTCTGGAGTGGGGATATGGCCTAAATCACCAAGATGGCAGATATTAAATCCATCAATGGTAATCAAAAAAATTATATTATTACCACGCTTGGCACCAAAGTCTTTATCATGAAAAGATTGAATACCTTTTATGTTAATGTCAGAAAAAGTATAGCTGCCAACATTGTCTATTATGGTAGGTATGCCAGGAAGTGACTCTGTGAAATTGTGATCAAAATGATTATGACTGATAGTAACAAGGTCTACTGATTCGTTAGGAAGGGGATATCCTACTGACTCGTCATAAGGATCTGTTAACACTTTTTTACCTGTTTTGCTTTTTATCAGGAAACAGGAATGTCCAAACCATATTATCTCCATAAAAATACCTCCATGAGAATTTTGTTATATATAATTATATCCAATATAATTATAATGCTTTCATGCTTAAATATTATGTTGTAATTTTAAGAAAAGTGGACATAATATTCAATAACTGAAATTAATTCGAAGCATAAACTGATAAATATTATTGAAAAAAAGTAAGAGAATAATTATAATTAAATTAAGGTCAAAGAAAGGCAAAGTCGAAGGGAGGAGAAAAATGACGAGATTATCTGATATTATTGAGCAATTCATAAAAGATATGTTAGATGACAAGAATGACAAAGAATTGATGATACAGAGAAATGAATTAGCTAATTACTTTAGTTGTGCTCCCTCGCAGATTAATTATGTACTTACTACGAGGTTTACAACTGATCGAGGATACTATATTGAAAGCAGAAGAGGTGGGGGTGGCTACATTGTAATAAAAAGAATAGAGCATGGAAAAGGAAAGAATTTGCTTGACATATTAGTTGAAAAGATTGGCGATAGTATAACATATGACAGAGCCCATCAAATTATTGAAGGACTCTGTGAGTCAGAAGTAATAACTGACAGAGAAGCAGCTATAATGAAAATTGCAGTAAATGACAGAACTCTTTTGCACTATGATAATAGAAATGCTTTAAGAGCTGATATTCTGAAAGGAATGATTATGGTAATATGCCAAAAATAATTAGGGAGGATTAATAATGCTGTGTGATAAATGTAAAAAAAATAATGCTTCCGTCCATATAGTAAAGATAATTAATGGTGATAAACAAGAATTAAACTTATGTGAAGACTGTGCAAGACAAAATAATGAAATAGATATAAGCGATACCTTTAAATTTGATAATACTTTTTCCTTCCAAAATATACTCAGTGGCCTTGTAGATTATTTTAATCAAGGGCAAAATGGGAATAAGCCTGCCCAAGCATCTTGTTCAATATGTGGAACCACATACAATGATTTCAAGAAAAGAGGTTTACTTGGATGTGACAATTGCTATAGGTATTTTAATTCAGATTTGATTCCTGTAATTAAGCGTGTACAGGGAAATACCGAGCATATAGGGAAAGTTCCTCTTAAAGCTGGAAAAGATATAGTTGAAAAGAGACAACTAATAAAGCTAAAAGAAGAACTTCAAAAGGCTATATTGATGGAGGAGTATGAAAAAGCAGCTAAGTTAAGAGACGAAATCAGAGCACTTCAAAAAAATGAGGGGGAACAATAAAATGGAAAATTGGCTGACATATTCTAGTAGCCCAGAAGAGTTAGTTATAAGTAACAGAATAAGAATTGCCAGAAATATTAAAAGTAAACCCTTTCCTCATAAGCTATCTATAGAAGAAGCAAGAAAGGTAGTGAAGGAAGTAGAACAGTCATTTTTTACTACTTCATATATAAACAATAATTATAAGTCAGTACGATTATGGGAACAAAGTCCATTAGAAGCTAATAGATTTGTAGAAAGACATTTGATAAGTAATGAATTGGTCAACAACAGAGAGGGATCTGCTTTTATTTTCGGAGAAAATGAAACAGTGAGTCTCATGGTAAACGAGGAAGACCATATTAGGCTTCAGTGCATGGGCGGAGGGTTCAATCTGAGAGAAAGTTTCGACATGGCTAATAAGCTTGATGACTTGATAGAAGAAAATCTTCAATATGCTTTTGATGACAAAATGGGCTATATAACAGCATGTCCTACGAACTTGGGAACCGGTATGAGAGCATCGATCATGATACATCTTCCGGCCTTGACTATGAATAATGAAATGAATGGTATATTAAAGGTATTAACACAGGTGGGCATGACCATTAGGGGATTATATGGAGAAGGAAGCAAGGCACAGGGCAATATATACCAAATATCCAATCAGATTACACTAGGTTTATCTGAGGAAGATATCATTTCTAATCTGGAAGCAGTAGTGAATCAGATTATTGCTCAAGAAAGAGCTACCAGAGAAAGGCTTTATGCTTATTATAAATATGAATTAGAGGATAAGATATTTAGATCTATAGGTATTTTGAAAAATGCCGTGATGCTAAATCTAAATGAATCTTTAGATTTATTATCCAATGTAAGAATGGGAGTAGAAATGGACATAATTAAGGATATAGATAAATCCATGCTTAATGACCTGTTGATTAGAATCCATCCGGCCTCACTTCAAAAGGAGTATAATGCTAATTTTAATGAAAAAGAGAGCAATATAAATAGGGCAAGAATGATTAGGGATGCTTTGGGAAACTAATAGAAATTTCTAAATGGAGGTTTTAAAATATGATGTTTGGCAGATTTAGTGAGAGATCACAAAAGGTAATTATCTATGCACAAGAAGAAGCAAGAGAATTCAAGCATGGATATGTCGGTACTGAACACATACTCCTGGGAATATTAAAAGAAGATGATGGAATAGCAAAAAAAATTTTAAATGATATGGGAGTAACAATAGATTCAGTTAAAAAGCTGATTAATGAATTTGAAGGACAGGGAGATATGGAATTCTTCAAGAATGAAATACCATTGACTCCAAGAACAAAGAGATTATTAGAATTAAGCCATATAGAGGCCAGAAATTTAAATCATAACTACATCACGCCGGAGCATATATTGTTAGCCCTGATAAGAGAATCTGAGGGTGTAGCCTTCACAATATTATCAAATCTTGGTGTTGATTTTGAAAAGCTTAGAAGGGATGTAGTGCAAAGTATGGCAGGAGAGCAAAAGTCAACTGCCGGTGGAGCAAGCAGAGCTAAAGACCAATCGACTCCTAACTTAAATCAATACGGAAGAGATTTAACAGAGATGGCCAGAGAAGGAAAGCTGGATCCTGTTATAGGGCGAGGCAATGAAACACAAAGAGTACTTGAGATACTTTGCAGGAGAATTAAAAATAACCCATGTTTAATTGGAGACCCAGGTGTAGGTAAAACTGCTATAGCAGAGGGGCTTGCTCAAAGAATTGTGGAAGGAAGTATTCCTGAGATACTAAAGGACAAACGAGTAGTAACTTTGGACCTTTCCTCAATGGTGGCCGGCTCAAAATATAGAGGTGAGTTTGAAGAAAGACTTAAAAAGGTAATGGATGAAATTAGAAAATCAGGAAATGTAATTTTGTTTATTGATGAAATCCATACTATAATTGGTGCCGGTGGAGCTGAGGGAGCTATAGATGCTTCAAATATATTAAAACCTGCTTTGGCAAGAGGTGAAATTCAGTGCATTGGTGCCACTACTATAGAGGAATATAGAAAATATATAGAAAAAGATTCCGCTTTAGAGAGAAGATTTCAGCCTGTGAATGTTGGGGAACCTACTAAGGAAGAAGCCATACAGATACTAATGGGCTTACGAGATAAATATGAAGCCCATCATGGTGTGAAGATCACCGATGAGGCAATCATTGCTGCTGTAAACCTATCAGATAGATATATTACGGACCGTTATCTTCCCGATAAAGCAATTGACCTAATTGATGAAGCAGGAGCAAAAGTTAGAATACAGAATCTTACTACTCCTCCGGACTTGAAAGAGATGGAAGAACAGGTGGAGAAAATAACCAGGGAAAAGGAAGATGCTATAAGAGTTCAGGATTTTGAAAGGGCCGCTAAGCTTAGAGATCTTGAGAAGGAATTAAAAGATAAGCTTGAAAATGAGAAGAAGAACTGGAAAGCTCAAACTGACGTAACTAAGCATATAGTTTCAGAAACACAAATAGCCAGCGTAGTTTCCAAATGGACCAACGTTCCTGTGGAAAAGCTTACTGAAAAGGAATCTGAAAGGTTGCTTAAGTTAGAAGAAATCCTTCATAACAGAGTAATAGGTCAAGAAGAGGCAGTAAAATCAGTAGCTAGAGCTGTTAGAAGGGCCAGAGTGGGCTTAAAGGACCCCAAAAGACCAATTGGTTCCTTTATATTCCTAGGACCTACAGGAGTGGGAAAAACTGAGCTGAGCAAGGCATTGGCGGAAGCTATGTTTGGTGATGAGAATAGTATAATCAGGATAGATATGTCAGAATACATGGAGAAACACGCAGTTTCAAGGCTTATAGGTTCTCCTCCGGGATATGTTGGATATGATGAAGGAGGCCAGCTGTCAGCGAAGGTTAGAAGAAATCCATACTCAGTGGTACTATTTGATGAGATAGAGAAGGCTCATCCCGATGTGTTTAATGTGCTGCTTCAAATTCTGGAGGATGGACGTCTTACTGATGGTAAGGGAAAGACAGTAAGCTTTAAAAATACAATAGTAATAATGACTTCAAACGCTGGAGCCTCTACAATCAAAAAACAAAAATCCATGGGTTTTAATATAGGAGGAGAAAATCAGCGTGAGAGCGAATATGAGAAGATGAAGGAAAATATAATGGAGGAGTTAAAGCGTACCTTCAGACCGGAATTTTTGAACAGAATAGATGATATAATTGTCTTCCATCAACTAGAGGAGAAAGACCTGAAGAAGATAGTGTCCTTAATGCTTAACTCTGTAGCAGGTAGATTAAAGGAACAGGGTATATCCATAGAATTTGATGAGTCTGCTGAGGCATATTTGGCTAAAGAAGGCTTTGATACTGTCTATGGAGCACGACCTTTAAGAAGAGCAATCACTAAAGCCGTAGAAGACAGACTATCTGAAGAGATTTTAAAAGGCAATGTAAAAACAGGCTCTCATATAGTTGTTACAGTTAGGGACAATGAAATGGTATTTAGCAATAAAATTTAGAAATTACGAATTAAAATTTAAGAATTAAGAATGATGGAGGATTTTTCTTCGCTTCTCTAGGAAAAATCTTTAAAATATAATTTTGTAGAAATTCATCTCCGCTGAATTTCATCCATCATTCTTAATTTTTATTCTTATTTTTAAATTGATGAAGTTTAACCTTTCGATAAAATAAAAAAAGTAATGGAGTTGATTTTTTTGGCAAAAGTTAAAACTGTTTACGTATGTCAACAGTGTGGTTATGAATCACCAAAGTGGTTGGGAAAATGTCCGGATTGCAGTGCATGGAATAGTATGATAGAGGAGCAAAAACAAGAAAAGGTGCAGCCAAGATACGCTGCTCTGGATACACGGAGCGTTCCAAAAAGTATTGTACATATTAAATCAGGAAATATAGAGAGATTTGACACCGGCATCGAAGAGTTAAACAGGGTTCTGGGTGGTGGCCTGGTTAAAGGGTCATTAACTTTGATATCAGGTGATCCTGGAATAGGAAAGTCCACTTTATTACTGCAAACCAGCAATAATATTGCTAAAAGATATGGAAAGGTGCTCTATGTTTCTGGAGAGGAGTCAGAAGAACAGATTAAAATCAGAGGGGATAGGCTGAATATAGTTTCGGAAAATCTTTATATTTTGTCTGAAACTAACTTAGAACTTATTCATCAACATATAGATGAAATGAAACCGGCTTTTGTCATTATAGATTCAATTCAGACTTTATACAAGGACAGTATTTCATCGGCTCCGGGAAGTGTTTCACAAGTTAGAGAGTGCTCTAACCATATGATGAGACTGGCTAAGACTAATGATATTCCGTTTTTTATTGTAGCGCATGTTACTAAACAGGGAGAGCTGGCTGGGCCAAGAGTACTGGAACATATGGTGGATACAGTGTTGTCCTTTGAAGGGGAAAGGACAGAGGATATAAGGGTACTGAGAGCTGTAAAGAACAGGTTTGGTACCACCAGTGAAATCGGGGTATTCGAAATGAAAGATGTGGGTCTCATGGAAATCTCAGATCCCTCCAGACTATTTCTTGAGGATGCAAGCTTTAATGCTGAGGGTTCCGTTATAATAGGGGTCATGGAAGGAACACGTCCAATTTTAGTAGAAATTCAAGCCTTGGTTACAGAAACAAAAACTGCTAACCCCAGAAGAACTTCTGTAGGTATAGAAACTTCTAGACTGAACCTAATTCTTGCAGTTTTAGAGAAGAAGCTTAGAATTCCCTTTTATAATTTTGACGTCTACGTGAATGTTGTTGGAGGGCTTAACATTGATGGAACCTATGCAGACTTAGGCTTGGCACTTGCACTGCTATCCAGTATACGAGGCAAAGAATTCAAATTGGAAAAAATGATGGTGGTGGGAGAAGTAGGACTTACCGGAGAGGTTAGGCCTATTGGTGCCTGTGATAGATTGGTAAAAGAGGCCTATAAGCTTGGGTTCAAGAATGTAGTTATACCTGAAAAAAATAAGGCATCAGTAGATCCGAAGCTAGTAAATACTATACTGGTTTCTTCACTAAAGGAAGTATCTTATAAAGTATTTGATGCCAGCTGAGTATATTATAAAATGTTAATAATAACAATAGATATGGGGTACATTGAGATGGTGATTTTATGAGATTGGAAAAGGATAAAGAACTAAAAAGTATATTAAAGATACTAGCACCTGGAACAGCACTGAGAGAGGGGCTAGAAAACATCTTAAGAGCAAAAACTGGAGCCTTGATTGTATTAGGAGACAGTGAGGCTGTTATGAAGCTTGTTGACGGTGGCTTTGCTATAAATGCTGATTATAACCCATCTTATATTTATGAATTGGCGAAGATGGATGGAGCTATAATACTGAGTAGTGACCTAAAAAAGATACTTTATGCAAATACTCAATTGATACCTGAATCTTCCATACCAACTTTTGAAACGGGAACAAGGCACAGAACAGCAAACAGAATAGCAAAGCAAACCGGGGCAATTGTGGTAGCCATATCTCAAAGAAGGCACATAATCACTATTTATAAAAATGACTTAAAATATGTTCTAAGGGAAAGCAGTATTATATTAGCTCGAGCAAATCAAGCCATACAGACCTTAGAAAGATATGTGGCAGTGCTGGATAGAGCACTTAACAACTTAAATCTTCTGGAATTTCAAGATATAGCAACCTTGATGGATGTCATAACAGCTATACAAAGAACTGAGATGGTTATGAGAATTGTAGCTGAAATAGAGAGGTATATATGTGAGCTTGGAAATGAAGGAAGACTAATAACCATGCAATTAAATGAATTAATTAAATATATAGAACAAGATGGAATTTTACTGATTAGAGATTATTGTAAGTCAGGTATGGATTACAACGAGGTTTATAAAGCTATACAAGAATTGACCTCTGAGGAGTTAGTAGATGTAGATATCATTTCAAAACTTTTAGGCTATACCGGTGTACCACTGGTTGATACCCTTATTTCACCAAGGGGTTACCGAATATTAAGTAAAGTACCTAGAATACCTGCTTCAATAATTGAAAATTTAGTAAGAAACTTTAAGGAGCTAAAGGCTGTTATTGAGGCTTCTTATGATGATTTGGATAAGGTTGAAGGTATTGGAGAGGCGAGAGCTAAAGCAATAAGGAATGGTCTTAGAAGAATAAGAGAGCAGGTTATGCTAAATAAGCAGTTCTAGAAAAAATTTAGAACAATAACCTAATGCTATTGTTCTAAATTTTTGTATATTATCTGAAAGTATACTTGCCTAAAGTGTTAATCTTATCGTATTCTTTTATTAAGGAATCGTAGAGATTTACTCCTAGATGATTGCAGAGGGCTGTTAAATAAAATATGTTATTCCCTATTTCTCTTTCGATAACTTCGCGGCAACCTTCGCATAATTCACCGCTAAGATGAGTCTTCATGCAGTCATTTAAGGATTCAATATCGTCATCATCACAAGGAATTTGTTGTTTTGAAGCATCTATTTTAATGCAGCCGCAGTTAGTTACTGATTTGGCTACCGCTCTGTTAATTCGGGCATTTGATTCTTGGAACTTTGTCAAAATATCTAAAATACTTTTATGCCGTAATAGTGATTCGCTTACTTTATCCTGAAGTTCGTCAAATATAACATCTTTCATCAGTCTCAACTCCTTAAATTATTTTGATAAAGTTACCTGTAGTTTAATTATAAAATTCTTTTATTGAAAAGGCAATGAGGCACAGAGTGTTTTTGTCCATGGCAATATGATAAACTATAATAAAGTTCTTTCATAGGGGGATAACTGATGGAAAAGTTTAAAACAATATTTCATAAATATTGAAAATAAGCATTAATTAATATATATTAGTTATAACCCTTAATAGTTAAGAGATTCTAAATTTTTAAATAATACAAAATTCTTAAGGAGGTGAAGGCAATGTTAAATAAAATATTAAGAACCATATTCACTCTGATGGGCTTAGTTATCGGGTATTTTGTTGGTGACATATTGTTAAACACAAATTTTGCAATGGAGTCTGGTTACTTTAACGATAATACTTTCAATAAGATATTAATTTTAGTTTTTATAACACTTTTGTTTGGCATTATTTTATTCTTAATATCACCGCTAATAAATGATTTAATAGCTAAATCCATGGAGTACACAGAAAAAAGCATTCAAAAGTTTCCCGCAAGTGTCATTCTTTTTGGTGCCGGAGGTGCAATAATTGGATTAGCCATATCCACAATGTTGGTAAACGTTCTTACGACTATACCGTATATTGGGACCCTTATATCTGTATCAATAAATATCGTTATGGCTGTGTTAGGGGCAAATATTGCCGTTAAAAAGAAGGATGAACTGATGGCACTATTTTTTAATATGAAAAAAATAGGCAATTCAAAAGACAAAAAAGTAAAAGGTATATCAAAAGCAGATCCTAAGGTATTAGATACATCTGTAATAATTGACGGTAGAATTTTTGATCTTTGCCAGACTGGTTTCATAGAGGGTCCACTCATAATTCCTAATTTCGTATTAGAAGAGCTGAGACATATAGCAGACTCCTCAGATACTTTGAAAAGAAACCGTGGGAGAAGAGGCTTAGATATATTAAACAAAATACAAAAGGAATTAAAGATGGAAGTTGTAATTAGTGAAAAGGACTTTCCTGATATTGCGGAAGTGGATAGCAAGCTGCTTAAGCTTTGCCAAGCTATTGGAGGGAAGGTAATCACTAATGATTATAACTTAAATAAAGTTGCAGAATTTCAAGGGGTACCAGTACTGAACATAAACGAACTTGCCAACGCAATAAAACCTATAGTACTACCTGGGGAAGAGATGAAAATCCAAGTGGTAAAGGACGGTAAGGAATCCGGACAAGGAATAGCATATCTGGATGACGGTACAATGATAGTAGTAGAAGGTGGAAGAAAGTTCATTGGAGAATTTATTGATGTCATAGTAACTTCAGTACTTCAAACTGCTGCAGGTAGAATGATATTTGCCAAGCAAAAGGAAATGTTAGAAAAGGCTAATTAGGAAGGTTGAAAGATGATAAAATCATATATAGCATTAATTGTGGCAGCGGGCAAAGGAACCAGAATGGGGAGTAAAATAAGCAAGCAATTTTTACAGATTAACGGAAAGCCAATTTTGTATTATGCAATAAAATCCTTTGCTGAATGTGATAAAATTGACTCGATTGCCTTGGTTTTAGCTGAGGAAAACATTGAATATGTAAAGACAGAGATAATTGAGAAATACCGATTGGATAAAGTGAAGGTTTTAGCGGCAGGTGGAAAGGAAAGACAACAGTCAGTATTAAATGGACTGAAAGCATTAAATAATTGCGGTATTGTTCTCATTCATGATGGTGCTAGACCTTTTGTAGGAAAGGATATTATTGAAAATGGTATAGCCTACGCTGAAAAATATAGTGCAGCGGCCTGTGGTGTTAGGCCAAAGGATACAATCAAGGTCATTGATAAAGAAGGATTTTCCATCAGCACTCCGGATAGAGATACTCTGATTGCTGTTCAAACACCGCAATGCTTCAATTACGATTTGATATTAGCTTGTCACCAGAAAGCAGAGTTAGAAGGTTTTAAAGCTACGGATGATACAATGGTGGCTGAACATTATGGTCATAAGGTGTTTTTATATGAGGGTGATTATAAAAATATAAAGATTACTACTCCTGAAGATATGCTGATAGGAGAAGAAATTTTAAAGCAAATGCATTAAATCTCCGAGATATTGACAGGGTATTTATTAGAAATTATAATTAGTTATTATAAAAGTGCATAGTACGCTATGAAGAAGAATAGTAGAAAAACATACAGAGAGAAAATCATTTGCTGAGAGATTTTCAAATTTTCGAACCCGCTTCTGAGCTGTAGTTAATCACTACCGGTAATTCCGTTAAAGTAATGAGTACAAATTTAGGTGGTACCGCGATAAAACTCGCCCTAATATAGGGTGAGTTTTTTTAATTTATGTTAATAATAAAAAATATATAACTTTGAGTGAGAAAGATTAGGAGGAAGATTCATGTCAAAGAATAAGAAGATGGTAGAAGCTATAACTAGTATGGATGAGGATTTTGCACAATGGTATACTGATATCGTAAAGAAGGCTGAGTTGGTAGATTATGCAAGCGTTAAGGGCTGCATGATTATTAGACCTTATGGTTACGCCATATGGGAAAACATACAGAAGGATTTAGATGCCAGATTTAAAGAAACTGGCCATGAAAATGTATATATGCCTATGTTTATACCGGAATCACTGCTGCAAAAGGAAAAGGAGCATGTTGAAGGTTTTGCTCCGGAGGTTGCTTGGGTAACTCATTTTGGAGAAGAAAAGCTTACAGAGAAGCTATGTGTTCGACCAACCTCAGAAACCTTATTTTGTGAGCATTATTCCAAGATAGTTCAATCTTACAATGACCTGCCAAAGCTCTACAATCAATGGTGCTCTGTTGTAAGATGTGAAAAGACAACAAGACCATTCTTAAGAACTACAGAATTTTTATGGCAGGAAGGACATACAGTACATGCTACTGCTGAAGAGGCTCAGCAAGAGACTATAAGAATGTTGAATGTCTATGCTGCACATTGTGAAGAAATACTTGCGATTCCTGTAGTAAAGGGTCAAAAGACTGAAAAGGAGAAGTTTGCAGGAGCAAAGGCTACATACACCATAGAGAGTTTAATGCATGATGGAAAGGCACTTCAGACAGGTACTTCTCATAATTTTGGTGACAATTTTGCTAAAGCATTTAATATACAATACACAGATAACACCGGTAAGCTCCAATATGTACATGAAACATCCTGGGGTATGACCACAAGGTTAATTGGTGCGGTTATTATGGTTCATGGGGATGACAACGGTCTTGTACTACCTCCAAGAATTGCTCCAATTCAGCTAGTTATTGTTCCTATTGCACAGCATAAGGAAGGTGTTTTGGAGAAGGCTGAAGAACTTAAGGGTAGACTTTCAAAGTTAGTAAGAATTAGGCTTGATTCATCTAATAAGATGCCAGGATGGAAGTTTGCTGAGTATGAAATGAAGGGTGTTCCGCTGAGATTGGAAATTGGACCTAAGGATATAGAAAACAATCAATGTATACTTGCAAGAAGAGATACAGGAGAAAAGTTAACTGTTGCTCTTGATGAAATAGAAACAGTAGTTCCGCAACTTCTAGAAACTATTCAGAAAGATATGCTTAAAAGAGCAAGAGAAAACAGAGATAAAAATACATTCTCTGTAAGAACTCTGGAGGAGTTTGTGAATACAATAGAAACTAAACCTGGCTTTATAAAGGCAATGTGGTGCGGGGAAAGAGAATGTGAAGACAAGATAAAGGAATTAACTTCTGCTACATCAAGGTGTATACCATTTGAACAGGAGAAAATCAGTGATACTTGTGTTTGTTGTGGAAAGCCGGCCAAACATATGGTATATTGGGGAAAAGCTTATTAAAAAGAGAGTTTTGTCTATAAGTGCATTATGTAATAATCAGATAGGGAGGTATAGAATGAAGATTTATAATACCCTAAAGAGGACAAAAGAGGAGTTTGTACCTCTAAAGGAGGGCGAGGTTAGCATGTACGTATGTGGACCTACTGTATATAATTTATTTCACATAGGCAATGCTAGAACTTTTATTGTCTTTGACACCATAAGAAGGTATTTAGAGTATAGGGGATACAAAGTTAAGTTTGTTCAAAATTTTACAGATATAGATGACAAGATGATAAAAAGAGCTAATGAGGAAGCTACTACGGTTAAGGAATTAGGAGATAGATATATTAGCGAATATTATAAGGATGCGGATGGGCTAAATATCAAGAGAGCTACTGTAAATCCAAGAGCTACCCAGTTTATTGATGAGATTATTGTTTTTGTCCAGGACTTGATAGAAAAGGGCTATGCTTATGAAGTAGATGGAGATGTGTATTTTAGTACCAAGAAATTTAATGAATATGGTAAGCTTTCAGGGCAGAACCTTGAAGACTTGCAGGCAGGGGCAAGAATAGACGTAGATGATAGAAAAAAGGATCCGATGGATTTTGCTGTATGGAAAAAGCAGAAGCCAGGAGAACCTGCTTGGGAAAGTCCGTGGGGACTAGGGAGACCAGGTTGGCATATTGAATGCTCCTGCATGGCTGATAAGCTTCTAGGAAAAACTATAGATATTCATGCTGGGGGTACTGACTTAATATTCCCTCACCATGAAAATGAGATTGCACAAAGTGAATGCAGAAATAATACTGAATTTGCAAGGTATTGGATGCATGCGGCGTTTATTAATGTAAATAATCAGAAGATGTCTAAATCACTAAACAACTTCTTTACTGTAAGAGAGATACTTGAAAGGTACGATTCTGATGTTGTACGATTCTTTATGCTGTCAGGACATTACAGAACTCAAATGAACTTCAGCATAGAACTGCTTGATTCTGCTAGAGCATCAGTTGAAAGACTTTATAATACTATAGGAAACTTAGAAAGACTTCTAGAAGAGGTTAAGTTAGAGGAATTGCAAGAAAAGGAAAAGGCTTTTGTGGAAACTCTAATTTCATATAGAGACAAATATATTGAGAAGATGGACGATGACTTTAACACAGCAGACGCTATCTCAGTGATATTTGATTTAATTAGGGATATTAATATAAATATTTCTCCAGAATCTTCAAAGGCTATTATAGAAAAGTCATTGGCTATCATTAGAGAATTAGGCTCTCCTCTAGGAATACTGCAAAAGTCTACAAAAGTAACTTTGGAAGAAGAGGTTGAGAAGCTCATTGAAGAAAGACAAAAGGCAAGAAAAGAGAAGAATTGGGCCCTGGCTGATAAGATAAGAGATGACTTAAAGGTTAGAGGAATAGTGTTGGAAGACACCCCACAGGGAGTAAGATGGTTTATTAAGCAGTAATATAATTTTTGTTAAAAGGGTTATGCTAATTATGTTATATTTAGTTAGCTTAACCCTTTTGTCAGTATTGAATTTGCTTCAAAAGTAATGTATAGTAAATTCTAGTCTGATGACTTTGTTTATTAAGGAGAAGAAAAATGATTTTTAGCTATACAGGGAGAAAGTTCACAATAGATGAAGCCAGAAGGATGAACAGTCTGGCATTAGCATATATAGGAGACGCCGTTTTTGAGGTGATGGTAAGAGAACACCTGTTGATAAATAATACTAATTTATCTGCCCACAAGTTGCATGTGAAGGCTATCTCCTATGTGAAGGCTAGTTCACAATGTGCTTTTGTCAGAAAATTGGAAGAGCATTTCACTGAAGAAGAAATGCAAGTTTTTAAAAAAGGGCGGAATGCAAAATCACCTACTATGCCCAAAAATACCAGCGTATCAGATTATAGAACAGCTACAGGTTTTGAGGCTTTGCTAGGATATTTATACATAACAGCGCAAATTGATAGACTTGAGCTATTTATGAACATAATATTTAATGATAAAAAAGTTACTAAGGAGTGATTATATGAGGATGACCAAAGGACCAAATAAAAAAGATGACGCCAGAGATAGAAGAGAAACTAGGAATCTTAAGGATAGTAGAGAAAGGTCGGATTTTAAAAGGGAAAGATCACATTCCAGAGCTGTTGAGGAGAATAATGTTGTTATAAGAGAAGATTTAATTGAAGGTAGAAATGCGGTAATAGAGGCCCTTAGAGGTGGCAGAACCATTGAACAGATACTGTTGGCTAAAGGGGATTTAGAGGGCGCAGTAAATGTAATATTGGCGCTGGCTAAAGAGAAGGGCATAGTTGTAAAAGAGGTAGACAGAAGAAAACTGGATGCAATGTCTTCCACAGGAAGTCACCAAGGTGTAATAGCTCAAACAACACCCTATAGTTACTGTGAATTGGAGGATATACTTCAATATGCCAAAGAAAAGAGAGAGGATCCGTTTATTGTTTTATTAGATGAAATAGAAGATCCTCATAATTTAGGGTCAATAATTAGAACCGCTGAAGTTTGTGGTGCCCATGGAATAGTAATTCCTAAAAGAAGAAATGTAGGAGTCACGGCTTCTGTTTACAAGTCAAGCGTAGGGGCGGTAGAATATGTTAAAATTGCGAAGGTTACAAACATCAATACTGCAATTGAGAATTTAAAAGAGAGCGGGGTTTGGGTATATGGTGCTGACATGGATGGGGAAGAGTTTTGCTATCAGACATCTTTCAAAGGAGCTGTTGCATTAGTTATAGGCAGTGAGGGAAGAGGTATATCCAGACTTACTAAGGAAAAATGCGATAAGATTATTAAGATACCGATGAAAGGTAATGTAAACTCATTGAATGCGTCAGTGGCAGCTGGAATAATCATGTATGAAGTGTTAAAAAGCAGACTATAGTTGGAAATTAAAATATCTTCCTTGGAGTTTTTATCCTATGGAAGATATTTTTGTGGTTTAGAAATGTATGAGAAAAAAATATGAATAAGAAAAAATTAACTTTAAAAATAACATATAAAAGGTGTTGGAAGAAGTTGAGAAAATTAGCAGAAACCGTTGAATTATCTTGACTTATACTTTTAATATACGGTATAATCTAAGAGGTGACATATGAAAAGCTGGGGGGGAGACCTTTGGAAATGCGGGGAAGGTGCTTAAAAACGTTTACAAACTTTGGTGACAAACTTGACGAAGAAGTGGTAATAGAGGCGAAAAAAGGTGATGTCAGAGCACAGGAATATTTGATTAATAAATATCAAAACTTTGTAAAAGCGAAAGCTAAATCTTACTTTCTTATAGGGGCAGACAAAGAAGATATATATCAAGAAGGTATGATAGGGCTTTATAAAGCTATAAGAGATTTCAAACCTGACAAGCTATCTTCCTTTAAGGCTTTTGCGGAGCTATGTGTTACTAGACAAATAATAACCGCAATAAAAACAGCAACCCGTCAAAAACATATACCTCTTAATACATATGTTTCATTGAATAAACCTATTTATGATGAGGAATCTGATAGGACATTATTGGACGTACTGTCTAGTTTAAAGGTATCTGACCCGGAAGAATTGATTATAAGCAAAGAAGAGATGAGTCATATTGAAACAGAAATCGGAGAGGTGCTCTCTGATTTGGAAATGGAAGTGCTCATGTCATATCTTGATGGTAAGTCATATCAAGAAATCGCCTGTGATCTTGATAGGCATGCTAAATCCATAGATAATGCACTGCAGAGAGTAAAAAGAAAATTAGAAAAATGTTTAACTAATAGATAAAATTTCATATTGACAAATCACAATAACAGTAGTAAAATCTTTAATTGTTACATGTATGAGAGAAAAGCGGGTGTAACTCAATGGTAGAGTTCTAGCTTCCCAAGCTAGCTACGAGGGTTCGATTCCCTTCACTCGCTCCATATATTGCCCATATAGCTCAGTAGGCAGAGCGTCACCTTGGTAAGGTGGAGGTCACCGGTTCGATCCCGGTTATGGGCTCCATTTAATACATACAACACGCCAGGCAAAGTTTATTTGTAATTATAGATATATAAGGAGGAAAAACCAAATGGCAAAGGCAAAATTTGAAAGAAGCAAACCACATGTTAACATTGGAACAATCGGTCACGTAGACCATGGTAAGACAACATTAACAGCAGCTATTACAACAGTATTAGCAAACAAGGGATATGCACAGGCAACAAAGTATGACGAAATAGATAAGGCACCAGAAGAAAAAGAAAGAGGAATCACAATCAACACAGCACACGTTGAATATCAAACAGACAACAGACACTATGCACACGTTGACTGTCCAGGACACGCTGACTATGTAAAGAACATGATTACAGGAGCAGCACAGATGGACGGTGCTATACTAGTATGTAGTGCAGCAGACGGTCCAATGCCACAGACAAGAGAACATATATTACTTGCATCAAGAGTAGGTGTTGACTATATAGTAGTATTCTTAAACAAGGCAGATATGGTAGACGATCCAGAACTACTTGAATTAGTAGAAATGGAAGTTAGAGACTTGTTAAGTGAATACAAGTTCCCAGGAGATGAAATACCGGTAGTAACTGGATCAGCATTAAGAGCATTAGAAAACCCAACAGATCCAGAAGCTACAAAGTGCATAGAAGAGTTAATGGCAGCAGTAGATAGCTACATTCCAACACCACAGAGAGCAACAGATAAGCCATTCTTAATGCCAGTAGAAGATGTATTCACAATCACTGGTAGAGGAACAGTTGCAACAGGAAGAGTTGAAAGAGGAGTACTGCACGTAGGTGACGAAGTAGAAATAGTAGGACTCAGCGAAGAAAAGAAGAAGACAGTTTGTACAGGAGTAGAAATGTTCAGAAAGCTACTTGATGAAGCACAAGCTGGAGATAACATAGGAGCATTATTAAGAGGTATACAGAGAAGTGAAATCGAAAGAGGTCAGGTTCTAGCAAAGCCAAATACAGTACAGCCACACAAGAAATTCGTAGGTCAAGTATACGTATTAAAGAAAGAAGAAGGTGGAAGACATACACCATTCTTTGATGGATACAGACCACAGTTCTACTTCAGAACAACAGACGTTACAGGAACAATCAAACTTCCAGAAGGAATGGAAATGGTTATGCCAGGAGACCACATCGACATGACTGTTGAATTAATTACTCCAGTAGCAATGGATGAAGGATTAAGATTTGCTATAAGAGAAGGCGGAAGAACAGTAGGTTCAGGTGTTGTTACTAAGATAATAGAGTAATAATACAATTGGTATATTCAAATATTTAATAGGACTGGGTTTCAGGACCTGGTCCTTTTGAAAGTATTAAACATTGACATAATCATATAATATATGATAAATTATTTTAGTGATATTAAGCAAAAGGCACCGTTAGACTCATAAGAATTTGGAGGTGTAGATAGTGAGAGTTAAGATTACATTGGCCTGCACTGAATGCAAGCAAAGAAATTACAATTCTATGAAGAACAAGAAAAATGATCCTGATAGATTGGAAATGAGAAAGTACTGCAAGTTTTGCCACAAGCATACAGCTCATAAAGAGACAAAGTAATTTCATATAAAAATGTCTTATAAATTTTAAGGATGTGGATTTAATGGCTGTGGAGAGTAGAGTAAAAGAGAAAAGGAAAAAAAGTGTATTGGCCTCAATCACAGGTGTTTTCAGAGGATTTAAGGCAGAAGCGAAAAGAATAACATGGCCAACAAAAAAAGATGTAAAGAAAGCGTCTATTACAGTGTTTACTTTATGTGCGATTTATATGGTATATGTGGTAGTTTTAGATGCTGGATTCAAGTATCTATTTAATTTAATACTTGGAATAAAGTAAAAAAAAGGAGGCCGGAGTGGTTTATCTGCTCCTAAGCGTATGAGTGAAAGAGCTAGATGGTATGTTGTCCATACGTACTCTGGTTATGAAAACAAAGTAAAAGCCAATCTTGAAAAAACTATTGAAAATAGAAACTTACATGACTTAATCCATGACGTTCAGGTGCCAATGGAGGAAGTTGTGGAAGAAAAGGATGGCAAGAAAAAAATTACACAAAAGAAGATTTTTCCAGGGTATGTTTTAGTGAAAATGGTTATGAATGATGATTCCTGGTATGTAGTTAGAAATACTAGAGGTGTAACAGGATTTGTTGGTCCGGGATCAAAACCAGTACCATTGACCGATGATGAGGTTGATTCTATGGGTATAGTTGAAAAGCCAGTAGATATCGACTTGGAGGTTGGTGAAACGGTGAAGATTATTTCTGGACCGCTAGAGAACTTTGTCGCTATAATTAAAGAGATTAATCTCGAAAAGCACAAGGCAAAGGCATTGGTTGATATGTTCGGTAGGGAAACCCCTATTGAAGTGGATTTCAACCAAATTGAAAAACTCGATTAATGCTAGTAAACCTGGGTTTTTACCGGGGTTTCAATAAGTGGGAGGGAATTATCCCGATAAACCACATAATAGGAGGTGTAAACACATGGCTAAGAAAGTAACAGGAATGATAAAGCTTCAACTTCCTGCAGGAAAAGCAACTCCAGCTCCACCAGTTGGTCCAGCTCTTGGTCAACATGGTGTTAATATCATGGGATTCTGTAAGGAATTTAATGCAAGAACAGCTAATCAAGCAGGATTAATTATACCTGTTGTAATTACTGTTTATCAGGACAGATCTTTCAGTTTTATTCTTAAGACACCACCAGCTGCAGTTCTATTAAAGAAGGCTTGTGGAATTGAAAGTGGTTCTGCTGTACCTAACAGAACAAAGGTTGCAAAAGTTACAAAGGCTCAGTTAAGACAAATTGCTGAACTTAAGATGCCTGATTTAAATGCAGCATCAGTTGAGGCAGCGATGAGCATGATAGCTGGAACAGCTAGAAGCATGGGTATAACAGTAGAAGAATAATTATGATGTTATACAGTTTGTTAAGTGATCTCTCAATTAAAGTGGGAGGTAAAAACCGCTAATACCACAAGGAGGATAAATTAATGGGAAAGAATTATATTGAAAGCGCAAAGCTTGTAGATAAGAGTACTTTATATTCTCCTGCTGAAGCGATGGAACTTGCTGTTAAGACTGCTAAGGCAAAGTTTGATGAAACTATAGAATTAGCAGTAAGACTAGGAGTGGATCCAAGACATGCAGATCAGCAGGTAAGAGGAGCTGTAGTGCTACCTCATGGAACAGGCAAAACTGTTAGAGTTTTAGTGTTTGCTAAGGGTGATAAGGCTAAAGAGGCAGAAGATGCAGGAGCAGATTTTGTTGGAGCTGAAGAGTTAGTTGACAAAATCCAAAAAGAAAACTGGTTTGGATTTGATGTAGTTGTAGCAACTCCAGATATGATGGGCGTTGTAGGTAGATTAGGTAGAGTACTTGGACCTAAGGGTTTAATGCCAAATCCAAAGTCTGGTACAGTTACATTTGATGTGGCTAAAGCTATAGCTGAAATTAAAGCTGGTAAGGTAGAGTACAGAGTAGATAAGACATCTATAGTACACGTACCACTAGGTAAGAAGTCATTCGGTGGAGAAAAGTTAGTTGATAACTTCCACACACTAATGGAAGCGCTTATCAAAGCTAAGCCAGCTGCAGCAAAAGGTCAATACATTAAATCTGTAGTTGTATCAAGCACAATGGGACCTGGAGTTAAGATTAACCCTATAAAGGTTCTTGAATAGTATTGACATATATTTATTGGTTTGATATAATTTCATAAGTTAAATACGATAATAAACCGTAGACAGTAGGTGCTGTAAGGCGTAACGAGAAATCTACCTACCGAGGGTTCCGATACATTTAGTTAGTTGAGGTCTCTCATTGTCTACGAGGGACCTTTTATTATTGTGTATGGACTGTGAGAAGCGTAAGGAGGTGGACACACAGTGGAAAACAAGAACAGAGTTATTAAAGAAGCTAAAGTTGCTGAGATAAAGGAAAAGTTATCTAAGGCTCAAGGTGTAGTACTTGCTAATTATCAAGGGCTAACAGTAGAGGAAGATACAGAATTAAGAAAGAAGTTAAGAGAAGCTGGTGTTGAATACAAAGTATATAAAAATACAATGGTTACATTAGCAGCTAAAGAGGTGGGTCTTGATGGAGTAATAAGCTATCTTGAAGGACCAGTTTCAATGGCTTTCAGCTATGATGATGCTACAGCTCCAGCTAGAGTATTAAATGATTTTGCTAAAGATCATAAGAAGCTAGAGTTAAAAGCAGGTATCGTTGAAAATCAGATTTATGGGTCTGAACAAATTAAAGCTATCGCTGCGATACCATCAAGAGAAGTTCTTATTTCAAAACTTCTTGGAAGCTTCAAGGCTCCATTATCAAATCTTGCATACTTATTAAATGCAATTAGTGAAAAGAAAGAAAACGCATAATAAAAAAGAAAATTTGGAGGTGTCTTATAAATGACAAAGGCAGAAATTATTCAAGCTATAAAAGAAATGACTGTTTTAGAATTAAATGAATTAGTAAAGGCATGTGAGGAAGAGTTCGGCGTTAGCGCAGCAGCCCCAGTAGCTGTAGCAGGTGCTGCAGGTGCAGCAGCTCCAGCAGCTGAAGAAAAGACTGAATTCGATGTAATACTAGCAAGCGCTGGTTCAGAAAAGATAAAGGTTATAAAAGTAGTTAGAGAATTAACTGGATTAGGATTAAAGGAAGCTAAGGAAGTAGTTGACGGAGCTCCTAAGACATTAAAAGAAGGCGCTTCAAAAGAAGAAGCTGAAAACATTAAGGCTAAACTTGCTGAAGTTGGCGCAACAGTAGAAATAAAATAGTAAAAATAAAAGAGGCACTTTTAGGTAAGTGTCTCTTTTTTAAAGTTGTATATTGACAACAATAATCTATTGTGATAATATATTAAAATGCATTAATTTACTTATAATTATATGGATTTTTTTTGTCTTTATAAGACGAATTAAATTTATTATAATGGTTATACTAAAATAATGAGGTTGTGTGCAATCCGTTAGGTAATTCCTAGGGGATAATGTATTTTATTTAAGTATTTACAAGGGGTGATAGCTAATGGTACATCCTGTCCAAGTTGGAAAACGAACAAGAATGAGTTTCGGAAAAGTAAAAGAAGTGGCAGATATGCCAAATCTTATCGAAGTTCAGCTAGACTCATATAAATGGTTTCTAGATGAAGGGCTTCAAGAAGTATTTGACGACGTTAATCCAATAATGGATTACACCGGAAATCTCGTTCTGGAATTTGTTGGGTATAAGCTCGATATGGATAATATTAAGTATTCTGTTGAGGAATGCAAGGAAAGAGATGCAACTTATGCAGCTCCACTTAAGGTTAAAGTAAGGCTTTACAACAAAGAAACAGGAGAATTAAAAGAACAGGAAGTTTTTATGGGGGATTTCCCTCTCATGACAGAGCAGGGAACATTCATAATAAATGGTGCAGAAAGAGTAATAGTTAGCCAATTAGTAAGATCTCCCGGAGTTTACTATAGTTTTGCTATGGATAAGTCCGGCAAGAAGTTATTTTCCTCAACGGTTATACCAAACAGAGGAGCATGGCTTGAGTATGAAACAGATTCTAACGAAGTAATTTATGTTAGAATTGATAAGACAAGAAAACTACCTATTACTATTTTAGCAAGGGCAATGGGTATAGGAAGCGACCAGGAAATCATTAGCTTTTTTGGCGAAGAGGAGAGGCTAAAGGCGACAATAGAGAAGGACAATACAAAGACAAAAGAAGAAGCCTTACTTGAAATCTATAAGAGATTAAGGCCTGGTGAACCTCCAACTGTAGATAGTGCCGTAGCTTTAATAGATTCCCTATTTTTTGACGCTAAGCGTTATGATCTTTCAAGAGTAGGGCGCTACAAGTTTAATAAAAAGTTAGCATTAAACCTGAGAATAGCTAATCAAATAGCAGCAGATGACATAATGAATCCACATACAGGCGAGATCTTTGTTCAAAAAGGTGAAAAGATTGACAGAGATGTTGCTGTTCAAATTCAAGATGCTGGTATTAATGCTGTAGATATAATTGTAGATGACAAAAGGATTAAAGTAATTGGCAATTATTTTGTTAACATACATAACGTTGTACCGTTTGATATTAGCGACTTGAATATAAGAGAATATGTTCATTATCCTACTTTAAAAGAGATATTGGACAATTACGATGATGAAGCTATTATTAAGGAAGAAATAAGAAAGAATATTCATAGATTAATACCAAAGCATATAATTAGGGATGATATCTATGCAACAATCAGCTATGAAATAGGATTAACTTATAATATTGGTAATGTTGACGATATTGACCATCTTGGTAATAGAAGACTAAGATCTGTGGGAGAACTACTTCAGAACCAGTTTAGAATAGGTCTTTCAAGGATGGAAAGAGTTGTCAAAGAGAGAATGACTATACAGGATCAGGAAGGTATAACTCCTCAGGTTCTGATAAATATAAGACCTGTTGCAGCTGCTATCAAGGAATTCTTTGGTAGTTCACAGTTATCACAATTCATGGATCAGACAAATCCACTTTCAGAATTAACTCATAAGAGAAGATTATCTGCGCTAGGACCAGGTGGATTATCAAGAGAAAGAGCAGGATTTGAAGTAAGAGACGTTCACCATTCACATTATGGTAGAATGTGTCCTATAGAAACTCCTGAAGGACCTAATATAGGATTAATCAACTCCTTAGCTACATATGCGCGAGTAAATGAATATGGCTTTATTGAAACTCCATATAGGGTAGTAGATAAGAAGACCGGAGTTGTTACAGATAAAATTAAATACTTTACAGCTGACGAAGAAGACCATTATCTAATAGCTCAATCCAACGAACCAGTAGGGGAAGATGGAAGGTTTATAGATAAGAGAATTACAGTTAGATATAAGGAAGATGTTTTAGTAGTTGCCAGAGAAGATGTTGATTTAATGGATGTTTCTCCAAGACAGTTGGTTTCTGTGGCAACAGCTATGATTCCATTCTTGGAAAATGACGACGCTAGCCGTGCACTCATGGGTTCTAACATGCAGCGTCAGGCGGTTCCGCTTCTAAAACCACAGGCGCCAATTGTTGGTACCGGTATAGAGTTTAAAGCAGCATATGATTCTGGTGTTCTGCCAAAAGCTAAAAACAGTGGTGTAGTAACTTTTGTAAGTGCTAATGAAATTAGAATCAAGAGAGATTCAGATGGCGGTATAGATGTTTACAGGCTACTTAAGTTTAAAAGATCAAACCAAGGAACTTGTATAAATCAAAGGCCAATAGTAAGTAAAGGCGAGAGAGTTATTGCGGGAACAATACTTGCTGATGGACCTTCAACGGATTTAGGTGAAATAGCTCTTGGTAAAAACATAAGAATAGGCTTCATAACTTGGGAAGGTTATAACTATGAAGACGCTATGCTTATTTCTGAAGAGCTTGTAAGAGACGATGTCTTTACTTCAATTCATATAGAAGAATATGAGGCAGAGGCTAGAGATACCAAGCTAGGACCAGAAGAGATAACAAGAGATATTCCAAATGTTGGTGACGATGCGCTTAAGGACATCGATGAAAGAGGTATTATAAGAATTGGTGCAGAAGTTAGATCCGGAGATATACTTGTTGGGAAAGTGACTCCGAAGGGAGAAACTGAATTAACTGCCGAAGAAAGGCTTTTAAGGGCGATCTTTGGAGAAAAGGCAAGAGAAGTAAGAGATACTTCCTTGAGGGTTCCCCATGGTGAAGCCGGTATTATTGTAGATGTTAAAGTGTTTACAAGAGAAAATGGTGACGAGTTACCTCCTGGAGTTAATCAATTAGTAAGATGTTATATAGCACAGAAAAGAAAGATTTCTGTTGGAGATAAAATGGCTGGTAGACATGGTAATAAGGGTGTTATTTCCAGAGTGCTTCCGGAAGAAGATATGCCATTTTTACCAGATGGTAGACCGCTTCAGATATGTCTTAATCCGCTAGGTGTACCGTCCCGTATGAATATCGGGCAAGTTTTAGAGGTTCACCTTGGTTGGGCTGCAAGTAAGTTAGGTTGGCATATAGCCACTCCTGTATTTGACGGTGCAACTGAAGATGATATTGAAGAATGCCTAAGAAACGCCGGTTATCATATTGATGGTAAGACTGTCCTCTATGATGGAAGAACTGGAGAACCTTTTGATAGTAGAGTAACTGTTGGATATATGTATATATTAAAGCTGGCCCACCTTGTTGACGATAAGATACACGCAAGATCAACAGGTCCATACTCATTAGTAACTCAACAACCACTTGGAGGTAAAGCACAGTTTGGTGGCCAAAGATTCGGCGAAATGGAAGTTTGGGCACTGGAGGCCTATGGTGCTGCACATACTCTTCAAGAAATATTAACAGTTAAGTCTGATGATGTAGTGGGTAGAGTTAAAACGTACGAAGCTATAGTTAAGGGTGAAAACATTCCTGAGCCAGGTGTTCCAGAATCCTTTAAGGTATTAATTAAGGAACTTCAAGCTCTTTGTTTAAATGTTAAGGTTCTTAATGATTCTAATGAAGAAATTAAGATCAAAGAATCTGTAGATGAAGAGATGGAAGATCTGGAAGTTAATATTGAAGGAACTGAGGAACTTATACCACCTACGCCTACAGACGATTATCTTGATAACGATGAAGAAATCGACGAAGATATAGATATAGATTATGACGAACTTCCGTTGGATGATTTCCAGGACGAACTGGAGCTAGATGATTTTGGTGATGAACATTAATTAATGAAGGGAGGAAGAACCCTTGTTTGAACTAAATAATTTTGACGCTATACAAATCGGCCTTGCGTCACCGGAGCAAATAAGAGAATGGTCTAGAGGTGAGGTAAAGAAGCCGGAGACTATTAATTATAGAACATTGAAGCCTGAAAGAGATGGCCTTTTCTGCGAAAGAATATTTGGACCAATTAAAGATTGGGAATGCCATTGTGGTAAGTATAAAAGGGTTAGATATAAAGGTATAGTATGTGACCGATGCGGTGTTGAAGTCACAAAGGCAAAGGTTAGAAGAGAGAGAATGGGGCATATTGAACTTGCTGCCCCTGTCTCCCATATATGGTATTTCAAAGGTATACCTTCAAGAATGGGTCTAATCTTAGATATGTCCCCAAGATCCCTTGAAAAAATACTTTACTTTGCTTCATATGTCGTATTAGATCCAAAGGATACACCATTACTAAAGAAGCAGCTCTTAAATGAAAAGGAATATAGAGAAGCTGTTGATAAATATGGTGATGACAGCTTTACTGCAGGTATGGGAGCAGAAGCTGTAAAAGTTCTGTTACAAGAGATTGCTCTAGAAAGATTATCAGAAGAATTAAAAGAAGAATTAAAAGTAAGTACAGGTCAGAAAAAGGTAAGAATAATTAGGAGACTAGAGGTGGTTGAATCCTTTAGAAAGTCCGGAAACAGACCTGAATGGATGATTATTGACGTTATTCCTGTTATTCCACCAGATTTAAGACCAATGGTTCAGCTTGATGGTGGCAGATTTGCTACTTCTGACTTAAATGACTTATACAGAAGAGTAATTAATAGAAATAACAGATTAAAGAAGCTTTTAGATTTAGGAGCTCCTGATATAATTGTCAGAAATGAAAAAAGAATGCTTCAAGAGGCAGTAGATGCTTTAATAGATAATGGAAGAAGAGGTAGACCTGTAACAGGACCCGGAAATAGACCACTTAAGTCGCTTTCCGATATGTTAAAGGGTAAGCAAGGTAGATTTAGACAGAATCTTCTTGGTAAGCGTGTTGACTATTCTGGTCGTTCTGTTATAGTAGTTGGACCAGAACTAAAAATGTATCAATGTGGGCTACCTAAGGAAATGGCTCTAGAATTATTTAAGCCTTTTGTAATGAAAAAGCTCGTCGAGGGGGGAGTAGCCCACAACATAAAGAGTGCTAAGCGAATGGTTGAAAGAGTAATGCCTCAAGTATGGGATGTACTAGAAGAAGTTATTACAGATCATCCAGTACTTTTAAACCGTGCCCCCACACTGCATAGATTAGGAATACAGGCATTCCAGCCTGTACTAGTTGAAGGTAGAGCTATCAAACTACATCCTTTAGTATGTACTGCATACAATGCGGACTTTGATGGTGACCAGATGGCTGTCCATGTACCACTTTCTGTAGAAGCACAAGCTGAAGCAAGATTCTTAATGTTGGCCGCTGGAAACATTCTTAAGCCTTCAGACGGAAAGCCGGTTTGCGTACCTACACAGGATATGGTATTGGGTTCCTATTATCTAACCATCGATAAGGATGGCGGAAAAGGTGAAGGAAAAATGTTCTCATCTCCTGAAGAAGCTATTATGGCTTATGAGTTAGGTGAGGTTGATATTCACGCTAAGGTAAAGATTAAGCTTAGAAAAATGATAGATGGTGTAGAAAAATCCGGTATCATAGAGACAACTGTTGGAAAAGTTATATTCAATGAATCTATACCACAAGATCTAGGATTTGTAGATAGATCAGTTTCGGGCAATGAATTCCTGTTGGAAGTTGACTTTTTAGTAAATAAGAAGAACCTAGGTAAGATTATTGATAGATGTTATATGAAGTACGGCCCGACAGAAACTGCTATAATGCTAGACAAGATAAAGGCTAAAGGATACCATTATTCAACTATAGGCGCAATCACAGTAGCAGCCTCAGACATGATAGTTCCAGAAGCTAAGAAGACTCTTCTTGAGGATGCAGACGCAACTGTTGATAAGATCGAAAAGCTCTATAAGAGAGGATTTATCTCTGAAGACGAAAGATATGAAAGAGTAATTGACAAATGGACTAAAACTACTGAGGAAGTAGCTGATGCCCTTATGGATAGCCTAGATAAGTTCAATCCAATATTTATGATGGCTGATTCAGGTGCGAGAGGATCTAAGAGCCAGATTAAACAGTTGGCTGGTATGAGAGGTCTTATGGCCAATCCTTCTGGTAAAATCATTGAGTTGCCAATTCGTGCATCCTTTAGAGAAGGTCTATCAGTGTTGGAATACTTCATATCAACCCACGGAGCTAGAAAAGGTAATGCGGATACAGCCTTAAAAACAGCTGACTCAGGATACTTAACAAGAAGACTTGTTGATGTAAGTCAGGATGTTATAGTTAGACAAGAAGACTGCGGTTCAGAAGAAGGCTTTATAGTTGCAGAAATAAAGGAAGGTAATGAAATCATTGAATCCTTGAGGGAAAGATTAACCGGAAGATACACCGCTGAAGATATCATAAATCCTGAAACTGGAGAAGTAATTGTTCCTAAAGATGAATATATGGACGGTGAAATAGCCGAGAAGATTGAGAAAATTGGTATCAAGAAGGTTAAAATCCGCTCGGTATTCACATGTAAAGCTAAATTTGGAGTATGTGCAAAGTGCTATGGAATGAACATGGCTACAGCTCAAAAGATAAATATTGGTGAAGCAGTAGGTATTGTGGCTGCGCAAAGTATAGGTGAACCTGGTACCCAGCTTACAATGAGAACATTCCATACCGGTGGTGTTGCAGGTGCTGATATAACACAGGGTCTTCCAAGAGTTGAGGAATTATTCGAAGCAAGAAAGCCAAAGGGGCTTGCAATAGTAACTGAAATTGCAGGTACTGTTAGAGTAGAAGAAACTAAGAAAAAGAGAACTGTTGTTGTAACAAGTGAAACCGGTGAAGAAGCAAGCTATGACATACCTTTTGGTTCAAGGCTAAAAGTTACCAATGGCGATACTGTGGCTGCCGGAGATGAAATTACTGAAGGTTCCGTTAATCCTCATGATATCTTGAGGATAAAAGGAATTGATGGTGTTAGAAACTACTTGTTATCTGAAGTACAAAAGGTTTATAGACTTCAAGGTGTTGATATCAATGATAAGCATCTGGAAGTAGTTGTTAGACAGATGACAAGAAAGGTAAAAGTTATAGAATCGGGGGATACAGATCTTCTTCCAGGTGTTATGATTGATATTTTTGATTTTGAAGAAGAAAATGCAAGAGTAAGAGCTCTAGGTGGCGGAGAAGCTAAAGGTGAAAAGTCACTTCTAGGAATAACAAAAGCTGCCCTTGCAACAGACTCCTTCTTATCAGCTGCCTCCTTCCAGGAAACAACAAGAGTACTTACAGATGCAGCTATTAAAGGAAAGATAGATCCATTAGTAGGATTAAAAGAAAATGTTATTATCGGTAAGCTGATACCTGCTGGTACCGGTATGATGAGATATAGATCTGTAAGATTGAATACTGAAGTTGAAAGTCAGGAGGAAGAGGCAATAAATACCAACGAGGCTTAACACATAATGCATTGACAGGTTTAGTTTAAAGTGATAAAATACTTTCTGTGTGATTTTTTATAGTGTTTTGGCTTAGTTGAATAGTGAGGCAAGAATTTTGCCTCACTATGAATAAGTTTTAAGGAGTGAATTAGATGGTTGAAAGGCTTTCTGGGAAGAAAGTTATAGGTATCAAGCAGACTGGTAAGTCTCTCAAAAATGGCCTTGGCAAACATTTGTATGTAGCTAAGGACAGTGAAGAACATCTGATAAGCCCTTTAATTAAGTTAGCAGAAGATTTATCTATAGAAGTGACCTATGTAAATACTATGAAAGAATTAGGTAGACTTTGCGGAATAGATGTTGGAGCTGCTGTAGCTTTAATTTTAAAAGAAGCTTAAATGCTATCAACTAATTTAAATAGATTGATAAACAAGAATCTAAGGAGGTGAAATTATGCCAACAATTAACCAGCTAGTAAGAAAGGGCAGAAAATCAGTTGTTACTAAGTCAGCTTCTCCAGCTCTTAAGGAATGTCCTCAGAGAAGAGGTGTTTGTACTGTAGTTAAAACTACAACTCCAAAGAAGCCTAACTCAGCGTTAAGAAAAATTGCGAGAGTAAGACTTACTAACGGATATGAAGTTACTGCTTATATCCCAGGTGTAGGACACAATCTTCAAGAGCACAGCGTTGTTCTTATAAGAGGTGGAAGAGTTAAGGACCTTCCTGGTGTTAGATACCACATTGTTAGAGGAGCTTTAGACTCTGCTGGAGTGGCTAACAGAATGCAGGGAAGATCCAAGTACGGTGCTAAGAGACCTAAGAAGAAGTAGTTTTTTAAAGTAAATAGTGCTATGTCTTCAGCATTTATATAGATTATTTATATATTAACTGGTGGAGTACAGAGCGCTTTGCGGCGAAACTTCGTCGAGTACCGATGAACTTAAATTTAAATGTTAAGGAGGGAAGAAAAGTGCCAAGAAAAGGACATATTGCCAAGAGAGACGTATTAGCTGATCCATTATATAACAGCAAAGTTGTTACTAAGCTTATAAACAATATAATGGAAGATGGAAAAAGAGGAGTGGCTCAAAAGATCGCTTATGATGCTTTTGAAATCATAGCTCAGAAGACTGGTAAGGATCCACTAGAAGTATTCGAAACAGCTATGAATAACATAATGCCATTACTTGAAGTAAAAGCTAGAAGAATAGGTGGAGCTACTTATCAGGTTCCAATAGAGGTTAGACCTGAAAGAAGACAGACACTTGGAATAAGATGGCTATTAATTGCTGCAAGAAAAAGAGGCGAAAAGTACATGAGAGAGAAATTAGCCAACGAACTTATGGACGCAGCAAATAATACTGGCGCAGCTGTTAAAAAGAGAGAAGACACTCATAAGATGGCTGAAGCTAACAAGGCATTTGCTCACTATAGATATTAATACAAAACTGTTTTGGCTAAGCCAAAACAGTTTTGTATAATTTAAAAGCTAATCGAGAGGAGGAGAATTCGTGGCTAGACAATTTCCATTAGATAAGTTTAGAAATATAGGAATAATGGCGCACATTGATGCTGGTAAGACTACCACAACAGAACGTATACTGTTTTATACTGGTAAGACTCATAAAATTGGTGAAGTTCATGAAGGCGGAGCTACAATGGACTGGATGGTACAGGAGCAGGAAAGAGGTATTACAATAACTTCAGCCGCTACTACTTGCCAATGGAAGGGGCACAGTATCAATATAATAGACACACCTGGACACGTAGATTTCACTGTAGAAGTTGAAAGATCACTTAGAGTATTAGATGGTGCAGTAACAGTATTAGATGCTAAGAGCGGAGTTGAACCTCAGACTGAAACTGTTTGGAGGCAGGCAGACAAGTACAGAGTACCAAGAGTAGTTTATGTTAATAAAATGGATGCAGTAGGAGCAGACTTCTTTATGTGCATTAATACTCTTAGAGAAAGATTACGTTGTAATGCAGTTCCGATACAACTTCCAATTGGTGCAGAAGACCAATTTAAGGGTATTATTGACCTTATCACAAATGAAGCTATTATATATAAAGATGATTTAGGTAAGGTTGAAGAGTCAACTGCCATCCCTGAAGAGTATAAGGATAAGGTAGAAGAATACAGAAACGCAATGATAGAGGCAATAGCGGAACTAGATGAAGAATTGATGATGAAGTATCTTGAAGGTGAAGAGATAACGGTTGAAGAACTTAAGGCTGTTTTGAGAAAAGGCGTTATTGCAAGTCAAATAGTACCAGTTGTTTGTGGATCATCCTACAAAAACAAGGGTGTTCAGCATATGATTGATACCGTTGTTGACTATCTTCCATCACCTTTAGATATCCCAGATGTTAAGGGAGTTAATTCTGAGACAGGAGAAGAAGATACTAGACCTGCAGCTGATGAAGCGCCTTTATCTGCATTAGCTTTCAAAATTGCATCAGATCCATTTATTGGAAAGCTTGCCTTTACAAGAATTTACTCTGGTGCAATGAAGAGTGGTACTTATGTACTTAACTCTACTAAGGGTAAGAAGGAAAGAATAGGAAGACTTGTTAAGATGCATGCAAATCACAGGCAAGAAGTCGAAGAACTGCTTGCAGGAGATATAGGTGCTATTATAGGGCTTAAGGATACAACTACAGGAGATACACTTTGTGATGAGAATAATCCAATAGTTCTTGAAAAAATGGAATTCCCTGAACCAGTTATCAATGTAGCTATAGAGCCTAAGACAAAAGCAGGTCAGGAAAAGATGGGAATAGCTCTTGCTAAGTTGGCAGAAGAAGACCCAACATTCAAGACCTATACAGACCAAGAAACAGGCCAGACTATTATTGCTGGTATGGGTGAACTACATCTTGAAATTATAGTTGACAGACTTCAAAGAGAATTCAAAGTAGAATGTAATGTTGGTGCTCCACAGGTTGCATACAAAGAAACTATCAGAAAGCAAGTTAAGGCTGAAGGTAAGTTTGTTAGACAATCAGGTGGTAGAGGTCAGTACGGTCACTGCTGGATTGAACTAACACCACATGATGGAGAATACGAATTTGAAAATGCTATCGTAGGAGGAGTAATTCCAAAAGAATATATTGCTCCAATCGATGCAGGTATTCAAGAGGCAGCTCAGAGTGGTATACTTGGCGGATATCCTGTTCTTAACTTCAAGGTTAAGCTTTATGATGGATCCTATCATGATGTAGACTCATCAGAAATGGCTTTTAAGATAGCTGGATCTATGGCGTTCAAGAACGCTATGGCTAAAGCAGACCCTGTACTTCTAGAGCCTGTCATGAAAGTTGAAGTAACAGTGCCAGAAGAATACATGGGTGATGTTATGGGTGACCTTAACTCAAGAAGAGGAAGAATAGAAGGAATGGAAGCTAGGGCCGGTGCTCAAGTTATAAGAGCAATGGTACCACTAGCAGAGATGTTCGGTTATGCTACAGCTCTTAGATCTAGAACTCAAGGTAGAGGAGTTTACACAATGGTCTTCGATCATAATGAAGAAGTTCCAAAGAACATTCAAGAGCAAATTCTTGGAAAGAAATAATAGTAAAATAAAAGCATCTGTAGGTAAACTTATACCTACAGATGTTACATAGAATAAATATTAGATTGCGAGGAGGAAAAACCATATGGCAAAGGCAAAATTTGAAAGAAGCAAACCACATGTTAACATTGGAACAATCGGTCACGTAGACCATGGTAAGACAACATTAACAGCAGCTATTACAACAGTATTAGCAAACAAGGGATATGCACAGGCAACAAAGTATGACGAAATAGATAAGGCACCAGAAGAAAAAGAAAGAGGAATCACAATCAACACAGCACACGTTGAATATCAAACAGACAACAGACACTATGCACACGTTGACTGTCCAGGACACGCTGACTATGTAAAGAACATGATTACAGGAGCAGCACAGATGGACGGTGCTATACTAGTATGTAGTGCAGCAGACGGTCCAATGCCACAGACAAGAGAACATATATTACTTGCATCAAGAGTAGGTGTTGACTATATAGTAGTATTCTTAAACAAGGCAGATATGGTAGACGATCCAGAACTACTTGAATTAGTAGAAATGGAAGTTAGAGACTTGTTAAGTGAATACAAGTTCCCAGGAGATGAAATACCGGTAGTAACTGGATCAGCATTAAGAGCATTAGAAAACCCAACAGATCCAGAAGCTACAAAGTGCATAGAAGAGTTAATGGCAGCAGTAGATAGCTACATTCCAACACCACAGAGAGCAACAGATAAGCCATTCTTAATGCCAGTAGAAGATGTATTCACAATCACTGGTAGAGGAACAGTTGCAACAGGAAGAGTTGAAAGAGGAGTACTGCACGTAGGTGACGAAGTAGAAATAGTAGGACTCAGCGAAGAAAAGAAGAAGACAGTTTGTACAGGAGTAGAAATGTTCAGAAAGCTGCTTGATGAAGCACAAGCTGGAGATAACATAGGAGCATTATTAAGAGGTATACAGAGAAGTGAAATCGAAAGAGGTCAGGTTCTAGCAAAGCCAAATACAGTACAGCCACACAAGAAATTCGTAGGTCAAGTATACGTATTAAAGAAAGAAGAAGGTGGAAGACATACACCATTCTTTGATGGATACAGACCACAGTTCTACTTCAGAACAACAGACGTTACAGGAACAATCAAACTTCCAGAAGGAATGGAAATGGTTATGCCAGGAGACCACATCGACATGACTGTTGAATTAATTACTCCAGTAGCAATGGATGAAGGATTAAGATTTGCTATAAGAGAAGGCGGAAGAACAGTAGGTTCAGGTGTTGTTACTAAGATAATAGAGTAATAGTTATAATTATAGTTGCATGCAAATTAAGCTTAAGCGATAGAAAGAGGATAGGGGACGCCCTATCCTCTTTTATTATAAAACTATGAAAATCAATTATTTGAGTAAGTGATTATATCAGAAGTTTCATGAAGTTTGTCGAAAAGTTTTTATTTTTGCTTGCAAGACTATTATTATTTAAGTATAATATTTTAAGGCAAATTCGAAATGTCTACAACCTTTTAAAATCAATACTTTACATAAAAAAATACTTGAAAAAAAGAAAAGGTTGTAGTATAATAAAGAAGTTGCGAAGCAAACAGTGATGAATCAAGAGGTTGCCGGACTTCCGGGTAATTCTTGATGAGCATGTCAGGATCTAGAATCCGACGACGGTAGTCTGTATTGGTTTGTTATGTTTCTAAAGTGGAAACACCCGGAACGGTTTACAGAACGTCCGCTGTTGTGCGTAAGAAGTAATGCGTACATGAAAAGGAGGGAAAGTAAATGTCAAAACAGAAAATCAGAATCAGATTAAAGGCTTTTGATCACACAATTTTAGATCAGTCAGCTGAGAAAATTGTTGAAACTGCAAAAACAACTGGGGCTAAGGTTGCTGGACCAGTGCCACTACCAACAGAGAAGGATATAGTTACTATCCTAAGAGCTCCTCATAAGTATAAGGACTCCAGAGAGCAGTTCGAAATCAGAACACATAAGAGATTGATAGATATAATAAATCCATCATCAAAGACTGTTGACGCTCTTATGAGATTGGATTTACCAGCTGGTGTAGATATTGAAATTAAACTTTAATAGGTATGTGTAATATGCAATTACCAACTATTATGATCGCAAGTCGATCCGCTAATATGTTTAGGAGGTGTAACAATGAAAAAAGCAATAATGGGTAGAAAAGTTGGAATGACTCAAATATTTGATGCTAATGGCAAAATAGTGCCTGTTACAGTGATAGAGGCAGGCCCCTGTGTTGTAGTTCAAAAGAAAACTGCTGAAAAAGATGGCTATAATGCAATAAAGGTTGGTTTCGGTGAAATAAGAGAAAGTCTTGTGAACAAACCAACAAAGGGACAATTTGCAACAGCAGGTGTATCTGTTAAGAGACATCTTAAGGAATTTAGATTAGAAGATATATCTGGTTATGAAGTAGGTCAAGAAATTAAGGTTGACTTATTTGAAGTTGGAGAGAAGGTTGATGTATCTGGAGTTTCAAAAGGTAAGGGATTCCAAGGTACAATAAAGAGATGGAATGCTAACAGAGGACCAATGTCTCACGGTTCTAAGTTCCACAGAGCAGTTGGTTCAATGGGTGGTTCTTCAGATCCATCAAGAACTTTCAAGAACAAAAAGATGCCAGGACATATGGGAAATGTAAATACTACAGTTCTTAACCTAGAAGTAGTTAAGGTAATGCCTGAAAAGAATGTTATATTAGTAAAAGGCGGAGTGCCAGGACCAAATAAAGGTGTTGTGGTAATCAGAAATTCAGTTAAGGCTTAGTTTTAGAAGGAAAGGAGGATGCAGAATGCCTACAGTAGGATTATTTAATAAAGAAGGACAGAAAGTTGGAGATATCCAATTATCTAGCAATGTCTTCGAAGCAGAAATAAATAAGGATGCTATGCATCAAGTAGTTGTTGCTCTTTTGGCGAACAAAAGACAAGGAACACAAAGCGCGTTGACAAGAGCAGAAGTTCGTGGAGGCGGTATAAAAATATACAGACAAAAGGGAACTGGTAGAGCAAGACATAGTTCTAATAGAGCACCACAGTTTACACACGGTGGAGTTGTATTTGCTCCAAAGCCAAGAGATTATAGAATGTCTCTTCCAAAGAGTCTGAGAAGAGTTGCTATGAAGTCAGCACTTTCAAGTAAAGTTGCTGCTAACGAAATGATTGTTTTAGAGAATCTTGAACTAGAAACTCCAAAGACAAAGGAAATAGTTAAGATGCTTAACGCATTTGAAGCTAAGAAAACTTTAATAGTAACTGCTGAAGTAAATGAAAATGTATATAAGTCAGCGAGAAACATTGAAGGTGTTGCAGTAATACCTGTAAACAATATTAATGTTTATGATATCCTTAAGTATGAAAAATTCATAGTTACAAAGGATGCTGTATCTAAGATTGAGGAGGTGTATGCATAATGACTATGAATAGCCATGATATTATAAGAAAGCCAGTAATCACTGAAAAGAGTATGGCTGCTATGGCAGAAAAGAAATACACCTTCATAGTTAACATTAAGGCTAACAAGTCTCAAATAAAGAGAGCTGTTGAAGAAGTTTTTGGTGTTAAGGTAGAAGAAGTTAAAACCATGAGAACTGAAGGAAAGACTAAGAGAGTGGGAGTTCACATAGGTAAGAGACCTGACTATAAGAAAGCTATAGTTAAGCTTACTGAAGATAGCAAATCTATTGAATTCTTTGAAGGAATGCAATAATAGTCAGATTATAAGCCGTTATTGGCGGAAAAGCCAGATAAGCTAAAAAAGGAGGGAATTATAATGGCAGTTAAATCATTTAACCCTACCACTCCATCTAGAAGACAAATGACTGTGCCAACTTTCGAGGAAATTACGACTGATAAGCCAGAAAAGTCATTACTTGTAGTACAGAAGAAAACTGGTGGTAGAAATGCTCAAGGTAAAATAACTGTTCGTCACAGAGGTGGCGGCGCTAAGCAGAAATATAGAATCATAGATTTCAAGAGAAATAAAGATGGTATTCCCGCAAGAGTTGCAACAATAGAATATGATCCAAACAGATCAGCCTACATTTCTCTAGTTGTTTATGCTGACGGAGAAAAGAGATATATTATAGCACCAGTTGGATTAAAAGTTGGTGATGTAATAGTATCTGGTCCTGATGCAGATATAAAGGTAGGTAATGCACTACCATTAAAGAACATACCTGTAGGTACAGTAATTCACAACGTTGAGTTATCTGCTGGAAAAGGCGGTCAATTAGTCAGAAGTGCTGGAGCTTCAGCCCAACTTATGGCTAAGGAAGGCAATTATGCTACATTGAGGTTACCAAGTGGCGAAATGAGATATGTCAGAATAGAATGCAGAGCCACTGTAGGAACAGTTTCTAACTTAACGCATGAAATAGTTAATATAGGTAATGCTGGCAGAAAGAGACATATGGGTTGGAGACCGACTGTTAGAGGTTCCGTAATGAACCCTGTAGATCACCCACACGGTGGTGGTGAAGGTAAATCACCAATAGGTCATCCAAGTCCTCTTACTCCATGGGGTAAGCCAGCTCTTGGATACAAGACTAGAAAGCATAAGAAGTATTCAGATAGATTAATAGTTAAGAAGAGAAATGCTAAATAGTTGAAGAGAATTTTTTAATTCTCTTCCTCAACTTTTAAGTTTTATGAAGGGAGGCCAATATAGTGAGTAGATCAACTAAGAAAGGACCTTTTATTCAGGAGTCACTTTTGAACAAAATAAACGAAATGAATTCTAAAGGTGAAAAGAAAGTTATAAAGACTTGGTCCAGAAGCTCAACAATTTTCCCACAGATGATAGGTCACACTATAGCTGTACACGATGGAAGAAAGCATGTACCAGTATATATAACTGAGGATATGGTTGGACACAAGCTTGGAGAGTTCGTATTTACTAGAACTTTCAAAGGACATGATGATCACGAGAAGTCTACAGGCAGAAGATAATCTGGGAAGGAGGTAATTTATAATGGAAGCTAAAGCCATTGCTAAATATGTTAGAATGTCTCCAATGAAAGTTGGAATAGTTCTTGATTTAATAAGAGGAAAGAATGTAAATGAAGCTTTTGCTATTTTACAATATACTCCTAAGGACGCAGCAGTAGTTGTTAATAAGGTATTAAAGTCAGCAGTTGCTAATGCTGAAAATAATAATAATCTTGATGCATCAAATTTATTTGTTGCTGAGGCTTATGTTGGTGGTGGTCCTATCCTTAAGAGATATAGACCACATGCACAAGGTAGAGCATTTAGTATCAAAAAGAGAACTAGTCATATTACCCTAGTAGTTAGAGAAAGAGCGTAAGAAGGAGGGAAATAGAGTGGGACAGAAAGTAAATCCACATGGCCTAAGAGTAGGCGTTATAAAGGATTGGGATGCTAAGTGGTACGCAGATAATAAGAATTTTGCTGATTACTTAGTTGAAGATAACAAAATAAGAGAATACGTTAAATCAACTCTTTTCAGCGCTGGTATTTCAAAAATTGAAATCGAAAGATTTGCTAAGAGAGTGAGAATTAATATACACACTGCTAAGCCAGGTATGGTAATCGGTAAAGGTGGTCAGGGTATTGAGGCTTTAAAGAAGTCAATTGATACTTTAATTAACGGCTCAAATGCTGATGCTAAAGCAAATAAGACCGTACTAATTAACATAGTAGAAGTTAAAAATGCAGAAATTGATGCTCAGCTGATGGCTGAAAATATAGCTGCTCAGCTAGAAAAGAGAATATCTTTCAGAAGAGCAATGAAACAGGCAATACAAAGAGCTATGAAGGCAGGTGCTAAGGGTGTTAAGACTGCTTGTGCAGGAAGACTTGGCGGAGCTGAAATAGCAAGAACAGAACAGTATCATGAAGGTACAATTCCACTACAAACTTTAAGAGCAGATATTGACTATGGATTTGCAGAAGCAGATACTAGCTATGGAAAGATCGGTGTTAAGGTTTGGTTGTATAAAGGTGAAGTGCTTCCAACAAAGAAAGTTGAAAAGGTTGAAGCTTAAGCTTAAGAAAGGAGGAATGCAACATGTTAATGCCTAAGAGAGTTAAACATCGTAAGGTACAACGTGGTAGAATGTCAGGAAAAGCTACAAGAGGTAACTTTATTGCATATGGAGATTATGCGATTCAAGCAACTGAATGTGGCTGGATTACAAGTAATCAGATTGAATCTGCCAGAATTGCTATAAATAGATATGTTAGAAGAGGAGGAAAACTTTGGATAAAGATTTTCCCAGATAAACCAGTAACTCAGAAGCCAGCTGAAACTCGTATGGGTTCCGGTAAAGGTTCACCAGAATACTGGGTAGCAGTTGTTAAGCCAGGTAGAGTGCTGTTTGAGTTATCAGGAGTTTCCGAGGAAGTTGCTAGAGAAGCTATGAGACTTGCATCACACAAACTACCTATAAAGACTAAGTTCGTTACAAGAAGAGATTTTGAGGAAATGGGTGGTGAAATAAATGAAGGCTAGAGAGTTACAAGATTTAAGAGAAAATAGCCCTCAGGAATTAAAAGTTAAGCTCAATGACCTGAAAGCTGAGCTCTTCAATTTAAGATTTCAATTGGCAACAGGCCAACTTGAAAATCCGATGAGAATAAGAGAGGTTAAGAAGTCTATAGCCCAGATTAAAACCATCATTAGAGAAGAAGAACTTAAAGCGGTTAGGCAGTAAGCTGAAAGGAGGTTCGTCCTGTGGAAAGAGGAAATAGAAAGACAAGAATAGGTAGAGTTGTTTCTGATAAAATGGAAAAAACAATAGTTGTTGCTGTTGAAACAAAAGTGCGTCATCCACTATATGGTAAGACTGTTAACAGAACAACAAAGTTTAAAGCTCATGATGAAAATAATGAAGCTAAGATCAATGATAGAGTTCTGATTATGGAAACTAGACCGCTGTCTAAGGATAAGAGATGGAGATTAGTTGAAATAGTTGAGAAAGCTAAATAGTAGCTTGTAGACTGAAAGGAGGGTTTAATTATGATACAGCAGCAAACCATTCTAAAAGTAGCAGATAATTCTGGTGCTAAAGAAATTATGTGCATAAGAGTATTAGGTGGTTCCAAGAGAAAATATGGAAACATTGGAGATATAATAGTTGCTAGTGTTAAGAGTGCAACACCAGGCGGAGTTGTTAAAAAAGGTGATGTTGTAAAGGCAGTTATAGTAAGATCTGTAAAGGGCCTAGGTAGAGCAGATGGTTCATACATCAGATTTGATGAAAATGCAGCAGTAATAATCAAGGAAGATAAGCAGCCAAGAGGAACTCGTATCTTCGGACCTGTTGCGAGGGAGCTAAGAGATAAGGAATTCACAAAGATATTATCACTAGCACCTGAAGTTCTATAAGATAGGGAGGTGGCTATGTTGTTAAACAAAATACACGTTAGAAAACAAGATACAGTTGTAGTTGTATCCGGTAAGGATAAGGGTAAGATTGGAGAAGTTCTTCAAGTATTGCCAAAGAACGGTAAAGTGCTTGTAAAGGGTGTTAATGTAGTTACAAAACATGAGAAACCAAGCAGAACAAATATGCAAGGCGGTTTGGTTCGTGTTGAAGCACCTATTTATAGTTCAAAAGTTATGTTATACTGCACAAAATGTAAGAGCGCAACAAGAATTGCTCATAAGGTATTAGAAGATGGAGCAAAGGTAAGAGTTTGTAAAAAGTGCGGAGAAACATTCTAATATTTGAAAGGAGGTCAGCCAAATGGTTTCAAGACTACAAGAAAAGTATATTAACGAAGTAGTACCAGCTTTAATGGAAAAGTTCGGATACAAAAATATAATGGAAGTTCCAAAGCTAGAAAAGATAGTTATAAATATGGGAGTTGGAGAAGCTAAGGACAATGCAAAAGTTCTAGAATCAGCAGTTAGCGATTTACAGCTTATTTCAGGACAAAAGCCTGTAATAACAAGAGCTAAGAAGTCCGTAGCTAACTTTAAAATAAGACAGAACATGCCAATAGGTTGTAAAGTTACACTAAGAAAGCAGAATATGTATGAGTTCGCTGATAAGCTAATGAATGTTGCTCTTCCAAGAGTTAGAGACTTCAGAGGAGTTTCTGATAAGTCATTTGACGGAAGGGGAAACTATTCATTGGGAGTAAAGGAACAATTAATATTCCCTGAAGTAGAGTATGACAAAATAGATAAAGTAAGAGGTATGGATATAATATTCGTAACAACTGCAAAGACAGACGAGGAAGCAAGAGAGTTGTTAAGATTCCTCGGTATGCCATTCGTTCAGAAATAAGGAGGGGAAACTGTGGCACGTAAGGCAATAATTGAAAAGTGGAAGAAAGAACCTAAGTTTCAAACTAGAGCATACACTAGATGCAGAATATGTGGAAGACCACATGCTGTTTTAAAGAAATATGGAATATGCCGTATATGTTTTAGAGAACTTGCTTACAAAGGTCAAATTCCAGGATGTAGAAAAGCAAGTTGGTAATTAATTCATTGTAGTGAAAGGAGGCACAATTAATGGTTATGACAGATCCTATCGCAGATTTGCTAACTCGTGTAAGAAATGCAAACACAGCGAAACATGAAATAGTGGAAGTACCTTCTTCAACAATAAAGAAGGCAATTGTAAACATAATGCTTCAAGAAGGTTATATAAAGGATGTAGAAGAATATAACGATGGTGTTGTTCCAATGCTAAGACTTACATTAAAGTATGGACCAGCAAAGGAAAAAGTAATAAGTGGTTTAAAGAGAATCTCTAAGCCAGGTTTAAGAGTTTATTGCAAGAAGGATGAGATTCCAAAGGTTCTTAATGGACTTGGTTTAGCTATAATTTCAACTTCAAAAGGACTTATGGCAGACAGAGAAGCCAGAAAGTTAGGACTAGGCGGAGAAGTTATCTGCTACATTTGGTAATTTTTATCAATTGTATTAGTAGACGTAGAAAGTAATTAAAATTAGGATAGATAAGGTTAAATAGAGTAGCGTGACATGTTAAGTGTCACGAGGCATGCTCTAGTAGCCGGTGTGTCTTAAAAAAGAATATAACAGACATAGTCATTAGGGATTATGTACTCGTAAAGTGATACAAGAGACGTAGCTAATATTTTGGTTACGGACCAAAGAGTAATACAGGAGGTGTAATCATGTCAAGAATTGGTAGATTGCCAATAGCTATACCAGCAGGCGTAACTGTTACTGTAACACCAGATAACGTTGTTACTGTAAAAGGTCCTAAAGGACAGTTAGTTAAGTCAATGCATAAGGATATAAAGATAGCTGTTGAAAACAATACTGTAATTGTTACAAGACCAAGTGATGTAAAAGAACACAGAGCTCTTCATGGCTTGACAAGAGCGTTAGTAAATAATATGATTAAGGGCGTTTCTGAAGGATATCAGAAAACTCTTGAGTTAATAGGTGTTGGATACAGAGCACAGCTTCAAGGTAAGAAGTTAGTTATGAATCTTGGATTCTCTCACCCAGTTGAAGTAGAACCAGTAGAAGGTATCGTGTTTGAAACACCAGCTCCAAATAAGGTTGTAGTTAAAGGTATCGATAAGGAAATTGTTGGTGCAGTAGCAGCTGACATTAGAACCTGGAGAAAGCCTGAACCATATAAGGGTAAGGGTATCAAGTATGATAACGAAGTTATCAGACGTAAGGAAGGTAAGACCGGTAAGAAATAGTTGAAAGGAGTGAACCTTGATGTACAATAAGGAAGACAGAAGTTTGTCCAGAAAGAAGCGTCATTTAAGAGTACGTAAGAAAGTGACTGGTACAGCTGAAAGACCAAGACTTTGCGTATTCAGAAGTGAAAGAAATATATATGCTCAAATTATTGACGATGTTGCACAAAAGACATTAGTTGCTGCTTCTTCAATTGAAAAAGACTTTGGAGCAGAACTTGGAAGCAACAAGGAAGCTGCTAAACTAGTAGGTCAATTAGTAGCAAAAAGAGCATTAGAAAAAGGAATAAAGTCAGTTGTTTTTGATCGAGGCGGATATATTTATCACGGAAGAGTTCAAGAACTTGCTGAAGGAGCAAGAGAAGCAGGCTTAGAGTTCTAGAAGGAGGGAAATAAATGAGAATTGATCCTAGCACACTGGACCTTAAAGAAAAGGTCGTAAGTATAAATAGAGTTGCTAAGGTTGTTAAGGGTGGTAGAAACTTTAGATTTAGTGCCCTTGTAGTAGTAGGCGATGAGAACGGCCACGTTGGCGTTGGTATCGGCAAGTCAGTTGAAATTCCTGAAGCAATAAGAAAAGGAATAGAAGACGCAAAGAAGAACTTAGTAAGTGTAGCCATAGTTGGAACTACAGTTCCACATACAGTAGAAGGAATATTCGGTACTGGTAAGGTATTAATTATGCCTGCTGGTGAAGGTACCGGAGTTATCGCAGGTGGTCCTGCAAGAGCAGTCCTTGAATTGGCTGGATTGAAAGACGTTAGAGCTAAATCTTTAGGTTCAAACAACCCAAGAAATATGGTTAACGCAACAATCAATGGTTTATCAGCACTTAGAACAGCTGAACAAATAGCTAAGCTAAGAGGCAAGACCGTTGAAGAGATACTAGGTTAGGAGGGAAGAACCTTGGCTAAACTTAGATTAACACTTGTCAAGAGTCTTATAGGCAGAAAAGCAGAACATATTGCTACTGCTAAAGCTCTTGGACTAAAGAAGATTGGTAGCGTAGTAGAACATGAGGACACTCCTCAGATCAAAGGTATGGTAAACAAAGTAAACTATCTTGTAAAGGTAGAAGAAGTTTAATAAAAATTTCTAAATTATAAATGGTATATATTTACTAAACCAAAATCGTTATTTCGTATTATTAATAAGAGCGTAAGGATACATAATCTTTACGTGCTACAAAGAATAGCAGGAGGCGAAACAATTGATAATTGTTTCGTGCTACAAAGAATAGCAGGAGGTGTAATCATATGAAACTTCACGAGTTGCAGCCAGCAATCGGTTCTAAGAAGGCTCCTAAAAGAGTTGGCAGAGGAACTGGTTCTGGATTAGGAAGAAACGCTGGTAAGGGTGAAAAGGGTCAAAACGCTAGGACTGGTGGTGGAGTTAGACCTGGATTCGAAGGTGGTCAAATGCCACTATACAGAAGACTTCCTAAGAGAGGGTTCACAAATATATTTGCAAAAGAATACGCAGTAATAAATATTGATAGATTGAATGTTTTTGAAAATGGAGCAGTTGTAACACCAGAATTACTACTTGAAAAAGGTCTAGTAAGCAAGTTATATGACGGGGTTAAAATACTTGGAAACGGCGACTTAGAAAAGAGTTTAACGGTTAAGGCTACTAAATTTTCAAAAACAGCAGCTGAAAAGATTCAAGCCGCTGGAGGAAAAGCAGAGGTGATTTAAAATGTTATCAACTCTCAAAAATGCCTTCAAGGTACCAGACCTGAAGAAACGAATATTATTCACACTATTTCTGATCGCGGTATATAGGCTAGGAAGCCATATACCGGTTCCAGGAATAAATCGTGAAATACTGCAGAGTAGTTTAAACACTAGTGACAATGTTTTACTAGGTTTTTATGATTTAATCTCTGGCGGTGCTATAAGAAATTTCAGTATATTTGCGATGGGGGTAGTACCCTATATAAACGCATCAATTATAATACAGCTACTAACCGTAGCTATACCTTATTTAGAGCAGCTATCTAAAGAAGGTGAAGAGGGAAGAAAGAAAATTCAAAAGTATACTAGGAATGCAGCACTTGTGTTAGGAATAATTCAAGCATATACTACTTATATACTAATCAGTAATTATGGTGGTATAGCTGATCATTCAACAGTAAATGTATTTTTGATAATACTAACTTTGACAACATCATCAACTTTCTTAATGTGGTTAGGTGACGTAATTACTGTAAAGGGATTAGGTAATGGAGTATCACTTTTGATATTTATTAACATAATTTCTTCACTGCCACAAACAGCTCAAAGTATCTATTTACTAAAGGTTGCAGGTACTATTGACCTTGTACAGGTAATAGTATTCATTTTAGTTCTTTTAATAATGATAATAGCTGTAATAACAATGAGTATGGCTGAGAGAAGAATTACTGTACAATATGCTGGTAAAACAGTTGGCAATAAGAACTTCAAAGGACAATCTTCTCATATTCCTTTTAACATGACATCAACAGCAGTTATTGCTATAATATTTGCTATGTCAGTTATGAGTTTCCCCAAAACTATCGCACAGTTTTGGCCAAATGCATGGCTAAGTAGGCTAATAATTAATGGTACATGGAGTCCATTTAACGAAAAAAATTTCATATATCCTATAGTTTATGCTCTTCTAGTTGTGTTTTTCTCTTGGTTCTATGCAGAAGTTACTTTCAAGCCTGAAGAAATGGCTGAAAATATATATAAATCTTCTGGATTTATACCAGGCATAAGACCAGGAAAACCAACAGCAAAGTTTATCTCAAAGATATTGACTAGAGTTGCTATAATTGGTGGTATATTTGCTACAATAGTTGCGATAACACCTGTTTTGGTTCAGAATCACACAAAGTTTACTAATATATCCTTTGGTGGCACTTCAATACTGATTATGGTAAATGTAGCTATGGAGACTTTAAGAACCCTAGAATCTCAGTTGGTAATGAGACATTACCACGGTTTCTTAAAGTAGTATGAAATTTGGGGATGAAGAAATTGAAAATTGTTCTTATGGGGCCTCCGGGAGCAGGCAAGGGAACCCAAGCTAAATCAATTAGCTTAAGATATTCTATACCGCATATATCCACGGGGGATATATTTAGAAAGAATATATCCAATAACACGGAATTAGGCTTAAAAGCAAAAAGTTTTATAGAAAATGGTGATCTAGTACCAGATGAGATTACAATTGCTTTGTTATTAGATAGGCTTAATCAAGAGGATTGTTTAGATGGCTTTCTATTAGATGGATTCCCAAGATCTATTGGGCAGGCCGAAGCCCTAGATAAATATCTATTAGAAAGAAAACAACACTTAGATGCTGTTTTGCTGATAACAGTTCCTAGCGAGTTCATAATTGATCGTATGACTGGCAGGCGAAGTTGTATTTCCTGTGGTGCAAGTTATCATATTCGATATAATCCTCCTTTTACTTCTGGAAAATGTGATATATGTGGTTGTGATATTATACAGCGCAAAGACGATACTGAAGAAGTTCTCAGAGAACGATTGGAAGTATACCAGTCTCAAACCAGACCATTAATTGACTATTATAAGTCAATGGGTATTTTGAAAGAAGTCGATGGAACACAATCGATAAATGCTGTCTTTGAAAATATGACTAGGATTCTGGGGAGCGCGTATAATAAATGATTATAATTAAGAGAAATTATGAAATTGAATACATGAAGCGTGCTGGTAAGGTAGTGAGCAATACTCTTGCAAAATTACAAGAGGTAGTGAAACCTGGTATAACAACTGCAGAGTTGGATAGATTAGCAGAAGATATGATATTGAAGCAGGGGGCCAAACCTTCTTTTAAAGGATATCATGGTTTTCCGGCTTCAATATGTGCCTCTGTGAATGATGAAGTTATTCATGGTATTCCAAATGATAGAGTTCTAAAGGAAGGCGATATAGTAAGTATAGACTGTGGAGCCTGTCTCAATGGGTATCATGGTGATGCAGCCAGAACAATTCCTGTAGGCAAAGTATCTGAGGAAGCTTATCGATTAATAAAAATTACTCAAGAAAGCTTTTTTGAGGGTGTAAAGAAAGCTTTAGTTGGAAACAGGCTAACGGATATAAGTCACGCTATACAAGTGCTTGTTGAAAATGAAAGTTTCTCAGTTGTAAGGAATTATGTGGGTCATGGCATAGGAAGAAATATGCATGAAGATCCGGATGTACCAAACTACGGAAGTCCGGGAAGAGGGCCGAAACTTTCTGCAGGTATGGTGCTGGCCATTGAGCCGATGGTTAATACTGGTGGTTATCATGTAAAAACATTAGATAATGGCTGGACAGTCGTAACAGTGGATGGAGGATTATCTGCGCACTATGAAAATACTGTTGCCATACTAGATAACGGACCGGAAATATTAACACTTTAATAATACGATCGGTTATATAGTAAAGGGTAAGCATTGAGGTGAAAGCTTTGGAAAAGGATGAGGTACTAGGTAGAGTAGTTCTTTCAACAGCAGGAAGAGATGAAGGCAAATATTATATTGTAATAGATATGATTAGTGATAATTATGTACTATTAGTTGATGGAAGGCTAAGAACTGAAAATAAACCCAAGAAAAAAAAGTTGAGGCATTTACGCTTTACTGATATAATAGCTGAGGACATAAAGAGAGATATATTATCAGGTAATGAGTTAAGCAATTCAACTATTAGAAGGTATTTGCAGTTGAATGACATAAATAAGGAGGTTTGATTACCTTATGTCAAAGGAAGATGTAATTGAGATGCAAGGTACTGTGCTTGAAGCTTTGCCAAATGCAATGTTTTTAGTAGAGTTAGAAAGTGGTCATAAGATATTAGGCCATATATCTGGAAAATTAAGAATGAATTTTATTAGAATTTTGCCAGGTGATAAAGTTACAGTGGAACTTTCTCCATATGATCTGACGAGAGGGAGAATTACCTGGAGAGCAAAGTGATAAGGAGGGTTAACTATGAAAGTAAGACCGTCAGTAAAGCCGATTTGCGAGAAATGCAAGGTTATAAAGAGAAAAGGCAGAGTAATGGTTATATGTGAAAACCCTAAGCACAAACAAAAGCAGGGTTAATTTCAAATTGTAAAGTTTATTCAGTTTTGGAGGCGGCTGGAGTAGTCTAAGTACTACTTACCAAAACTTTATATAAAAATTATATTTAACTATGGACATAAAACCTAGGAGGTGTAAATTTTAATGGCAAGAATTGCTGGTGTAGATATACCAAAAGAAAAGAGAGTTGAAGTAGCACTAACTTATATTTTTGGAATAGGACTACCAACTGCTCAAAAGATGTTAGCTGAAACTGGTGTTAATCCAGATACAAGAGTTAGGGATTTAACTGAAGAAGAAGTTAATAAGCTAAGAGATTATGTGAACAAGAACGTTAAGGTTGAAGGTGACCTTAGAAGAGATATCGCTCTTAATATCAAGAGACTTATGGAAATAGGCTGCTACAGAGGTATAAGACACAGAAAGGGCCTTCCAGTTAGAGGACAAAGAACAAAGACTAATGCTAGAACAAGAAAAGGTCCAAAGAGAACAATAGCAGGTAAGAAAAAGAAGTAGTAAGGAGGGACAATAATGGCAGCTCAAAAGGTAAAGAAGACTAGAAGAAGAAAAGAAAGAAAAAATGTTGAGCACGGAGCAGCTCATATTAAATCAACTTTTAACAACTCAATCGTAACAATAACTGACAGTGTTGGAAATGCACTTTCTTGGTCAAGTGCCGGTGCACTAGGCTTCAGAGGTTCAAGAAAGAGCACTCCTTTCGCTGCACAGATGGCAGCTGAGACAGCTTCAAAAGCTGCTATGGAACATGGCTTGAGAACTGTTCAGGTATTTGTAAAGGGACCTGGAGCAGGTAGAGAGGCTGCTATAAGATCTCTTCAAGCTGCTGGTTTGGAAATAACAATGATAAAAGATGTTACTCCTATACCACACAATGGATGCAGACCACCAAAAAGAAGAAGAGTATAATAGTAGAAGTAACAGGAGGTGTAGTTAATGGCAAGATATACTGGAGCTGTATGCAGACTTTGCAGAAGAGAAGGTATGAAGTTATTCCTTAAAGGGGATAGATGTTACACAGGCAAATGTGCTATAGATAGAAGAAATTATGCACCTGGGCAACATGGTGCTAACAAGAAAAAGTTATCTAACTATGGAGTTCAGTTAAGAGAAAAGCAAAAAGCAAGAAGAATTTACGGTATTTTAGAAGGTCAATTCAGAACTTACTATGAAAAGGCCGATAGAATGAGAGGAATAACAGGTGAAAACTTGTTAAAACTTCTTGAAATGAGATTGGATAACGTAGTATACAGATTAGGATATGGAGATTCCAGAAAAGAAGCTAGACAGCTTGTAACTCATGGACATTTCCTTGTAAACGGAAAAAAGGTTGATATTCCATCATACCAAGTTTCTGTTAACGATGTTATAACTGTAAAAGAAAAAAGCAGACAAAGCGAATTATTCAAGGGTTTTGCTGAAAATCCAAAAACTCTGCCAAATTGGTTGAGCGGAAACCCAGAAAACTTTGAAGGTAAGATAATAACTGAGCCATCAAGAGCTGATATACAAGTACCAGTTAATGAAACATTAATTGTTGAGTTATACAGCAAGTAATAATTAATTCAGTACATCGAATTAACATTGAATGGCTTAGTTTGAGATATACACAGCTAAGTAAAGAATTCAGGCTTGGCAAAAAAGAATCAGTTGCCCTCAAAATAAGGTTGCCATTTAATTAATAAGGAGGGTTTGTGAATGTTAGAGATAGAAAAGCCAAAAATAGAATGTGTTGAGTCTAGTGATGACGGCACATATGGCAAGTTTGTAGTAGAACCCCTAGAGAGAGGTTACGGTATTACACTGGGGAATGCTTTGAGAAGAATTCTTCTCTCATCCTTACCTGGTGTAGCAGCTAATGCTGTAAAAATAGATGGAGTACTACATGAGTTTTCAACAGTACAGGGCGTTAAGGAAGATGTTCCTGAGTTAATACTTAATATAAAAGCTCTTGCGCTGAAAATGACTGGAGATGGCCCTAAAACCATATATATTGATGCTAAAGGACCTGGAGAAGTTAAGGGCGGAGATATTAAAACTGATGGCGATGTAGAAATTGTAAATAAGGACTTACATATCGCCACCCTTGACGATGACGCAAAATTATATATGGAGATAACAGTTAACAGGGGAAGAGGATATGTATCACAAACTAAGAACAAGAGTGAGGAACTTAGCATATCCACTATTCCGGTAGATTCCATATATACTCCTGTAAAGAGAGTTAACTTCACTGTAGATAATACAAGAGTTGGCCAAATTACAGACTATGATAAGCTTACCATAGAAATATGGACTAATGGAACAATTAAAACTGATGAAGCCATAAGCTTATCTGCTAAGATATTGATTGAGCATTTCAAACTATTTATGACTCTAACAGACCACGCTAATAATGTTGAAATTATGGTAGAGAAAGAAGAAGACAAGAAAGAAAAGGTTCTTGAAATGACAATAGAAGAATTGGATCTTTCTGTCAGAAGCTATAACTGCCTGAAGAGAGCAGGTATAAATACTGTTCAAGAATTATCCGAGAGATCTATGGAAGATATGATGAAGGTTAGAAATCTTGGTAAAAAATCATTAGAAGAAGTAGAAAAAAAGCTGCGTGATCTTGGGTTGAGTTTAAAAGAAAGCGATGAGTAAGGAGGTAAAGACATGGCAGGATATCGTAAATTAGGTCTTCCTACAGACCATAGAAAAGCTATGCTTAGAAATCTAGTTACAAGTTTTCTAAAGCACGGTAAAATAGAAACAACTGTTACTAGAGCTAAGGAAACAAGATCTCTTGCAGAAAAGATGATCACTCTTGCTAAAAGAGGGGATTTGCATGCAAGAAGACAAGTTCTTTCTTTTATTACTGAGGAGGACGTTGTTAAAAATCTATTTGATAATGTTGCACCAAAGTATGCTGAAAGAAAAGGCGGATATACTAGAATGTATAAAGTTGGACCAAGAAGAGGAGACGGCGCTGAAGTCGTTATACTTGAGCTGGTTTAAAGACAAAAGGGGATTAAGTGTATGTCTGACTTAGTCCCCGTTTTATTATAATTAAACCGCGTATAGTCCATACTAGAAATTAGATTGCATAGTAGTTCAGTCTAATTCCTAGTGGGGATTATATAATAAAAAGGGGATATGCACATGTTAGATAATATGATAAAATGCGATAATGTTGTTTTCAAGTATACCGGCAATGAGGTTAAAGAAGAGAGAGTTGCGATTGACGGAGTGAATATTGAGGTCAAGAAAGGTGAGTTTCTTGTTATACTTGGACATAACGGTTCAGGTAAATCTACACTGGCAAAGCATATGAATGCTTTACTTTTGCCTACTGAGGGAAAGGTATATGTAGATACAATGGACACTCAACAACAAGATCTACTATGGGAAATACGAAGTAAAGCAGGAATGGTATTTCAGAATCCTGATAACCAACTGGTAGCTACCATAGTAGAAGAAGATGTAGCTTTTGGACCTGAGAACCTAGGAATACCCAGCGAAGAAATCAGGAAAAGAGTGGATGAAAGTTTACAAACAGTAAATATGTATGATTATAGACGACATGCCCCCCATCTGCTATCCGGTGGTCAGAAACAGAGGGTAGCTATAGCAGGTATACTGGCGATGAGGCCGCAATGCATAATTTTAGATGAACCTACGGCAATGCTGGACCCATCAGGAAGAAAAGAAGTTATTAAGACCATAACAAAGTTGAACAGAGACTTAGGAATTACAATAATTCTTATAACTCACTATATGGAAGAAGCAGTAGAGGCTGATAGGATTATAGTTATGGATGAAGGTAAAGTTAAGCTTACTGGAACGCCAAGGGAAGTATTCAGCAAGGTACCTGAAATGAAGAGCATTGGACTTGATGTTCCACAGGTTACAGAGCTAGCCTATGAACTGAGTAAAAAAGGTATTAATATTAGCAACGATATATTAACGATAAGTGAGATGGTGAATGCATTATGTCAATTAAGGTAGAAAACTTAACTCATGTATATATGCCTGGTACTCCCTTTGAGAAAAAGGCTTTAGATAATGTAAACATAGAAATCAACAATGGAGAATTTGTGGCGCTGATAGGCCATACGGGATCTGGAAAGTCTACTTTAGTTCAGCATCTAAATGGATTGTTAAAGCCAACCTCAGGAAGAATTGAGGTAGATGGAACCTGCATAACTGATGGTAAGGTAAAGCTTAGCGATGTAAGAAAAAGAGTTGGTTTGGTATTTCAGTACCCGGAATATCAGTTATTTGAAGAAACTATAGAAAAGGATATAAGCTTTGGCCCTGAAAAATTAGGACTGGATGGAGAAAAAGTTTTAAGCAGGGTTAAAAGGGCTATGGAAATTGTTGGCTTAAATTATGAAAAGTATAAGGATAAGTCCCCTTTTGAACTAAGTGGAGGTCAAAAAAGAAGGGTTGCAATTGCAGGTGTAGTGGCAATGGAACCTAAGGTTCTTATACTGGATGAACCCACAGCAGGACTGGATCCTAAGGGGAGGGATGAAATTCTACAGCAAATAAAAAATTTACACAATGAATATGGAATGACCATAATACTTGTATCTCATAGTATGGAAGATGTGGCAAAATTAGCAGATAGGATTATTGTAATGGATAAAGGAAAGGCAATACTTGACGGAAAACCTTCCCTTGTCTTTAAGGAGATAGAGCTTCTAGAATCCGTTGGGCTTGCAGTACCTCAGGTAACCTATCTAATAAGGGAATTAAGAGACAGAGGCATTGATATTTCTGAAGAAATATTCACTATTAATCAAGCCTTAGATGCATTAACCAAGATTTTTAAGTAGCGGAAGGAAGGTTAAGGTCATGGTAAAGAATATAACAATTGGTCAATATGTGCCCGGAGATTCCTTCGTACATAGATTAGACCCCAGAGTTAAAATAATACTATCTATACTCTTTATAATAGATTTATTCATTATCACAAATTTTAGTGGATATGTCTTTGTTTTGACATTTATATGTTTTGTAATTGCTATAGCAAAGTTGTCTCCAAGTTATGTATATAAAGGTTTAAAGCCAGTATTTGTTCTTTTGATTATAACGGCTTTGCTCAATATGTTAATGACAAGAAATGGACAACTGATCTTTGTATGGAAGTTTATTAAAATCTATGATGAAGGTTTAAGAATAGCTGCTTTCATGGCACTTAGACTGATCTTCCTAATAGCAGGAACATCAATTCTGACGCTTACCACATCACCAATAGAACTTACAGATGGTATTGAGCGTTTGTTAAATCCCTTTAAAAAAATTGGTGTGCCTGCCCATGAATTAGCCATGATGATGACTATAGCATTAAGATTTATACCTACACTTATGGATGAGACTGATAAGATTATGAAAGCTCAGATGGCAAGAGGAGCTGATTTTGACTCGGGAAATATACTGGCAAAGGCAAAAAGTCTTATCCCCTTACTGGTACCGCTTTTTATAAGTTCCTTTAGAAGGGCAGACGAATTAGCCATGGCTATGGAAGCTAGATGTTACAGAGGGGGAGAAGGTAGAACCAGAATGAAGGTATTAAAACTTACCTATGATGATTTAATTGCTATATTGTTTTTCATCCTTTTTATAGCAATAACAATCATAGTAAGAATGCTTAATATACCATAAAGTTTAGAGGAGAGACATGAAAAATATTAAACTGGCGCTTGAATATGATGGAACAAATTATGGCGGATGGCAAAGACAAAAAAATATAGTTACTGTACAGCAGGCTCTAGAAGATGCCATTTTTATTATTACCTCTGAAAGATGTAATGTCATAGGATGCAGCAGAACTGATGCCAAGGTACATGCCAGAGAATTTATATGCAATTTTCATACTAATAGCAGTATTCCAAGCGAACGAATAAGGGAAGCTCTGAACACTAAGCTGCCTGAGGACATAAGGGTACTGGAATCCATGGAAGTGGATATGGACTTTCATGCAAGATATGACAGCAAAGGAAAAACATACTGCTATACTATATTAAACCAGCTAGTGAACTCAGCCTTATTAAGAAATTATGTAGGTCACGTAGCTCAGCCTCTTAACATCAGCTGGATGGAGGAAGCAGCTTTACATTTTTTAGGCACCCATGATTTTGCTGCCTTCAGAAACTTAGGGAGTTCTGTAAAGACAACCACACGAACCATAAGTCAATTAGATATAAGCGTGGAAGCCCCCCTTATAAAGATATATTGTACAGCAGACGGATTTTTATATAATATGATGAGAATAATAGTAGGTACTCTTATAAATGTGGGAATAGGTAAAATATCTCCGGGACAAATACCGGAAATAATAGCTAGCAAGGACAGAACTAAGGCTGGAAAGTCAGTGTCGCCTCAGGGACTATGCCTAGAAAAAGTTTATTATTAATTTTAATATTCGTGGTGAAAAAAACATTGACACGCCCGGATGATTGTATTATAATAATAATGTTTGTTAAGGAAGTTATTAAGATCCACTAGCCCCGGGTCTTGAAATAGAAGATAATGAACGCAGGTTTTCAAGGAGGGAAAAAGATGAAATCATACATTGCAAAGCCAAATGAAATTGAAAGAAAGTGGTATGTAGTTGATGCTGCAGGAAAGCCACTTGGTAGAGTTGCTAGTCAGGTTGCTACAATATTAAGAGGTAAGAATAAGCCAACATTTACACCAAATGTTGATACTGGAGATTTCGTTATAGTTATAAACGCTGAAAAGGTAGTTTTAACAGGAAAGAAATTAGACCAGAAAATGATGAGACATCACTCATTATATCCAGGTGGATTAAAAGAAACTCCATACAGAGAAGTATTAGCTAAGAAGCCTGAATTCGCATTTGAAGAAGCAGTTAGAAGAATGCTTCCGAAGGGACCTCTTGGAAGACAAATGCTTAAGAAGCTTAAGGTTTACAGAGGTGCAGAGCATAACAATTCAGCACAAAAACCAGAAGTACTTGAATTAAAGTACTAATGGAAAGTGAAGGGAGGAAAAATCATGGCTAAGGTTCAATACAGTGCTACTGGAAGAAGAAAGAAGTCCGTTGCAAGAGTAAGACTTGTTCCAGGTGAAGGAAAAGTTATTATAAATAAAAGAGATATGGATACATATTTCGGATTAGACACTTTAAAGATTATAGTTAATCAACCACTTGTTCTGACTGGAACAAAGGATTCTTATGATGTACTTGTAAATGTTCACGGTGGTGGTTTTACAGGTCAGGCAGGAGCTATAAGACATGGTATTGCAAGAGCTCTTGTAAAAGCTGATGAAACACTAAGAGGAACCCTAAAGAAGGCTGGGTTCTTAACTAGAGATCCAAGAATGAAGGAAAGAAAGAAATACGGTCTTAAAAAGGCAAGAAGAGCTCCACAGTTCTCAAAGAGATAATTTATCCCCCAAATACAAGCTGCAATGCTTACAATTACGATTTTTCTCAGATAAAAAAACGTCAGAGGATTTCCTCTGGCGTTTTTTATATGTGTAAAATATCTATACTAATTCACAGGAGATTACATACCAACCCTTCTTTTTGTAAGCGTAAAATAGTCCCCACCTATTATTCAGATGGGGACTCTGCTATACTTGTTTTGATTTACAGTATTTAGGTAAGGTAGATGACCAAGGCAATAAAGAATCTAAAACTTCAGAATCATTTATATCAACATTTGGAAACTGCTCAAATAAGTATTTTAAGTATTCAAAAGGATTAAGATCATTTTCCTTTGCAGTTTCAATAATACTATAAGTAACTGCACTTGCCTTTGCTCCCTGCGGAGTATTGGCGAACAGCCAATTTTTTCTCCCAATGACAAATGGCTTTATTGCCCTTTCGGCGCGGTTATTGCTAAGTTCCAGCCTGCCATCTTTGAGTATACTCATCAGTTTATCCTTCTGATTGAATGAGTAATTGACAGCTTTCCCGTAACTTGATTTGGGTAGTGCAAGAGCGTGTTCCTTTTCAATCCATGAGAAATAAGCCTCTAGCATTGGTTTAAGTTTGCTAAGGCGTTCATCATACCGGTCTTCAGATGACAAACTTGATAGTTCTTCCTCAAGCTTAAACATTTCATCAATATATTTGACTCCTTGATAAGCAGAGGTATACATGTAGCTTTCTTTATCAGTCACTGCCTTTAAGGTATCAGTGAAATACCTCCTTGCATGTGCGAAGCACGCTACGAGAGTAACTTCCATGGCACCGCCGGCTTTGGAATCTTTCAAAAGTTTGTCATAACCGTCATAGGCATCAACATGAAGATAACCCTTAAATCCATTTAAGAAGGTTTTGGCATTATCTCCTGCCCTTGATGGCTGATAATCGTATAGAACAATAGGATCATGCCCATTGCCTGTACGGTACATCCACATATAAGACCTTGTTGTGGCCTCACGGCCCGGCTCATTGAGAACTTCTAGTTCTGTTTCGTCCGCATGAGCTACATCATAGTCCGTAAGGTATTTACGTAGACGCAGGTACAAAGGATTCAGCCAATCTTGTGCAGCCCGAATAATCCAGTTAGCCATGTTTTGACGGTTAACTGGTAAACCACGCCGCTTGTATTCTTGTTCCTGCCTATAAAGAGGAGTAGCATCTACATATTTCCTAGTCATGATATATGCTATTATAGAAGAGGATGCTATACTTCCCTTAATGACAGGCTTAGGGGTTGGCGCCGAAATCATTGGGACAGTTATATCTTCCTTTTCACATTTCCGACAGGAATAAATCATGCTGTGGATTTCTTTTACGATAATTTGTGCCGGGATGACCTCCAGCTCTCTGCGGATTTCGGAACGCACCTCATGGAGTTGACCGCCACATTGAGAACAAACCTGTTCTTCAGCTGAGAGCTTATATTCAACTATTTGCTTAGGAAGATCTGAAAGATCTTTTTCACGTTTTCCTTTAAGCTTTTTAGCCTTGGATGAAGATTGTTGTTGCTTTGCACAATCATCTAAATTAGGCTCAGCAGTAAAAGGCTGTCGCTCACTTTCAGCCTCGTTAAATATTGGCATGTTAATCTGACCATCTATATTCTTTTCACTGGATTTACCAAATAGTCTCTGCTTGTTGAGCTTGTATTGCTCTTCATACCATTTTAGTCTAAGCTCAGCCTGCTCCTTTTCAATGCTGAGTTTTATGAAGGCATCCTCTAGCTCTTTACGACTGTAATTCTCTAAGTTAAATGATTTTACTTCTGTTTTACTCATACTTATATTATACACTTTTCATACAAAATTATCAAGAAAAAAAGTCGTAAAAAGCTAGTGTTTTCAACGGTTTTAGAAGTTTTAAAGAGTTGGAAATTATCCACTTTTTGATTGAATTTTTTAGGGTTATCCACAAAAAATCAAATGATTTTTCTCTGCATAATATCACGATGTACTCCCTTTTGGTTAATATCCAGTCCATCTAAAAGCCAGCGGAGCTCCCGCTCCGTTACATGTATAACTTTGTCTTTAGAATTATTAGGCCACTTAAAGCGACCTTTTTCCAAACGGCGATAGTAAAGCCAGAATCCATTCCGCTCCCAATAGAGCAACTTGAGTTTGTCGCGTTTAGCGTTGCAGAATACAAAAAGTGCATCAGAGAATGGATCTAACTTAAAATTCATCTGAACGATGATGGCGAGACCGTCAATAGATTTTCTCATATCAGTACTTCCAGCAGCCAAAAATACATTAGAAGTCTGCTTTAGGTTTAACATAAAGTTAATAGGGATTGGACAACATCTGCAAAGAGTTCTTTATCGAAGTCTTGCGAAACTGAAATTTCAGCCTTACCGACTTTTACAGTAATAGATGTTGTTGTTATAGATAAATTTGTTTTTACTGAAACCCACTGCTGTCTTGGTTCTTCTTTAAACTCTGCTTTGTTGAATTTGTTAATCCAATAGCGTAATTTGTGTATACTCAATTGTTTTTGCTGACACCATACCGGCCCGGTAAGGCCGCTAGATCTATAATCAGCAATGAGCTGCTGCCAATCTTCCATATTTAATTTTGTCAATAAAAACACCTCCGGAATTTTATTCTAGAGGTATTATCTCACAAGATTTATATTCATAAAATGTGTGGACAGTTTGACGCTTACTCTATACTAATTCACAGGAGATTACATACCAACCCTTCTTTTTGTATAAGATCTCATAGTCATTAAAGATCTCATTAACCTTTTCAATACTGCTTTCAGCTCCATGTTTCTTATTGATTACAAAAATAAATTTTCCATGTTTATTTAAATGTTGATATGAATCCTCATACAATTTAAAAATTGTTTTTTTTCCTGCCCTTATGGGAGGATTTAAAATTATAAAATCAAACTTATCACTAATATTAGAAAAACCATCAGACTGAATAATGGATATATTATTTAGTCCGTTATTTTTACAGTTCAGCGCTGCCAGTTCTAAAGCCCTTTCATTAATATCAGCCATGGTAAGGTCAATATCATTGGTCATTTTGAGGGATATGCCAATACAGCCGTAACCGCAGCCCAAGTCTAGAACTTTACCCCTTAACTCCGGTAGATTATTAAGTAATATTGTAGTCCCTTCATCAACATGATTCTTTGAAAACACACCTGAATCCGTAGTAAACTTAAAGTCCCTGTTTTTATAGTGAAAGTTAATAGTTTTATAATTATGAGTTAATGATTCATCGTTAATAAAATAGTGCCCCATATTCCTATTCTCCTATAAATTAAAGTTTTTTATTAAAAATTGAAAATGAACGTGAAAATATTTCAAATAATTATATTTCAATAGCCCTCTAATGTCAATAATTATTGAGAAATGTTGCAGCTAAACAATGACATAAAGTAATAGAGATTCTAACATGATGTTGAGTATAATCATTGGATACATATGTATGTTAAATCTATGTTAAATACGTAAAAAGTCACTTTGTAAATATTAATTTTGTGTTAAGATATATTAGAGGTTTTTTTGACATATAACAATTCATAATGTCGAATATGAAACTTATATGGGGGGATTTAATTGGACATTACAAAAATGATTATAACGTTAATTGGCGGCTTGGGATTGTTCCTTTTTGGAATGAAGATGATGGGCGATGGTCTTGAAAATGCTGCAGGTGAAAAGTTAAAAGGTATATTGGAAAAGGTTACTTCTAATCCCATCGTAGCAGTATTAGTCGGTACTGTTGTGACCATGATAATTCAAAGCAGTAGTGCTACTACAGTTATGGTTGTGGGCTTTGTTAATGCTGGACTTATGAATTTGATGCAAGCTGCAGGAGTTATAATGGGTGCTAATATTGGAACAACTATCACAGCACAGCTTGTATCACTAAAACTAACAGATGTAGCTCCAATTTTTATTGGGGCAGGTACAGTTATTGTACTATTTTCAAAAGGCAAAAAGAACAGAGAGATTGGGAACATAGTTTTAGGCTTTGGTATATTATTTTTAGGTATGGACCTAATGGGGGATTCAATGGCACCATTGAAAGAATCAGAAGGCTTTAAATCCATGATGAATGTTATTTCAAACAGCTGGATACTTGCTTTGGGCGTAGGACTTTTAATGACTAGTATTATACAAAGTTCATCAGCAACCACAGGAATATTAATCGCTTTAGCGGGAACTGGTGCAGTGCCGCTATCTGCTGCAATACCATTTGTTTTTGGATGTAATATTGGAACCTGTGTGACTGCATTGCTGGCAAGTATTGGTACTTCAAAGAGCGCAAGGAAAGCTGCCTTGATACACGTAACTTTTAATTTAATTGGTACCATAATATTTATTCCTCTTAGATTTCAACTGGCAGAGATAGCACAATGGATTAATCCAGGTAATACTCCTGGGGCTATTACAAGACAAATTGCAAATGTGCATACTATATTTAATATAGTAAACACAATGATTTTAGTCTGGTTTATAAAGTATCTTGTTGTGTTTGTTAATAAGCTCATACCTGGTGAGGACGAAAAAGAGCATCTTGGTACTAAATATATAGATGATAGATTATTAGAAACGCCTGTAATAGCCGTAGGGCAGATGGTTAAGGAAACAATAAGAATGGCTAATAAGGCGAAAGAGAATCTGGAAATCGCAATGAAAGCCTTTGAAGGTAATGACGAAAATCTGATAAATAAGGTTTATGAAAACGAAAAGTTAATCAACATACTAGAGCATGATATTACAAATTATCTGGTAAAATTATCTAATACGGAGCTTTCAGAAGAACAGCTTAAAATAGTAACATCTACCTTCCATGTAGTAAATGATGTGGAGAGAATCGGTGATCATGCAGAAAATATTGCGGATTTAACAACCGAGAAAATTGTAAAAAAATTAAACTTTTCAAATGAGGGATTAGAAGATTTAAGGAATATGTACAAATATACTATAAATGCTCTACAGGCTAGTATTGAAAGCTATGAAAATCACGATATTAAGAAAGCAGAGAGCGTAGCATCTATAGAGGAAAGAATTGATACTCTTGAGAAGGAATATAGAGCAGGACATATAAGAAGATTGAATGCAGGCTTATGCAGTGCTTATACGGGAGCTATATTCTTAGACCTTATTAGTAACTTTGAAAGAATTGGTGACCATGCTACAAATATAGCAGAAAGTGTTCTGCAAGCATAGTCATTAAAAAGGGCACCTGACCTATATAGATAGGAAGGGTGCTTTTGGCTATAATAGCAATAGTAAAAAATGTTGTCTTGGATATAATATAAAATACTATTGAATGTATCCAGGAGGTTATAATGTATACAAGGTGGTTATTACAACTATTCTTAATTATGGCGTTTTTACTTTTATTTACAATCTACCCCATGGCAAATATAAATAATACAACTGATAAATCGAATAAATTAATATTAATAGATCCAGGCCATGGTGGAGTTGATGGAGGAGCAGTAGGCAAAGATGGAACCTTAGAAAAAGACCTAAATCTCATTATAGGCAAAACTCTCAAGGGCGAATTACTTAAAGAAGGCTATAAGATAGTGATGTCTAGAGAAGATGACAGAAGTCTCTGTACCGAAGGCGGAACTATAAGAAAGAAGAAACTGGAGGATCTAGACAACAGGCAAAAACTTATCAGAAAAAGTAATTGTGACATGTTTTTAAGCGTTCACTTAAATTCTTTCCCACAGCAGCAATATTATGGTGCCCAGATATGGTATGCAGCTAATAAAAAAAGTGAGAACTTTGGTATACTTATGCAGAACACTCTAAGAGAGGACTTGGATGTAAATAATAAAAGAAAGGCTAAAAATGCCAAGGATGATTTCATAATATTAAGGAATTGTCCTGATATACCGGCAATAATAATTGAATGTGGATTTCTATCAAACCCTGCAGAAGCTAAAAAACTAAAAGACCCAGACTATCAGAAGAAAATTGCACAATCTATTGTCAGGGCCGTTAATGTGTATTTTGAAAAAGAAATGTAGAAACAACTAATTAGTAACATGCTGCGATAAAAAACGATATATTACCCGGGTAATATATCGTTTTTTGTAAAAATATAATATTATTAAGATTATTCAGCCATACAGTGGGGACATTTTTTGTAAACAGGATGATCTAAGAATAAAGAGCCTTCATTTAATGAACTATAGGCTTCAATTAATTCTTTATCGATATTATCAATATTACAAGCAGGAGTTTCATTTTTCAGGTCATGGAGCAAATTAGTGCTGTTATCATAGGCATATCTCTTATAAAAAAATGGATATGTACTTCTAATCATTTAACCACCTCGCAGAATCTACTTTTCTTAAATTCTATCATAATAATAAATTAAAGGAAACAGGTCAATCCTCACTGATAGTAATCCACTAGGTTTTGAAAAATCTTCTTAGTAATTGTTATCACCTCTGAAAATATTACTACTAATTTATTTATTATATAGTATAATTATGCTATCAAAAGTTCTAGGGGGTATAGCCGGTGAGAGAGATAAATATTTCGGAGATTATTGAGGTAGTTAAGAGACTATGTATTGAAGCAAATTACAATATATCTGAAGATATACAAAGCGGACTGGATAAGGCCATGGACGTGGAAGAGGAAGAGTTACCAAAGGACATATTAAATAAAATATTGCTAAATTCTAAAATAGCCAGGGAAGAGGCGATTCCTATGTGTCAGGATACAGGAATGGCCTGCGTGTTTGTTGAGCTTGGCCAGGATGTGCATATCTGCGGTGGCAGCTTGGAAGAGGCAATAAATGAAGGTGTAAGAAGAGGGTATGAGGAAGGGTATTTGAGAAAGTCTGTAGTAAAGGATCCTATTCATAGGGTAAATACAAGGGATAATACACCGGCTATTATCAATTACGAGATAAAGCCTGGAGATAAGCTTAAAATAACTGTTGCACCTAAAGGGTTCGGCTCAGAGAATATGAGTCAGCTAAAAATGCTGAAGCCTTCAGATGGCATAGAAGGGGTTAAAGACTTTGTTTTAAAGACTGTTATCGAAGCCGGCTCAAATCCTTGTCCGCCTATAGTTGTGGGAGTAGGTATAGGTGGGACCTTTGATAGAGCTGCATTGCTTGCAAAAAAGGCCTTGTTGAGACCCATTGATAAAAGAAATGCCGACAGCTATTATGAAAGCATAGAAAGAGAATTGTTGAAACGGATAAACGAAACCAATATAGGACCACAGGGCTTTGGTGGAGTTACCACTGCATTGGCAGTTAATATAGAAACCTACCCTACTCATATAGCAGGACTGCCTGTTGCTGTAAATATAAACTGCCATGCTACAAGACATGCTGAAGCTGAAATATAATGGGGGGACCAGTATGATAAAAAATATTATTACACCTTTTACAACTAAAGATGCAGAAGCTTTAAACTGTGGTGACAGCGTATATATTTCAGGAACTATATATACCGCCAGAGACGCAGCACATAAGAAGATGATAGAGCTATTAGATAAAGGGGAAAGCCTACCTTTTGATATACAGGACACCATAATATACTATGTGGGACCAACCCCTGCTAGACCCGGAATGATAATGGGGTCTGCAGGACCTACTACCAGCGGCAGGATGGATGCCTATACTCCTAAACTATTGGACCTGGGGCTTAGAGGGATGATAGGAAAAGGTTCCAGAGACAAAAGGGTGGTAGAGGCGATGATTAAGAATAAGGCTGTTTATTTTGCTGCCATTGGCGGTGCCGGGGCCCTTATCAGTAAATCAATTAAGAGTGCAGAGCTTGTAGCTTATGAGGAATTGGGAACAGAGGCTGTTATGAAACTTCAGGTTGATAACTTTCCCGCAATTGTAGCAATAGACTGTAGAGGAAACTGCATATACAAGGAGTAATTAATATTGAATTAATTCAAAAAAAACTGCGTTTAAGCGCAGTTTTTTATGTTACAACAGCTGTAATTTAACTAGTTTACCTTTTATTGGATATGGGTGTAAGTATGAAGGTGAGTTGATTGTTTCTCATTTTAACATCTTTAATATCCAGCCAGCCTATAGAGGTGAGCATTATCTCTTTGATGTTTACAGACAATAAATTATTATCTAGGGAAAGGGTGCTCTTATCCAATCCTTCAAAATTTATATTATTTACTATTGCTTGTATTACCTTTGTCGGATAGTTAGTGTAAACTTCGAATTTTATAATGCCCTTGTTGAATGAGTGATAAGCCAAGGATACAGGTATATCAGGAAAAAGTTTTGATACGGAAATGAGAAGCTTTATTTTATTTTTATCTACCAATTCTACTTCTTTCAATTTATCTGAAGCACCGGAAAGTGTGGTTCTTAATACAACAACTACTTCCGACATAGACATTGTTAACTCTGCCATGGTTACCCTCCTTGAAATGTATAATATGAGCAAATACTTTAATATATAAATATGCTATAATATACTAGGTTATATCTGATATGTTGAGGAGGAAACTTTAATGACAAACCTAAGGATAAGCTACTTTGATTTTAGAGAAAAGAAAACTGTATATGCAAAGAGAGCAATAATCATATTACTATCGAGTTTATTGTTTTCCATATCTATTAATCTATTTCTTGCTCCGAATAAATTTCTAAGTGGAGGAGTTTCAGGTATTGCGCTTATTCTCCAGTATGTGACTGGAATAAGTGCTGGTTATAGTGTTATCTTAATAAACATTCCATTGCTCATATTAAGTCTTAAGAAGCTGGATAAGGAGTTTACTTTCTTAACGGCCTTAGGTATTGTTTCACAGTCAGTCTTTCTAATACTTACCAAAGGGATTTCGAAATACTATCAAACCAATGATCTGCTGCTAGTCAGTATATGTGCCGGAGTAATCAATGGGTTTGCCTTAGGAAATATATTTAAGTGCCATGGTTCACTTGGTGGAACTGATATCATTACTATGATAGTAAGAAGAAAAGCTAACTTTAATTTGGGAAAGGCTTCTTTTGCAATAAATCTTGTTATAGTTTCAATAGGTTCACTTATTTTTGGAGTGGAAAAGGGAATATATACTTTAATTGCAATGTACATAAACTCTTCTGTTATAGATCAGGTTATAAAGGGTTTCAATAAGAAGAATTTAGTTTTCATAGTAACCTCAAAGGAAGAACTAATTATAGATAGAATAACCCATGATTTAAGAAGAAGCGCCACAATACTGAAAGGAAAGGGAGCTTATTCGAAAATGGAAAAGACAGTAATATATTGTGTTGTGGCTACATCGCAAATTCCACGAATTAAGCAGATAGTAGAAAAGACCGATGGGGGAGCCTTTATGTCCATCTTAGATGCCTCTCAGGTACAGGGTAGAGGCTTTGATCATCCTATTTAATAAAATGAAATATCCTATAAGAAAATTGGTGACTTTCTAAAAAAAGCTTCCGTATATATAGATGTAAGGACGCCGCGGTGAAAGGGGTAAAGATAATGGATGAAGATATAAAATTGGTCAAATCCGTTTTAAATGGAAATATAGATAGTTTTAACATAATAGTCAATAAGTATGAAACTATGATTTTAAAATTTATATATAATATATTGAGAGATAAAGAGGCCTCAGAAGATATATCTCAAGAAGTTTTTATTACAGTATATAATAAGCTGTATATGTATAATACAAGCTACAAATTTTCTAACTGGATTCTTCAGATAGCCAGAAATAAATGTATTGACTATATCAGAAAATATAAAAGGGTGTATGAGTCAAATCTTGACGATATAAAAGAAGTTGCCAGCAATGAAATGTCACCTGAACAGACTGCTGAGTTTAAAGAGACCAAGGAAACTGTTTTAAATTTCATCAAGGAGCTTAGTGAAACGGACAGACAGATAATAATATTAAGATATACTCAAAACCTAACTTTTTATGATATAGGTGAGATACTGAATATTAGTGAATCTGCCGTTAAAAGAAGGTACTATAAGCTAAGAGATAAATTTAAAGAAAATTCTAAAGTAAAGGAAAAGAGGTGGAGAGTATGAATTGCAAAATTTTCATGAAAAAGCTGCCGGAGCTTATTGACAACACCTTGATATACGATATGAAAGAAGCTATGGAAAAGCATATGAGTACTTGTCCAGAATGCAGAGCGTCTTATGAAGCAGAGAAAAGTCTTGATGAAATGTTTGCAAATGCTCTGCAGTTTGAAGATATTAAATTTAACAGCTCCAGGGCAGAAATAATGAGAGGCATAGATAAAAATAGATATGGTAAAGGTCCGCTTAAGAAGATGAAGTACAGCATGAAAAAGTTTCGCTGGCAAATTGTTTCTACTGCCGCAATATTAGTTATTGGAATAGTCTCTGCACCTCTTATAATGGACTTTAACTCTCAAAGAGATAATTCTGACCAGTATATGACAGAGTATGCAAGAATAGAGGGTGTACAGGAGAGTAGTGAAGCCCCAAGTATGAAGGAAGCTGATAGAGTACAGAATGATTTTAGTAACGTTAAAATGGGTATAACAGCTTCATTAAATAATCCAGAAAGCTATGATGCTACAGAAAAAGTAAATCAAGTATATATGCCAGTGTTCGAAAAAATTGCTATCAACAAAATTGAGGAACCTAAATTGGCTACAGCATGGAAAAAGTCACCTGACGGAAGTCTAGACATAACTATAAGCGGAAAAGGTGCAAATGCTTCAGAAGAAGGGGTAGCGGACTTGGTGGTTTCTAGAAAACAGGACTCAGCCCTTTGGAAGTTAAGTCTTGCCGATAATAAAGTAAAACAGTTTACTCCAATGTTTGTTGAATGGTTTGATAATGAGAATGTGCTTACTGTTGTCGGCTATGGATATGGAACGGTAACAGCTGGTGGGGACCTGATATTCTTAAATGTAAATACAGGAACAGCTTTCAATGTATATCCTGAAAATTCTATGGACTATAAGAACCAGGTAGTTAATGTGGTGAAGAAAGATGATACCATAGAATTAACCCTAAGACTTTATGAAGACGACAGTATGACATCCTATAAGGAAGAAAAAAGGGTATTTAATTATAAAGAAGATGAAACTAACGGATTGGTACTGACCGAAGTTAGTCGAATACCGCAAAATTAGTTCTAAGAGGCTTAATGCCTCTTTATTTTTTTTCTTATAAAGCGTATTATTATATAAAGAATAATGTAAAATATTATGAATTTTCGGTGATAAAATGGATGTGAGTACAAAATACTATAAGAAGGCAGTAACATACTACAATGAAGCTCAGATGGAAAAGGCACTTTATTTCTGTGAAAAAAGTATATCAAACAGTCTCAAAAGTGCTGCAGCCATTAACCTAAAGGGCTTATTGCTATATTTAAAAGGAGAGCTGACAGAGGCAGAAGCGCTTTGGAAAATAAACCATGACTATAATAAAGATCAAGTAGCGAAAAAGTACTTAGAGAACTTAGAAAAGGATAAGGAATTATTAAGACTGTATACAAAGGCTCAAGAAGCAATGGCACATATGGATTTTAAGGATGCATTAGTACTATTGCAGCAGTGTGCAAAAAGTGATTTTAATGCAATTGGTGTAAATAATGCTCTGTCTACAGTTTACATCCAACTAGGTCGGTATGAAGAAGCTAAAGAATGCATCAGAAAAGTAACTGCCATTGATAAATATGATAAAGTTTCAAGAGAGAATACAAATCTCCTAATAGAATATAGGGTAATAGGTAAAACACAAAAAAGGAAGTTTATTTTTGGAACCAGTGTAATTGCTTTAGCACTAATGGTTTGGATAGGGAACCGGGCATTAAATAAAGATGGCAGAAATTTTGAAGTGGACAGTCAAAATAATATAGTTCTAAAAGAAGATACCTCATTACCATCAAATGATGAAGGGGAGATGGTAATTGAAGAAACTCCTATAGTGGAGGAGACTCCTGTAATAGAAGAAATACCAATAGAAGAAAAGGAGGTATATACCTTTCCTAGAACAGAGCTTAAGAATGCAGTGGACAGTAAAAACTATGAGGGATTAGATGAGCTTTTGAAAGATGTTATCTATGATGAGCTATCCGGTGAAGATAAGGCCGTATATATTAAAGCTAAGCAGCTATTAATTGATGAGGGAGTTGCCTACTTTTATAATAAGGGGAGAGAGCAGCACGTAGAGAAAAAGTATGAGGAAGCTCTCAGATATTACAGCAGGGCAGAAGCTTATTCGGAGGCAGTTCACCTAAATGCAGATATATTATACATGACCGGTGACTGCTATGAAAGTCTAGGTAATATAGAGAGGGCTACAGACTACTACAATAAGTATTTGAGTCTATATTCTGCTTATGGTTATGAGGATACTGCATTGTATAAGTTAGCCCTGATATACAAAGACATCGATATTAACTTGGCTAAAAAGTATGCCTCCGAAATAGTAAATAACTACAAAAAATCCATATATAATAATTCAGTGATTAAGTCTATAGCTAATTTAAAATAAATTCATTGGATTTTTAGCTGATGTGGAATTGAAGAATAATATTAGACAAATAATATTGTCGGGGTGATTACTTTGATAATAATAAAAAATGCAGAAGTTTATGCTCCGGAATATTTGGGTAAAAAATCTATACTTTTAGCCGGAGGAACTATAGAAGGAGTCTATGACAATTTAGCCATACCGGAAGATTTTCCTGATATTGAGGTTATTGATGGAGAGGGAAAGCTGATTTTTCCTGGTTTTATAGATTCTCACGTGCACATAATAGGCGGTGGAGGGGAAGGCGGTTTTAGAACCAGGACTCCTGAAATACAGTTATCTGAGCTGATTGAGGGTGGTATTACCACTGTGGTAGGCTGCTTAGGTACAGATTCAGTGTGCAGAAACATGAAAACTCTCTTAGCTAAAGCCCATGGACTTGAGGAGGAGGGAATTACAGCCTACATATTATCTGGATCCTATCAAATACCGGTAGTGTCTATCACAGGAAAGGCTTCAGAGGACATTATGCTTATAGAAAAGGTAATTGGATTAGGAGAACTGGCCTTGGCAGATCACCGTTCTTCACAACCTACTTACGAAGAATTTCTTAGAATAGTTGCAGAAGCTAGGGTTGCAGGCCTATTATCAGGAAAATGCGGTATAGTAAATATTCATATTGGTAATGGCAGAAATGGAGTTAAATATTTAATGAAAATGCTGGAGGAGACAGAGATAACTGCCAAACAAGTTTTACCTACCCATATAAACAGGTCCAGAACCTTGCTTGATATGGGGGCAAAATATGCAGCTATGGGAGGTATTATAGACTTAACCACCAGCTTTGACCCGGATCATTTAGAAGATGATGAAGTCAGGGCAGGGGAAGCTTTGAAGCTACTGCTGGACTATGGAGTGGATATTGCAAACATACAATTTACTTCTGATGGGCATGGAAGTCTTCCTAAATTTAATGATGAGGGTGAATTTGCCGGTCTTGGAATAGGCTCTGTACAATCATTGTATGATGAGGTAAAAGAGGCTATATTAACATATGATGTTGATATGGAGCAGGCATTAAAGGTAATTACCTCTAATGTGGCAGACAACCTAAAGCTTGACAATAAAGGTAGGGTGCATAAGGGCAAGGATGCAGACCTCGTTATTGTAGATAAAAACACTCTAAATATAGAGGGGGTTATAGCTAAAGGTAAAAAGCTTATGATGAACGGTGAAATTTTGGTAAAGGGAACCTTTGAAGATTAGATTATTTTAAAATGGTGCAGTAAGTTACTGCACCATTTTATATTTAAGCAGCTTGAAGAAAGGATTTATAAAATATATTTTAGGGGACAAGATTGTAAAGTGAATATTATAAGTTATTAATGGCAATCTTCATACATATACTTATTACAGCATTTACCAATGCAATATTTTATGCTGGGCGGGAGAGGTATGTATGAAAGCAAAGCTGTTAAGAGTATTTATTTTTTTGTTCATATTACTTGGTCTTGGGTTAGTAACGAAGTATATTGTAATAAATGGAGATGCAAGTGAAAGCATCCTTGATACTGTATATAATTTTGATGAAGCGGTATTCAATAATTCCGTACCATATATAAGTTCCGAACCTACGGAAAACTTACCGGTTGTAGAAGAGGTACCGGAAAAGGAAATAATATTTGCCCCAGATGCCAGTGCTGAAATTGAGAACTACAACTTTACATATTCAGTTATAAGTCAAACCCTTCAGAGAGAAGAAGCTGGTTTTGACAGTTCTGAACCCTATTCAGATGTAGAGGGGGTCACTTGCTTCAGAGGTAATAACCTTAGGGACGGAGGAAGCTTTGGGAATATAGATCTAAAGGAAGAAAAGTTAGAAAAGCTTTGGGAGGTTAATATTGGGGCCATAGACAGCTGGACAGGAGTGGGCTGGAACGGTCAGCCTGCCATAGTGAAGTGGTCAGAAGAGATAAAAAAGGAAATGAATTTATATGAAGAGAAAAAGAATAAGAAGGATTTAACAGAAGTAATATATGCTGCACTGGATGGATATGTGCACTTTTTAGATTTAGAGGATGGAAAGGCAACAAGAGATAAATTATGGATAGGAGCGCCTATAAAGGGAAGTTTGACTGTAGATCCACGAGGATTACCACTGTTGTATGTCGGTCAGGGGATAGATAAAAGAGGAAGCCAGCATGTTAGCTTTGCATACAGAATTTTCAGCCTGATAGATTTTAGTAAGTTATACGAAATAAAAGGTATGGATGACTTTGCTGTTAGAAAGTGGTGGGCCTTTGATTCTACAAGTTTAATAGATAAGAGCAATGACTTTTTCTATATATGCGGTGAGAATGGACTATTTTATTCCGGTAAGTTGAACACCAACTATGAAAATGGAAAGGTCACTATAAGCCCTCAAATAGATAAATATAAATATTCAACGAATAAAACTAAGGAGAGGGGCATTGAAAATAGTATAGCAATTTATGAGAATTACGGCTTTTTTGCTGACAATGATGGAATACTGCAATGTTTGGATTTAAGGACGCTGAAACCTGTCTGGGCCAGATATGTCAATGATGATACCGATTCTACCATAGTATTGGAGAGGGACAATGAAGGCCTAAATTTGTATACTGCTTCTGAAGTTGATAATCAGGGTAATGGAGGTTATTCCTTTGTAAGAAAGATAAACGGAGCTACCGGAGGGGTTCTCTGGGAGAATAAGTATAAATGCTACTATGATTCCAATACCAATGGTGGAGCCTTAGCCACACCTATCAGTGGAAAGGAAGAACTAAAGGAGCTTGCAATATTTAATATAGCCAGAACCCCAAATTACAACAGCGGGATTCTTGTAGCCATGAATAAGAATACCGGCGAAGAAGTATGGAAGCTTATCTTAGATAACTACTGCTGGAGTTCGCCCTTGGCACTATATTCAAAAGATGGAAAGGGATATATAGTTCAATGTGATTCGGCAGGAAGAGCATTTCTTATTGAAGGAATCAGCGGCAAAATATTGGATATAATAGATTTGGAGGCTAATGTAGAAGGAACACCGGCGGCCTTTGATGATATTATAGTGGTTGGAACCAGAGGAGGTAAAATAATTGGATTTAAGGTAAAGTAGTTCATTTTTAAGTCCAATTATAAGAGACCTGGGGTTGACACCATATCTAAAACAATTATATAATTATTATATACCTGTACGGGGTATCAAATTATATTGGAGGGATAACAATGAGACAAATTGGAGACAGCACTTTTATAGAAGAAGTTGAAAATTATCAAGGAGTGGCAGTAATAGACTTTTGGGCAGCCTGGTGCGGACCCTGCAAAATGCTTGCACCAATTTTCGAAGAACTTAACAATGAGTTAGGCGATAAAATTAAATTTGCAAAAGTTAATGTTGATGAGAATCCAACAGTAACAAATAAATACAGAATAGCAAGCATACCAACTATACTTATATTTAAAAATGGGACTGTGGCAGAAACTCTTATTGGTTTCAGACCAAAGCAGGAACTAAAAACCCTACTTGAAAAATATGTTTAAAGAGGTGCGGCCTTGGGAAAAAGATATGATGTAGCTATAGTAGGAAGTGGGCCTGCAGGATTATCTGCGGCCGTTAATGCTAAAATCAGAAATAAAGAAATTATCCTTTTCGGTTACAGTGACTTAAGCAATAAGCTTATAAAGGCACCAAAGATAAATAATTACTTAGGATTTCCTAATATCACCGGCCAAGAGTTGAAGGAGAACTTCCAAAGGCATATGGAGGCCATGGATATTGAAATAACTACTGAAAGAATTAATTCCATCTATGCCATGGGAGACTACTTTGTACTGATGGCTAATGAAAAAATGTATGAAGCTAAGGCTGTAATACTGGCTACAGGAATGGAGTACACAAAGCCATTGAAAGGTGAAGCAGAATTTCTCGGTAGAGGAGTTGGTTACTGTGCTACTTGTGATGCTCCTCTATACAAGGGTAAGGTGGTAACGGTAATAGGCTATAATAAGGAAGCTGAAGAAGAGGCCAATTATGTCAGTGAGTTAGCACAAAAACTCTACTATATACCCGTGTATAACGGAGATTATAAATTAAGCGATAAAATTGAAGTGATAAAGGATAAGCCTGTAGAAGTAAAGGGTGAAAATATAGTTACAGTATTGGAATTGGCCAACGGCACATTGAAGACAGATGGGGTGTTTATTTTAAAAGACAGCATATCACCGGGGCAGTTGGTTCCTGGTCTTGAAATGGAAGAGGGACATATTAAGGTGGACAGAAATATGAAGACTAACTTAAAGGGATGCTTTGCTGCAGGTGATTGTATAGGTAAGCCCTATCAATATATAAAAGCAGCAGGAGAAGGGCTCATAGCAGCACTCAGTGCTGTTTCGTATGTTGATTCCATGAGATAGTTAATTAGATGAAATATAGTAATAAGTAAGCGACCATGAGAAATCTTATGGTCGCTTACTTATATTTTAAGGATACCTACGCAAGCTAAAACATAATAAATGCATGGGTATCCTTTTATAAATCCCTTTTATTATTTATTAAGAAATAAAAAATTTGAATTTATATCAGTTAATATTACTTTACTACGAAGAAAATATGGTTTCCAATAGGCTTTACATTACTCTTTTTGACATTTATCATCCACTTAGAAGTAGCAATTCGGGGATTATAAAAGAAAACAGCTGCACCGGTAGGGTCTTTCCCCTTAAGTGCTTCGTATACAGCATCAAAGCATTCCTCTGTGGGAGTTACTGATAATTTCCCGTTTTTAACACAGGAAAAAGCCCCCTTTTGTTTTATTACATCTTCTACAGTATTCGGAAACTCAGGATGAAGCAGTCTGTTTAGTATTACAGAAGCCACAGCAACTTTTCCTTGATATGGTTCTGCATTGCTTTCTGCGAAAACTACTTGAGCCATGAGATAAATGTCATCATCGCTTATTAGTATTTTTTTGTTCTTATAGTTAAATACTTGAGTGGCATCATCCTTGCTGGCCTTAAGGACAGAATCTACATTTGTGCGACACACAACTGCCTCGGTATTTGTATGCCCCCAAAATTCTAATAGCAAAACAAAACTAAAGCCTATTATTAATTTTTTATTCATTTAATACCTCCTTTTGCCTGCGAAGTTAGCTGACGGGTTCGGAAAAGGTGTAACCTACACCGAACTGGTGATTCACCCCAAAATTTGGTTCCTCCGCATTTTAAAGCATAATAATCCTCTAAAATTTAGGCTAATGATATGATGCCCCAATGAGGGAAAAATATTCATATTAAATAAAAATTGCGTCACAACGCAATTTTCTAAATGAGTAATTACTCATTACTCATCACTCATTACTAATTAAAAAAGTGGTTCGCATTTTATTTCTATTACGAACAAAAAGAATCCGGCAGCTACCGGATTCTTTTTCCTTACTTTATGTTTGTGCTTTTAAAGTCAGTAAATTGTTTAAGGAAGTTGTCGTACTTGTCCTGGATACCTAAGAATCTATTGTTTGCATCATAATAGATTTCTGTTAATCTATCATCAGCGAGAGGTTCTTCCGGTTGAAGTTCAGCCTCACCCTTCTCTAGATTTACCGCTGCTATAAAGCTTTGGATGTAGGCATCATAATCCTTAGTTAGCTTCACAAAGCTGTCTCTCAAGGACTTGCAGTTATCCGGAGGTGTAGTGCTTAAGATAGCATTTTGCAGCTGGCTGTTTTTTGAAAGATAGTCTGTTGCAAAGGCAATAACCTCATCATAGGTTGATGAATTATCTCGAGCCTTTCTCAATTCAATAGAGAAGTCTGTTTTCAATGGGATAAACTTATCTACTGATTCGTTTAGCTTATCAATAAAGTCATACATTTGCTTTGTCTTCATATCTGCCTTTTGTTGAGTATCTATCAATTGCTCGGTGTAAAGTTTAAAGGCAGCCAGGAAATCCTGAGCTTCTTTTAATAAAGAAGGGGAAACTCCAGATAAAGAAACTTTTGTATAGTAGCTTTCACAATCATCACGGTACTTTTCAAAGTCCATGAAAGAATCCTTTAAGTCTTTACTGCTTGGATTTCGTAAGATACTGAAGGCTTGCATATACGTCAATTTATTTAATTTTATTCCTTCAAGCAAATCCACATGCATCAATTTAAATTGATCACCTGGGACTTCTGCCTCAACTGACTCTTTTATGGTATCTAACTCTTTTAGTATGTTATCAGAAAGCTGGGTAACAGCCTCAGAGTCAATAACATTATCCTTCAACATCTGGCTTGTACTGCTGTTTAGGCTATTTATTTTTGATATAGCTTGACTCATATTTTTCTCATAGCTATTAAGTGACTTGTCTATTGAAATGTAATATGAAGCAAAAAATGTTCCTCCCAGGATTAAAGCAACTAAAATGGTTATAATAACAGATACTAACGTTTTATTAACTTTTTTCTTTTTAGTTTTCAAGTATGTTCACCGCCCTTTAATTATACATACGTATAGTACAGATATATTTTATCATATAATGATAAATTACTCATAGAAATTTTATTTATATAATATTTTATGATTAAACTTGAGGGGACATTCTTGCTAAAGTTCTAAAAAATAAACTATTAAATTACATTTTATGTACATTAAAGTTGAAGAATGGTGTATAATTGTAAATGAGATTATAATGCTTGGGGTGACAGAGTTTTGAGATTTTTTGATATGTTGGTCTATACCATAAAGGGCATGGGTGTTTGGGATGTATTGGATATACTTGTGATATCATACATATTCTATAAGGGGTATACACTAATAAAAGAGACAAGAGCTGAACAACTAATAAAGGGTATATTATTAATCGTTATATTAATCCCTATAAGTGATTTACTGAACCTTACCATGTTTAATTTAATTTTAAATAAGACAATAACCATCGGAGTATTGTCCATAGTAATTATTTTTCAGCCGGAAATTAGAAGGGCTTTGGAGCATCTTGGGCGAACTGCATTTACTGAAAAACATATACTTTTGGAAGACGATGAAGTTATGGACAAGGTAATTACAGACCTAGTAATTGCAGTAGATAATCTATCTAAATCGAAAACCGGTGCTTTAATTGCCATTGAACAGAAAACTGGGCTAAACGATGTTATTGCCTCAGGAACAAAGATAGACGCCCTTGTTTCTGCTGCACTTCTAGAAAATATATTTGTTGTTAATACGCCTTTACATGATGGGGCAACAATTATTAGAAATGATAGAATATTGGCTTCCGGTTGTGTATTACCGCTGACAGCCAACACTGATATAAATAAGAAATTAGGAACCAGACATAGGGCTGCCATGGGGCTTACGGAAATCTCAGATGCCCTTGTGGTAATAGTTTCAGAAGAAACCGGCACAATATCGTTGTCGGTAAACGGAAAACTTACAAGAAATTACGATAAGGATAGATTAAAGGATATTCTTATCAGAATTATGAAAAGAAGACAGAGCAATAGAAACATAACTATAGGAGAGAAGGTGAAGCAGTGGATAAGAAAAAGGATAACCAAATCATCATAAGGATCATATGTGTCATTGCTTCATTTGCCTTTTGGCTATATATAGCTAACTCAGAAAATCCTGAAAGAGATGGAAGAATAATTGTACCTGTAGAACTGGAGAATATTGATGTGTTAGGCAAGTCAAAGCTTGCTTTGCTGAGCGGTCAGAAGTTTGAGGTAACTTTAAGGGTAAAGGGGCCCATGCTGGAAGTAAATGCTTTGACAGCAAGTAAGTTTTTACTTAAGGCTGACTTATCAAAATCTATTCTTACCAAGGGGATTAACAGGGTACCAGTATATGTGGAACGGTTACCCTCAGATATAGTGATTATGGACCAGGAAAGTCTCAAGGTGGATGTCATCTTGGATAATTTAATAGAGAAAAGTGTACCGGTTAAGGTAGATATACCTGTAACCACAAAACCGGGCTTTATTAGTTCTACGCCGGTACTATATCCAAGTGTAGTATATGTAAGTGGCGCAGAGCAGTATGTAAATAATGTTTCTTATGTACAAGCAAAAACCGTTCTTGAGGATATTGAGAAAGATGAGGAGCTAAACCTGCCGCTGCAGCCTATGGATGAAGCCGGAAGAGTAGTGAAGAACGTTACAATAAGTCCGCAGATTGTTAATGTGGTCATACCGGTAAAAAGGACGAAAACAGTAAAGATTAATGTGGAAACCATAGGAAACATAGCAACGGGAATGATTTTGGAAGGTATAGAAGCTGTTCCTGCTACAATAGATATTGCTGGTGAGGATGAAGTATTAGAAAGTATAACTGAAGTTAATACCGAACCAATTGATCTAGCCCTAATTACTGAGGATAAGACAATTGAGGTGAAGTTAATTCTAAATGGTTTTACTACTGTTAAGGGTGAAAATAGTATCAGTGTAAAAGTCAATGTTGATAATATTAAGCAAATGAATTTATCACCAAAAATTAAGTTTGAAAATTTAGGGGATAATTTAGAGTATACTGCTGATACTGATAGTGTTTCATTGGTATTAATGGGTGCTGAGTCCTTGATGCAACGCATAACGGAGGCCAGCATACAATGTACCGTGGATTTGAGTAATCTTGGGGAGGGAACTCACAGCGTACCTATCAGCATTAAGGTACCTGACGGAGTAAAGATAGAATCCGCATCTCCACATAATATTGATGTAGTTATTAAAAAGAAACGGCAGGAGACGGAGCTGGAAAATAATACTGGAACTGAAACCAACACCACCCATAGCTCAGAGGAAACATCTACTACTGTTGAGTAATGTGTTAGGTAAACATAAGATGGAGGAAAGACATGGCTGTAAGAATAAACAATATAGTACTAAGTATTGATGAGGACTTACACTTATTGAAAGATAAAACTGCAAAAAAGCTAAATATCTCAAAGGACAGCATAAGTGCTTTCAGAATAATAAGGGAGTCTATAGATGCCAGAAAAAAAGATAACATTAAGTTCAACTATTCTGTTGAGCTCAGTTGTACAAATGAGGAAAAGGTAGTTAAAAGAGCCAAGGACAAGGATATAAGTCTAGAGAAAGAAACACAAAGTGAAGAAATCACTCCGGGAAATCAAAAGTTGTCCCATAGACCGGTAATAGTTGGAATGGGACCTGCAGGTTTATTTGCAGGTCTCCTTTTAGCGCGTAAGGGATATAGGCCCATTATTTTTGAGCGTGGAGAAGACGTGGACTCAAGAACTAAAATTGTGGAGCATTTTTGGAACACCGGAGAATTAAAGGGCGAATCCAATGTCCAGTTTGGGGAAGGAGGAGCCGGTACTTTTTCAGATGGTAAGCTTACTACCAGAATTAAAGATAAACGATGTGATTTTGTATTGGCTGAACTGGTTAAAGCCGGTGCCCCGGAAGAGATAATTTATAGCGGAAAGCCGCATGTTGGTACAGATATACTGAAGGATGTTGTAAAAAACATAAGGCAGGAGATTATTGCTAAAGGGGGAGAGGTGCACTTTAACAGCAGGTTAGAGGACATTATCATCCAAAACAGAAAGATAGTGGCCGTCAAGGTAAATGGCAACGAAATACCCTGTGAGCTTCTTCTTTTAGCCATTGGACACAGCTCCAGAGATACCTACGAAATGCTCTATAACAGAGAAGTATTTTTATCACCTAAACCTTTTTCTATAGGCGTAAGAGTAGAACACCCACAGAAGTTTATTGATGAAGCCCAGTATGGAAAGTATGCCAATCATCCGAGACTCAGAGCTGCAGATTACAGAGTGGCTTATACACATGAGCCATTAAAGAGGTCTGTATACAGTTTTTGCATGTGTCCCGGTGGAGCTGTTGTAGCTGCGGCTTCTGAATACAATAGACTGGTGACTAATGGTATGAGCTATTATAAGAGAGATAAGGAGAATGCCAATTCCGCTCTGGTGGTTTCTGTATCACCGGAGGACTTTCAAGGTACATCTCCCCTACGGGGAATGGAGTTTCAGAGGCATTATGAGGAACTGGCCTATAGTGTTGGGGGCGGTAATTATGAAGCACCTGTTCAATTGGTAGGAGATTTTCTAAAGGATAAAAACAGTACGGCTATAGGCAAGGTTACCCCATCCTATAAGCCGGGATGGAACTTTGTGAAACTGGAGAAATGCCTTCCTAATTACGTTATAGATATGTTAAAGATCGGATTAGTTGAATTTGATAAGAAGATTAAGGGTTTTGCCATGGAGGATGCGGTACTCACTGGTATAGAAACCAGAACTTCTGCCCCAGTCAGGATTGATAGAAAGGAGAACCTCCAGAGTATATCTACCCAAGGGCTTTATCCCGTTGGAGAGGGAGCCGGCTATGCAGGAGGTATAATATCCGCTGCGGTTGATGGCCTTAGAGTAGCAGAAGAAATAGTAAAAACTTACAACAATCAAATCTGATTATTCTGAAAAATTTACATTTATATAGTTTATTTGTTAAAATATAATCAAAGCGGTTTCTACGATGATTATCGAAGTTTATTGAAGTTCGGTAGGTTTATAATCAAAATAAACCTACCGGTTCAATATATTTTTTAGGCAACATTGTAGAAAACTTAACAATCCGTCGAGTTTTATATTTGTATATAAGAAAATTCATTTCATGGTAGGAGGAATGGCGAATGGTAAAAAATTTTGATGACTTACTGGCAAAGGTAAAAAGTGGACAAATCAAGAAAGTAGCAGTAGCAGTTGCTCAGGATGAGCCTGTACTGGAAGCGGTAAAAGCTGCCCAGGAACAAGGTATAGCAGAGGCAATACTGGTTGGAGATGAAAGTGCCATTAAGAAAGTTGCGGATAAAATAGGAATGGATTTGACAAAGTTTGAAATACTCCATGAACCTAACGACATAAAGGCAGCCTTAAAAGCTGTGGAGCTTGTTTCAAAGGGCCAAGCAAACATGGTAATGAAAGGACTAGTAGATACTGCAAACTTTTTAAGAGCAGTGTTGAACAAGGAAGTTGGCTTAAGAACAGGAAGACTCATGTCTCATGTGGCAGTTTTTGAAATAAAGGGTTTTGACAGATTAATATTCTTAACAGATGCTGCATTTAACATGTATCCGGACTTGAAGGCTAAAATAGATATACTGAATAACGCAGTAGAAGTGGCGCATGCCGTTGGCATAGATACGCCAAAGGTAGCTCCTGTATGCGCCGTTGAGGTTGTAAATCCCGACATGCCTGCCACTATAGATGCCTCTATACTTTCAAAGATGAACGATAGAGGTCAAATAAAGGGCTGCATCGTTGATGGACCTTTAGCTTTAGACAACGCTATTTCAGAGGAAGCAGCCAAGCATAAAAAGGTAGGGGGACCGGTAGCGGGAAAGGCAGATATATTGTTGCTTCCTAATATCGATGCAGCCAATGTAATGTACAAGACCCTTACCTATACTTCAGAATCAAGAAACGGCGGAATTTTAGTGGGAACCTCAGCACCGGTAATATTGACATCAAGGGCAGACAGCTTTGAAACCAAGACCTACTCCATAGCACTGGCAGCCTTAGTTGCACAGAAGTAGTTAGCAATTAATAATTAAAATATAAGGGGGATATAATAATGTCATTTAAGCTTTTGATTATCAATCCTGGATCGACGTCCACAAAAATTGGTGTATATGAAGATGAAAAGGCAATCCTCGTTGAGACATTGAGACATGAGACTGAGGAGATAGAGAAGTACAACTCAATAGCAGATCAGTTTGAATTTAGAAAAGAAGTCATATTAAAGGTACTAAAGGAAAAGAACTTTGATATTACCACTCTAAATGCAGTAGTTGGAAGGGGAGGATTGTTAAAGCCTATTCCAGGTGGTACATATGCTGTTAATGACAGAATGTTAGAGGATATTAGAGCAGAAATCAGAGGACAGCATGCATCAAATTTAGGTGCCCTAATTGCAAATGAAATTGCAGCGGAGCTCAATATTCCGGCTTATATAGTAGACCCTGTAGTAGTTGATGAGCTGGATGATATAGCAAGAATCTCAGGTATGCCTGAAATAGAGAGAACAAGTATCTTCCATGCTCTAAATCAAAAGGCTGTGGCTAAGAGATATGCAAAAGAGAAGGGAAAGAAATATGAAGAGCTTAACTTAATTGTTGCCCACATGGGCGGTGGAGTTTCTGTGGGAGCTCACAAGAAGGGCAGAATAGTTGATGTTAATAATGCCCTTGACGGGGAAGGACCATACTCACCGGAAAGAAGTGGAGGAGTTCCTGTAGGAGACCTGGTAAGGATGTGCTACAGCGGTAAGTATACATATGAGGAGATGAAGAAGAAGATCACCGGTAAGGGGGGATTTGTGGCATACCTTGGAACCAATAGTGCTCTGGAAGTTGAAAAGGCTGCCTTGGCCGGAGAACCTAAGGCTAAGCTGATTCATGATGCTATGGGTTATCAGGTTGCAAAGGAAATTGGAAGCTGTGCCTCTGTACTTTGTGGTAAGGTTGATGCTATAATATTAACAGGTGGCATGGCTTACGGAAAACCAATGATAGATGTAATAAGCGAGCGAGTTTCCTTCATTGCACCTATAGTGGTTTACCCCGGTGAAGATGAACTTCTTGCTCTTGCACAGGGAGCAATACGGGTGCTTAGCGGGGAGGAAGAAGCTAAAATATACCAATAGAATAGGGAGTGTCTATGAGTAGAATAAGGATTTTTACAGGTCACTTTGGTAGTGGGAAGACAGAGATTGCAATTAACTTTGCAAGGGGGTTGGCCTTACAAAACATAAAAACCTGTTTGGTAGACATCGATATCGTTAATCCGTATTTCTGCGTAAGAGACTTAAGAGAAGAATTAGAAGAAGTGGGGATTAGGTTAATAGCATCTAATCCCCATTTTTCAAATGCAGAATTAGCGGTAGTTCCGGCAGAAGTGGTTTCGGTCTTTAACGATAAGAGCAGGCATGTTATAATAGATGTAGGAGGTGATGATTCAGGAGCGGCAGTGTTAGGAAGGTATTATCAGTACTTTACACTGGAACCTTATGAAATGTATTTTGTCATAAATAATAATAGGCCTTTTACCTCTAATTTAGAGGATACGAAGGAATATATAAAGACTATAGAAAGAGCCTCAAGGTTAAAAGTAACCCACCTAATATCCAATACGAATATGTCCTATGAAACTACAGTGGAGGACATACTAAAGGGGGATAAACTAGCAGGGGAGCTTTCAAAAGAACTTAATATACCTTACAGGTATACAGTTTGTAAAAGAGATTTTATAGATGAGATAAAGGGAAAGGTTGCGGGAGAGATCCTGCCCATAGATATTTATATGAGGCCTGAGTGGCTTTAGGAATTATTTGGGGGACAGTCAATCTTTGACGGACATCAGCGTATGATATATTGACAAACGTTATGTAAACGATTCACCGTTGGGCTATTAGGGGGACAATTTAGCAGTAAGGAGGAATTTATAGTGCCTAAAGTTATGTTTCGAGAAGAAAGATGTAAGGGCTGTGGACATTGTATAGCAGTGTGCCCTAAAAAGATTATAGGATTTTCAGACAGGCTAAATAATAAAGGATACCATCCGGCCTATATACCAGAGGGTAGGATGAAGGAGTGTATCGGATGTGCCTCCTGTGGAAGAATGTGTCCAGATCTAGTTATTACGGTGGAGAAGTAGGAGGAGTTAACGTGAGTGAAAAAGTATTAATGAAAGGCAATGAGGCCTTAGGTGAGGCTGCTATAAGGGCTAACTGTCAGTGTTTCTTTGGATATCCAATTACACCGCAGACAGAGCTAGCTGCATATATGTCAAGGAGAATGCCTCAGGTTGGAAGAGTATTCTTACAGGCAGAAAGCGAAATTGCTGCAATAAATATGGTATATGGTGCTGCCGGAACCGGAGTAAGAGTTATGACTTCCTCCTCCAGCCCTGGAATAAGCTTAAAGGCTGAAGGTATATCCTATATCGCCGGAAGTGAGCTTCCCTGCGTCATAGTAAATATAGTAAGGGGAGGCCCGGGGCTTGGTGGAATTCAACCTGCCCAGTCAGACTATTTTCAGGCTACAAAGGGTGGCGCTCATGGAGATTTTAATATGCCTGTATATGCGCCGGCTTCAATTCAAGAAATGGTAGACCTTGTGCAAGAGGCTTTTGATATAGCTGATATCTATAGAACTCCCTGTATGATTATGGGAGACGGAATGCTTGGACAAATGATGGAACCGGTAGAATTTAAGGAAAGGGCAGGAAGACCTTTACCGGAGAAGGACTGGGCTGCTTCAGGTCTTGGCAACAGAAAAGTGCACAATGTGATTAACTCCTTGCATCTTAATCCTGAAGAACTAGAAAAGCACAACAATAAGCTCCAGGCTAAATATCAGCTTATAAAGGAAAGAGAAGTAAGATATGAGACGTATAACTGCCAGGAAAGCTGTGACATAATACTTGTAGCCTATGGAACAACCGCCAGAATCTGCAGAAACACTATTAAAATGGCGGAAACTGAAGGCATAAAAGTTGGACTTATCAGACCAATTACCCTATGGCCATTTCCTGTAGAAGCTTTTGAAAAAACAATAAATAATACCCTTTATGGTTATCTTTCCGTTGAAATGAGCTGTGGACAGATGGTAGAGGATGTTAGATTGGCAGTTAACGGCAGAAAGCAGGTTAATTTTTATGGAAGGTCCGGTGGTATGGTTCCTCGCCCTCAAGACATCTTGGAGAAAATTGAAGCTATTGTTGAGAAAAAACAATGTGATGAGCAGGGGAGGGCTGTATAATGGCAATAGTATTTGAACCAACTAAGGCACTGTTAGACGTACCTACTCATTACTGTCCCGGATGTACCCATGGAATAATCCATAGGCTGATTGGGGAAGTGATAGAGGAACTAAACATCTTGGATAAGACTATAGGGGTAGCTCCGGTAGGTTGCTCGGTTTTGGCTTATGACTATTTTGCCTGTGACATGTTCCAGGCTGCCCACGGCAGGGCTCCGGCAGTAGCTACGGGGATTAAAAGAGCGCAGCCGGATAAAGTGGTATTTACCTATCAGGGAGATGGAGACCTGGCTGCTATTGGTACTGCAGAAATTGTTCATGCAGCAGCAAGAGGAGAGAATATAGTAAGTATTTTCGTCAATAACTGCATATACGGTATGACCGGAGGACAGATGGCTCCAACCACGCTGCCATGTCAGGTAACGGAAACTTCACCCTACGGCAGAGATATTAAAACTCAAGGGCATCCTATAAGGGTTTCTGAGATGATAGCCACTCTGGATGGAGCATGTTACGTGGAAAGAGTCTCAGTAGATAGTGTTCCAAATGTAATTAAAACCAAGAAAGCTATAAAGAAGGCCTTTGAAAATGCAATAGCAGGGAAAGGATTTTCTATGGTAGAGGTATTATCTATATGTCCAACTAATTGGGGCTTATCTACGGTAGAATCTCTTAAATGGCTGAGAGAAAATATGATTCCATACTACGCGCTGGGTGTAAAAAAAGATCTGACAAATGCAGAAAAAGCAGAGGAGGCGAGATAATGGCAACCTTTGAAATTCTTTTTGCAGGCTTTGGAGGGCAGGGTATTTTATCTATGGGTAAGTTTCTTGCCTATGCAGGAATGGAGGAAGGAAAAAATGTTTCCTGGCTTCCATCCTATGGACCGGAAATGAGAGGCGGTACCGCTAACTGTTCCGTAATTGTTTCAGATGAAGGTGTAGGGTCACCGGTGGTTACTTCCCCAGATATATTGGTTGTCATGAATAGACCGTCTTTAGATAAATTTGAAGCAACCATAAAACCCGGTGGTATTCTTATTATGGATTCGGACTTAGTGAATAGAGAACCCATTAGAGAGGATATAAAAGTAATAAAGATACCTGCTCAGACTACTGCCGCAGAATTAGGCAGCAGAACTATAGCCAATATGGTACTCATGGGAGCGCTAATAGATGAATCCGCTGTAGTTTCACTAGAGTCAATGTTGAAGTCTTTGGCAGACCATGGTAAAAGCAGCTATTTTGAGATAAATAAAAAAGCCTTAGAAGTCTATAGTAGTGTTAAAATTTAACAAGGGATATAGTAAAAAAGTTTTGTTCATAGTATAAATAGCCATGAACAAAACTTTTTCAATTTTGGAATTTTTTATATTCATCTATGTCGCATGGAGTAAGTTCTTCTGGAACTACTTTATTTTCTGATATTTCTTCTGCTACATCTTCTGTAGAGTTATATCGAAAGAGCTATTATTTTCTTCTTCCTTACATCCTGTTAAAATAGATGAAACAACACAAATAGCTAAGGAAATAAGTTTCTTAATCATAATCACCTCTTTTCATTTTTCCAATATAATGGCCACAATTGTGTAAAAAATGTATTTATTACTTAATATATCGTATTATTTAATTTGTATAGTGACTAACATAACAAAATTGAGCGTTATTTATGTTTCGTAGTCTTTGTTGTCGAATGGAGAGTGAAATAAATAATACTTGCAATAAGATAACTCAATGTACATAATGCTGGTGGATAAAATGGATTCTAGTTCAATAAAAGACAAACCTAATTATTCAAAGAAGTTAGTTGTATAAATGGTCATGAACACAACTTTTTGCTTTCTATAATTTAAAATTAGCAAAGAGAGTTAAACTACAATTATTTTTAAAGAAACTAACATTTTAATATTTACAACGTAACAATGTTATGTTACACTGGTTTTAACAAAGAGGATAAAGGAGGAAATAAGGTGGAAGAGGAACTGATATCCAAGAAAGATCTGCTTAGAGAAACAGGTATCTCCTATGGACAACTGTACCGATGGAAGAGAAAAAATCTTATCCCTGAAGAGTGGTTTATTAGAAAATCCGTCTTCACAGGCCAAGAAACCTTCTTTCCTAGAGAAAAAATACTGGAAAGAATCAATAGAATATTGAATATGAAAGAAGGTGTATCTCTAGACGACTTAGCACAACAGTTTTCTGCTAAAACAACAGAACTAAACATTGATAAAGACTTAGCTATTTCACAAAACATTGTTACGCAAAATATCGTATTTTTGTATGAAGGTATCTATGGAGAGAAAGAAAGCTTTAGTTTTGATGAATTACTCCATATGAGGATGGCTGAAAAGTACCTCTTGCTGGGAGAAATAAGTTTTGAAGAGACTAAGGATTTAATAATTACTTTACAGGAAAATTATAAGAGCTTCAAAGATAAGGATTATGAAATCATGCTGATAAGAAAGTTCGGTGTTGCACTTGCATTAATTGCAGCAGTACCTTCGGAGGTCTATACAGGCCAAGGAGGAAAGCTTGTGCTTAAAGCCACTGCGTCAGCTTTTATAGAGGAATTACAGTCAAAAATTGAACAACATAATAAAAATATGTAAGGAGGTTTATATATGGCCAATGATAATAACAAAGATAAGTTTGAAGGAAAGTCAGATTTAAAAATATCCGGTTCCTCCACTTCTCAGGGGGGAATATTTAATAATGTTAAGATTAGCGGCAGTGCCACAATTAATGGTGATATAGAGTGCGTGGACATGAGTACCAGCGGCTATTCAAAGGTTGTAGGCAATATAAGCTCCGGTGAAATAAGTACCAGTGGTATGTGTAAAGTTAGTGGAAATGTTGAGGCTACACTTGTGAAAACAAGTGGTACAAATCATGTAGGCGGTAATGTCAAGGTTGAAGAATTAAGGACCAGCGGTACATCAAAAATTGGAGGGGACGTACAAGCAGGAATAATTGATATATCTGGAAGTGTAAGTATAGGGGGCAATGTGCACGCTGAAAATATAGTCGTTAGCGGATTAATAACCATTGGTGGTGATTGTGAGAGCGAGAGATTTGAAACCAGCGGAGATTTTAGAATTGGTGGATTACTTAATGCAGGAACTATTAAGGTTAGAATTAGTGGTAAAAGTAACGTAAGAGAGATCGGTGGAGAGAAAATAGAAGTGCAGCGATTAAAGCACAGGGGCTTAATGGGCATAGAAAGGATAATTAAAAATCTTTTCAACATTGAAGCTAAACTAAATTGTGAAAGTATTGAGGGTGACGAAATTTTCCTTGAGGATACAAGTGCAAGGATAGTGAGAGGAAATAATATCACAATTGGCAGAGGTTGTGAGATTGATACAGTAGAGTACACAGGAACCTTAAATACAATTGAGGATGCTATAGTGAAAAATGTAAGGATGTTATAAAAATCAGCAAGTGCTGATTTTTATTTTTGAATATTTATATTAACAATATTAATATTTTATATTTTAAATATTAAAAAAATAAAATATTATATTAAAATATTTAAGAATGCTATTGAATTTTATTATTTATAGAATTATAATGTAATCATGGAAGGGAAGTGATGCTATGGAATATAAAGTAATAAGCAGATGCCCTGTATGCAGCGGAAAAATGAAGGTAATAAAACTGAAATGCAGCAATTGCGATACAGTTATAGAAAATAATTTTGCCTTGTCTAAGTTTGAATATCTCAGTGCTGAACAGCTGAATTTCATCGAGACCTTTGTAAGATGCAGAGGCAATATCAAAGATGTTGAAAGAGAATTGGGTATTTCGTATCCCACTGTCAGGGCAAAGTTGGATGACGTCATTGATGCTCTAGGCTATGAGGTAGTAAAAAAACCTTCTGTGGAAAGTAAGAAGATTATTGATATGCTGGAACGGGGAGAAATCACTGCAGACCAGGCACTAAATATGCTCAAGGAAGATTAGCTTTTCAAAGAAAAACATTGGATTGGTATATAAGGAGGATTATTATGAATGAAGAAATATTACGGGTTTTAAAGATGGTAGAAGAGGGAAAGATAGACAGCCAAAAAGGTGCTCAACTTATAGAGGCTTTAAAAGTCAGTAAAAAAGAGACAGAAACTCAAGTTCGGGTGTTTACAGACAGTAAGGAAAATGTAAGAAATAAGGACCTGATGCTAAAAATAAAAGTAAAAGATGAAGATGGAAATAAGGTTAATGTGAATCTTCCTGTAAAGTTTGTATCCGGCATAATCTCAGCTACAGGAAGACTACCAGTTAACCTGCAGGGGGTAGAAGGTGTGGATATTAATGGGTTGACAAATGCATTGAATGAAGCCATTAATTCAGGAATGGTTGGTAAGATAGTAGACATAGAATCAGAAGACGGGGATGTTGTAGAAATTACTATTGAATAGTATAGAGGGGCCACAATCAGCCATGGCTCATAAGGGGGTAAATATGAGAATACATGTAAGAGAAGTAAATGGTGTTAAGCTGTCAATTCCGTTCCCTTTATCACTGATGGTATTTATGTTGAGACGCTGTAAAGGAATTATAGCAAGTGCTGCAAAAGGTATTGATTCCAGAGCGGTGGACTATATTGATTACGTTGACTACGAACAGCTTGCTATTGCTTTGGAAGAACTAAAAGAATACAAGGGACTGAAACTTGTAGAAATAGTATCTGAAAATGGTGATGAAATAGTAATTGAAATATGATTTGAGAGGTGTTTTATGGTTAAGATGGTAGAAGTTAAGGATTTGAGAAAAGTATTTATTTCTAAAAAGAAAAAGCTCTTTAGGACAGTGGAGAAAAAGGAATTCATTGCTGTTCAGGGAGTGAGCTTTCATATCCACAAAGGGGAAGTATTTGGTTTATTAGGACCCAATGGGGCAGGAAAGACCACTACCATCAAAATGATAACCGGCCTTTTAAGGCCCACTTCGGGGACGGTTCATGTTAATGGGATAGATGTGGACAAGAAGCCTATGGAGGCCCTTGGTAATATAGGTACGGTTTTGGCCGGAGACCGAAGCATATACTGGAAGTTAACTGGAAGAGAAAATTTGGAATACTTTGCAGCACTTTATGGATGTAACAGAAAAGAGGCAGTTAAGAGGGCTGAAAAGATACTAAACAGACTGAACTTCGGAGAAAAGGCCGATGAGCTGGTTGAAAAGTACTCCACAGGAATGAAGCAGAAAATAGCTCTGGGAAAGGCCTTGATTCCCGAAGCTCCGGTAGTACTTTTGGATGAGCCTACCTTAGGGCTGGATCCACAATCTGCCTTAAATCTGAGGGAAATAATACTGGAAATTAAGAAAGAAGGAAAGGCTGTATTGCTTACCACTCACTATATGGAAGAAGCGGATTTTCTCTGTGACAGGGTAGCTATTATAGATGATGGGAAGATAATAGCGCTTGATACACCGGAAAATTTGAAAAACAGCATAAAAGATGATAAAAATACTGAACCGTCCCTGGAAGATGTATTTATACACCTCACCGGAAAGAATCTTAGAGATGAGGTGAACTCATGAACAGATTCAGAACTATTGCAGCGGTAGCGAGAAAGGATATTGCTCAGTACTTCAGATATCCTTCCTGGTTTGTTCAGCTTTTAATATGGCCGGCTATTTTTCCCCTGATCTATATACTAAGTGCCCTGGGAATGGCAGGACCAAGCCAGGAAGGACTAGAGGCCTATAAAAGCATCACCGGAACTGATAGCTTTATGGGGTTTATAGTAATTGGAACTATGACCTATATGTGGGCAAACGTAACCATGTGGTCCTTTGGAACTTACCTTAGAAATGAACAAAACAGGGGAACCTTGGAGTCAAATTGGCTCTGTCCTATAAATAAATTCGATATATTAATTGGTGGCTCTGTAATAAGTATAATCAATGCCATATTTTTATCTGTAGTATCCATAATAGAGTATAAAATAATATATAAGATTAACTTTACAGGCAATGTCTTTATGTGGATCTTGATGTTTATTATATTAATGCCTGCAGTTTATGGACTAAGCTCCATATTTGCAAGCTTGGTATTGTGGGTTAAAGAGACAAATTCCCTGGTTCAGTTAGTACGAGGACTTATCATGATACTTTGTGGAATAAGCTTCCCCATATCTGTTATGCCGCAGTGGATGCAGTACTTAGCTAAGCTTCTGCCCTTTACCTTTGGAATATCCGCTGCCAGAACAGTAATGGTCAATGGGGGAACTTTGGGAGATGCTTATAATGATATAATATTCTGTGTAGTAGAAGGCATGATTTATCTTCTTATAGGCAGAATGTGCTTTGCTGCCGTAGAAAGAAAAGTAAAAGTAACGGGATCTTTGGATCGCTTTTAAGGAGGGATATTATGTATATTAGAAGAAATTTAATTGCCGCAAAAGCACGTTTCTTAATAAGTCTAAAAATATACTTTAGGTATCCCTTAAAGATGCTGCAGATATTTATAGACCCAATTATATGGTTGGCTCCTTTTTACTTTATGGGAAAGACCTTTGCCTCAGGGGGAGACTTAAAAGGGTTTGAGCAATATACAGGAAATTCAGATTTTATGGGTTTTTTAGTTGTAGGATATATGATTACTGCCTATATAAATACAGCCTTTTGGGGACTTGGCTACTCACTTAAGGAGGAAATGTGGCAAGGGGTATTAGAATCTAATTGGAGTGCTCCGGTGAACAGAATTAATTTGCTGGTAAGCAGGTCTATCTTTGATTTTGCAGCAGTGACCTTTGAAAATGTAATTACAGGCATTGTATGCTATTTCGCCTTTGGCTTTACCATAACTCCGGCAATACTAAAATTTCTGGCTTTTCTAATACCTGGGGTTATCGGAATGCTGGGTATTGGTATAGCTATCGCCTCTCTGGTACTCTTGGCTAAGGAGGCCAATGGAATAATAGACGTTTCAAGTTCATTGATATCCGGAATGTCCGGAAGCTTTTTCCCAATAAAGGTCATGCCTCGAATATTTATGATAGTAGCCTTGGCACTTCCTCTTACTTATTTAAATGACTCTTCAAGAGCAATTCTTATAGGTCAAGAGCCAATAATGCCAATGAAATATCAGTTTATTATAATATTATTGAGTATGTTCGTACTATTATTTATTGGAAGCTTTGTATTTTATTCTGTAGAAAAAAGGTGCAGGATGAAGGGGGAGTTATCCGGGCATTGAGGAGTAAGGCGATGTTGCTCTTTTCAATGAATAATGAATAATGTTGGATGAAGTTCAGTTGAGCTGAATTTTTATAAAAATCAAAACTGCGTTGCAACGCAGTTTTATTTGTTTAGGCGGTAACTAGATATGGTTCTAGAATAAATTACTACTTCTATGGCTACCCTTGTCATTTTGATTTTTTAAAGCCAGGTATGCACCAACGCCAATACCAATCAGGGTAGCTGCAGTCTTTACATTTGGCATTACGCTGTGATGCTTTTTCTTATTAGGCATCAGCATTGAAACTATAGCTCCTGCCCCCATTATTTCTTTTATCATCAAAATCCCTCCTTTTGGTTTTGAGTTTAGTTTGCTCTTTATGGGTTAAGATTATCCTTTGAGGTAAATTAAGAATATATGTTAATTATTATTGTGTCACGATTTCTATATTTATGATATAATGAAATATGTATAATTTTTATAAAATACATAAGGAACTAATAATACTAACATAAAAAAGCGAGGTAAGAATTAATGGGTAGAATGTTTGGCACCGATGGCGTAAGAGGTATTGCCAATGAAGAGTTGACAGCGGAATTGGCTTATAGCTTAGGAAGAGCCGGAGCTTTTGTACTTACGGAGGGAACTCATAAACCAAAGATACTTGTAGGTATGGATACAAGAATATCCTGTGATATGCTGGAGTCAGCCTTAGTTGCGGGTATTTTATCTGTTGGAGCGGAGGCTGTTTGTGTTGGAATTGTACCTACACCGGCTATAGCATATCTAACAAGAAAGTATAAAGCAGATGCCGGTGTAATGATATCAGCATCACACAATCCGGTGGAATACAACGGTATTAAGTTCTTTAATGGAAATGGGTATAAGCTTTCAGATGATTTGGAGGATAGAATTCAAAGTGTAATAGAAGGCGGCTTTGAGGGCGTTCCGTCACCGGTTGGTGGAGAGCTTGGAAGAAAGATAATAGAAGAGGGAGCTTTAGAGGATTATATCGCATATGCCAAGTCAACCATCGATGTGAATTTAAAAGGCCTAAAGATAGCTCTTGATTGTGCTAACGGCGCTGCCTATGAAGCAGCGGTTGAAACCTTCAGAAGCCTTGGAGCAGAAGTAGTAGTTATAAATAATGATCCGGATGGTGTTAACATAAATGATAAATGTGGTTCAACACATCCTGAAGAACTTATGGATTATGTGGTGAGGAAGCAGTGTGATTTAGGTTTGGCCTTTGATGGTGATGCAGACCGATGCCTTTGTGTAGATGAAAAGGGTAACCTGGTGCATGGAGATTTTATGATGGCCATTGCTGCAAAATATCTCAAGCAGCAGGGGAGATTAAATGATAATGCTTTAGTGGTGACTGTTATGAGTAACTTAGGCTTAGATATAGCAATGCAAAAGGAAGGCATAAGGACTGTTAAAACAAAGGTCGGAGACAGATACGTCCTTGAAGAAATGGTTAAGTACGGTTATAAACTGGGGGGAGAACAATCAGGACATATTATATTCCTTGATTATAATACCACAGGAGATGGACTGGTAACCGGTCTTCAGATGGCTGCTATAATTAAAAAGAGCGGAAAAACTATGTCAGACCTTGCCTCTATGATGAAGGAGCTGCCACAGGTATTAGTAAACGCAAAGATACCAAATCATATGAAAAACATCCATGAAACTGATGTTGAAATAGTAGAGGAGATTAAAAAGATAGAAGAGGCTCTTCATGGTTGTGGAAGAGTATTGATTAGACCTTCCGGAACAGAACCCTTGGTAAGAGTTATGCTTGAGGGTGAAAATCAAGAGGAAATAGATAAGATGGCTCATGACCTTGCAAATCTGATACAGACAAAGGCCAATAAATAATTAAAAAGGACTGTGGTAAATGCTGCCACAGTTTTTTTATATATAAAAAGATTTTAGTGTTTTACATAATATGGACTAAATTTAAATGTATAATACAGCAGACAAGGATGAAAGTGTACGGAAAGCATAGGTTTCAACAGAATTATACACCAGAAATGCAAATTTTGAATATTGACCAAAGGGTGTTAAAAAAATATAATGTAATGGACAGCTAATGTTAGGAACAAAATAATATTTGACTACATAGAATTAACTATAAAAGATTTTTCTTAAAATGGGTAAGATCTTTTATGTGTTTCTTCATGGTAAGCTGTTAAATTATCTAGTAGCCACCAGGAAGGTAGGCCCTTTATAAAAAAATAGGAAAGGAGGACAGTTGAAAACTGAAGGATTTTATAGCGCCAGAACTTATGCTTAGGCATAAGTTGACGAGGATGGGGAGTATCGAAAATTCGGCGGATGCCCCACGGTATGACACTACCGTTAAAGATTGATAAAACCGTGAAGTGATTTGCGGAACAACATCAATCGGGTGTGTATTCCTTTCGTTGCCTAGAATTTTGGTTTGTGAGGAATTATTGCATAAAGGGCAAAAGCAGATAACTGACCACAGGTATCAGGTATCTGTTTTGGTGGCTTATTCTCAAAAAATAAGTCATATGAAAGGATGAATAAAAATGTGTGGAATAGTAGGTTATATCGGAAAAAGAGAAGCAAGTCCATTTTTGATTGAGGGATTATCAAAATTAGAATATCGAGGTTATGATTCAGCCGGAATTGCTGTGATAAATAATGGAGAATTAAAGGTATCTAAATGTAAGGGAAGACTGGCAAATTTAGAGGACAGGATAAAAAATGATCCGGTGAAAGGAACTTTAGGTATAGGGCACACCAGATGGGCAACTCATGGGGAGCCTTCAGATGTGAACTCACATCCCCATACAAACACTAATGGTACTATAAGTGTAGTTCATAATGGTATAATAGAAAACTACCTTAGTATCAAGGAATGGCTGATTAAAAAGGGATATGAATTTTATACAGAAACAGATACTGAAGTTATACCAAACCTGGTTGATTACTATTACAAGGGAGACATCTTAGAAGCGGTTATGAAAGCTGTTTCTAAGATGGAAGGAAGCTATGCCATAGGTGTAGTTACTACAGAGGAACCTGATAAACTGGTTGCCGTAAGAAAGGATAGTCCGCTAATAGTTGGATTGGGTCAGGATGAGTACTATATTGCATCTGATATCCCAGCAGTTTTAAATCATACACGAGATGTATATTTCTTGAATGATAAGGAATTTGTTTTACTGACAAGAGAGGGTGTAAAAATTCTTTCTCAGGATGGAGAGGAAATAAAGAAGGAGGTATACCATGTTACATGGAATGCCGATGCTGCTGAAAAGGGCGGCTATGAACACTTCATGCTGAAAGAGATCCATGAGCAGCCAAAGGCATTGAGAGATACAATGACCTCCAGAATAATTCCCGGTAAGCCAATACAGCTGGACGATATAACAATAACATCTGAACAGATAAAGAATATAAAGAGGATATATATAATTGCCTGCGGAACTGCATATCATGCAGGGGTAGTGGGTAAGTATGCCATAGAAAAGCTTGCGAGAATACCTGTAGAAATAGAGGTAGCATCAGAGTTCAGATATAGGGATCCGATAATAGATGAAAGTACCCTATTAATAGCTGTGAGCCAATCCGGTGAAACAGCAGATACACTTGCAGCACTGAGACTTGCTAAGCAAAAGGGGGCAAGGGTAATTGCAATAACAAACGTTGTTGGAAGCTCTATTTCAAGAGAAGCAGATGATGTATTATATACCTGGGCAGGCCCAGAGATTGCAGTTGCTTCCACTAAAGCATATACAACACAGCTTATAGCTATGTATATAATAGCCCTGTTCTTCGCTCAAAACAAAGGAACCTTGAGTAATGAAGAAATAGAGGAAATAAAGAGGGAAATGCTCACTCTTCCGGAAAAGACAGAAGAAGTCTTGAAGACCAAGGACGTTGTCCAAAAGTTTGCTTCCAAGAACTATATGCACAAGGATATGTTCTTCTTGGGAAGAGGCCTTGACTATGCAGTGGCAATGGAAGGTTCCTTAAAGCTTAAGGAAATATCCTATATCCATTCAGAGGCCTATGCTGCCGGTGAATTAAAGCATGGTACCATAGCTTTAATCGAGCCGGGGACAGCAGTTATAGCTCTAGCTACTCAAGAGGATATCTATGATAAGATGGTAAGTAATATAAGAGAAGTAACTACCAGAGGGGCTAAGGTTTTAGGCTTTGCCTTTGAAGGTCATACAGAAATAGAAAAGACTGTGGACCTGGCAAGATATATACCAAAGACTTTGCCAATATTAGCACCGGTACTTTCAGTAGTTCCACTGCAATTGCTTGCTTACTATATGGCAACTATAAAGGGCTGCGACGTAGACAAGCCACGTAATTTAGCTAAATCAGTTACTGTTGAATAATTAAAAGAGAGAACGTCCATAGGTTTGTGTAAAATAGAAAAGACATGCTATTCTTTATTTGGAAATTATTACTGAGGTAAAACTCAGTAATAATTTTAATTTTTTGGGGAATTACTAAAAATAGATAGTGTAGCCTTTTGTTGATATTATTTTGTGCAATATTTTTATTATTATACATAAATATTCTAAATAGTACAGGCTTCTCAATTACAGATATTGTTCAAGCCTTTCATCAAACCGTATACTAAGTTGTGCCAGTGTGCTGGCCCAATTCTGGATAGGTGCGGTCCATTTAAGCATTATCTGCTCCGTGGCAAGATATAGAGCCTTTATAAGAGAATCATCAGTAGGAAATACTGTCCGAATCTTTGTAAACTTTCTAAGTTGTCTATTAAAACCTTCCAATGCATTGGTCGTATAGATTATCTTTCGTATTTCCGGTGGAAAATCAAAGTAAGTAGACAAGTTCTCCCAATTGTTTTTCCATGATTGTATAACTATTGGATACTTATCTCCCCACTTTTCCTCTAGCACTTGCAATGACTGAACTGCCATTGACTCATTTACGGCTTGGTACACAGTCTTTAAATCCTTCAAAAAGGCGTTCATATCCTTTGAGGGGATATACTTTATAGAGTTTCTTATCTGATGTACTATGCAGTTCTGAATATTAACTACTGGGAAAACAGCTTTAATTGCATCTGGAAGCCCTTTAAGACCATCCATACAGGCTATGAATATATCCTGAACCCCTCTGTTTTTCAAGTCATTACAAACTGATAACCAGAATTTTGCTCCCTCGTGTTCACCAATCCATATTCCAAGAATGTCCTTACGGCCCTTCAAATCTAGGGCCATACAAACATAGGCTGCTTTAGTAATTATTCTATGATCCTCCCTTACTTTAAAATGAACAGCATCCATGTATACTATGGGATACAGCGGATCTAGGGCCCTGTTCTGCCAGGCAACAACTGTATCCATTACTTTATCAGTGATCTTAGAAATCATTGCTGGGGAAATATCTACCCCGTACAGTTCATCTATTTCTGATTTAATGTCATCCACAGACATACCTCTAGCATAAAGGCCTATAACCTTCTTATCAAGCTCATTGCACACAGTTTCATATTTTCTGACTATCTTTGGCTCAAATTCTGCTTTTCTGTCTCTTGGAACATCTACTGCAACTTCTCCAAAGCTAGTTTTTATATTCTTTGAACTATACCCATTCCTATAATTTTTATCAACATCCTCTTGTCTCTCATACTTTTTTCGGCTAAGGTGTTCCTCCATCTCTGCCTCTAGAAACTGCTGTATTATCCCTCCAAACAATCTCTGCATTAATCCATTCTTGCCAACAAGGTCCTCCATGTTCTTACATTTACTCAATTCCTTATTCAAATCTATATCTGGTAATTCTAATAGGTTCATTTTTTATACTCCTCTCAAAAATATTTTATAGTTATTATTTCCACAATTACCAGCTACACATACATAAAAAGAGCATACATAGATTTGATTTACACAAATCTATGTATGCTCCCCCAAAATTTGATTTGATAGGTCTTATCTATATAATACCTGTAAATCAAAACTGAATGGAGTGATTTTTTATGAGAAATGTAACGATTTTTGGGAATTTCACTATATTAGAAACTTTTATGCTTAATGGCGTGCAAGTTGATAAAGGCTTTGATGAGAGGCTGGATATATTTTATAGAGTAAATTTTTGCATTGAAAATAGTGAAGATAGTTTTAATGATACTTTTATAGATTGTTACTATAGAAATATTGATGATTTCAAGAAGGACATGGGGAATTATATTGGGTAAAGCACTCTTAGACGTTAGGACGAATGAAACATATGCTACTTTTTACATGTCAAATAAAAATATAACTGTAAAATAGCACGGATATAAGCATTTTATATTATAATTAAAGAATAGATTGATTTTAATATGAATAAAGTGGAAGGAGTCTAACTTAAAATGGAAAAGCAGTTTGAGTGTTTAAGGTGTAAAGAGCAAATGAAGTATCTGAAAGAATACCGCTTTGATTCCCAGGATAATAATAGGGGAATATTGGGAGCCTTATTTGATATTGAAGAACATTTGACTTTTGACATATATGTCTGCCCTAAATGCAGACATACAGAGTTTTTCTTTACAGGAGCAAGGGAAGGGTTTGATGAATGGAATGACTGGTAAAGGTATTCTTTAATGTTATTGTAATGCTTATTTCATGTGTTTATGGTGTAAGGGGGCAGGGTGATAAAGACAATGAACTGTACAGAACTGGCTTTAAAAGAATTTTTGGTCAGAGCAAAAAGGAATACATATGCTGGAGATGGGGTTCTTTCTGTATCTTCAAGGCCGAACTCAAAGGATTTACACTATAGTGAAGGGGATTTAATATACATAGACTCTTACTTCGGGAGTGCTGATTTTATTGGCGAAGAAGTGGTATTTGAAAATCAAAAGCTCATATGGGGTATGAATTACTATGGGAAGATGCTCGTTGATGAAGTTGCGCCAGGATTCAGCAAATGCTTGAAAAGTGCATTAAAGGCAGTTCCTGTTGAAAAACCATTCAGAGGACCTGCTTTATTTGAACAGGGTAGGTTTGTTTATAAATGTTCATGGCAGGGAGATATATCTGAGTTTAACGGGCATGAGGCAATATACTTTGATGGTATTGAAATATATAGATTGTCTTTTCATGGCGGATATATAAAATAATAGTATTAAATATTTTACACACAACGAAAACAAAAACTTTTTATGGAGGCATTATCCAAAACCGATGCTTGAGATAATAAGTTGCAGCAGAAGAACGGATATTCCCGCGTTTTATTATGATTGGCTTCAGGAAAGTCTGAAAAATAAATATGTAATGGTAAAAAATCCTTACAATAAGTCAACATATATGGTGGATTTATCTCCTGAAAGGGTGCACTCAATTTGCCTTTGGTCAAAGTCGTTAGCCAATGTACTTAAAAACCCTGGATATTTGTCGCTGTATAATCTGTACTTTCAGTTTACAATCACAGGCTACTCTAAATTCCTGGAGCCAAATGTTGTTGATACAAATGAGGCAGTCAGGCAGATGGAACAACTGGCTCAAAAGTACTCACCTAATCAAATAAACTGGAGATTTGACCCTATTATTCTTAGTATTAAAGGAGAGAAAAGCCCAACACCAGATAACTTTGAAATAGCAAGGCTGAAGGTGTTTGAGGCTTTATGCAGGGATATTTCTTCCTTTGGGGTAAATCGGTGTACCATAAGTTTTCTTTGCCTGTATAAAAAAGTGGAACAAAGAATGAAAGCATCGAAGTTTACCTATTTGATTCCTTCACAGCAACAGCAGATTGAATTTGTAAGCGAATTAGTGGAGATTGCAGATAAATATGGGGTTACAATTTATACATGCACCAGCCCCATTATTGAAGGAGTACCTGGAGTGAACAAGGGCCATTGTATAGACGGGGCCTATCTTGAAGAATTGTTTGGTAAAAGAGCGTCCCATACGAAAGATAAAGGGCAAAGAAAAGAATGCGGATGTACCAGGTCAAGAGATATTGGAGCATATAGTGGGCAGAGTTGTGGGCATGGGTGCCTTTATTGCTATGCGAGATAATTGAATATATCACTATTATGGGAGGAGGATATTTATGTTTATAGAGAATAACCCTGAGGATAAGGTTTATAGAGATTTAATTGATTTGGCTTTTGATATCTGTGATGAATTCATTTTAGTGGTAAGACGTGATATAGATATATCAGACAATATTAATAATGTTCTCGAAAAATTAAAGCCATTTTTAAAAGAAGTAAAAGAACAGTTTGAATGGCCAGGAACAATAACTTTATGTGAACAACCAGCATTAGTGTACTATTATAGTACTGATAACAACGCTAAAGAAATATTAAAGCAAACATCGAATTCCTTGCATGAGTGGCTTCAACCGAACCTGCCAGAGGATTTATGTTTTATAAAAAATTCTAAGCCGTGGTTAATAAATACTTCACATGAAAGATTAAGTTATATTTTAACAGAAGACAAAGAAGACATTAACCGAATTATAAAAATCAAAGGCTTGAAAATAAAATTATAGTAAATATTTTGTACTTATCTCAATAGATGGGTAGAATCCAAATGTATGGATAAAGAATGTGAATTTTGCAAAAACAGACCTGAAAAGCCTTTATAAATTCTTGCTTTAATATTATTTTGGACAGCATGGAAAGTAAATGAAAGTAGTAAAGGGATATAAACAATCTTTGAAGCATGAAGTTATAAATAATTTTAAAAATATTAAGGAACTTGAAAAGAGTATATGGTCCTCTTTATACTGTAGTGAAGTTATATAAACAGGGATTTCATAATAATAGGGAGGGCTTATTCTATGCTTTTGAAGGTGGAAAAAGTTTATGCGAAAATAAATGAGGAAAATATTCAAATCGCAATTCCTAAAAAAATCATTATTTAGTTTATTACAGCAGGTAGATAGACATCGTGAGATGGTAAGTTACGAAGAAGAGATAGTAAATAACTTTGCAATCCGTGATTATATTAGTAATACAGAGATGTTAATGGTCAAATTACTTATCTTAATGGCCGAACCATATGGTAAAAAGGAAATTATTTTGGATATAAACATTGCAGAGTTTCTGGTCTTGAGGGATTTGGTATTTTGCAATTTCTCATTACCACATCTAAGAACAAAGATGAAGCCTTATATCCAACATGCATATAAGAGGTTTTATGATGATATTGAAAACATCTTCGGAATGATAGACAGCGATGAAGTAAAAGCATATTGGGATTATATTAAGAATTACAGAATAAAAGGTTGCATTCTTCATTAGGTAATAGGGAAAAGGCATTAGCAGGAATTAAATTCTGCCGATGCTTTTTTCTTATAGAAAATTTTACAACTGAAAAGATAACCTCAAAAGTTTGTAAAAATATTTTTTACAAACTGTATCTTTTTTTACACTTTTGGTGTATAATATAGCAGGAGGTGTAAAAAATGAGCATTGAATTATTGTTTGAAAATAGAAAACTAATTGGCGAAAATATATTAAATATCATTAAAGACAATGGATATACAAAGTCTTCCTTTTCAAGGCTTACTAATATTTCACGGCCTACTTTAGATAAATTAATCAAAGGAGAAGTCGACAGCCTTGCTACATTCAAAACCCATATTCAAAAGATTTTAGACAGCCAGGACATGGATGAAGAACAACTACTAAACTATGTTCCAAAGTACAAGACAAAAAAGGAACTTGTTTTTGCGCTGTCTGACAATGCTCCAGAGAATCATGCCCTTAAACCTAATGCTCAAGAGATGTTTGGTATTTTAGAGGATATAGTTCATATGTGCGAACTATATTACAATTAAGAAGGTGCAGATTATGTCGGAATTAATAACGAGTAAGAACCTTGAGCAGGTTATTGAAAAAAATAAACTTATTAAAGATGATATATTAAGATTAACAAATGATTTTACAGTCAGGTTTAATAAGTCGGGAGTAACGGGGCAGGATAAACTGTCTTTTTCGGTATTAAAAGAGAATCATTTAATCCAGATTCCTATAAATGATGAATACTGGGGCGGGGCTATTATTACAAAGGGAAGTATTAAAATACCAGTTATCAATACAGCCCAGCCCCGTGTCTATCAATATTTTGTGGCATGGCATGAAATATATCATTTGTTCTATGACCTCAGTTTAAGGGATGAGACCCATAATATTGCTGTTGATATGGATTTAAATGAGAGAAGAGCAGACTATTTTGCTGCAAAAATGATTTTTGGCAATGTGTACGACTACTACTATTCATTAGATGATGAAGATTTTATCGACAGAGTCATAAAATGCATGGATGTATATAAGGCACCATATAAGGCAGTACTGATAGAACTATTTGAAGAAGCCGTTACAAAATATAATGATTTGGATTTAAAAGAAAAAATTCTTGAGCATTTTGATAATAAACCTGAGAACTTAGTGCAAAAATTTATAGATTTGGAATTGGATGCAGAGTTAGTGAAACCCTCATATGTTGTAAGTTTAGGTAGGTTGGAGAAGAAAATACAAAGTGTTATGAAAGAAAACCCAGATGTCTCCCATCATAAAGATAATTATCAGTTTCTGCTCACGCTAAAGAATAAAATTAAAAAAGGAGTGGAGGGGCTTGTCAAATGAAAGGAGAAAGCATAAATGACTTAAAAAAATACCTTTCCACGGGCAGGTCTCTCAAAATTTGCATCCTGGATAATAACTCTGTTGAATTTTTAACATGGGTACGCAAGAGCGTCAGTCCTGAAAAGATATTTAGCCAGTATGATATGATTCTTATCCCCAAATGGGTATGGGTTGAGGTCTGTGATAGTGATAATAGAAAAAGTTACATAAATGATTTAAAACATTGTTCGAAGGTCCAAATTATAGATGAAGTTGATTATTTAACATTGGTAGATTACAAAGAAGCAGAATTATACTATCTGTTTTTGTACTGCTGTTACAATGTGAGCAGGCTTGTTAGTTTTATCAAGAAAAACATCTTAAAAAATAGACCTGTAGAGGATTTAGACCCTTATGAGGAATGGCTTGGTGTATTTTATAAAGAGGGACTAGACCAAAAGAAACTTTCAAACGGCAGGATTCAAAGGAAAAATGCAGGAGAGATATCTATTTCCGTTCTAAGTTATATCCTTTCCTATTATTACAGTGGAAGCATTGATATTATAACTATCTTCAGCAGTGACAGGGATACCTATGAATTTGTTTCTAAGGCTAAAGAAATACTTTATAAAGATGAGCGCTTTAGAGACAGGAGCAACACTTCCATAACTTTTAAATCGAATGACTTTCTGATTTATGAATGGACAAGGCTTGGGTATATAAACGAAGGAAATATTGATGCTTTTGTGGACAGTTACAGGCAGACGAGGAGAATAAAATTTACAAGAAAAAAACAAGATAATTCAATTGAGGAGCAAGACAAATTGATAGATAATGCAGCATTTTTAGAAATGTTAAAGGACAGCACGATATATTTAATCTTTTGAATCTGGACTATAGTAAAAAGGTTTTAGTAGATTTTAAGCCTACCAAAACCTTTTCTTTACTCTATAGGAAATTATGTATTTAAGAAATTGTGGATAACTTCGATTATTTAAGTGTATCTGTATTTATCTAGGTGATTGCTATGAATAAGATAACCATAGAAATGATTCTGGAACATAAATGGTATGAATTCAAAGATAAGTTATCATATAGATTGCCTAAAGATATGCGAGAGCATATCTTTAATGTCGTTGAAAAATCTCTTCATTGTGGAGAAATTAATAAAGGTTACGCTGAGTACATGTGTTTCAATTGTGGAGAGAGTATTAAAGTAGGGTTCACTTGTAAAAGTAAGTTCTGTGTGAAATGTGGAAGGCTATACACGCTGAAATGGGTAGAAAAGCAGCAAGAGAATATGCTAAATGTAGTACATAGACATAGCGTATTTACTATACCTGAGGAACTTAGAAATTATTTTTATAAAAGAAGAGAGATGCTTAAAGACCTGATGGACGGAGTCTATCAAGTAATTGACTATTGGTACAAAAAACATAAGGGCAAGAGTTATGAGGTGGGTGTAATAGCGGTAATTCATACTTTTGGACGAGACTTAAAATGGAATCCTCATGTGCATGCACTTGTTACGGAAGGGGCTATTAACAATAAATATAGCTGGTGGAAGCCGGTAGAATATATACCATATGAATACCTAAGGAAGTCTTGGCAAAAAATTGTTTTAGATATCATAAAGAAATATTTTAAGGATTATAAAACTAGAAAATTAATTAGTACCTTGTACAGGGTATATAAAGATGGTTTTTATGTTAATGCAGACAGAGCCCTTACAGATATGAAAAAAGCCACTAAATACATAGGGAGATATCTTGCAAGAGCTGCGATAGCAGAGTATAGAATTGAAAGCTATGATGGTGAGAATGTAACCTTTTGGTGCGAAGACCATGATACCGGTGAACATATAAAAGTTACATTGGATGTATTAACGTTCATTGGAAAGCTGGTACAACAAATTCATAAAAAAGGCTTTAAGTGCGTTAGAAGGTATGGTCTATATTCAAGGAAGAAAAATGCTTTGGCTAAAGAAATAATACACTTGTATAAGTTTGTTAAACAGTTAAAGATTTCAGATATTCTAAATAGAAAAAGAAACAAGAAAAAAAGAGGTGGAAGCAGAGAATAATAGAGACTTTTGATAGAAATCCATTAGAATGCAGAAAGTGTAAAAAAGAAATGGAATTATGGAAAATCTGGCATGATGACTATGGTTTGATATATGATATAAGGGAATCAACCTATAAGGAGGATAAACCAGATGGATCCAATAGACGAATATTATTACGAACTCAATCCAATAGAGAAAGAAATTGTGTACAAATATCAATGCCGCAAGTGCGGTTTCGAAGAGTGGGCCCCAGCCTTTGTGGTAGATTAGATTGCATACATGGATGAGATTCTTGAGGAAGACTCTAAATGTGAAGATTTGGGAATGCCTATTTTGGTATGCCCTCGTTGTAATGCAGACTTTTATTTTACCGGTGACATTGAAAAGCAATAGAGTGGCGTTAGCCACTCTATTGAGAGTCCCCGTTAGGGGATTTTTTTAGCCATAGGATAAATCCAACTACTTAATGGTAAATTTTTCTTTTTGAGTCCAAGCTAACCAAAAATCAGAGAGTTATTGGAATATATAAAAATCTAATAGCTCCCTTTAAAATTGTCAACAGTATTTAATTGTATTAATGCAACACTAGAAACCTTTCGGTACTTTATCATTGCTAAAAACACAAAAGGAAAGTAAGCAGCATTTGTTTTAAGGTATAGTAAAGAAAAAGCAGGTAACTATTATATTAAGAAACGGAAGAACACATACTATTGGTGTTTATAAATCATTATTTTACTTAAATAGAAAATACTATCTTACAAAGTACGAGTCTTGCCAGAAACTTAATGCCTTAGGGAAACGAGTTTTAAATGAGCAGTGATTTCATTAAGTAAACAAAATAAGCAGTATTTGCTGAGAAAATATTGAAAATTAATAAAGCAAATGTGAGGATTTATCGGATAAAAAAGTACTCTGTACATTGCGTATATTTTTAAACTTTATACAAAATAGGTATTGACTATCACCTTAGGTATTAGCCTATGATAATTACGAGGTGATAATAATGTTAATTAAAGATGTATGTAGAGAATGTAAATTGACAAAGAAAGCAGTTGAATATTATGAACGGGAGGGACTTATATCTCCAAGGATAGAGGATAACGGTTATCGGAATTACAGTGATGAAGATATTTCAGTATTAAAAGAAATTGGAGTTTTAAGGAAATTAGGCATCAGTATTTCTGAAATCAAAGATATTCTTGCAAGTACAAATAAAGCCGCTGCTCTGGCGAAGTGTAAATACAAGATGGATTTAGAAGTTGAAAAATCAATGGCTAAGAAAAAATGTCTGGAACAGTTAATAAAAGACTATGATATTAAGCAGGCAATTACCTATATTGAAAAAGACATTGAGAAGCAATTTACAATCAAAGAGAAACTGCTGCAAGCATTTCCAGGAGGTTATGGAATGTATCTATGCGTACATTTTGGACAGTTTCTTAATGGGAGAATTGATAATGAGGAAAAAGAAAGGGCATATAATAAAATCGTTGATTATTTGGATAAAATTCAAGAAATAGAATTCCCTAAAGAACTGGAAGAATTTTTGCAGCAGGGTCTTGGACAGATGGAAGAAGCAGATATGCAGAGAATTAATTCATCCATAATAGATTCAGTAAACAATATAGATATGTATTTAGAAGAAAATAAAGAAGACATTGAAAAATATTTGGAATACAGAAACTCAGATGAATATAAAAAATCACCAGTCTCTAAAATACAGCAATTATTACTGAAATTTCAGCAAGAGAGCGGATATTACGATATATTTATTGAAAATTTAAAAATATTGAGCGACTCATATAGGGAGTATTTTGAAAAACTCCAGGCTGCAAATAAAGCATTTATAGATAAATATCCACAATTTGATAATATTTATAAGGTGTAGTTCTATAATAATAATCTAATGACACACAAACTTATAAAAAATTAAAGAATTAGTAAAAGTCACGGAAAAATAAGAGTAAAAACCTTATTAAAACCGTGACTTGTTTTTATCTGGAAAGAGTTGGGCAAATAGAATTAAGGCGAGAAGGGATAAGGGTTTGAGGGTGTGGGGGATGGAGCGGAGTTTACTTTAAATATACATATTTTTTGTCACTAAAAAAGCAGTATGCTAAATACTTTGCATATATGGTAAAATATATAAGTAATGACAATTTTAAAAAGGGTAAATTATGCGTAAAAATCTTAAAGTGTTATTATGGGGATCAGGAATTATAGCAGTACTGTTGGGATGCAACAAACAAAGTGACGGTACTTCTATACAAATTGAAAGGATGGATTTAAAAATGAAGGGGTCATATTCAACGATTATTGAAGGCTTTGATTGGGGGCCGGCAATTACTAAAGTGGTAATAAAGCTGAATGAGGAGGTTAACCACGCTGATAGTAGCGATTACACAGTAAAGGTAGAGCGGAAGGCAGAAGATTCTTCAACAGGGCTTGGGGGAGAGAGAGAGATAATTAATGCATATGTTTCTGATGAAAATAGTAATCCATTGGACACAGGAAACTATATAACACTTGAAATGAAGGTTGGACCGGAAGAGGTGTTGGGCTCACCCTTTAACTACAATATAAAACGGAATTTGAATCAGTGGGTGCAGTGGGATTATGTTATCAGCAAAAACTCAACCGGTGAACTTTGGAATAAGAAAGATGGCGAAAAAATACTGATTGCCGATGAGTTTAGAAAGGACAGTATAACCTACAAGAATATTACCTTGACTTATGCCGCATATGAGCCAAAGTCGGATAATAAAAAGAATCCACTGCTTATCTGGCTTCACGGTGCAGGAGAGGGCGGTACAGATCCAAACATAGTACTGATAGGAAACAAGGTTGTTAACTTAGCCTCAAAGGAAATACAAGACATCTTTCATGGCGCATATGTACTGGCCCCGCAGTCACCTACAATGTGGATGGATGGAGGAAACGGCCAGTATGCCTTTGACGGAACTTCAAAGTATACTGAAGCTTTGATGAATTTGATCAAAAATTATGTGAATAAAACTCCCCATATTGATAGGAACAGAATATATATTGGAGGCTGTTCAAATGGGGGCTTCAGACAATGAAGATGCTTCTGACCTATCCTCAGTATTTTGCCGCAGCCTATCCCATCTGTGAAGCCTACTATGATGTAAATATTTCCGATGAGCAGATTAATACTATAAAGAATATACCAATCTGGTTTACCCATTCTAAAAATGACCCGGTAGTGGATCCAAATCAGACTGCAGTTAAGACATATAAGAGATTGCTGGAGGCAGGAGCTAAGGATGTCCACTTTACTTATTGGGATGAGGTTGTAGATACTACAGGTTTATATAAAGACAAAAATGGAGCACCCTACAAATATCATGGACATTTCTCTTGGATATATACCTTGAATAACCAGTGCAGGCTTGATTACGATGGAAGTCCGGTAACTGTAAAAGGTGAAAATGTAAGCATAATGGAGTGGCTTGCAGTTCAAAGTCTTACAAATAGGTGAAGTAAATAGCATGGATAAAGATACATATATAAAATTGAAAAAACTAGTTATTTAATTATTGTATCAAAATTCCATAAATAAGAAACAAGTGCAAATAATACATTGACTAGGTGCAACCCTAATGATAAAATAAAGTTGTTGGTTGTAACTATATGGTTGCAACCCATATGCTGAATCAAAAAGAGCGGGGGAACCAATTTAAGGGGTGAATCCTAATACATATTAGGTAGGGTTATCTTTCAACCCGAATCCGTCAGCTAACCTCGTAAGCATAGAAAGAGGAGGGATTAGATGATTAAAGTCTGTGTCATTGGATTGGGCAGGACCGGTCAGTATGTAGCTAAAGGAATATTAGAACAAAAAAATATGGAGTTAGTTGCTGCTATTTGCAGTCCAGGCAGTGAAAAACTGGGCAAAGAGCTTGGAACTATAATCGGTGATGAAAAGGCAAAAATAAAAATAAGATCTTCTAATGACTTGGAAGAGATTATACTCAAGACTAGGCCTGATGCAGTAGTAGACTTTTCCAATTCAAAGGCTACCATGAAGAACGCAAAGACCTTATCAATGGCAAAGGTGAACATGGTAATAGGGACTACAGGTTTCAGCGATAATGAGCTTAAGGAATTATCAAGTCTACCCTATAAGTTCCATAATGGAATTGTTTATGCACCCAATATTACCTTAGGAATAAATACAGTAATGCTCTTAAGTAATATTGCTGCAAATATATTGAACAATTATGATTTTCAAATAACAGAAATACACCATAAACATAAGAAAGATGCGCCATCCGGAACAGCTGTAAAATTGGCAAGGGAGATGGAAAGAGGTTTAAAATCATCCGGTGTATACAATAAGAGGATACCTATTAATGCAATCCGAGCCGGTGGTGTTGTGGGTAGACATGAAGTTCAGATTTTCGGTGAGGATGACAAGATAGAGATAAGTCATGAATCCTTTTCAAGAAAGATCTTTGCACAGGGAGCTGTGCAGGCAATAAATTATATACACAAAAAGACCGGGTATTTTGAAATGAAGGAAGTATTAGATTTAAAGAGGGTTTTATATGACTGCATTAATTCCGGCACAGAGGAGCTGTGCCTATAGTAGGGGGCTATAAACCCTTTCTTCTTTAAATCAATCAAGACCACTAATTAACAGTTAATCATGGTTAATTAGTGGTCTTTTACTATACCTATAATTTTTACATGAAAACATATACATTTTTGTGGGTATAAAAAAATCCCCATAGATAGTAGTATTTAAGCATAGGAATCAATACGTTAGAATTTCAAAAACTTAAATGGAGGTATAACAATGCAGGGGACCACAGAGGTTTCTATGAAAACGCTGTCTAGAAAAGACAGAAAGTTTACATGGAAGAATATAAAGGAACAGAAGTATTTAATAGCTATGTCCATCCCATTTGTAATATGGGTAATTATATTTAGATATGTACCACTTACAGGATGGTTGATGGCCTTCCAGGACTTCAAGTTTAAGACTGGAAAGGGGTGGTTTGCCACACTGCTTGATCAGCAGTGGGTAGGACTAAAGCACTTTATAACATTGTTCAAAGAACCGCAGTTTTATCAAGCTATGGAAAATACTTTAGGAATGAGTATTCTGGGAATAATTTTCGGCTTTATATTTTCTATCAGCTTTGCACTTCTTATAAATGAACTGAAGACTTTAAAGTTTAAAAGGTTGGTACAAACTATATCATATTTGCCTCACTTTGTATCCTGGGTGGTTGTAGCCGGTTTGGTAAATAGCATGCTGGCACCGGCAGGAGCTGTAAATGAACTGCTAATGGCATTAAACATAATAAAGGAGCCAATACATTTTATGACGAAACCAAATATGTTCTGGGGAGTTGTAATTGGTTCCGATCTCTGGAAGGAGACAGGCTGGAATGCTATTATCTATCTTGCAGCTATAACAGGAATTGATCCGGAGATGTACGAAGCAGCCAAGGTAGATGGTGCTAACAGATTTAAACAGATGATTCACATAACTCTACCGGGAATAAGATCAACTGTAATCGTGCTTTTAATTATGAGCATAGGTAATCTTATAAATATCGGTTTTGAAAAGCAGATGCTGCTTGGTAACAACGTAGTACAGCAGAAGGCTTTAGTATTAGACAAATATGCCTTGGATTACGGTATAGGGATGTTCAGATATTCTTACGGTACTGCAATAGGTATCTTTAAATCCGTAGTTGGAATAATCCTTGTCTTTGGTGCTAATTTCATAGCAAAGAAAACCGGTGAAGGCGGAATCGTATGATGGGAGGTGCAATATGAGTTCAAGACGTAAAAAAATTGGTATATTCGATATGGTTTTATATATAATAATGATTCTTGTGGTAATTGTTACGCTTTATCCCTTTCTGAATGTGTTGGCTGTATCCCTTAATGATGCCTTGGATACTGTAAAGGGTGGAATCCATATTATACCTAGAAAATTTACACTAGCAAACTATAAGGAGATATTTCAGTCAAACAACAACTTAGTGAATGCTTTCATTATGTCCGTCCTGAGGACAGTAGCAGGTACCGTAGCGGGAGTGCTATGCAGTACAATGTTAGCTTATACTTTAAGCAGAAAAGATTATATATTAAACAAGTTTGTTGCAGTAATTTTTATATTGACAATGTACATTGGTGGAGGTCTGATTCCTGAATATTTGCTCATAAGGAATCTGGGTTTGATTAACAAGTTCGCGGTCTACATTATTCCGGGACTTATATCAACCTTTAATGTAATAATTATCAGGTCTTTCATTGATAATCTGCCCATGGCCTTACAGGAATCTGCTAAGATAGATGGAGCAAATGACTTTGTTATATTCTACAAAATAATTTTCCCATTATGTCTTCCGGTTATCGCTACAGTTTCATTGTTTATAGCAGTCGGACAGTGGAACAGCTGGTATGACACCTATTTGTATGCCAGGTCCAATCAGGGCTTAAGCACGCTGCAGTATGAGCTCATGAAAATACTGGATAATGCAGCGGCAAGTGCTAAGCCGCCGGATCCAAATAATCCGTTGCCTCAGGTAAACACAAATCCTGAATCCATCAAAATGGCTATTACTATGATAACTACTGTGCCTATATTACTAGTTTATCCTTTCGTGCAAAAGTATTTTGTTTCAGGAATGACTTTAGGTGCAGTTAAGAGCTAATATTGGAAATTGAGTCTTTAAATCAGACTTAATAAATATATGAATCATAGGGGGAACAAATATGAAAAAAAGAAAAATTTTAAGTTTCTTATTGTCAGTTGCAATGATTTCTGCATTGGCTGCCGGCTGTAAGTCAAAAGAAGAAACAAAACAACCTGATGCAGAAACACCAAAACAGGAGGAACCGGCAAAACAGGAAATGGATAAAACACCTGTGACCCTTACCTTCTTCAATGCCGATTTAAACTTTGACGTAGATTTCACTGACGACATAGCTAAAAAAATAACTGAACTCACAGGCGTAACTTTAAAAATAACCCACCCGGTTGGTGGAGATACAAATGCAATCCCACTGATGATTGCAAGCGGTGAGTATCCAGATCTTATCTATGCAAAAGGTGATACAAGCAAGCTTGTAGATGCTGATGCAATAATGGACTTAAGACCATGGATCGAAGAAAAGGGAGAAAATCTTAAAAAATTATATGGAGACTACTTAGAAAGATTAAGCTACAGCCCAGACAATAATGCTATATATACTGTAGGTACAAATGGTGTAAGCACAGCAACTTGGAATCCAAGTGGTACATTTCAGTTACAGCATGCGGTTCTTAAGGAGTTAGGGTACCCAGAAATTAAAAATATATATGATTTGGAAAATGCTATAAGGGAATACAAAAAGAAATACCCAACCATAGATGGCCAAGAAACAATAGGTTTATCACTAATGGCCAGTGACTGGAGATGGTATATAACTCTTGCAAACCCGGCAGGCTTTGCCCTTGGTATACCAGATGACGGACAATGGGCTATAGACGATGAGAAACAGGAAGCAAAATATAAGTTTACTGTTGAGGGAATGAAAGAATACTATAAGTGGTTAAATAAAATGAATGCTGAAGGATTATTAGATCCAGAATCCTTTACTCATAAGTATGATGCATATATTGCTAAGCTTTCTTCAGGAAGAGTTTTAGGCTTAGCTGATGCTAACTGGGATTATCAAGATGCAGTAAAATCCCTGGTTTCAGCTGGAAAGCCTGAAAGAACCTGGGCACCACTGGCTGTGGTTGTTGATGAGACAAAGTATAAAGACCCATCCTTAAAAAATTATGGTTACTCCGGTGGTTGGGGAATAGCAGTGGCCAAGAATAGCCCAAATGCTGAAAGAGCATTACAGTTCTTAGATTGGATGGCCTCAGATGAAGCACAGGTATTGCTTAACTGGGGTATAGAAGGTGTACATTACAAAGTAGAAAATGGTAAGAGAGTTGTTCTTCCAGAAATACAAAAACAAAAGAATACTGACAAAGACTTTAGTAAAAAGACAGGCGTTGGCCTTTACACTTACCCCTTCCCTATGAGAGGAGACGGAGCTAAAGATTCAACTGGTAACTATTATACTGCTAACAGCGAAGAAATCTATATTGCTAACTACAATGAAGCTGAAAAAGAGACTTTAAAGGCATACGGCAAGAGAATCTGGTCAGACTTCTTCCCACAACCTGAAGAATTAGGTGTTTCTAAACATGGTCAGGCATGGCAGTTCAATATACCAAGTGACAGTGATTTAGCTATAATCCAGAAAAAAGCTGATGATTACATGCAGAATGCCCTAGCTCAGCTTGTACTAGGAAAACCGGAAAACTTTGATGCTGCTTGGGATAAGATACAGCAAGACTTAAAGAACATGGACATAGAAAAGGCTAATGCAGACATGACAGAGTTAACAAAGGAAAGAATTGAGTTCTGGAACAAGTAAAAAAAGCGGCCATATGCCGCTTTTTTATTTGCTTAGCATCCCCCACTAATTTCTGCATTAAATAATCTATAATTTTAAAGGTATACGATTTCACTAACTAATGATATGATTAAGTTGAATTGAATTAAGACAGGGGAGAGGAGTCGGATTATGAAATTTAGCAATGGGTGTTGGTTAAACAGAGAGGGCGTTGATACTTTCAGTCCAGCAGAAGTTTATAGTGTGAATAGAAAAGATAATTCTTTGGTGATTTATGCTCCATGCAAAAAGATAAATCATAGAGGAGATACCTTAGGTGGTCCTGTTATTACTTATAAAATATCTTCACCGATACCTAATGTAATAAGAGTACAAGCTTATCATTATATGGGTGTAAATAAAAAAGGACCTGAGTTTGAGATCAATAGTGTGGAGAATCAAATTGACATAATTGACAATGAATCAGAAGTAAGCTTATCCAGTGGTAAGCTTAAAGTAAAAATAAACAAGAACGATGGATGGGCGATGGAGTTCTTTAGAGGCAGTGAAAGGCTAACCTTCAGTGGTCATAGGCACTTCGCCTATATAAAAACAAAGGATGAAGGCAACTTCATGAGAGAGCAGTTAAGCTTATCCGTAGGTGAGTTTGTCTATGGCTTGGGAGAAAGATTTACTCCCTTCATAAAGAATGGACAAACAGTGGATATATGGAATGAAGATGGAGGAACAAGCACAGAGCAGTCCTACAAGAATGTTCCGTTTTATATAACCAATAAGGGCTATGGTGTATTTGTAAACCATCCGGAAAAGGTATCCTTTGAAGTTGGATCAGAAAAGGTAACTAAGGTTCAGTTCAGTGTGCCTGGAGAAAGCCTAGATTACTTCCTGATAGGCGGAGATACCATGAAGGAAGTGCTTGAAAACTATACAGCGCTTACCGGAAAGCCTGCATTGCCACCGGCATGGACTTTTGGACTATGGCTTACCACTTCCTTTACAACCAATTATGATGAAAAGACAGTAACCAGCTTTGTAGATGGGATGGCAGAAAGGGATGTACCACTTCATGTTTTCCATTTTGACTGTTTCTGGATGAAGGACTTTAACTGGTGTGATTTCCAATGGGATAAGAGAGTGTTCCCCGAACCTAAGGAGATGCTGAAGCGTCTAAAAGAAAAGGGACTAAAGATCTGCGTGTGGATAAATCCATATATAGCTCAGGAGTCAATTTTGTTTGAAGAAGGAATGAAAAAGGGATATCTCATAAAGAGACCTAACGGAGATGTCTGGCAGTGGGATATGTGGCAGCCTGCTATGGGCATAGTGGATTTCACAAATCCTGCAGCCTGCAAATGGTATTCTGATAAACTGAAGGCCCTAATAGACATGGGTGTGGATTGCTTTAAAACGGATTTCGGCGAAAGAATTCCTACTGATGTAGTTTACTATGATGGTTCAGACCCAATGAAAATGCATAACTACTATACTCATTTGTATAACAAGGTTGTATTTGAAACCCTTAAAGAAAAATTAGGAGAAAAGGAAGCTGTTGTATTTGCAAGATCCGCTACAGCAGGAGGACAGCAATTCCCTGTACACTGGGGCGGAGACTGCTCTGCAGACTATGAATCCATGGCAGAAAGCTTAAGAGGAGGTCTTTCCTTGTGTATGTCAGGCTTTGGATTCTGGAGTCATGATATAGGCGGCTTCGAAAGCACTTCAACTGCAGACGTATATAAGAGATGGGCGGCCTTTGGTCTTTTATCCTCTCACAGCAGACTGCATGGAAGTACTTCCTATAGAGTGCCATGGCTATATGATGAGGAAGCAGTCGATGTTGTAAGATTCTTTACAAAGCTAAAATGCAGTATAATGCCTTATCTGTATAAAACCGCAGTAACAGCGTCTGCTGCAGGTATTCCAGTTATGAGAGGCATGGTTATGGAATTCCAGGATGACCCAACCTGTCATTACTTGGACAGACAGTATATGCTGGGAGATAACCTTTTAGTAGCACCTATTTTTAACGATAGGGGAGAAGTGACCTACTATCTTCCTGAGGGAACTTGGACTAACTTCATAAGTGGGAAGAAGGTACAAGGTGGAAGATGGATTAAAGAAAAGCATGACTATTTGAGCCTACCTCTTATGGTTAAAGAAAATAGCATAATAGCAATAGGTAAGGAAAACAAAAGGCCTGATTATGATTATGCCGATGGAGTTACTTTAGGCTTATATGAACTTTCCGAGGGCAAGAGTGCTTCCACTGAGGTTGTAAATATGCAGGGGGCAGTGGAATTAAAGGTAACAGTACAGAGAGAAAACAATGAGTTAACCATTGCGGCAGAAGGCGTGGGTAAGCCTTGGAGCCTATTATTGAATGGAATCTTTGAAGTGGGTTCTGTAGAAGGGGCAACTGCCAGCCTTGAGGAAAAGGGGGTAAGAATTACACCCCTAAGTGATGCAAAGCCTATAAAGTGTAAATTAGTTTAATTAATGATGGCAATTAAAGGTGCCGGCTGCAGATATAATGCAGCTGGTACCTTTTGTCATGTTGAGATACCTTTAAGCTTCAAGTTAATCTTTACTTCTAAAAGTAAAATGTAAAAAAAGTATATTAAAGATATATAATTTCTATATGAAAAAGTATATAATTTTTCAGCTATACTCTGTCAGAGATGTAATTTATAATAAAATTAATTATATAAAAGTATCAAAGTTGTTGGAGAGTTACAAATTTGAGTATAGGAAGGATATTGTATGAAGTTCTTATTAAAGGCAATTAACCGGTTCAATGACATGAAAATCAGAAAAAAGCTCATGTTGATATATATAATTGTCGTTTTGATACCAATTTTAGTGGTTGGTTTTTATCTGACCGAAGGTATGAGAAGCATGGTTATTGAAAAATCCATAGATGAAGCCTGTACAAATAATGACAGAATTCAGTATCGGCTCAATGAGATAATAAAAATAGCAAACGATGTATCTGATAGAATGTATTTTGATGAAAAGCTCAATAAAATTGTAACTACCCAATACACCAGTGCTGCTGATGTGGTAAAGGTTTACAACGAATATCCGATCTTTGATGAATTTCTCAGATACTATAAGGAAATAGCCAGTATCCGTTTTTATGTTGAAAATCATACAATGCTGGATAATTCACAGTTCACCAAGGTTACTGAGGGCACCAGGAAGTCCTATTGGTACACCAGGGCTCTTGCCAATGATGGACGTATCGAGTGGATGTATAAGACTGATGAAATAACAGGAACAGACTATCTAAGCCTTATACGCCTTGTAAAAGATATCAACAGAAACAGAATTGGTGTATTGGTTATAAATATAAATGAGGACAGGCTGAGAGCCCTTATAAAAGATGAACCCTTCGAATCCATAATTGCTATCAACGAGGGAAAGGTGGTAATGAGTCAGAATAATAAATTGAGGGGAACTTCCATTGACTTTCTCAGTTTGGAAGAATTAAAAAGCCGTAAAGAACACTATATTGTAGAAAAGAATTATAACGGAGAAGAATCAAGTATCATCATGAATTCCTTTTCGCCGGAAAAGGCTTCAGCCAACTGTTTTCAAATAGTTATGATAATGCCCATTGCAAATGTTACAAGTAAAACCACTCAAATAAGCATAAGAGGTATAAGTATAATGTTAGTTAATCTGGTGCTGTCCATTATACTGATTACCATATTTTCCAAGTGGTTCAGTGAGAGGATAATACTATTGAGAAAAGAAATGCATAAGGTAGTAACCGGAGAATTTAATATTGAAGAGAGTATTGAGGGCAAGGATGAAATAGGAGAACTTTACGAAGATCTTAATAAAATGATGCAGAGTATTAAGCAGCTGATCCATGAAGTTTACGAGGAGAAGATACAAAAGGAACAATTGAAAAACAGGCAAAGGGAAGCCCAGTTTAAAATGCTGGCAAGTCAAATTAATCCTCATTTCTTATATAATACTTTGGAGACCATTAGAATGAAAGCCTTCGTAAAGGGCGATCATGAAACAGCAAAAATAGTTAAAATGCTGGGTAAGATTATGAGAAGAAATCTTGAAGTAGGAGATAAGCCAATATCTTTGGATTCTGAAGTAGAATTGGTAAAGAACTATCTCGAGATTCAAAGGATGAGATTTGGAGAGAAAATCAATTATACTATTAATGTAGACTGTGATATATCAAACTACTTTATTCTACCCCTGCTTCTCCAGCCCATTGTAGAGAATGCTTTTGTTCATGGCCTTGAGAACAAACAGGGCAGTGGAAATATAGACTTAAATATCAGGGCTGAAAAAGATAATTTTATAATCACAGTAAAGGATGATGGCTTAGGAATTAGTGCTGAAAAATTGGAATACCTGAATAAGTGTCTGGAAGACTTTACTATTGGCGGTAAAAAAAGCATAGGTATAAGTAATGTAAATCAGAGAATAAAGCTCTATTATGGTGAGGAGTATGGAATAAAGATTCGCAGCAGAATAAATGAAGGCACAGAAGTTATTCTGATATTGCCAAAAAGTAAGGAGGTTCAAGGGTATGCTCAAAGTATTGATAGTTGATGATGAACCCTTTGTAAGGGAAGGATTAAAGATGATTATTCCTTGGGAAGAATATGGTTTTTCTATTTGTGGCGAAGGCATTGACGGAAAGGATGGACTTGATAAAATACTGAGCTTAAATCCGGATTTGGTCTTAATGGATATTAAAATGCCCGGCATGTATGGTATTGAGGTGGTTAAGGCTGCCAGGGCAAATGGACATTTAGGTAAATACATCATGCTGACAGGCTACTCAGATTTTGAATATGCCAGAACATCTATAATTTTAGGGGTCAGCGATTATATTTTAAAACCAATAGATGAAGATGAGTTAATTGTCGCCATAAAAAAAGTCAGATCCGTTATAGAGAATGAGAATGACATAAAAAGACATATTAGAAACAGTGAACAGATTTTGAGGCAGGAAGTACTTAAGGATATCATAACTGGAGAGGAAAAGGACGGTGTTGACGATACCAGATTAAAGGATTCCAATATTGATATGAACTTTAACTGCTTTCAAGTTGCCATAATCCAGTACTCAGAGATAAAAACTGAGGCCTCCAACAAGGAACTTTTTGAAACGGTAAGAGAGTTATTAGAAACAGAAGAAAATGTGGAACTTACCTTTTTTGAAAACAAAGCCATGCTGCTGCTAAAGGGGACTGATACCACAAAGTCACTCCTAATTTTGGAAAAGCTGCATAAGAGGCTCTCAGGAAGGCTTAAGAAAAATATAATCATAACCTTGGGAAGAACAGTTGAGAATAAAGAAGACATAGTGAATTCCTATAAGGATGCTAAAGAATTAATAGGAACTATGTTCTTCTTCAGTAGCACAAGAATATTAGCCTGGGATCAGATGAAAGATGAAGTTGGGATTGACTCCGCAGAAGAACCCACAGGAGAACTATGGAAGTATGTTGAAGAAATATACACTTATCTTGAGATAAATGATTCTGACAGAATAGCAGAGGTCTTTAAAAAGTTGGAACTTTATCTAAAACGTTCAAAGTTCTCTCCTGAAAAAGTAAAGGGTTTATATATAGATATATTCGTGGAGCTAAAGGAAAGGGTTTTGGCTAACTACACCCAACTAGCCGGTTCAATGGCCAGCAATGAGGAAGTAATAAGCATAATCTATGAGAAAGAGAACTTTCAGGAGCTTATGGATTACATTGAGGAGTTGGTTTCAAGCATCTCCGGAAAAATCTGCAATACTTCTTCAGATAATGTGGTAAGGCGTGTTATAAACTATATGGAGAAGAATTACAATAAGCCACTAAGACTGGAAGCCCTGGCTGAGCTTTTTAATTATAACAGTGCCTACCTGGGAAAGATCTTTAAGAGCTACACCGGTGAGAATTTTAATTCCTACCTTGACCGCATAAGAATAGATAATGCTAAAGAACTTTTAACTCAAAAGGACTTAAAAATATATGAGGTATCGGAAAGGGTAGGATTTAAGAATAAGGACTATTTCTTTAGTAAGTTTAAGAAGTATGTGGGAGTGAGTCCCAAGGAGTACAAAAGGCAGAGTGATTAAGAATTGACAATGGACAATTGTCCATTGTCAATTAAACTTATTTCGTCTTTTCCTTAAAGTATGAGTCACCGATAGAAATTATATATTAAAAAGATAATTTCTATCGTTTCTTCCACAGCCTTTTAAGCCTTTCAGAGATCTTAGCCTCTATGCCATTTTGTGTAGGTCTATAGTAGATCTTATTTTTATGTGAGTCCGGAAGATATTGCTGTTCTACGAAGCCGCCATAGGCATGGGGATAGAGATAGCCAATTCCGTGGCCAAGCTTTGCCGCACCTTTATAATGGGCATCCATAAGGTGAGGTGGAATTCCTGAGTCCCTATGTTTTTTTACGTCCTCCATTGCTTCATCGATTGCAGATATTGTGGCATTGGATTTGGGAGCACAGGCTACATAGATAGCAGCCTGAGCAAGATTGATTCTGCATTCCGGCATACCAATCATATGGGCGGCGGTCATGGCGCTTGTGGCTACTACCAGGGCCATGGGGTCTGCGTTGCCCACATCTTCCGAAGCATGAACTACTATTCTTCTGGCAATGAAAATAGGATCCTCGCCGGCATCAAGCATCTTTGCCAGGTAATATACTGCCGCATCCGGGTCACTGCCTCTCATGGATTTGATAAAGGCGCTGATGGTATCGTAATGGTTATCTCCATTCTTATCATACAGTGTCATTTTTCTTTGTATACATTCCTTGGCGTCCTCTACGGTTATTATAATCTTATCCGTTACCTTCTTAGAAGTTTTCACAGCCATATCCAAGGCATTCAATGCCTTTCTTATATCTCCGTTGCTGTGAAAGGCAAAGTAATCAAAAACTTCTTCTTCTATTTCTATTGTTAGATCGCCCAAGCCCTTTGGACTTTTTAATGCATTCTTAAGGGCTTTTTTTACATCCTGATCTGTCAAGGGTTTTAGCTGGAAGATCATAGAACGTGAAAGTAAAGCGTTGTTAACCTCAAAATAAGGGTTTTCGGTAGTTGCACCAATCAAAATGATTATACCTTTTTCTACAGAAGGAAGCAGGGAATCCTGTTGTGACTTACTGAACCTGTGGACCTCGTCCAGAAAAAGTATAGTCTTTCTTCCATAGAGTTTTAAATCCATTTCAGCTTCACTTACGATTTTTTTTACATCAGCTGTGCCTGCAGTGACAGCACTCAATTCTATGAAATTGGCTTTAGTTTGGTTGGCAATGATCCTTGCCAAGGTGGTTTTGCCCACACCAGGAGGACCATAAAAGATGGCAGAAGAGATATTGTCAGTCATAATTGCTCGGTAAAGCATCTTATCTTTGCCAAGTAAATGTTCCTGACCAATGTATTCCTCAAGAGTTTCCGGTCGTACCCTCTCGGCCAGAGGCTTTAAATTTATATTATTCTTTTTATTGGCTAAATCAAATAGATCCATTCTATCACATCCCGCTTTTTCTAATAGTCATTATTTATAGCTCTATATAAATAGTAGCAAATAATATGGTAAAATACTACTGCAGCATGTTAGAATCATATTTGAAGAAGAAAGATGGAGGAACTATTATGACTTTAAATAGCAAGACTTTCAATAAGAAGAACTATTATTTAGCTTTGGCAGTAGTTTTTATAGGCTTCTTAGTTTTTGGCTTTTCGGAAAACATAAAGGGACCTGCTATTCCAAAGATGCAGGGCGATTTTAGCCTTGATGAAATGCAGCTTGGGTTGTTGTTGGCACTTAACTCATTGGGATATCTCCTGGCCTGCAGTTTTACGGGAGTATTAACAAAAAAGCTTGGAATAAGAATTTCTGCCCTTCTAGCCTTTGGCACTATGTTTGTTGGAGGAATATTTATATTCCTGTCTGTAAACTATCCAACCTTATCAGCAGCTTATTTTTTATTGTATATAGGTAACGGTATGCTGGAAATTGCCCTAGGCATAATTGCAGCCCGTGTCTTTACTAAAAATACCGGTTGGATGATGAATTTATCTCATGGCTTTTATGGTTTGGCATCTACCGTGGCACCTATTATTGCCACAGCGCTTATGAAAATTAATGTGGGAGGCAAAGCAGTAGGCTGGAGGGGAATGTACTTAATAATGCTTTCTACGGTACTCATACCTTTTGCTATTACCATTTTTACTAAGTTTCCGGGAGATGAAATAAAGGAAGAGGAGAAAATTCCCTTAAAGAATTTTGTTAAAGATCCTGTAGCTTGGATCTTAGCAGTTATTCTATCCTTTGGGGTTGTTTCTGAGCTAGCTGTAGGCGGTTGGCTGGTTAATTTTCTTCAACAGGCCTATCAGTGGGGTGTAACTACTGCATCTTCCTTGTTATCGGGTTTCTTTTTCACTTTTATGCTGGCCAGGCTTTTCCTAGGTCCCCTAACGGACAAAATCGGTTTTACAAAGTCCCTCATAATTTTTTCCGGGATTTCAGGTATACTTACTATATTAGGAGTACTTATCGGAGAGAGGGGGGCCTTTTTATTTGCCTTGGCCGGAGGTGGAATTGCACCAATCTATCCGACGGTTATGGCACTGCTGGCCAAGCGATATCCAAAGGATACGGACACGGCTATAAGCTTTACTGTAACCCTTATGGGGATTGGAAGTGTCATTGGAAACTTCCTTGTGGGAGCTATTATTGACTTATTTCAGAATAGTTTTACAGGTGTTTACGGTGCTTCTAAGGGCACTTTGATCGGACTGCAGGCGGGGTATAGCTTTATCGGAATATGTGCCTTGCTGTGTTCACTGACAGCATTAATCCTGTATATATTCTTAAAGAAGCGAAATGAAATTATATAAAAGCAATTCAAGAGGGGTTGCTCCATAATATGCTTATTGTGTGGCAAGCCCATTTTTGTTTTATGTTGTTTTCAGATTCCTCTAATTTTTACATGAAATAATATATATTTTTTGAAGTAGGTCTCTACAAGATTTTAAATTATTCTTGTTATTGGAGGGACTAATTTTAACTTTTTAATAGAAAATAATGAGGTGGATAAATATGAAATTGTGGTATTCAAAACCAGCAGCTCCTGATAACTGGAATGAGGCGCTGCCCATAGGTAACGGTACTCTTGGTGGAATGATATATGGCGGTATCAACAGGGAACACATACAGCTCAACGAGGACAGTGTATACTATGGCAAGCCGGTAGACCGAATTAACGAGGATGCCTTAAAATATCTTCCTGTGATCAGGCAATATCTCTTCGAGGGCAAGCTTAAAGAAGCTGAAGATCTGGCTATTATGGCTCTTTCCGGTACTCCTGAGGGTGCCAGACAATATCAGACCCTAGGCGAAATGTATATAGATTTTTATAAACAGGAGGGAGAGGCCAAGAACTATAGGAGAGAGCTTGATATAAGCAAGGCTATAAGTTCTGTTACCTATAGCATCGAGGATACCTTCTATAAAAGGGAGATATTCTCCAGTGCAGTACATGGGGTAATGGTGGTCAGGATTACAGCTGATAAACCAGGCACTGTATCCTTTAAGGTCCATTTGGACAGATGGAGGTCCTTTGATGAGCTCAAGGGTGCCGGCGAAGACAGTGTAATAATGAGGGGAAACTGTGGTGAAGGAGGAGTAAAATTCATCACTTTGGCCAAGGTTCAAAGTGTAGGAGGAAAGGCCCATAGAATAGGAAATGTACTCATTGTAGAAGACGCTGATGCTGCAATCATATACCTTACAGCACGAACTTCATTTTATGAGGATAATCCTGAGCAATGGTGTAAAAATACTATTGAAGCTGCAGTTAAGGTACCCTATGAAGAACTCAAGAGTAAGCATATAGAAGAATATAAAAGTTATTTTCACAGAGTCAGTATAGATTTTAAAAGCTCAGACACTGCAGAGAATCTGGAGTTGCTGCCTACAGATGAAAGATTAAACAGAATTAAGGAAGGAAAAGAGGATTTTGGTCTCTTAAACCTATATTTCCAATTCGGAAGATATCTTCTGATATCAAGCAGCAGGCCAGGGACTCAACCGGCTAATCTACAGGGTATATGGAATAAGGATATGTTCCCAGCCTGGGACAGTAAATACACCATAAATATTAACACAGAGATGAACTATTGGCCGGCAGAAGTTTGTAACTTATCTGAATGTCATCTCCCGCTCTTTGACTTGATTGAAAGGATGAGGCCTTCAGGTAGAAGGACAGCAAGAAAAATGTATGACTGCAGGGGCTTTGTATGTCACCATAATACAGATTTATGGGGAGATACAGCACCACAAGACCTATGGATGCCTGCCACACAATGGCCCATGGGGGCTGCCTGGCTGTGTCTTCATCTTTGGGAACACTATGAATTCACCTTAGATAAGCAATTCCTGCTGAAGGCCTATGAAACCATGAAAGAAGCTGCAGAGTTTTTTGTAGATTTCCTCATAGAAGATAGCAAAGGAAATCTGGTAACCTGTCCATCAGTATCTCCGGAAAATACGTACCTGCTTCCCAATGGACAGAGCGGAAACCTATGTATAGCTCCTTCTATGGATAGCCAGATAATATATGCCCTGTTTAGGGCCTGTATAAAAGCTTCACAAATACTGGCACTGGATAGGGAGTTTAAAAATAAACTTGAAGGCATGATCACTAAGCTGCCTGAGATACAAATAGGAAAGCATGGTCAAATACAGGAATGGGCAGAGGACTATGATGAAGTGGAACCGGGACACAGACATATATCACAGCTCTTTGCTCTCCATCCTTCAAATCAGATTACTGTAAGAAGGACTCCGGAACTGGCGGAAGCAGCAAGAAGGACTTTGAAAAGAAGGCTTTCCTATGGTGGAGGCCATACCGGTTGGAGCAGGGCTTGGATAATTAACATGTGGGCTCGTTTGGAAGACGGGGAAAAGGCTTACGAGAATGTGCTGGAGTTACTGAGGAAATCAACCCTTAACAACTTATTGGACAATCACCCCCCCTTCCAAATTGACGGTAATTTTGGAGGTACTGCAGGAATTGCAGAGATGCTCCTGCAAAGTCATGACGGGGAATTAGCTCTCCTGCCGGCAATTCCTAGGGCGTGGAACAGTGGCAGTGTCAGCGGACTTTGCGCACGAGGAGGCTTTACAGTAAGTATAGAATGGAACAATAACAGATTAAGTAAAGCAGTTATTGTATCTAAAGAGAGAACTGTGTGCAAAATAAGGACTGATATACCTGTGAAGGTATATAGCAAAGGTAATGTGTTGGATGCAGCATGGGATGAAAACTCAGGAACTATTTCATTCAGTACAGATAAGCAGGGGGAGTATACTGTTGAACCTATACAAGGCTAGATTCACATCTAGAATAATGGGTCACTAAAATAGAGGGAGAAAAATATAGTCCTGATAATGATGCCATATATACTGTAGGTACCAATGGAGTAAGTACTGGTACCTGGATACCCAGCGGTACTTTTCAGCTCCAGCATGCAGTTCTAAAAGAATTAGGCTATCCACAAATAAAGAACTTAAAGGATTTTGAAAATGCTATTAGAACCTATAAGCAGAAGTATCCAAAGATAGATGGACAGGATACCATAGGACTATCCTTAATGGCCAGTGACTGGAGATGGTATATAACTCTTGCAAATCCTGCAGGCTTTGCATTAGGAATACCGGATGACGGCCAGTGGGCAATAGACGATGAGAAACAGGAAGCAAAATATAAGTTTACCGTTGAAGGAATGAAGGATTACTATAAGTGGTTAAATAAATTGAATGCAGAAGGCTTACTGGATCCCGAATCCTTTACTCACAAATATGATGTCTATATTGCAAAGCTGTCCTCAGGCAGAGTTTTAGGATTAGCGGATGCTGCCTGGGATTATCAAGACGCGGTAAAGTCATTGGTTGCTGCAAATAAAGCAGAGAGAACCTGGGCACCACTGCCGGTAGTGGTTGATGAAACAAAGCACTGCTGGCAGGTAGAAGCAGGAGAATTTGAGATCCTAATAGGCAGCTCCAGCGAGGATATAAGGCAAAGGGCGATTTTTACTGTAGATAAAGATTTAAATTATAAATAACTTAAAATAAAATAATAAAATAACTTTTGAGGTGAAAAGATGAATTTATTTGATTTACCAATTGAAGAACTTAGGGAATATAAACCAGAACTGACAAAAGAAAAGGATTTTGATGACTTTTGGGAGGGCATTTTAGCTGAATCTGATAAGTATCCACTCAATGATGAAGTTAAGCCGGCAGCTTATCCCATAGATACAATAAAAGTATATGATATTTACTTTGATGGCTTTAGAAATTCAAGGATTCACGGAAGGCTAGTACTGCCAAAGGGAGCCAGTGCAGAAAATAAGGTTCCGGTGGTGGTATATTATCATGGCTACAATTGGAACAACCTTGTTATAAGCCATGCCTTCAAGTTTACTGTTATGGGCTATGGATGCCTCATGATGGATGTAAGAGGTCAGGATGTAGAAAGTCCCGATCACAATCATTATGGCAATGGTGGGGCTTGCGGCTGGATGACCAAGGGTATTTTAGACCACAATAACTACTACTATTTATATGCTTTTATGGACTCTGTAAGGGCAATTGAGTTTATAAAAACCAGAGAAGAGATAGATGTAAATAAGATTGCGGTAGAGGGTGGAAGCCAAGGAGGTGGCCTATCTCTAGCAGTAGGTGCCCTTTCAAAGGATGTGAAGGTGGTTATGGCAGATATACCATACCTATGTCACTTTAGACGTTCTGTAAGGTTATCTACGGAGGGGCCTTACAATGAAATATATCATTATTTCAAAATTCATGACAGCTTACATAGGACAGAAGATCAGGTGTATAGGACCTTAAGTTATTTTGATGGCATGAATTTGGCCACAAGAATTAAGGCTAAGACCCTGATAAGTGTGGGGCTGGAGGACACAGTTTGCCCACCATCTACCTGCTTTGCTGCATACAATCATATTAATGCAGAAAAGGAAATCAGAGTTTATCCTGAATATGCTCACGGAGGATTTACAGCCCATGAAGAAGAAAAAATTGCTTTTATAAAAAAGATATTTGGCTAGTAAAAAAAGAGTGGTTCACACTTTTCTTAAGGTGCTGAACTGCTCTTTTTTATATTGTACTTATTTATTTAAAAGTTCCACATATTGCTTCATCTCTTCCAAAGTCATAAGGCCGATTTTTCCGGCTCTTACGTAACCTTCTTCATCTATAAAGTAGGAAGTTGGAATCGAACGGATTTGATAATCAATTGCTACAGTTTCAGCGGAATCTAATAGAATCCTGAAGTTGTAGTTGTTTTTATCTGCAAATGCAGTAACTGTGTCTTTATCTTCACCTAAATTAACTGCCAGGATTACAAGATCAGAGTCCTTTGTCTCTTGGTACAGCTTCTCAATGTCCGGCATCTCTTTTCTACAAGGAGGACACCAAGTGGCCCAAAAGTTTAAATATACCTTTTTACCCTTAAGGTCGCTAAGAGTAACTTTGTTGCCCTGAGTATCTGTAAGAGTAAAATCCGGAGCCTTTACTTTTACTTCTTCTTCTTTAGTATCTTCATTACTAGCCACTTTTGAGTTCACATCATCATTAACTGAATCTTTATTTTCTTCAGTGCTTAAATTATTCGGTAAAAGGTTATTGTTGGAGACTATGTAGTAGGCACTGCCGAACAGGATAAATACCAACACTGCAAAAGGAATTATTTTTTTCATTTAAATCTCTCCTTAAAAGTTTATAAAATTGAAATATTGAGCTAATATGCTTAGCTTATTTGTAAATATTAATACGCCCATAATTATCATTAGAATACCACTGATAATTGATACTGAGGGAAGGTACTTTCTGTACTTAGTCATTAGATTAGTAAATTGGTCTATGGCATAGGCCGTCAGCAGAAAAGGTGTTGCCAAGCCTAGCGAATATACCACCAAAAGCAGGATACCCTTATAAATTGTACTCAGATTTGAAGCATACAGCAGTATGGAACCTAAAATTGGTCCCACACATGGAGTCCAGCCGCCGGCAAAGGCCATTCCAATTAGGATTGAACTGTAACTTTTGCGGTCAGAATTAAACTTAAGAAATCTGAATTCTCGATAGAAGAACTTTATTTTTAATAGTCCGGTAGTATGAATGCCAAAAATGATAATCAAAGTACCGCTTATCATTCTAAAGCTGTTTTGATGCTTAAGAAATAGCCTGCCGAAGGAAGTTGCTGAAGCTCCCATTATGATGAAAATCATGGAAAAACCAATAACAAAGCCTAAAGCCTTGTATACTGCATAGAGTTTTGTTTTTTGAGCATTTACAACCTTTGCAGAAGTTCCGGTGAGATAGCTTATGTAAGCAGGCACTAAGGGCAGCACACAGGGTGAAAGAAATGATAATAAACCTGCAGCAAAGGCAAGTATAATTGAAACATTATTCATTGAAACATCCTCCTATGATATGTAAACACATTTATACTATTATAATACAATAATATGTGCAAATAATGAAGTTTAATAATAATTATTATCAGTTGCTATTAGAAATATATTGAGTATTTTCTAGGACAATGTCCAAAAATAGTTTTAAATTATCTAAAATTAGTTGTTGTCTTAATAAAACCAATAGTTTAGAATTTGATTTAAATAAAGGTGAGGTGATAAAATGTTCGGAAATATTAAGTCTTATAATAAAGCAGATAATAAAGTATTCATCCAATATGAAAATATCATGGCAACGGTAGAAGTTATTAATCCGTACATAATTAACTTTTTTGTACCGCTGCATAGAGAACAGCGTGTATCAAAAGCCGTAGAAAACTTGGAAGTTGAACCATGCAGCTTTGATGCTAAAGAGGAGAAGAACTCTATATTAATTACTACAGAAAGGCTTCAGGTTAGGATTTTTGATGAGTTTAAGGTTGATATATATGATGAGATGGGCAGGGTAATCTGTGAGGATTATAGGGGAGATAGAAAGCCGGCCCCAAGAAGAACCGGAGACTTTAAATTAGCGGAAGAAGAAGGGCATAAGACAGCTCAGGAACAAGGAGCAGAGGTAACCATTGTAAAGAAGATGGAAGAGGATATGTTCTTCTATGGCTTTGGAGAAAAGACAGGTCATCTAAATAAAAAAGGCTACCATTACAAGATGTGGAATACGGATGATCCAAGTCCTCATGTGGAATCATATGAAGCACTTTATAAATCGATTCCCTTTTTCATAGCTATGAAGGATAAAAAGGCCTTTGGTATTTTCTTTGATAATACCTTTGAAACCCATTTTGATATGGGAAAAGAAAATCAGAATTATTACTACTTCTCATCAGTGGATGGAAACTTGGACTATTACTTTATCTATGGACCAAGTGTAAAAGAAGTAGTGGGAGGCTATACAAAGCTTACCGGAAGAGCTCCCCTGCCTCAGCTTTGGGCCTTGGGATATCACCAGTCCAGATGGTCCTATAGTCCTGAGGAAAGTGTGTGGGAGCTTGCAGATAATTTCAGAAAAAGAGATATTCCCTGTGACGTTATACACTTTGACATAGATTACATGGATGGCTACAGAGTATTTACCTGGGATAAAAACAGGTTCCCAAATCCCAAAGATTTCTTGGCAAAATTAAAGGAAAAAGGCTTTAAGGCTGTTACTATAATTGACCCAGGTGTTAAAAAGGATAAGGGTTATAAAATATATGATGAGGGTCTTGAAAAGGGCTATTATGCCACAGATAAAGATGGAGTAACCTATGTAAACAGAGTGTGGCCTGGAGATTCCGTTTATCCGGACTTCGCCAATGAGAAGGTAAGAAATTGGTGGGCGGATAATCAAAAGATAATGATGGATTACGGTGTTTCCGGCATATGGAATGACATGAACGAGCCCGCCAGCTTCAATGGACCGCTGCCTATGGATGTAATGTTCAATAATGATGGTATCGAGGCGCAGCATAAGGAAATACACAATGTCTATGGACACTATATGTCAAAGGCCACCTATGAGGGTATAAAGAAGTATACCGGCAAAAGACCCTTTGTTATAACAAGAGCCTGCTATGCTGGAACACAAAAGTATTCCACCGTATGGACCGGAGATAATCAGAGCCTTTGGGAGCATCTTAGAATGTCATTGCCCATGCTTATGAACTTAGGCTTAAGCGGTATGGCCTTCTGCGGTACTGATGTAGGTGGCTTTGGACACGATTGTACACCGGAGCTCTTAAGCAGATGGGTGCAGGTAGGAGCCTTTACTCCACTGTTTAGAAATCACTCCGCAATGAACACAAGAGATCAGGAGCCTTGGGCCTTTGATGAAAAGACAGAAGAAATCAATAGGAAGTATATAAAGCTTAGATATAAGCTGTTACCGTATATATATGATATAATGTGGCAGGTGGAGAACACCGGACTTCCTGTAATCAGGCCACTGCTGCTGAACTATCAAGAAGATGGTAACACCTATGAAATAAACGATGAATTCCTGTGCGGAGATAATATATTGGTGGCGCCGATAGTTGAGCAGGGAAGAAAGGTTAGAACGGTGTATCTGCCTGAAGGAGACAACTGGGTAGATTATTGGACTAAGGAAGAGTTCCAAGGGGGGCAGCATATAATTAAGGAAGCTCCGCTGGATGTTTGTCCTATATATATTAAGGCTGGTTCAGTTATACCGAACTACCCACCTCAAAATTATGTTGGAGAAATAGAGGTTAAAGAACTAACATTGGATATTTATCCACCGGTTAAGGGAGAAAGTTCCTCCTATCTGCACTATCAAGATGATGGAGAGAGCTTTGAATATAGGGATGGAAAGTATAATTTATTTGAATTCCTACTAGAAAACAATAATGAGCTTAGCATCTCAGTATCTACTAAAAATGATGGTTTTAACAAGAAATATGAAGGCTTAAAACTGCATATCAACAATGTAGAACCATCAGAGATAGTGGTTGATGGGGTTAAGGTTGATTTTGATAAGAGTGAAGGCGGTATTGATTTTGTAGTATCTCTAAAGGGAGAACACAATATAAAAATAAAATAGCACTGACTATAAGAGGGAGAAGGTAACTCCCTCTTTTTGCTTTATCTTAATATAAATTTTGGTTATCATATAGAATATACCAATCTAAATCTTAAAATAAGGAGCAAAACATATGATCAAGCTTACAGAGCATTTAGCTCAAAATATTGTGGATAAGATGATGGAGGTAATCCCCTATAACGTAAATATTATGAATGCTGATGGCATCATAATTGGCAGCGGGGATAAAAGCAGAATAGGACAGCTTCATCAAGGGGCTGTAAAGGCAATCAGAGAAGAGAAACTCATAGCTGTTCATAAGATTGCAGGAGGGGCAAAGCCAGGTGTCAATGTTCCTATATATTTTAACAATGAAATTATGGGGGTTATAGGCATAAGCGGCGATCCCAGTACTGTGGAGGCTTTTGCATCGATTGTAAAAGTTACTGCGGAGCTGCTCATAAACCAAGAATATGCCTTCAATGAGAGAAGGACAAGAGAAAGAGTAAAGGAAGAGTTTTTATATCAATGGGCCTATAGCAAGGATTACGATGAGAACTTCTTACATATGGCTGAAGCCTTACACATAGACTTAAATATAAATAGAACTGCTGTAGTCATAAATAACGGTGAAAAAAACATAGTTGATAAACTCAAGAAGTATTTATACCCAGAAGAATACGTAGTGAGGATAAATCTCGGAAGGGTTCTAATCTTTATGAAAGCTGATAATAAGCTTAACAAAAGGATCATAACTCTTTGTGAAAGCCTGTATAACATAACTAAAGTGGGAGTGGGCAGCAAGCAGGAGATTATGTCCAAGTCTGTTCAACAGGCCATAAAGGCTATTGGCATTACAGAAAAGCTGGGAATGAAGAAGAAGATATGTAATTATAGTGAATTGGCCTTTATTGACTCCATAGTAAAGACTATAAAAAAAGATAGCTTTTATAGTCTGGTGGAAAAGATTAATGAAGAATCAAAGGGCTTAGATTTAATTGATACACTAATTACATATATTATGTTAAATGGAGAGGTAAACAGCACGGCGGCTGAACTGCATATTCATAGAAACAGCTTAAACTATAGGTTAAAAAAGATTCAGGAAATTACCGGAAAAGACCCGAGAAATTTTGTAGAATTGATGGAACTTTTTATAGCATGTATATTGTATAAATTAAAGTAATTGTGCATCTGCACAAAAATATGTGGCAAAACATTAAACCTGCAACCGGTGAAAATGTTTACTAAACCTATTATAATAAATTCATAAATTAATTTTACTTACTAAAAGATAAAAAGAGGGGGAAAAGGAATATGCAGGTTACAGCATTAGGAGCAATTGTGGGACTTGTATTAGCAATCTATCTAATTATTAAAAAGGTTCATCCGGCTTATGGGTTGATACTTGGTGGAATAGTCGGTGGTATAGTAGGTGGCGCAGGCGTTACTGGTACAGTTACATTAATGATGGATGGCGCCAAAGGAATAATTCCAGCAGTACTAAGAATACTTACAGCCGGTGTCCTTGCGGGAGTACTTATTGAAACAGGAGCAGCAGCAAAAATTGCGGAAACTATTGTAGATAAGCTTGGAGAATCCAATGCATTGATTGCTCTTTCTCTAGCTACATTGGTATTGACAACAGTAGGAGTATTTATAGATGTAGCAGTTATAACCGTTGCGCCAATTGCAATTGCAATAGCAAAAAGAGCTAATTTCACAAAAACAGGTATACTTATAGCAATGATTGGTGGAGGTAAGGCCGGTAATATGATGTCACCAAATCCAAATGCCATAGCTGCCTCTGATGCCTTTAAGCTTCCATTAACTTCAATTATGGCAGCAGGAATTGTACCGGCCATAGTTGGTCTTATAGTTACTATAATTGTATCCAGGAAGCTGGCTAAAAAAGGTTCTGCAGTAGAACAAAACGAGATTTCATCAACTTTTGAAGAAAAACCGGGATTTTTGCCAGCAATAGTTGGACCATTGGTAGCAATCATAATATTATCCTTAAGACCATTATTCCACATTAGTATAGATCCAATGGTAGCACTTCCTGTAGGTGGTGTAATCGGTGCTTTAGCTATGGGTAAGATAAAAAATATTAATAAGTATGCAACGGTAGGACTCGCAAAAATGAGCGGAGTAGCTATACTGTTACTTGGAACCGGAACAATTTCAGGAATAATTGCAAACTCAGCCTTGAAAGATGTAATAATAAATTCACTTAACACTATAGGACTTCCTGCTTTTGCTTTAGCACCTATAGCAGGTATATTAATGTCCGGAGCAACAGCATCTACAACCTCCGGTACAGCAGTAGGAAGCCAGGTATTTGGGCCTACATTGTTAGAGCTTGGTGTACAACCATTATCAGCTGGGGCTATGATTCATACCGGAGCAACAGTAATGGATCATCTTCCACACGGAAGCTTCTTCCATGCTACCGGCGGCAGCGTATTTATGGATATGAAGGAAAGATTGAAGCTTATACCTTATGAATCCTTGATCGGATTATCTATGACTATAGTTTCAACTATAATATTTGGTTTATTAAGATAAGAAAAATCATTTCATGCAGTTATAAAAGGGGGAACAAATTATGAAATTTGTTTTAGCGCCGGATTCTTTCAAAGAGAGTATGACAGCTAAAGAAGCAGCTGATGCTATGGAAAGAGGAATAAAAAAAATAATGCCCCATGCTGAATTTGTACAAGTGCCAATGGCTGATGGTGGCGAGGGGACGGTTCAGTCCTTGGTAGATGCTACAGAGGGCGAGTTAATAGAAACTGAAGTTACAGGTCCCTTAGGAAAAAGGACAAAAGCTGTCTTTGGAATTCTGGGGGATAAGATTACAGCGGTAATAGAAATGGCCAGTGCCAGTGGAATTCATCTTGTAAAAAAGGAAGACAGAAATCCGCTTTATACAACAACTTACGGTACAGGAGAACTTATAAAAGCTGCTTTAGATAAGGGCGTTAAAAGAATTTTTATCGGAATCGGTGGAAGTGCAACCAATGATGGAGGATCAGGAATGCTTCAGGCACTAGGTGGCAAGCTACTGGATAAAAATGGACAAGAACTTTCTTTTGGGGGTGGGGCCTTAGGAAAGCTTCATAGGATAGATTTAACCAATCTGGATTCAAGACTTAAAGAGGTTATCATAGAAGTAGCCTGTGATGTCACAAATCCATTGACAGGAATAACAGGAGCTTCACATGTATTTGGCCCACAAAAGGGAGCAACACCTGAAATTGTAGAAATATTAGACAGAAATTTAGTTCATTATGCAGACATCATAAGGCAGCAGCTTGATAAGGATGTTGAGAATATTCCAGGTGCCGGAGCTGCCGGCGGACTTGGAGGAGGCCTTATGGCATTCTTAAATGCAGAGCTTAAAAGAGGTGTTGATCTTGTAATAAAGTACACCGCACTGGAAGAAAAGCTACAAGGTGCAAGCTATGTGTTTACCGGAGAAGGAAGTATAGACGCCCAAACGGTATTTGGGAAAACTCCTTTTGGCGTGGCTAAGACAGCAAAGAAATTTGGAATTCCGGTTATAGCCTTTGCAGGAAGGATAGGCGATGGCGTGGAAGTACTCTATGAAAATGGCATAGACTCCATAATCGGCATAGTGCCCGGTGCGGTATCACTGGAAGAGGCACTGCAAAAGGGAGAGATAAATCTAGAAAGAGCAGCAGAGAATATTGCAAGAATATTAAAAAAAGCCCATTAAAAGATAAAAAAGATGCCATATGAACCTAGTAGGTCCTTAGGGGCATCTTTTATTTTTGAGAAAAAGAAAAGTAACTGTCTAGAAAATCAGCTCTCCTGCTTTATAGCCCGCAGGCAATTCTTCCTCGCTTAAAAATTTGAAGTTTTCATCCCTTAGTATTGGCAGAAATACTTCATAGGGAATTCTGGGAAATTCACAGGCATAGTTACTGGCTCCGAACCACTTACCCTCTTTGTTGCTCAAATTTAAACCTCTTGCAAACTTTGTGTGGTTTGAACAATCATGAACAGCTAAATCCCAATTTTCTTCTACGGCTATTTTCATGAACTTTAGGGATAATTCTCTGCTCCAAATAGGAGATATGTAGCCATGTCTTGAAATGTACATGTTTTCGCCATAGTAATTATGTATGTTATTCTCATTTAGGTGTAATTCTGCACAATTGATAAAGTCCAGCTTTGTATCTAGGATAGCTTGTTTTTTCTTAAAGAATGCCTCGAAAAACTCCGGAGTCATTGGGGTTTCAATACCCACTTTTTTTATGTATTTTTTAGCTATTACAATATTTTTGATGACCTTGTCAGAACAATTGGAGGCACCCAGGTTGAAACGTAGTTCGTCAAGACCCGCTTCACCTAGAGCTTTTAAGCTCTCTTCTGTGGCTAAAGTACCATTTGTATATAGATGCTGATGGATTCCTGCAGCACTAAACTTTTTTATAACCGGATAGTATTTTTCAATTTCCATGAAGGGCTCTAAGTAAACGTAGGAAACTCCGGTGGGTTTTTGCTGTATGGAAAGGAGTAAATCAATATCCTTCTCATAGAACTTGGTACCACCAATTTCCCATATACCTTCCCCAATGGGAGGTTGACTATCTAACTCTCCATAATTGTAGCAGAACTTACACTCTATATTGCATTTGTTTGTTTTTCTTATGGCACTCAAACCGGTACCAAAGAGACAAGAAGTGCAGCCCTTTGGAAATTTGCTTTCATTTCCTACAAAATAGGTTCTATTCTTTAAGGTCTTTAAACCATTAATTTCTGACATTAATCTATCATTTCTGTGATCTATGGCTGCCTCTATCTGGGCAAAGGTAGAGTAAATAATTTCTAGCTGCTTTGGCATTGGCTCCTCATCCTCCGGTAACATTGCAAAAAATTCAAACCATGCCAAGGCATCCTTCTTTGAGATTTTCATAAGTTGACCTCCTTGTAAAAAGACATGAAATAACTCATTTAATTATATAGCAAATCTGTTATTTTGTATGCAGTAAAAGAGCCTGATTTTCAAGATTCTTCACCAAATTTACCTTAAAACCACCAATATAAAAGATAAATATAAAAAAAGAGGGGAATTCTCAGCTTAAAAGTGTTAGGTGAAGTCTATATTGATAACAACTGAACCTGCAATATGATATAATTATATAAGATTACTTAGTTAACAAGTTCTGAAGGAGTAAAGATATGGATAGAAAGTTACATGTACATTTTATGGGGATAGGCGGAAGCGGCATGGCACCTATTGCAGTAATTGCAAAAAAGTCAGGCTTTCAGGTGTCAGGATGTGATTATAGTGAGTCCAGTTATTACAGTGATGCCTTAAAAGAGAGCGGCATTGATATAAAAATAGGCCACAGCTCAGACCATTTAGAGGGGGTAGACATACTGGCAGTTACTCCTGCGGTTTTTGACATTAATCCAAACCATCCTGAAATTATAGAAGGAAGAAATAAGAACATATTGATGACCTGGCAGGAATTTATGGGCAAATATCTTCAAAAGGACAAGTTTGTAGTTGCTGTAGCAGGTACTCACGGTAAGTCAACCACTACTGTTTTGACAGGTTTAGCCCTAGAAGCAGGAGGATTGAATCCAATAGTGGAAGCCGGAACCATATACAGGCCTTGGGGAGGCGGTTTTAGAATATCTGAATCTAAGTACTTTGTATGCGAGGCAGATGAGTTTAACTGCAATTTTTTAAACTATTCTCCATCCTTGATAATTATCAATAACATTGAGATGGATCATCCGGAATTTTTCAAGGACTTCAATGATTTTAAGGGAGCCTTTAAGAAATTTATCAGTAACATGAAGCATCCGGGCACTCTTATAGTAAATGAAGAAAGCCAGGGAATCAGAGAAGTACTGGCAGAAATGAAGGACTGGCTTCAAGAGAATAGGGTAAAGGTCATAGGATATTACTTAAAGGATAAATTTGATTTTCCCTTCAACGCTGAATATAGGGCTGAAATCAACAGTTTTACTGAAGATGGCGCATATTTTGAAGTTTCTGGCCCCAACCTTAAGGAAAGCTTTAAGCTTGGTCTGCTGGGAGCCCACAATGTTTCAAACTCTCTAGGTGTACTTTGCGCCGCTATTGAATTGGGAGTAAGCTTAGAAAATCTAAAAGAGGTTTTTCAACAGTATAAGGGCATAGGAAGAAGAACTGAACTGGTGGGTGAAGTAAATAACATAAAGGTCTTCGATGACTATGGCCACCATCCTACTGCAATAGCAGCAGTTTTAGACACCTTTAAAACTACTTACCCTGACAAAAAAATATATGCGGTAGTTGAACCACATCAAATATCAAGACTAAAGTTATTTCCAAAGGAATTTATTGGTGCACTGAATAAGGCTGATGAAGCCATAGTAACCAAGACTTACGTTGGCAGAGAAATCAATAAAAATCTGGAGCCGGTGGATATGAATTCACTTATCAGTAAAGTTGATGACGGGAAGGCTGCTTATATTGAAGACTTCAGTGAAGTTGCGGACACAATAACACTAAAAGCCAAAGAAGGGGATATTATTATTGTATTTGGTGCAGGCAATTCTCATAAACTCACCAAGTTAATAGTTGAACGTTTAAAAAACAGATAGGGATTGAATCGGTAAAGTACAAGACAAACGCGGAGGGATATCCTTCCGCGTATTTTATATATAGGCTCTTTTTCGGAGAGCAGCCATACATTTTTTTATAGGCCCTTATAAAATTTGAATAATCCTCCATCTAAATTACTAGTGATTTAATCTAAAATTGCACTGATTCTCTCATCAAAACTTACTCCAACTTCCACTTTTAGATTTTCATCGTTAATACAGTATCTGTTAAGATAAACCAATAACTGAATAAATAATACATAGATTTCAATATTATCATATAAATTAAGAATATAATAATATAAAAGAAGTTTTGAGGGAGGTTTATGCTTATGAGAATTTGCGACTTACTACAGAAGGTTAAATATGAGGTGCTGCAGGGAAATGCTGAAACCGAGGTAAGCGGTATCTGTTGGGATTCAAGAAGAATGAAACCAGGTTCAGTATTCATATGTGTTAAGGGAAGGAATGTGGACAGACACATTTTTGCAAAGCAGGCTGTAGAGGATGGGGCATCGACCTTGGTAGTTGATCATAAGCTGTTTAAAATTCCTAAGGAGATCACAGTTATAAAGGTGGCCGATACAAGGATAGCATTATCAGAAGCAGCAGCAGTATTCTACGGAGACCCCTTTAAGAAGCTTAAGTCCATAGGAGTGACGGGTACCAACGGCAAAACTTCTGTTACATGGTTTATAGAAAAGATACTTCAGTCTGCAGGCAAAACTCCGGGTGTAATAGGAACCATAGAAAACCGCATTGGAGAACATATCCTTGAAACTGTAAAAGTGAATCCCACCACTCCGGATCCCTTGGAGCTGCATGCTTCTTTTGCTGAAATGGCCGAAAAGGGAGCTTCTCATGTAGTTATGGAAGTGACCTCCTCTGCCTTGGCACAAAATAGAGTACATGGCTGTGATTTCGATATAGGGATATTCACAAACCTGACCCAGGACCATCTTGAAGAACACGGCACCATGGAAAATTATAAGCAGGAAAAACTAAAACTGTTTAAGATGTGTAAACTGGGTATAGTAAATGTGGATGATCCCGCTTCTGAGGATTTTATAAGGGAAGCTAAATGTCCTGTAATCACTTACGGAATAAAGAGAGAGGCTGACTTTATGGCAGAAGATATCAAGTGTTCAATGAAAGGCAGTGAGTTCATTCTTAAACATCATGATCAAAGGCATAGTATCTACTTTAAGCTGCCTGGAAAGTTTAATGTGTATAACTTACTGGCTGCTATAAGTGCTTGTTATCAATGTGGACTTACCATAGAGGAAATATTAAGAGGAATCAATAGCATTGAGGCTGTAAAAGGCAGGTTTCAGTTTGTTCCAAACACCGGAAACTTTTCTGTCATTGTTGACTATGCCCATAGCCCGGATGGTCTGGAGAATGTGCTTAATACGGTAAGAGAATTGACCTCCAGGAGAGTTATTCTTGTCTTTGGCTGTGGAGGCAACCGGGATAAGGGGAAGAGACCAATAATGGGAAAGATAGGGGGAAGCCTTTCTGATTATTGCATTATTACCTCAGACAATCCGAGGAAGGAAGAACCTATGGCTATCATAGAAGATATTGAAAAAGGCATGATAGATACCGGTTGTAAATATGAAAAAATAATAGACAGAAGGAAGGCAATATTAAGGGCTTTAAGCCTTGCCGAAGCCGGGGACACAGTTGTAGTAGCAGGCAAGGGCCATGAGGACTATCAGATTATAGGTGATATGTATATGGACTTTGATGATGTTGAAGTGGTAAAGGAGTTTTTTGAGGAGAACATTGATAACTGACAGTATTATTACCAATAAAATCCATCACGGAAGACACGGAATTACGCGGAGTTTCTTTCTCCGCAGTACATAAGTATTAAAATTTTCAACATTCTTTTTAAGCTGAAGCAAAATTTTATATGATATAATAATTACAACACTATGAGATTTAGGAGTGACTTTATATGGAGCTTACCTATAAGTTTGGAAGAGGAAATTGGAGAACCATTGAAGAGGGAAATGAGAGAGAATGGATGATTGGTAACGGCATAGGAGGATATTCAGGACATACCATAATTGGCGGAGGTTTTAGGTCCTTCCATGCCTATCTGATTGCCTCAATGAATCCTCCAGTTGAAAGATATTCAGTATTTACAAGGACACAGGAGCAGGTTATTGTGGAAGGCAGAGAGTATGACCTCACTTCTCAGCAGTATGTGAACTTTTCAAAGAACGGTCAAGAATATTTGCAGAGATTTATTTTTGATTCAGTTCCGCAGTACATATATCAGGTGGAGGATATTAATATAAAGAAGACCATAGCTATGGAGTATGGGCATAATACGGTGACAGTGTGCTATGAAATAAGTAACAGCAGCAGGCCTGCGGTTTTAAATATAGTGCCTCTGTTTAATTTTAGACCTATAGGAGCTGCTACAGAAAGAAACCAGCTTAGTTTTGAAATGGAGTTAAATAGAAATCTATTAAAGTTAATACCAAAAGCCCAAAAGGATATAAACATCAGCTTTTATTCATCAGAAGGGACCTATGTCAGCAGAACACTGAGGCCTAGAAGCATGGCTACTCCAAATTACTTAATAGAGGAAAATCACTATTATGAGTTTGATAACAGAAATGGTTCCCTGGGTTTAGATAATCATTACACCCCCTATGATATACAAATAGAGTTAAAGCCTTATGAACGTAAGAAGTTCTATATAAAATGTACAGTGGAAGAGCTGGACGATAAAGATGGTTTTACTATTGCAGAGGAATACAGAAACAGGGCAGAAACCTTGATGAGGCAGTCTGGGTTTAACAATAATTTAGCCCTAAATCTGGTTAAGGCAGCAGACCACTTTATTGTTGACCGCAATAGTACCGGTCTGAAAACTGTGTTGGCAGGTTTTCCATGGTTTACGGACTGGGGAAGAGATACTATGATTGCCTTTGAAGGGTTGACATTATGTACAAAGAGATTTGATGATGCCAGAGAAATTCTGGAGTCCTTTGTGAAATATATAAAGAATGGACTGGTTCCAAATGTATTTCCTGATAAGGGCTCTGAGCCAGGATATAATACGGTGGATGCTTCACTCTGGTATATACATGCGGTGTATCAATATCTGCAGTACACAGGAGGTAAGGAAGACTATCGTTTTGTTGAAGAAAAGCTCTACGATAAAATGGTGGAGATTATAAAAGCCTACTCCACTGGTACAGATTTTTCAATCCGTATGGATGAAGATGGCCTAATCCATGCGGGAAACGGCTTGGATCAAGTAACCTGGATGGATGTTAGAGTGGGAGACTTCGTTGTAACGCCAAGACACGGCAAGCCTGTTGAAATCAATGCTCTTTGGTATAATGCCTTGTGCATTATGAAGGAACTGGCAAAGCACTTTAATAAAGACTACAGCTTCTATAAAGAATTGGCTGTGAAAGTGAAAAAGTCCTTTAATGAAAAGTTCTGGAATGAAGAAGAAGGTTGTTTATTTGATGTAGTTGATGAGAATGATGCAAGAATCAGACCCAATCAGATTTGGGCTGTATCCTTACCATTTACAATGCTGGATAAGGAAAAAGAAAAGAAGATTGTGGAAAAGGTGTATCAGGAGCTCTACTCTACCTATGGTTTAAGGTCCTTAAGCGTTAAAGACCCCGGTTTTAAAAAGCAGTATATAGGCAAACTCTTTGACAGAGACTGTGCTTACCACATGGGAACAACCTGGGCCTATCCTATAGGCGCCTTTATCTCTGCTTATTGTAAGGTAAATGAATATTCTGCTGAGGCAATAGCAAAGGCCAAGGAGATGTGTGAAGTCTTTGAAGATCATATGGCCGATGGCTGTATTAACGGTATAGCGGAAATCTTTGACGGAGAATTTTCTGCCACCAGCAGGGGCTGCTTTACTCAGGCCTGGAGCGTGGCAGAGGTATTAAGGGCTTACACTGTAGATGTGCTGCCTTATTGTGAATAAGTAATAATGCTTATTGCTTGAAAAATGCGAAGAAAAATTTAAATAGTAGATTTAAGAAAAGTCCTTCAGTGCTCTCTGTGTCCTCCGAAAAATTCAGTATTTAAATATAATTTCCATGGTAAAACAAGGAGATTTATATAGGTGGCTATTTTACAAATATAACTGGTATAATGGTATAGAATGGCTTAAAAATTAACAGTGTGAGGAGTCCCAAAAGATGAAGAGATTTAAAAAAGTTTATATAGAGATAACTAATGTATGTAATCTTGCCTGTACCTTTTGTCCAAAGACGAAACGGAAACCGCAATTTATAAAAATAGAAGAGTTTGAGCATATATTGGACGAAGCAAAGCCTTTTACAGACCATGTATATCTGCACCTGAAAGGTGAGCCTATGCTGCACCCGAATTTGCCAGACCTCTTAGACCTATGCCAGGAAAGAAAGCTAAAGGTAAATATAACTACTAACGGTACCCTTATAGGAAAGATAAGGGAGAAAATAATCATGAAGCCTGCCATAAGACAGATAAATATATCTCTACACAGCTTTGATGCCAATGAAGGTACCAGGTCTATGGAAGAATATTTAAAGGATATCTTGGATTTCACTAAGGAAGCAGTGGAGAAAACTAATATAATCATCGCCCTTAGACTATGGAATCTGGACCAATCTAATATAACTAATGCAGAGAGACAGAAAAATAGAGAACTGCTGAGTATTATTGAAGAATATCTCCAACTTCCCTATAAAATTGAGGAGAAGATTACTGATAGCCGTGGCATCAAATTAGCAGATAGGGTATTTTTGAATCAGGACTATGAGTTTAAGTGGCCGGGTTTAGAGGAAGAAGATTACGGAAACGAGGGCACCTGCTATGGACTTAGGGATCAAATCGGAATATTGGTAGACGGTACTGTAGTTCCCTGCTGCCTGGACGGAGAAGGTGCTATTAACCTTGGAAACATACATAGACAGCCCTTTGACGAGATAATAAAGAGCCACAGGGCAAGGAAAATGCTGGAGGGGTTTGCTAAGAGGCAGTTATGCGAGGAATTGTGCCGCAGGTGTGGTTATCGAAAAAGGTTTAACTGATAGGGGATATTTATAAAAATATTAGGGAAACTATAATTGTCATAAGGTGAAATCGGATCAGCATCAATAAGGATTAATGAAGATATGTATTTTTATTCAGTTTTAATTGAAATAAAAAGAAGTTGAAATTCCTAAATTATGCAATTGACAAATACCCGTGGAGGGTATATAATATAATCAGGAAATGACAATAAAAATTATTGAATAATGTTTATCCTAATAAAAGCATAATAAATAATATATTTAGATAATAGAGGAGGTATTTAACAATGAGCGTTAAGGTTTATAGCACTACAACATGTCCATGGTGTGTAAAGGCAAAGGATTATTTAAAGTCAAAGGGTATAGCATACGAGGATATAAATGTTTCTCTGGACCCAGCAGCTGCTAAGGAAATGATTGAAAAGTCAGGTCAGAGAGGTGTTCCTGTATTAGATATTAACGGAAACATCGTTGTTGGATTTGACAGACCACAAATAGATAAATTACTTGGACTTTAAGGTCAAAATAAAGTTAGGAGGGTGCATAACCTTTCTAACTTTATTTTGAATATTCTTTATGATAAGATAAAGTTCTATGATCCCTTAGCAAAAAACAGCATAGGATAATATGTAAATTCAAAGTTAAGGAGAGAAGTAACATGGGCAAGGACATAAAGGAATTAGATTTGATGATAATTGGTGGAGGCCCGGCTGGTTTGACCGCTGCTATTTATGCTGCTAGAGCCAAGCTTAATATGATATTACTGGAAAATGAGATTTTAGGTGGTCAGGTTAGGTCTACCTACACCGTAGAAAACTATCCAGGCTTCAAAACTATAGAAGGTGGAGCTTTAGCAGACTTAATGACTGAACAGGCTAAGGAGCTAGGCGCAGTTATTGATGATTTTGATCAGGTTGTGAGTGTTAAGCTCAGCGATGATGAGAAGATAGTAGAAACTGAAAGCTATATATATAAGCCAAAAGCATTAATTATTGCTACCGGAGCTACTCCAAAGAAGCTTCCTATTCAAAATGAAGCAAAGTTCTCCGGTAAGGGAGTCCATTATTGTGCTGTTTGTGATGGTGCAATGTACGAAGGCAGTGTTTTAGGAGTTGTAGGTGGTGGAAATTCTGCCTTAGAGGAAGCCTTATTTTTAACCAGATTTGCATCAAAGGTCATAATGATCAGACGTTATGATTACTTTAAAGGTGAAAAAGCTACATTACATGAAGTGGAGAATAATCCTAAGATAGAGATAATGTACAATTGGGATCTTGTAAATGTAGAAGGCGAAGACTTTGTAAATAGAGCTATTGTTAAAAATACTAAGACCGGAGAAGAAAAAGAGATAGCAATGGATGGAGTATTCGGCTATATAGGCACAGAACCCAAAACTGCATTGTTTAAGGATTATATTACACTTATTAATGGTGGATACATTCCTACCGATGAAAATATGCAGACAAATATTAAAGGTGTTTATGCTGCAGGGGATGTAAGGAATAAGGTCTTCAGACAGATAACTACTGCAGTAGCAGATGGAACTATAGCAGCTTTAGCAGCTGAGAAGTATATAGTTGAAAAGAATAGAATATAAGAAGTAAGTCAAATGACAAATAATGATAGAGGCTGTTGCTCAATACAAGGATTGTGCAACAGCCTTCTTACTTTTTGATACAAGCTAAAATTATCCCAAGGTATTATCCAAAAACATCATAATAACAAAGCCTACTAAAAGGGCATAAGTAGCTAGCTTGGAATGTCCTTCATGATTTTGGGTTTCCGGAATTATTTCATGACTTATAACAAAAAGCATGGCTCCGGCTGCAAAGGCCATGGCAAAAGGCAGCAAGGGTTTGGAAATCTGGACAAGAACAACGCCGATGATACCGCCAATAGGTTCTACCAGGCCGGTAAAGAGAGTAACTAACCAAACTTTAGTTTTAGAATATTTTTCCCTTAGCAAGGGAAGGGCTACTGCTAATCCCTCCGGAAGGTTTTGCAGGCCGATACCTATGGCTATGCTAAGTCCATTGGCGATATCCCCGTCACCGAAACCTACTCCTACCGCCAAGCCCTCAGGAAAGTTATGAACGGTTATTGCTATAACAAAGAGCCAGGTTTTTCTAAGTCTAGGATTGATACTGATGCTTCTGAACATACCTCTGGCGGGCTCACCATCATCCACAGCATTAGTCAACAGGTTTGTATCAGGAAAAAATTTATCTATGACATCTAAAAATATACCTCCTATTAAGATTCCTATAAGAGCTATTGTTGAGCCTTTTATACCACCGCCACCCTTTTCTATGGCGGGAACAATCAAGCTAAAAGATGTGGCAGCCAGCATAACGCCTGCTGCAGCCCCCAGCAAAATATCTAATAACTTTTTTGATATGTTCTTTGTAAAGAATATAGTAATAGCACCAATACTAGTTGCCAAGCCAGCTCCTAGGCTTGCAAGAATTCCTAAAGTAATTGGGCCCATCTGCTGTATATTTTGAAGCATAAAAAAACCTCCTTACTATGTGGCTAATTACATAATATGAAGATATTCCTAGTTAGTTACTGTTTTGGCTTATTCCTATTTTGTAACTAAGCCAAATGGCGTATAATATATTCATAAAACTATAAAGGTAAGCAGAGAGGAGATTATAAATGAAAATAGTTATTTTAGACGGACACGGACTTAATCCTGGGGATTTATCTTGGGAAGGATTTAATAAGCTTGGAGAACTAAAAATATATGACAGAACACCAAATGATAAGATTATTGAGAGAATAGGAGATGCGGAATATATAATAACAAATAAAACCCCAATAACCGCTGAAACTATGGACAAAACAAAGGTAAAATATATAGGAGTATTGGCTACCGGCTATAATGTAATTGATATTGAGGCAGCAAAGGAAAGAGGCATAGTGGTTACTAATGTACCCGCCTATAGCACTGCTTCTGTGGCACAAATGGTATTCGGTCATATCCTTGAAATATGCCAGCAGGTCGGTCTGCATGACAGTGCAGTTAAAGCTGGGGAGTGGGAAAATAGCGCAGACTTTTGCTTCTGGAAAAAGCCTTTAATTGAGCTGGATGGAAAGGTAATGGGTATCATTGGCTATGGAAGAATTGGTCAGGCGGTAAGTAAAGTTGCTCAAGCCTTTGGTATGAAGGTTATAGCATACAGCCCAAGGAGAAAATCAGAACTAGAGGATAAAAACATGAGATATGTTGAACTAGAGGAACTGTTACAAGCTTCAGACATAATAAGCCTTCATTGCCCACTGTTTGAGAGTACAAAGAATATCATAAATAAAGAAACTATAGCAAAGATGAAAAAAAGTGCAATAATTATCAACACCTCTAGGGGACCGTTGATTAATGAGCAAGATTTAGCAGAAGCACTAAACAGTGGAAGAATTTATGCTGCTGGAGTAGATGTAGTGTCAGTGGAACCAATAAGAGCAGATAATCCCCTGCTTAAGGCCAAGAACATATATATAACACCACATATTGCATGGGCACCCAGGGAAGCCAGAGTGAGACTAATGAATATTGCCGTTGAAAATCTAAAGAATTTTTTGGAAGGTAAGCCTACAAACGTTGTAAGCAAATAGGTCAGATTTTACAATGAATAATGAGCGATGAGTAATTATGTAGGATTTTTCCCTGCTTTTTAATCCTTAAAATACCAGTACCGACTATGCATTTAAAGCTTGTCCTGAGCTTTTGGTTCTTTGACACTGAATTATTGATACAAGTTGCTAAGGATACAGATATTATTTTACATAAAATCTTCACAAATATATATTATTATTAACATAGGAATAATAATTAAGAAAAGGAGAATAATTATGTTAAAGAAATCAAAAGCAGCAGCAATTACTCTAGCTCTTGTAATAGGTGTGTCTTTTACAGGTTGCAGCAAAGGTTCCACAGGAAGTGAACTGGGTGATAAGGCATATAAAGCTTTCACAGCCGTTGTAAAGGAAAATAAAGATAAGATAGGCTATCATGATGCACTTTCACACTGGGGAATAAAGATGCCATCCGGAGAAAAGTTTGAATGGACTAAGGATACAGCAGCTAACGTAGCAGATTTGGCCATAGTAGCTTTGGCAGATCCTTTTATTAATGCAGGACTAGATGTAACAAAACTTGATAAAAATCAATGGTTATTTGAACCTGCCGCAAAGGAAGGCACAGAACAGCTGCCTAATAGGCTAATAAAGCCTTATAACGTAAGCGATAAGAGATTTCAGACAGAAGGCTATGAAGATGCGATGAAAAACATAATAAAAACTGATAATAATCTGATTACTTATAATCCAGATGCAAAAAAATACGTAATATCTTTGGGTCAGGGCTTTGAGGTTCAATGGACAGAGTCATTGGGAGCAAATGAATCAGATATGGTATTTGTTTTTGACGCAAAGCCATTGGTAGAAGCAGGTTTAGATGTTAATAAGCTATCCGGCAGTGGTTGGGAAGTTAAAGAAGACGGTAAGTTAGTGAAAGCATATAAATTGAAATAGAAGCATAGGGGCTCTTGCAGCCCCTGCATGAATAAAAGGTGCAGAGCATGAAAAAAATATTATATAGCATTGATTTTTAGTTATTTTTATTTTATAATAAAGACACCCCCCAGGGGAGGGGAGCAAAAGGAAAAGGTGATAATAATGGTTGAAGATAAGAAGAAAGCTCTGCAGGCTCTAAAGACTTCCAAGGGCCAAATAGAAGGTATTATAAAAATGGTAGAAGAGGGAAGATACTGTGTAGATATATCAAATCAAATAATTGCAGCACAGTCTCTTCTTAAAAAAGCAAATATGCTCATTTTAAAGCAGCACCTGAATCACTGTGTAAAAAATGCCTTTATGCATGATAATGGTGAGGAAAAGATGGAAGAGGTCATGGGCATCCTAGAGAAGCTTATTGACAAATAGACTATTAATTAAAAAGGAGGTATAAAGATGGCAGAAAAAACTCTTAAGATAGAGGGAATGACCTGTGCAGCTTGTGCAAAGGCTGTAGAACGGGCTTCCAGAAAATTAGAGGGGGTATCTGAAGCTAATGTGAATTTTGCCACGGAAAAGCTCAATATCAAATTTGATGAGACTAAGCTCTCAGTTGCCGACATTCAGGCGGTAATAGAAAAGGCCGGATATAAGGCACTGACTGAAAGCATAAGTAAAACATTAAAAGTAGAGGGAATGACCTGTGCAGCTTGTGTAAGAGCAGTTGAGAGAGCAGTTTCAAAACTGGAAGGAGTTGAGAGCGCCAGTGTAAACTTTGCTACAGAAAAGCTCTTGGTTTCCTATGATTCATCAAAAGTAAGACTTTCGGACATAAAGGGAGCAATCACAAAGGCGGGATATAAGGCCTTGGATGAAGAAGTTACAGTTGATGTGGACAAAGAGAAAAAGGAAGCCGAGATTAAAGCCTTATGGAGACGTTTCGTAATATCGGCAATATTTACGGTTCCTCTACTGGTTATATCCATGGGCCATATGGTAGGATATATGTTACCTGAACAGATAGATCCAATGACAGCGCCACTTAATTTTGCCTTGATTCAATTGCTATTGGTTACTCCCGTAATGATAGTTGGTCATATATTTTTCAGGATTGGGTTTAAAACACTTATTAAGAGAAACCCCAATATGGATTCCCTAATCGCCATAGGTACTTCAGCTGCCTTCCTTTACGGAGTATTTGCGGTGTTTCAAATTTACAGGGGAAATCATGATTATGCCTATAAGCTATATTTTGAGTCTGCTGCGGTTATATTGACACTTATAACTTTAGGTAAGTACCTTGAATCCGTTACTAAAGGTAAAACCTCAGAGGCTATAAAGAAGCTCATGGGGCTGGCTCCTAAAACTGCTGTAATTGTAAGAGATGGAAAAGAAGTTGAGATACCCATAGATGAGGTTGAAGTTGGTGACATAGTAGTAGTAAAACCCGGTGAAAAGCTGCCGGTAGACGGGGAAGTGGTAGAAGGAATGACTTCCATAGATGAGTCCATGCTTACCGGTGAAAGTATACCCGTTGAAAAGTTACCGGGAAGTAAGGTTATCGGTGCAAGTATAAACAAAAGCGGCTATATCAAATACAAGGCCACAAAGGTAGGTAAAGATACTGCACTTTCACAGATAATTAAGCTTGTTGAGGAAGCCCAAGGCTCCAAGGCGCCAATAGCAAAGATGGCAGATATTATATCCGGATATTTTGTTCCAATAGTAATAAGCATTGCTGTGGTATCAGCTCTAGCATGGTATATATTTGGTGGGGTGACGACAACTTTTGCATTGACTATATTTATTTCTGTTTTAGTTATTGCATGTCCTTGTGCTCTTGGACTAGCAACCCCTACAGCAATAATGGTTGGAACAGGCAAGGGAGCAGAGTACGGCGTACTTATAAAAAGCGGGGAAGCCTTAGAAACCGCCCATAAAATTCAAACTATAGTCTTTGATAAAACCGGTACTATAACAGAAGGAAAGCCAAAGGTTACTGATATAATAAATGTGTCCGGGGTTGATGATAGTTATCTTCTTCAATTGGCAGCCAGTGCTGAGAAGGGGTCTGAGCATCCTTTAGGAGAGGCTATTGTTAAGAAAGCTGAAGAAATTGGCCTGGATTTTAAAAAGGTGGATAACTTTAAGGCAATACCCGGCCATGGAATACAGGTAGATATGGATGAAATGAATATTTTACTTGGGAATAAGAAGCTTATGATAGAGCACAACATTGACCTAAGAGAATTAGAAGATACTTCTCATAAGCTTGCAGGTGAAGGAAAGACACCGATGTATGTGGCCATAGAAGGAAAGCTTGGGGGAATTATCGCTGTGGCAGACACAGTGAAAAGCAGCAGTAAGAAGGCCATTGAAAAGCTTCATTCAATGGGCATAGAGGTTGCTATGCTTACAGGAGACAATAAGAAGACTGCAGAGGCAATAGCAAAGCAGGTTGGTATAGATGTGGTACTGGCAGAAGTACTACCCCAGGATAAGGCCAGTGAGGTTAAGAAGCTTCAAGCTCAAGGCAAGAAAGTTGCCATGGTAGGAGACGGAATTAATGATGCTCCGGCCTTGGCCCAGGCAGATATAGGTATGGCCATTGGGTCCGGTACAGACGTAGCAATGGAATCGGCAGACATTGTTTTAATGAGAAGTGATCTTATGGATGTGCCTACAGCTATAAAACTCAGCAGAAAGACTATACTAAATATAAAGGAGAATTTGTTCTGGGCCTTTGGATATAATACCTTGGGAATTCCTGTGGCCATGGGTATCCTATACCTGCTAAATATAGGACCGCTGCTTAATCCAATAATCGCTGCGGCAGCCATGAGCTTTAGTTCAGTTTCTGTTTTATTAAATGCATTAAGATTAAAAGGCTTTAAGCCATGATGAAAGGAGATACAAATATATGAAAAAAGTATTAATAGAAGGTATGAGCTGTGGACATTGTGTTAGACACGTTAAGGAGGCTTTGGAGGAATTAAAGGGAGTATCAAAGGTAGAAGTAGACTTAGCTACTAAGACTGCAACCTTTGAAGGTGATGTTACAGATGCAGAAATAAAAGCTGCTATCGAAGATGCTGGCTACGATGTTGTAAAAATAGAAGGCTAGAAAAATAGTTGAAAAGTTATAATTCCAAGGGGCTGTTGCACATAACAAATATGGCAACAGCCCCTTAAAATTATGGCAGTCTCTCCACACCTTAAAAATTCAGGTCAATACGTAACATATAAAGAAGAGTACGTTAAAGACAAGAGATTAGTTACATAGTAATTTGTGGTAATTTGCTAATCTTCATGTTTTTTTCACATTTATATTGTATAATAAACAAGATGAGAAAAGGAGAGTGGAGATATGCTAAAGAAGAAAAATGTTATTACTGCCTTAGTAGTGACATTATTAATGAGCACAACGGTTTCTTATGCAGAACCCCTTACTGAGAAACTAAACAAAGAAAAACAGCAGCTGCAGCAGGATAAGAGGGCTTTACAAGAGGTAGAGGACAAGAGAGAGGAAATAGAAATAGAGCTGGAAAATCTGGACGTAAAGATTGAAGAGACCATGGCTCTGATAGAGGAGTATAAAGAAAGAGCTGTAAAGATCCAAGAAGAAAAAAAGGTTACAGAAAACAACATAGTTCAAGCAGAGCTAGAGGTTCAAAAAGAACAGGATATGCTTGATAAGAGACTTAGTGGAATTTATAAGAGTGGACAAGCTAGTTACTTATCAATAATTCTTAAGGCTGAAAGCTTTAGGGATTTAATATCAAGAGTAGAAGCAGTTAGAACCATTGCAGAATATGATCAAAAGATGATAGCAAAGGTTCAGGAAAAGAGGAATGCTCTTGAAGAACATAAAAAGGAGCTTGCTGCTCAGGAGAATGAAGTATTAACACTACAAAAGGAAAGTGAACGAAAGCTTCAGGAAATTAAAGAAACTATAGCTGTTCAGAAGAAGCTTGTGGAAGAGCTAAAGGAACAAGAGAGGATTTTTGCAGCCAGGGTAAGAGAGTCTCAAGCTCTAGTAGATGCCACGACAGAAAGGATTAATGCAATCAGGGAACAAGCTCCTAAGTATGTGCCTTCAAGAGGAGCTGCCAATTTAACGTCAAATAATGTACTAGCCTATGCATCAAATTTCCTGGGCACTCCTTATGTATGGGGAGGTACTACTCCAGATCCGGGTTTTGACTGCTCCGGATTTACAAGGTATGTCTATGCTCATTTTGGTGTATATTTAGGGAGAACTACAAAGGATCAGATAAAAAATGGTGTAGAAGTTTCAAAGGCTGACCTGAAGCCTGGGGATTTGGTGTTCTTTGGTAAAAATGGTGTACCAAATCATGTGGGAATTTATGTTGGAGACAATGCATACATACATGCACCTAGAACCGGAGATGTAGTTAAAATATCAGCAATGACAAGAAAAGACTTTATTACAGGAAGAAGAGTTATGTAATTAAGATTTTCCCAATGACAAGGGAAAACTTTATCACAATAAGAAGAGTTAGGTAGAACCTAGCTCTTTTTGTTTGCTATCATCGGCAATTGTCAACTGTCAATTAAGAAAGGTGTGCACCAGGGTACACACCTTCAAGTTAGATATGGAATTTCTCCACTATTTTGTTTAAGTTTTCAGATAAGGAATTAAGTCTTTCACAGGCAAGAACAACTTCCTGAATACCTGCAGATTGTTCCTCAGCCGAAGCACTGACTTCTTCGGTTGTTGCAGCATTTTCCTGGGCTACAGAAGCAACATTGGTTATACGGCTGAGAACTTCATCTTTCTTCTTAGAAATTTGGTTAAGCGCATCTGTAACTTGTCCTACGTTGTTCTCAAGCAGCAGTATGGATTTTTTTATGTTATCAAAGCCTCTGCTTGTACTTTCTACATTTTCACCGGTCTTTTGATTTAAGTCGAAGGTAAAATTGATCTGTTGCTGTAAGCTTTGAATACTGGAGCTTACATCTTTTATTACGTCCGATATTTCTTGAGCTGATTTTGCAGACTGCTCTGCTAATTTTCGGACTTCCTCAGCTACGACCACAAAGCCTCTGCCGGCTTCTCCGGCTCTTGCAGCTTCTATGCTTGCATTTAAGGCTAACAGATTTGTTTGTTCTGTTATTGATCTAATTGTATTTGTAATTATACCTATTTCTTCAGACTTTTTAACCAGATGCTCAGACATCTTAAGTACCAGCATGCTAGCTTCATTATTTTTATTAAAGGTTTCTTTTAATTGAGAAATAGAGTTCATGCCTTCAGACGTAGAATTTTTCACTTCACTGGTAGCTTTAGTCATTTCTATAGAAATTGAAATGGAGTTCTCCACGTCCTTTCCAAGAGCTTCTGAAAGTGATACTCCTTCATTTAAGGAATCAGCTTGTTCATTAGAACCTGTGGCAATTTGCTGAATAGCTCTAGCAACCTCTTCACTGACTGCGCTTGAATTCTTTGTTATGATAAATAAGGCATCAGAAGCTTCTTTCAGAGAGGAGGAAGTACCCTTTATATTATCCAGCATAATCACCATATCATCTATCATGGAATTTACGGAAGCTGTTATCATTGCTATTTCGGCATTATTTCTTTTATGTTCCCTAGCTTTTTCCGAGAAATCACCCTGTTTAACTTTATTCAGTACACCTACAAGCTCTTTTATTGGTGTGGTTAATTTTTTGCTAAATAGTGCTCCCATTAATACAACTAAGGTTAAGGAAAAAATAACCACTAAAATAGGTAGTGCTATTGCTCGTAAAACCTTGCCGAGAACTTCTTTGGCAGGAATAAGTCCGATTACCGATATCCCGGTTTTAGTGTCAAGGTTCTTGAAGCCCATAAATTCTTCATTATCTATATCTACAATAAACTCAGTAGCTGGATTTTCAATTATATTATTTAGCCAACTTAGTTCTGCTCTGGTCTTACCTAGAAGAGCTTCATCTTTATGAGCTATAATAGTACCACTGCGGTCGATGGCCATGGCGAAACCATCTTGTCCTAACTTAACGGAGGCCAAGGATTCAGTAAGTTTTTTTAGACCTACATCAATACCAGCTACACCTACAAGGTTTCCTTCATCGTCCTTAACGGTTTTTGAGAAAGTGATTACTAAATCTGCATAGTTCCCCCCATCAGCGTATGGCGGTGTAATATAAATTTCCCCATCTTTTTCTAATGCACCTTTATACCAATCTCTTGTGGTTGGGTCAAAACCCTGAGGAAGCGTTTGAGCAGGAGAGAGAATCATTTCTTTTTTAGTTGTACCAACATATGCATTCGTAATATTCTTGTGGATTGATATAAAATTGTCCAAGCTGCTTTTTAACCATTTCGCACTGTCCGAATTTTTAAAAAGATTAATAGCATTAGGGTCCTTTGATATAAAGTTTACCAAATCAGAGTTCGCAGAAGATAAGTTACTTACTGCATCATGTACCCTTGCGATATTGCCACTGATGATGTTTTTGAAGTCTGATTTGACATATTTGGTCAAAGACCAAAAGCTGGCGGTAATTATTAAAACGAAAGGCAGTAGTGCAGCGGTAGCTAATAGCTTAGTAAGCTCTTTTTTTAATGACGGTAATTTTTTTGTTTTTTCAGAAATGGATTGTTTCAATATCTTCACCTCGTTGCGGAATTTGACAAAAAATCCGTTATATATAAGATTATATGACGTATTATACTGAATTTCAATGTAATTTTTAAACATATTAAATATAATCATTATTAATATTGGAATTATATTGCATAAACTGTAAGTTGCTAAGTCTGTAACACTGGTTGTATAATATAGAAAGTACGAATATTATCGAGGGAACAAAAATGAGTAAGATAAAAATAAAGGTTAAACAATTGATTACAAGATCCAAAAAAGAGTTAGCTGCCTTGTACATAGCATATAAAAGAAAAGATGTGCCCTGGTATGCTAAAGTATTTTCTATTATGGTCATAGGATATGCACTTAGCCCAATTGATTTTATACCGGATTTTATACCGGTTTTAGGATATTTGGATGATTTGATATTGATTCCTTTAGGAATATACATTGCTGTAAGCTTAATTCCCAAAGATATTTTAGGGCAATGCAGACAAGAAGCAGAAAATGCCTCCCAGGGAGAAGGCAAGCAAAATTGGGTGGCGGCAGCAGTAATATTAATTATTTGGCTTATAATTATTGCGCTGATACTGATGAGGTTTTTATAGAATAAATTGCTCTAAGCGCTTTAGGTCACAAATTATTTCTTCAATCATATCCTTTATTTGAAGACTTATTGTTCCGGGTATATAAAATTCATGCATTCTTAGTGGGAGTATATACTTTTTGCAATCCAGATTGAAAATAGCTGATGACATTTCGGCAGTTATTTCACCATCCAATGCTCCGCTGCAGAGAATGCCTATAGGACCTATGAGGGCCTCTACTTTTTTACTGTTACAAAAGGAGCATATGGCCTTGGCTCCGGTGATGCCAACATTGGCGCCGGCTCGTACCATATTTGAGGTAGCTATGGTGTTTGTTCCAAGTGCAACGATATAAATATTATTATCAAATTCTTTTCGCAGCCTTTTTATTATGCTTTTACCCAAGCCGGCACCTTGTCCATCCATAATTGCTATCCTCATTTTTGCTTCCTCCCTGGTATAGTAAAATAGATATCTTCAATATTATATTGTCACATAATTTGAGGCTTGTAAAGATTAGAACAACAGGAAGAGGTTATTAAAGAAAAGACAATAGAAAAGGGCAGGTATACCAAATTATAATTGACATTTGAATATACACCGCCTTTATTATTGGAATAATTCGGTTATCTATTAAGGTTATAAGAAGTTCTTCTTGTGGTAGCGTGTAAAATATTATAAACAAGTATGCATAGTGCAGTGTTAACTGCTGCAGCAGGAAGTACTACAGCTAGGAAAAGACCGATAAAATTAGTGCCGGCGGGTAGGCCAACAAGCACAAGGGCGGAAGATAAAAATATTGTTCCGCTTATTAAGGTTCCCATTATGGCCAGTACAAACATTCTGACTTGATGATGAAATCTTTTCGTAGCCCTAATCAGGAGAAATACCAATTGAGCAGTAATTATTTTATCTATAACGTTAGGAGCCTGTCCACCAGGAAAGGTGGTTGTTAATGCTGTTAATATACCGGCAGCCGCACCAATAGCTATAGAACTTCTATAGTCGTCGCAAATTAAAATAGCAATAAACATCATTGAAAGCAGGGTATCAGGTTTCATAGCTCCCAAGGTTCCGGGTATCATATAGTGTAGAGCAAGCCCTATGGCCAATAATATTGATGATAGAGTTAATTTTCTTGTATTCATTAAAAATCTCTCCTTTACAATTCAAAATAATATTATTGATGATTGCTGAGTTTCGCCAGTGATATTCAAGCGTTCAGGTCATAGGGATCACCTCCTTATATTTTTTCTTATATATTCATTGAAAAATAAAACTCCGCCCTATACTATATAGGGCGGAGACAATTCCGCGGTGCCACCTAAATTATACCATTATTTTATAAGCATATATAAAACAAAAGTACATCTCTATTCGGATACAAACATATCCTATCCATAAGATAACGGTTGGCTTCCGGTAACCACTACTCTCCTTGTAAATAAGGATTTCGATTTACTTCTAGGAGGGCCATTCACCAAGAGCTATCGTATCGGGATTACACCATCCCCGACTCTCTGAAACTAAACTTCAAGGCTACTCTTCCTCTTCACAGAATATAGTTATTAATTTATATAAATTTTACTATGATAAAGCGGAAAAGTCAATAGAAAATTCTGATTATTTTTTATATATAAAATTAGTTGTCATGATGATAGCTAGTCTCAACATATATTTTTATAAGCAAACAATTATTGGAGGTTTGTCATGAGATTTAAAGATATTATCCAGAGTGACAGAGAGTCCAAAAATAAATTCAAATTTGAAGGCACTTTTCTGGATTACCTGGAAATTGTGAAGGAAAATCCTGGTATTGCAAAGCTGGCGCATAAAAGGATGTACGATATTATAATAGAAAAAGGTTTTGAAATATTAAAGCCGGAAGAAAATCAAAGGATAAGAAAGATATACGGAAATGAAGTTATAAAAAGATACGAGTTCTTTAAAAAGGATTTTTATGGCATTGATAAAGTCCTTATGAAAATAGTAAATTATTTTTACTCTGCATCCATGAAGGGGGAAGAAGCCAGGCAGGTATTGTACCTTGTTGGTCCTGTAGGGGCAGGAAAGTCTTCCCTGGTGGAAGCCCTAAAGAAAGCCTTGGAGTCAGCAGATCCTATTTATACTCTAAAAGGGTGCCCAATGCATGAAGAACCACTTCATCTAGTACCTAAGCACCTGAGACCAAAATTTCAGGACCTGCTTGGAGTTGAAATTGAGGGAGACTTGTGCCCGGTTTGTAAGTATAGGCTTTTGAATGATTACAAAGGCGAATATGAGAACTTCCCCGTAACCACCACGTCCTTTTCCATAAGGTCAAGAAAGGGAATAGGGGTTGTGCCTCCCGTAGACCCAAACAATCAAGACACTTCTATCCTTACCGGTTCTGTGGATATTTCAAAGATGGATATGTACTCCGAGGATGATCCAAGAGTATTTTCCCTGAATGGGGCCTTTAATGTTGGTAATAGAGGAATGGTAGAGTTTATTGAAGTGTTCAAAAATGATGTTGAATACCTTCATACCATTATTACAGCTACACAGGAAAAATCTATTCCTTCTCCAGGTAAGGGATCTATGATTTATTTCGATGGAATAATTATTGCCCACTCAAATGAAGCTGAGTGGAACAGATTTAAGTCGGATCATACAAATGAGGCAATTCTGGACAGAATAGTAAAAATCGAAGTTCCTTACTGCTTAGAGCAGACTGAAGAAGTAAAAATCTATGAAAAGATACTGAGAAAGAGCAATTTCAAGGCTCACATTGCCCCCCATACCATTGAGATGGCAGCCATGTTTGCCATACTTACCAGACTAAAGCCTTCCAACAAGGTGGATCCCATTACCAAGCTTAGGATTTACAATGGGGAGGAAATCGTGGAAAAGGGCACTACTAAACGAATTGATATTATGGAACTTCGTGAAGAAGCAGGTCTAAATGAGGGGATGGATGGAATCTCTACAAGATTTATTGTTAAGGCAATAGATAACGCAATATCAAACTCAGAGCATGATTGTATAAATCCTTTGAGCATCATGGAAAGCATGATAAAATCAGTGAAAGATCTGGATGCAGCAGATGATGTAAAGAAAAGATATATGGGCTTTATCCAGGATACCATTAGGAAGGAATATAATAAGATACTTGAAAAGGAAATCACCAAGGCCTTTATACACAGCTTCAGAGAACAGGCAGAGAGCTTGTTTGATAACTATATTGATAATGCCGAGGCATTTGTGAATAAGTCAAAATTAAAGGATAAATCTACAGGAGAGGAACTGCAGCCTGATGAACAATTTATGCGGTCTATTGAGGAGCAGATTGGGGTTTCGGAAAGCTCCTGCAAGGGCTTTAGGAGTGATGTAACCTCTTATATGTTCTATGTGGTAAGAAATGGTGGAAAGATCAATTATGAATCCTATGAACCACTAAAGGAAGCTATTGAAAAGAAGCTTACAAGTTCCGTAAAGGAGCTGTCCAGGATAGTAACTAAGTCCAGAGTAAGGGATAAGGAACAGGATGAAAAGTATAATTCCATGGTAGAGCAAATGAAGGCCGAAGGATATTGTGACCACTGCTGTGATATAATCTTAAAATACGCTGCTAACAACTTGTGGAAGGATTGATCCCATGGCAATATTTAAGGATCATGATTTAAATCCCATAGAGCATGACAGGGCAGTGGAGGATAAAAGGAGACACAGACAGCTGGTAGAAAAGTCTATCAAGGAGAATCTGGGGGACCTATTATCGGAGGAAAGTATAATAGGACAGAGTAAGGATAAAAAGATAAAGATTCCCATAAGGGGACTGAAGGAGTATCAATTTATATTTGGTAAAAATAACCCTGCTGTTGGCAGCGGAGATGGCACAGAGAAGAGAGGACAAATCATTGGCCAAGACAAGGTGGCAGGAAAAGTCCAGGGAAACAATGGTGCCGGAAATGAAGAGGGAGAGGATATATACGAAACAGAAATTACAATCGAGGATGTACTGAATTATCTTATTCAAGACTTGGACCTTCCGGATATGAAAAAGAAAAAGCAGTCTGAGGTTTTGGTGGAAGACGGTGTGAAGAAGGCTGGCTATCAAAGACACGGCATAAATCCAAGGTTAGCTAAAAAGCGCACCGTTATGGAGAAAATAAAACGGCAGCAGGGAAGAAAGAGAGCTTTAAGAGAAGCAGGACTCAGTGAAAAGCTTGAAAGATTTCCATTTAAGAATGAGGATTTAAGATATTACAGGATAAAAAAGACCGTTAAAAGAGAGAGTAATGCCGCAATATTTTGCATCATGGACGTATCGGGCTCTATGGATATTACAAAGAAGTATTTAGCACGGTCCTTCTTCTTCATACTTTCTCAATTCATTAAGGCTAAGTATACAAATGTGGAGATAGCCTTTATATCTCATACTACTACCGCAAAGGAAGTAAATGAGTATGAGTTCTTTCACAAGGCAGAATCCGGCGGAACCTATATCTCCAGTGGTCTCAACAAGACTCTGGAGATCATTGAAAAGAGGTATAACCCAGCCCATTGGAACCTTTATGCCTTCTATGTCAGTGATGGAGACAACTGGTCAGAGGACAATGTTAGAGCAGTAGAGGCTGCCAACAAGCTGGCGGAGGTATGCAATATGTTTGGATATGCAGAAATAATGAACGGTTTCTTTACCAGCTCTATTAAGGATAAGCTTGTTAAGGGAGTAAAGAAAAATAACTTTATTGCGGTGACCATTAAACAGAAAAAGGATTTATGGAATGCCTTAAAATATATGCTTAAAAAGCAGATTGCGGGGTGAGGCAGCTTGGATTATACAATAAAAGACCTTGAAAAGTGGAATGAGCTAGTTGAAGACATGGCTGATGCTATGGGACTTAGCTACTACCGCCAGGAATTTGAACTAATAGGCTATAAGGATATGTTGGCCTATGAGGCCTACTTAGGTATGCCCTCCAGGTATCCTCATTGGAGCTTTGGAAAGGCCTATGAAAAAAATAGAACAATGTACAGATACAATCTTACAGGCCTTCCTTATGAAATGGTAATAAATTCTGATCCTTGCTTAGCTTATCTAATGAAGGAGAATACTCTTCTGCTCCAAATTCTAACTATGGCCCACGTATATGGACATAATGACTTTTTCAAAAATAACCGCCTCTTTACTGAAGGTACCAAAGCTGATTATACTGTAGAAATGTTTAAGAGCCATGCAGACAGGGTGAGAGACTATATCAATGATCCAAGCATTGGCTATGAAAATGTGGAGAAAATACTTGATGCCGCCCATGCAATAAAGCTCCAAACCAGCAGAGTCATAGGTGAAAAAAGACTAAAGGATGAAGAAATTAGACAGAGAATGTTGGAAGCCTGCAAGAGAAAGAAAGATGAATTCAGCATTCTGAAGCCCTATGTAAAGGAAGGACTTCCGGATATAAATAAAATTCCCCTTGAACCGGAGGAAGACCTATTATATTTCATCAGTAAATATGGAGCACTGGAGGAGTGGGAAAGAAATCTGATACAGATAGTGAGAACAGAAACTGCCTACTTTATTCCTCAAATTGAAACTAAAATCATGAATGAAGGCTGGGCAAGCTTCTGGCACTATAATATCTTAAAGCAGTTAAAGCTCCCCGACAGCCTCTATCTTGAATTTATTAAAAGACATAATGATGTAATTGCTCCGGGACTTGGATGGCTGAATCCTTATTATGTAGGCTTTAAGATATTTGAGTATCTGTACAATACCTATGGCAGAGATAAAATCTTTGAAGTAAGAAAGCTGGAAAGAGATGCTTCCTTCCTAAGAAGATATCTCACAGAGGAATTGTGTGAAGAGTTGAATCTCTTCCAGTATGTAAAGGACGGCAGCAACTATGTAATACAGGAAGTATCCGACGAAACAGGCTGGACTTTTATAAGGAACATGCTGTGCAGTAATTGTGGAATGGGAGTGGTACCGGTGATAAGAGTAGTTGATGTATCAAAGGAGGATAAAACGCTGGTACTGGAACATGTCTACGATGGCAGAGAGTTGAGTATGGACTATGCAAAGGCTACGTTAAAGTATGTGGCCCAGCTTTGGGGCCATAATGTAAAGTTGAAAACAAAACAGTATGACAGTGAAGTAGTGCTAGTGAGTTAAGGACAGCAGAATATTAGGTATAAGTAGAATATAAAAAAAGAGATGTTACAATTGTAACATCTCTTTTTTATGAAGAATGTTCAGTTAAATATTTTGGAAGATAATCTATTAAAAAGTCTTTGTGTTATAATATTATACATTATTGGTTAATTTAGTTAGTTAGTTAGGGGGTAAGCTATGGAAAATTGTTTTATATGCAAAAAGCACAAGGGAGAAAATAATGCCAGTGACTTTAAAATATATGAAGATCAGGCGGTTGCAATATATCACTTAGATCCGGGGGAGGGAGAAGTCTATCTTGGCTATGTTTTTATAGAAGTGAAGAGACATATACCGGGCTTAGCTGATATGAATGACGAAGAATCCTGTGCTGTAGGCAGGATGATGAAGAGAACTAGCGCTGTATATATGAAAGAGTTTCCGGTAGAGCATGTTTATTCATTTGTAATAGGACATAATATACCTCATCTTCATTTTCATATTGTACCTAGGTATAAGGGGTCGCCAAGGGAATATTGGGGAGTAAAAGTAGATGAATGGCCGGAAGCGCCTAGGGGTAATAGGGAAGCGGTACTAAAATTCTGTTCAAAACTATCTGCGCTTATAAACGCGGAATAGAATATTTTTGGCATGGAGGGAAATGGATAAGAAAAGCCAGATGGGATCCATTTGCTGAGTTATATAAAGATAATAGAGAGGACAAGGTTAGGAGATAATGGATATTTTATCAATAATTATTGCTGTAATCATTGGCAGCTTTCTTTCAGCTTATCTTTGCAGCAAGACAAATATAATAAGTTCCCTAAAAAATAAATTGAATATTAACTCAAAGTATTTAAAGATAGTTAAATTAATTAAATTTATGATATTCGTTTTAGTTTTTGTTGGTATCGAGGCTTGTTTACTTGAAACTAATGAAGACATTGAAAGTCTTATAAAGGAATCAAAGAATAACAGTTTTAAAATAGGAGTACATTATCCACTTCGTAGTGGAATATCTGAATTAAGGGACCCTCAGTTTCTATCTTTGAATGAGGAAAAACGGCAGGGGGCTTTTAAACTAATAGAAGATGAATTAAAGTTTTTAACTAGAATAAAACCGGAATATGTGCTATTTCACTATCCCAAGCCTGTGATTTTAGATGAAGTGGTAGATTGGAGCAACTGGCGTTTTGCCGACAGCAGTGAATATATATTTGAAGCACAATATTCCTTTGAGTTCTTTAGGGAGAAAAGTGAAGAATTGTTTAAATGGCTTACACAGAAGAGCTTGGAGTATGACTTTGTACCGGTTTTGGAGCTGGATGCATTAAACAAGTACATCTATAAGAGCGATTTTCTTGAATATCTGTTTGATAAGTATCCCAAGGTAAAGTTGTGCCTGGATACCGGAAGATTGCACTTACAAGATCAGCTGGACAAAAACTTTAATGCTGTTGACATTATTGAGAGATTTGCTACCTATGCAGAAGTAATACATCTTTGGAATGTCAGGGTAAGAGATAATCTTGAGAAAAGCCATCATCCGGTACTACCTCATTTAAGAACTGAAGAGGGGTGGGCCCCCATTGAGCAATACTTAAAGATAATTAAGCGAAAAAATTCAAATTTCAAAGTAATGTTTGAACATCGGTCAGACTGGATAAGTGATGAAGAACTAAACCAATGCTACAGATGGGTGAAGGAACTGCTGACTCTATAAAGGAAGTGATTATATGGATAGTAAAAGAGCGTTATGGAACTCACAACAAAACCTATTAAAAAGTATATTAACTAAGCAGGACAAATTTGATGAGGCTATAGAATTATGTCTGCAGCAACATGCCCTGGTCCATGCTTCTGAAATGTCAAAAATAGAAGGGATGACCTTTGAGGATGAGCTATGGGATGGTCTGGAGGATTTTGCTTTCAGGACAATGCCCACAGCAAAGGATGAAACTATCGCCTGGAGTTTGTGGCACTTGACTCGAATAGAGGACATAACCATGAACATATTAGTAGCGGACGAAGAGCAAGTAATAAATAGCGGTGATTGGCTTGAAAGAATGAAGGTAACCGTATGTGATACCGGTAATTCAATGAGCGATGAAGAAATCATTGAATTAAGTAATAGGCTTGATATGAATGAATTGCGTAATTATAGGATAGCTGTCGGTAGGAAAACTAGAGAAATAATACAAAGGCTCAAGCCTTCAGATGTAAAAAGAAAAATGGAACCTGTTAGATTACAAAGAATTTTGGACGAGGGGGCAGTTCTGGAGGCAGAGGAATCCAGATGGCTTATAGATTTCTGGGGGAGAAAAAATGTTGCAGGAATATTATTAATGCCTGTAACAAGACATCATATCGTGCATTTAAATGAGGCTATGAGACTTAAGGGAAAATGTAGAAAGTTAATGGATAAGAAGTAAAGTTATAAAAGTCAGGAGGAAGTTTAAATGTTTGAATACAAATATGTGGAATGTACCTTAGGTGGTTTCTTCACCGAAGCCAACCATCATGAAATTATTCAGGAACATGCAAAGGAAGGATGGAGACTGGTACAAGTGCTGCCCTTATATTATAATGGTCATGGAAAGCCGACAGATTATGAGATTATCTTTGAAAAGGAGATAAAGGAGCAATAGAACATATTATTCATTATTATTTTGATAGGTGTGTTGTATATAACATAGGCTGATGGAAGGAGAAATAAGATGACAAGATTGTACTTAACCAGGCATGGCGAAACAGAATGGAATATTCAGGGCCGTATGCAGGGAAGCAAGGATTCGCCGCTTACGGAGCTTGGAATAAAGCAGGCAATGCAATTGGGCAAAAGGCTGAAGGATACTAAGATAGATGTGGTATATTCCAGTCCCAGCGGCAGGGCCTATAACACTGCAAAGCTGATACTTGGAGACAGAAAAGTAAATATTATTCCAATGGAAGAACTTATGGAGATGAACTTTGGTATATGGGAAGGCATGACCTTTGATGTAATAAGGAAAGAATATAAGGAACAGTATGATACCTTTTGGAATACCCCACATCTGTTGAAGGACTTCCCGGGTGAAAGCTTCGAGCAGCTGAAATTAAGAGGTGTTTCTGCAGTAAATAAAATTATTTCAGAAAATGAAGGTAAAGACATTTTAATAGTAGGACATGCACTTATAGTAAAAGCTATAATGAGTCATTTTGAAAATCTGCCTATAGAAAAACTTCTTGACAATAGATTTATTCAGCCCACCAGTTTAAGCGTAGTTGAGGTAGAGCAGGACAGGTACGAAATAGTAAAATATGCGGATACAGCTCATTATGATATATAGGTGAGACTATGAGAAAAATAATTGATTTATCTATGGAAATTACTGATGGTATGGCTGTATACCCAGGCGATGATGAAGTAAAGCTGATACAGACAAAATTCTATGACTGTGATGGCTACAGCAATCACAGACTAGAATGTGGAATGCATGTTGGAACTCATATGGATGCCCCTATGCATATGACGGACAGTAAAATAACTGTCAAAGACATAGGACTTGACAGGCTAATGGGCAGAGGCGTATTAATTGATGCTGTGGGTAAGCATACCGTTGATAAGGTTGAGGAATACGAAAATCTAATAGAGGAAGAAAGTATAGTATTAATCCATACTGCCTATGACAGATATTTTGGCACAGAAGAATATTTTAAAGAGCATCCGGTAATAAGTAAAGATTTAGCAGACCTATTTATAAGAAAAAAAGTAAAGGCAGTATGTTTAGATACACCCTCACCGGATAAATATCCCTTTGAAATTCACAAAATTTTTTTGGAAAACCGCATAAGTATAGTTGAAAACTGCATAAATCTAGACAAGTTAATTCAAGAAGAGAACTATGAGGTTTTTATAATTCCATTAAAGATGAATACAGATGGAGCAATGGTAAGAATATTTGCACGAATATCTTAAAAACATGAATTATAAATACTCCCAAATTTGACAATAATAAATACTAGTTATAATAATGGAGGGGATTATAAGTATGGAAAAATATGCTTGTCCCTGCTGCGGCTATAAAACATTAACGGAGGAGCCACCGGGAACCTTTGATATTTGCAGGGTATGTTTTTGGGAAGATGATGATACTCAGTACTATGACCCTGACTTTGCGGGAGGAGTTAATGGCATATCCCTTCGAGAGGCTCAAAAAAATTTTGAAAAAATAGGTGCCTGTAAGAAAGATTCATTAAAGTACGTGAGAAAGCCAAAAGAAAATGAGGCAAGAGATGAAGAATGGGCACCACTTGAATAACACAAAACCACTAAATACCGTTCCGTAATTTTTGGAACGGTATTTTTCTATGGTATTAAGAATGTTTATCGATTAAAATTAATATATAGCTTGGATTAATGTTTACAACTTATATAGTATGATAATAAAAATATTAATATAAACATTATTTTTATAAAGAGGAGCTGATATAACAGTGGCACATTGTGAGAAGGAATGCCTAAAGTGCACCGGTAAGTATTGTGTATCAAAGGTCTATATATTTTCAACTATCCAGCCTGAAAATTTCAAAAAGATATCAGAGATCATAGTAACAAGGAAATATAAAAAGGGACAGGTTATATTCTTTGAGGGTGACGTGGAAGATAAGCTCTATATAGTAAATAAAGGGAAGATAAAGATTTACAAGTATAATAAAGAGGGCAGGGAACAGATTCTCTACATATTGTCGGAAGGTGAATTTATTGGGGATATGAGCTTGCTAAAGAAGGGCAACTTTCAATTTAATGCAGAAGCCTTGGAGGATACCTATATTTGTACAATAGCAAAGGATGACTTTGATGCCATTGTTACCAAATACCCAGAAATCACATTGAAAATATTAGAGGTTCTGCATGACCGATTAATGAATCTGGAGAATCTTATTCAAAACCTAAGTACCAAGGATGTAGAAGTAAGAATCGCATCCATGCTTAAGGCTTTTGCCAAGGATTTTGGCATCAAGACAGGAGAGGGCATTGTCATAGAGCTCCCGCTGAATCGTGAGGAAATGGCCAACTATATTGGGGTAACCAGAGAAACCATAAGCAGAAAGCTTACAGTCCTTCAGGATGATGACATAATTGAACTCATTGGTAATAAGAAAATTCTTATTAAAGATGAAAGTTATTTGGAACTATAAATATGGTATGTGACATGTGACATGTGAGGTGGCAGGCACCTAAAAAAGGGTGCCACCCTCCTCACATGTCACATCTTTTTATTATAAAGCTTCTGCAGCAACTCTTCCTGCATTTATTGCAGCCTCAGCTCTTTCGTCATCCCCATAGAAGTTGATTCTAAGTGGTAACTGAACGTCATTTGCTCCAGTGGCCTTGATTAGAGTGGATGAATCCAGAACCTTGATGTTACTCTTCTTTAAGTAGTCATTTATTATTTCTATGGCTTCTCCGCTCCAGCCGTAAGAACCAAAGGCAAAACCGCATTTTCCGGATAGGTCTAACTTTATAATTTCCTTGATATAGTCTTCTATATTTCCAATCATATCTCCATAACGTGTGGAGCTTCCAATTATAATAACATCGCTAGCTGCTGCCATTTCATTCACAGTTTCGATGGAAGAACTCTTTACATTCAGGATGTGTGTTTCCATACCTGCTTCAGTGAGTCCTTCATATATATTATTTGCAATTTTACCGGTGTTGCCTGTCATTGTGCTGTATATGATTAGGGCTTTTTTATCAGATACGGATTTCTGGCTCATTTCATCGTAAAGTGCAATGTATTTTGCAGCATTATCTCTTAGCACATAACCGTGAGAAGGAGCAATCATATCTATTTCAACAGTCTTTAACTTTTCAAGCATTTCTCTTACATAAGGTCTGTGAGGTCTCATAATTAACTGATAGTAAACCTTGAAGTCCTCTGTGATATCTTCCTTTGCCAAATCGTTGAATAATTCATGGTTGGCAATATGAGTGCTAAAAAGATCGCAGGGATATAAAATCTTATCCTCTACGCAGTAGGTTATCATAGTTTCCTCAGTATGAAGATATGGAGTTTCAAAGAACTTCAATGTCTTACCACCGATGTCCAGCGTATCTCCATCCTTTACTATGAGATATTCTCTATTATGAAGCTTGAACATACCATTTAAGAGCTCTTTTGCTTTTTCAGTTGTAACAATTACAGCATTCTTTGCCTTATTCATAAGGGCAGGAAGTGCTCCGGCATGGTCAGGCTCAATGTGATTTATTACTACATACTTCAATGTGTTTAGGTCTATAATGTTAGAAAGTTTTTTAACAAATTCTCCACCAAATGCTATATCAACAGTATCTATTAATGTAGGCTTTTCTGTTTCTAATAAATAAGAATTATAAGTTGTCCCTTTTTCTAATATAAGTCTGTGGAAAGGAACCGGTCTGTCATCAACCTTACCAACCCAAAATGATTTTTCTGCAATTTGTATTTTATCCATAACCTTTATCTCTCCTTCATATTGGTTTCATATTTTATACGACTTTGTTTTTTTAGTGCCGCCTTATGAGTCTATTATAGGTGACACTCCATTTTTAAACTATGACCTGAATCAATTTTAAATTTGATTGTAATCACAGAATTCAAATAGGCAATTAGGGTATATTAATCTCAAGAAAAATGAAAAGCGGAGGACTGTTATTATGAATAGCATGTTTAGTTTGAATAGCAAAATTGGAGAAGTAGTAGTAAAGTTTCCTAGAGCAATAGAAACCTTTAAAAAAAATAAGATAGATTTTTGCTGTGGTGGAGACAGACCACTGGAACAAGCTGTTAAAGAACAGGGGCTAGACGGAGCAGAAATCGTAGCTGAAATAAATGAGGCTTATAATGCTTATGTAGTAGAAGCAGTAAAAGATAGAGAATGGGCCGTAGAACCATATACTTCATTAATAGACTATGTAGTAAATACACATCACGCCTATTTAAATGAAAACTTGCCAAAATTATCAGAGTTGACAACAAAAATCTTAAGAGCTCATGGTGAGCATCATCCTGAACTAAAAAAGGTTCATAAGCTTTTCCATAGCTTAAAGATGGAACTTGAACAGCACTTGATAAAAGAAGAAGAAGCAGTTTTTCCATTGGTGATACAGTATGATAAAAGCGGAAGTGTAGAAGTCTTAGAAAGAGCTGTAAAGCAGATAGAGGAATTAGAAGATGAACACGAGAGCGCAGGAACTACTCTGAAGGAACTAAGAGAAATAACAAATGGCTATACAATGCCTGAAGATGGTTGTGCAAGTTACGGTCTCACCTATAGACTTTTTGAAGAATTAGAGGATGATCTATTCAGACATATTCATCTTGAAAATAATATCATGTTCCCAAGATTGGAAGAAGAATTAAAAAAGCAAGCTTAATAAGTAAAAGAGCAGTGGCAGATCCGCTGCTCTTTTCTATTGCTTAAGATGAGCTTTCATATATTCCTTTGTCTTACGTACAATTTCTACAATATCCGGATAGGCCTTTAAGGTTCCCTTTGCAACGATGGGGCGCCCAAATGAGACAAGCTTAAAAACCCGGGAACTTATCCCCCCGATTCTCATAATGTTGTTTACCGATGGAGAGGTATTAGATAGAAACAGGCCTTCAAGACTTCCGGTGTTAGCAAGGTACATATCGCTAATTGCCGGTATTACTATCCTTTGGCTACGCCTTCTGGCCATAGTATAAACTTTTGCACCAAATTCATCCTCACCTATATATATCATTTTTCCCTTATCACCCTTTTTAAGTTTATCAAAGGTAGGCAAAGCTATTAGTTCTGCTTTGCTGGGGACTCTATCCATAGGAAGCCTGTTGATATGTATGTTAGCGGCAGTTGCAGAAGAATGGCAGCCACCTACATCATGGTATATTACTATCATCTTGATCACCTCTCAGGAACTATTGAATAACCTTAGTATTTCTATTAATAAAGTATATATACAAAAGTGGTTCCTGTGTTTATGTAAGTTGTGTCAAAGTAAGGGCCTGGGGAATATATGTATATTGTGTAATTTGTATGGAGGGTTAGTATGTATTGTTTTACCTATGCCAGCAGCTATGACTGCATCTTTAACGAGCTTCTTTTATGGAGTGAAATATCCAGTGAACATCCTGTATTTATAAAAACTGTGGCAGACTTATCAGGAATAAATTTACCGCAGGATATGGAAAATCGTCTTATGAATGTGAATCGAGACTTTTCAGAATTAAAGGAGAAGGTGCTGCAGACGAGAGAAGTGCTTACTTTTAATTGCTATTACAGAAATGATGTAGGCTCAGAGACAAAGAAGTTAATCATTGAGTTTATTATTCTGGATGAGAATTTTATAAGCCTTTTAGCTAAGGTAAAAACCGTTGTACCGGAAAAAAAGGTTTGGCAGATGCTGTTAGAACATATAACAGAGGAACAGATTTTTATGAAGAACATATTTGAGAACTTAAAACTACAGGTGTTCTAATTTAGAAGACCTGATAATATAAAGGGCTGACTTTTTAATTGACAATTATCAATTAAGAAGTCAGCCCTTAATTTTAAGCCTCTGTTGCCGGTGGAGTGAAAGTTCTGGCGGCCAATTCTTCATCAAGCATATATAAAGCTGCGGGACTATTATCTATTCTCTTAAGCTTTTTTATAAGATTATTGAAGGTATCTTCTTCCTCAACCTGTTCATCTATAAACCATTTTAAAAAGCTTATGGTTGCGTGCTCTTTTTCTTCCATAGCTATATCAGACAGGGCATATATTCTTCTTGTAACTTCCTGCTCATGTTTCAGACCTTCAGTGAATACTGACAAGATATCTTTATAATCATTCTGGGGTGCCGGTATTCCTTTTAAAGTAACTCTGCCGCCCATCTGGAAAATGAAATCATAGAACTTTGTTGCGTGAAATCTCTCCTCCTGGGCCTGAACTTTAAAGAAGTTAGCAAAGCCCTGTAAGTCTTCGTTCTCACAGTAAGCCGCCATTGCAAGATATATATACTCAGATTCCAGTTCAAAATTAATTTGTTCATTTAGTGAATTAAGAAGTCTTTCGCTTAACATTTTATCAACAACCTTTCATCATAACGTTATTCTTGTAAAAATATTATGTAACTTATGAATATATTTATCTGTATAAGTATTTGTAAAAAGCAATAATATTATTATGATCCAATATTACTTTTTGTCTTTTTCGAGACCTCTGACTCTGATAATCCTAACTTCACAAAGAGATAAGGAGCTCCAGCTATAATCCATACACCTAAAAGAAAATAGTCTGTGAAGGCTTCAAAATTATTATCAGGAAGCAAGTACTTTACAGAAAGCTTTAGCACAGCAAGTCCTAAAAAACCCACAATGATTTTAAGTGCCTGCTTTGAAATTGGTGATTTTGTTTTGAAGGCTATATACTTATTCTCCAAAACATAACCAATATATAGGCCTGTTACGGTAGCAACAGCCTTTACATAGTCTTTGCTTGGGAACAATATTAATCCTAACAGGGCAGGAACTACTAGAATTAACATATATCTATGATTATCTTTCTTATAGGTCAAATCCATGATCTTATCTGCAATAAATACGCAAATAATACCTAGTATTATGCCTGCAGCCACATCCTTTGGCCAATGTACACCGAGGTATAGCCTGGATAAGGCTACCAAAAAGATAACAATAGGACCTAAAATATATAACCAAGATTTTTTGCATACCTTCATCAAAGTAACCCAAAAGGTAGCTGTTCCTTGAGTATGACCACTGGGAAAGGAGTATCCGGTGGCGGTTTCCACCCTAAGTGAGAATATACCTTCTGTGCCTATAGGACGTGGTGCCCTTACAGTATCTTTAATAGCTCCGTTGATGACCATAGAGAAAATTTGTATAAAAGCAAATCTGACAGCAGTTCTTTTATTGAAGCACCAATACAGAATTACTATAGCTCCAACGTAAATAGTTTCTTCACCTAGCATAGTGATTGCCTGAAAGAGGTAGTCCATAAACGGATGGGAAAAGCTTTGTAAAAATTTTATTATTTCCAAAGGAATACTCCTCCTATTATTTATGTATGCTAATAAATCTATTAGAAATATTGTAACAGACATATAAATAAAATAAAAGATAATTATATACACAATACTCAAAAGGTTCACATATTATAAATTGAATTAACAATTAAATAACATTGGAGGTCAGAATGTATTACAACGATTGGGATGGCGGCATGCAGTATAACCCTATGACGCAGGGAGGGATGTGCCGCGCCATGCAAAAAGGTCAATGTCCGGCTATGCAAAATTACTATAATCCTGCAATGATGCAAAGTAATATGCCCGGGATGCCTGGATGTACTATGCCAATTATGCAGCATAATATGTTAAGCCACAGTACAGAAATGCAATCAGAGAGGCAGCTGGAGATGATGTATCCCCACAGCTATTATGTTATATACCCCCATGTGAGACAGCATTGTGACATGCTGGAGCAAAAACATGGAAGGATGTATTGTCCTACAAAGGAAGAGTTAAAAGATATTATTGAAGATATATGTGACAAGGTAGAGAAGGAATTGGAAGAAGATGATGATAATAATGACAAAGATGACTACAGGGATGATGAAAGAAGGCCCAGGAGAAGGTATACCAGAAGGAGATTACTTAATGATTTGATAGGAGTTATTCTGATAGAAGATTTGCTTGGAAGAAGACGTCCATATTATTACGGTCCAGGCTATTGGTATTAACAAGTAAACGGTGTGTTTATACACGCCGTTTTTATTTTTGGTAATATAATCATATTTTGTTAATACAATCATATTTAGTAAGAATATTAATATAATATAAATCATTAGTTAAACATGAAAAAATATATCGAATTTTCAGAAAAAGTGCTATAATAAAAGTGGACAAGCTATAAATTATATGGAGGTGTCTCTTTATGAAAAAAATCTGTAAACTATTAGGTAATGTCTTGCTTGGTATGGCAGCAATAATTATCACTGTTGGACCGGCATCTATCAGTAGTATGGCAGTTGAAGAAATGCCTCAGTCCATGAAAAACGAAAGATAAAATAGAGGCGGTGTACCGCCTCTATTTTGAGGAATTTAGGGGGATATTATTAATGTTGTTGAAAATTTGCGACCTATTAAACACCTTTTGTCAGGCCTTTATATTTACTTGGGTAACACAAAATATTGTAGATAAGGAAAAGAGAATTTCAAAAAAAAGCTTTGTTACCCTTATAGGTCTTATATGTGCTGAGGTTATAGCCTTTACCTACAGTAATTTCCATAGTCCTTTCGCAAACTTTTTAATGATTGTGCTAGTTTTTCTTCTTGTAGCAGTATTTTTTAGAAAGTCAATAATAGAAGCCTTAATAGGCGTTGGTATTTCCTATTTCATCATTGCTATGCTGGCATATTTTCTGGTTACCTTCTATCAAACTGTATTAATAGGTTTAAACTTACCAATTCGTGTAGATGTACAAATGTTGTTATTTATTTTTGTTCCTGCCTGGATTATCTATGGAGTTTTGTATAAGGTAAGAAGAAGCATCTTTGGTGTTGCTATATTTTTTAGAAACCTTAGGCACTCCCTATTTTTTGTATTAATAATAGATATTTCATTAGTTATTTTAGATACCTTTAGGATAGAATGGACCATCGAAAGCATGAACATCTTCTTTAAATTTTTTATATATTTATTAGCTTTTATCAGCTTTGTGTCTGTTACAGTATTTTTTGCTAAAATAAACAGCAAGTCAAAGGAAGTGGAAATGTTAAACAAAGCTCTTAATGAAAAGATTGTGGAGCTCAAAAAACTGAAACATGACTATGGTAGTGAGATAAGCACTTTATACGGCCTCTATCAATTAAAAAGGTATGACAGGATGGGTGAAATATTAAAGGATATAGTTGATAGATATCAAATGTTATCCTTTGCAATAAATGTAAGTCATAAGATTAATCCAATAGTTTTCTCCGTATTGCATCACGCTGTCTGTGCCGGTATTAATGTAATTACAATAGATGAAGCAAATTACGATAATCTTGCCATTACACATAATGAACTATTAAAACTTTTATCCAACATTGTGAATAATGCTGTTGACGTGCTTAAATCTTCAAAAAATCCTACAATCAGGTATAAAAGCTATAACAGCTTTAATGGTGTAACTATAGTGATTTCAAATAATGGACCAGAAATTCCTGCAGAGCTAAAGAATAAAATTTTTGAGCCAGGTTTCTCCACAAAGTCTAAAGAAGCAGGAGATAGGGGCTATGGCCTTAGTATTGTTAAGGATATTATGAATCGATGCGGTGGAAAAATCTATTTGAAAAGCAATAGCGAATATACTCAATTTAAGTTTGAGATTCCCAATACGAATCTATAGATAATCAAAGTATTAATGATATATTTGGGAGTGATAAAGATGAGAACTTTAATAAATAAATTTGCAACCCACCTTTCAGAAGTAAATCATTATACTAAGGATGAAGAGGAGCAAATAGCTTACTCATTAAGAATAGTGGTATTTGAGCTTATAAAAGTTCTTGGAGTAATTTTATTTTTTAGTGTTGCAGGCTATACCGCTGAAGTATTGATAGCAATACTGGTGATGACAAGTTCAAAGCCTTTCATTGGAGGCTATCATGAGGACAATCAAGTAAAATGCTTTGTGTCTACCTTGCTTATAATCGGCAGTATAATTTACTTGGGAAATAACATACATATGGATATAGTACCAAAGCTGATTTTAAATTTGGTAGCCCTATTTTGTATATGGAACCAGGCTCCGGTAGTTAACCCTAAAATGCCGATAAACAGAGAGGAGCTCCTAAAAAGAAACAGGGCTGTTGGAATGGCTGTCCTATTAGTATGTGCAGTAATTTCTCTAATCTTCTACAGATACACCAAGGTATCCAATACAATGGTATGGATTATAGTTTTTCAAGCTTTGTTGATGTTTAATAAACCTTAAAAAATAGAGTGGCATGCGCCACTCTATTTTAATATCCATGAATTATCTTATGGTGTTTCTATTAGATTATCCCAATTTTCAATAGTGTCTATAAGGTCTTCTAAAGTTGGACTCTGGGCATTTCTTACATAATAACCGGAGGTTCCATTGGCTGCGTATAATGCGCCTGAAAGATCAAGTCCTAGCAGGAAACCCAGGCAAAGGCCTGCATTAAAGTTATCACCGCCGCCGGTAGATAACTTTGGTTTTTTAACAAATAAACTTGGTACTTCTGCAAACTCATCCTTGCTCCAAGCCAGGGAATCTGTCAAAGTATGAATAACCAGATAATCAACATTTAAGTTATCATACATATATTGACCTAAATCTCTTAATTCAGGAATCTCTCTTTCAGGGAATAGGGCTTTATAAAGAAGTATGGCTTCATTTTCATTTAAACCGAATACAACGGAGCTGTAAGTATTAAATCCATTGATAAGCCCCACAGCTTCTTTAATATCACTTTGACTGCGTTCGGAAAAATCGGCCATATCGAAGAATACTATTCTTTCCTTATTGGCTTCTCTGTTTTTATAAATCTCATCAAGTATTCCTCTGAAAATTTCATTAAAGTTGATCATTCCGTTCCAATTAACTAATCCTATAAGGCTGCTGCTTGTAAAGAACTCTGTCAATTTCTCTATTCCTATAATAACCTTTAAGGTTTTCCAATTGATTTGATGAAGATAATCCCTCTGAGACAGCATTATCTTACCGTCGTTAAATTCCAGTGCTGTGGTGTAACCGGGATTTCCGATGCTGTAAAGAGTACAATTTGGAGATAATTCCTTGAATATAGGATCGATATCTGGATAGCCAAGGGCACCTACACAATTTACCTTTGCACCTAAGGAGCCCAGTGCATGAGCCATGATTGGAGCATTTCCACCAAGCTTGGTAAATCTCTCGCAGACCTCAATTCCGCAGCTCATACCACTTTTAGTTATGAGGTGTTTACCGAACTGTGCGATATCATTAAAGAAAGTATAACCATTTTCATCGTCCTTGCTATGTACAACTCGGACAATTTTATCGATAAAGGCATCTATTCCTATGGTAGTGTCCTTTACCTCCAGCATATTTTTCCGATCTCTCAACATTTCCGCTGTTCTTTTTCGGATTTCTTTCATTGTAAAATCTCCTTTCAACCATATGTTCCCTGTAAAATAATTGTATCAACAAATGTTGACCTTTACAAGAACATTACTGATATAATATAGATATATTCTATGACAAAGAGGTGCACATTTATGAAGAGAATTTATGTAAATTGGAGCGGTGGTGTAAGTACTACGGCACTTATGGCTGCACTGAAGGATTTGTGGAAAGATAATGAAGAGATTCTAAACAAATTCAAAAAGCTCAGCGATTCTAACAATAGCTTATATGATACTATAACACCGCTTCTTAGGGACTTAGGTTGTGAAAAGGTGATATCCTCAGCCATTGAAATAGATTCATATATAGATATGGAAGTAATGAGCATTCTTAAGAATTGCAGGATAAAACTTGTACAAAACAGAAAATGCAAGTATGACCACTCTGCAGCGGTTTTTGCTTCGAATACCCAGGGGGATTTTGATATGGAAGAAGGTAAGCTTCTGGCTGTAGGAGAAGGAAGGGCTGAAGGAGTGCAAGTAAAACTTATGCTGGTGGAGGTCGAATCAGACTTTGAAAAAGACCGTCAGTATATAATAGAGTGCAATATAGATGACATGAATTCTGAAGGCTATGACTACATATTTAATAAATTACTGGACAATGGAGCGCTGGATGTTTATATAACACCCATTATTATGAAAAAGGGAAGACCGGCGGTTAAGCTAAGTGTGTTGTGCACAGAGAAGAATAAGGAGGAGATTGAACACATTATATTCAATGAGACTTCCACCTTTGGAGTAAGGAGCTTTGCAGTAGAAAAGAAAATGCTGAAGAGAAGCTTTGGAAAAGTTACGGTTTATGATGAAGAAGTAAGAGTAAAATACGGATATTTGGACGATAAAGTGGTCAAGGCCAAGCCGGAGTATGAGGACTGCAAGGCTATAGCAAGCAAACTGGGTATGGGGATTAATAGGGTCTATATGGAGGCTGTAAGGAAGATTGAGATAGAAAATATAAAAAAAACGGAAATCATGGAGAACACAGAAGATACGTAAGGGATTTATTTTTTTATGAAGGGTACTTCCCATTACTAATTCTAAAAAGAAAACTTGAAAAATATATTCACATCTGTTATTATATATTTAAGGAAAAGGTTTTCTAGGAGTGATATTATGCCGGTTACTATAAACGAAGTGGCTAAGGAAGCGGGAGTGTCCATTACTACCGTGTCCAGAGTGGTTAATAACAATTACCCTGTGAAGAAAGAGACCCGGGAAAAGATAGAAAGGGCTATAGAAAAATTAAATTATAAACCCAATGCCGCGGCGCGAAGTCTCATCACTAAAAAGACTTCTATGATTGGTGTAATAGTTCCGGGAATAACCAATTTATTCTTCCCTACTATAGTTGAATCTATTGAAGAGCACATAAAGGAAATGGGCTATAGCATTGCACTTTCCAACACTGAAGGGGATGCGGTCCATGAAAGAGAAGTAGCAGAACGTATTGTATCCAGGCAGGTGGATGGAATAATCGTCATAGACCCAAGATTTGAAAACTTAAAAAATGGATTTTATGATGAAATAAATAAGAATGTGCCTGTAATCATAATCAATGGAGCCCCTACTGCTTCAAAATGTAATTTGGTGATATACGATGAAGAGGTTGGTACAAGAGATGCCTTTGAATATCTTATAGGATTGGGACATAAGAAAATTGCCTTTGTTAGAGGACGTAAGAGCTTTTCCTATGATATAAAAGAAAAAATATATAATGAAATATTACAGGAGAAGCATTTTCAATACAATAAAGTTATAGATGTGGGTAAGGGAAACAGCATAGAAGTTGTAGATAACACACAAAATAAGATAGAAGAAGTATTTACTAAGGAAGAAAGGCCAACAGCAGTGTTTGCCTGCAATGATCTGATGGCGGTGGGGGTATTAAATGCCTGCAGCAAGCTCAGCATAAAGGTGCCTGAAGAGCTTTCGGTAATTGGTTGTGACAATACTTTGATTGCCCATATAAGCAGCCCTAAGCTCACTTCTGTAGATCTGGACATGAAGGAGATCGGAAGAAGGGCAGCCCAGGAGCTGATTAGTACAATAGAAAAAAGTAATAGGTCTAAAAGTAAAATAATTATGGATACAAAACTTATAATCAGAGATAGTTGTGCAAAGCCGTAAAATACGTGTAGTTCACGTATTTTTAAAAGAAAAAATAGAAAAGGTTTTCTAGGGGGTATAAATATGAATTGTGCAAAAGAGATTGAAAGACTGCTAAATTTTGCAGTGAGAAATAATCTAATAGAGAAGTATGACATTGTTCAGACAAGAAACTCATTACTTGAACTCTTTAAACTTACAGAGCCATATACGGGGAAGGTAGAGGAGGAAATCGGTGATTCTCCTGCAGATATACTGGAAAACCTGCTGGACTATGCAGCTGAGATTGGGCTGCTGGAGGTAAATACCACTACCTACAGGGACCTATTAGATGCAAAAATTATGGGGATGCTAATGCCCCGTCAGTCTGAAGTTATCAGAAGATTTGAGACTACAGCAAGGGAAAAGGGGATAAAAAGTGCCACAGACGACTTCTATGTGCTTTCAAAAGCGTCAAACTACATTAGAATGGACAGAATTGAGAAAAACTTATATTGGCAGTCACCAACTGACTATGGCAACATTGAAATTACCATAAATCTATCTAAGCCCGAAAAAGATCCTAGGGATATAGCTGCTGCCAAAGCACTTCCGCAATCCAATTATCCCAAGTGCCTGCTGTGCATAGAAAATGTTGGCTTTGCGGGAAATGTAAATCATCCGGCAAGACAAAATCATAGGGTGATTCCGGTAACAGTAGCAGAGGAACAATGGTATTTACAATACTCGCCCTATGTGTACTATAATGAGCACTGCATATTGTTTAAAGGTGAGCATGAACCTATGCAAATAACAGATAAGACCTTTAGAAGACTATTAGATTTTATAGAACAATTTCCACATTACTTTATAGGTTCTAATGCAGACTTACCAATAGTGGGCGGATCCATACTAAGTCACGAGCACTTCCAGGGAGGAAGACATGTATTTCCTATGGAAACTGCTCCTGAGGAAGTGTGGTTTACTCACAGTAAGTATAAAGACGTTAAGGTTTCTATTGTTAAGTGGCCTATGTCAGTTGTAAGAGCAGCCTCTAAGGACAAAAACAGACTGGTTGAATTCAGCGTTGAGCTATTGGAGGCTTGGAAGCAGTATAGTGATGAGAGTGCTGATATACTTGCCTTCACCGAAAAAGAAGGTATAAAAATACCACACAACACCATTACACCAATAGTAAGAAAAAATAAGCTGGGTGAATATGAGATTGATTTGGTTCTAAGAAATAACAGAACCAGTGATGAGCATCCGGACGGTATATTCCATCCCCATGTAGACTTGCATCATATAAAAAAGGAAAATATAGGACTGATAGAGGTAATGGGTCTCGCAGTACTTCCGGCACGACTGGAAACAGAGCTGAAGAAAATTGAAAGTATTTTGCTTGGAAATGTAGGAATAGAGGAGATTGGTGAACAATCAGACCTTTATAAGCATAAGGGCTGGATTGAGGAGATGTTAGCGAAATACGGAATGATGACGGATGGAGAAAAGGCTAAAGAGCTATTGAAGCAGGAAGTGGGAGAGAAGTTCTTAAAGGTTCTTATGGATGCAGGAGTTTATAAGAGAAATAGTGAGGGCATGGTAGCCTTTAAAAGATTTATGGCTACAGCTGGTTTTATAGAGGTTAAATAGATGTTTTATAAGGAGGATTTATATTATGGAATTGATGGATTTAAAGAAGGAATTTGTAAAACTCTATGGTGAGGGTGAAATAAGGACCTTTCATTCACCGGGAAGAGTAAATTTGATTGGTGAGCACATAGATTATAACGGAGGCTATGTGTTCCCATGTGCCTTAGATTTTGGGACCTATGCCTGTGTAAGAGAGAGAAAGGATAGAAAAGTAAACTTAGCTTCAACGAATTTTGATTTAAAAGTTCAGGTGGATATAGATAACATTGAATATGTGGAAGAGGACGATTGGGCTAACTATCCCAAGGGTGTTATGAAGGTAATGGCTGATATGGGCTACAAGCTAGGGGGTATGGACGTTTTAATCAGTGGAGATATACCAAACGGTGCTGGCCTATCTTCCTCTGCATCCTTAGAGCTTCTAATCGGTGTAATAGTAAACAATCTATTTAATAATGGGACCATTGATCAAGTTGAGTTGGTGAAGATAGGCCAAAAGGCAGAAAATGCTTTTGTAGGCGTTAACTGTGGAATAATGGACCAGTTTGCAGTAGGAATGGGTAAAAAGGACAAAGCGATTCTGCTTAACTGTGGTACCTTGGACTACAGCTATGCCAATGTAGAACTTGGGGATTATACCCTGGTAATAATGAACACTAACAAGAGAAGAGCCTTAAATGAATCTAAATATAACGAGAGAAGAGCAGAATGTGATGAGGCTTTAGAAGTAATAAACAAAGTTAAAAAAGTAGGAGCGCTTTGTGATTTAACTCCGGAAGAGTTTGAAGCTGCAGCAGTAAAAATTGAAAAAGAAAATGTTAGACACAGAGCAATGCATGCAGTATATGAAAATCACAGAGTAAAGAAAGCTTTTCAGTGCTTAAATGAAGGAAAGCTTGAGGAGTTTGGACAGTTGCTTACACAGTCCCATAACTCTCTGAGAGACTTGTATGAAGTTACAGGAAAAGAGTTGGACACTTTGGTGGAAGAATCTTTGAAGGCTGAGGGATGTATTGGTGCCAGAATGACTGGAGCAGGTTTCGGAGGCTGTGCTATTGCCTTGGTTAAGAAAGATAATCTTGAGGACTTTAAGAATACGGTAAGAGAAGGCTACAAGAAAAAAATCGGTTATGAGCCATCATTCTATGGCAGCGGTATTGGGGAAGGAACTCGTGAATTAAGATAGAATTATGGGAAATAAATGTTAAATTCATACCTTTTGAGGTATAATGGTATTACTGTCGGGCTATCATTTAGCTAAAGCTTCTGATTGCAGCATATAAGTGGTTTCTGCAGTAATACTGAAGTACTGCAGGTTGTGGGAAGGAATGAATTTGATGTTAAACAAAAGTGTTATATACAGATGTGCAGTAACGGCACTTATTTTAATTTTTGGTACAGGATGCACAGGAAACGAAGTAATCGATGAAGTAATTGGAACGGAGAAAACCCTAAAAGGAGATATTAGTATTTGGAGCCGGGAAGAAACAAAGGGAACAATAGAAAACGCAGCTAGATTATTCGTAAAAGAAAATCCTGAGGTAAAAATAAGCGTTACTGCAGTTCCTAAAGAGGAACTTAAAAATAGACTGAAGACAAGTGTAGCTTCCAAGGAAGGTGTACCGGATATTGTGGAAGTAAGTACCTATGCTATACCTGTACTTATTCATGAGCTGCCTGATTTTTTTAGACCGGTGGACAAAGACATGGAAAAGATAAAGAGCATGGTACTGCCTTGGAAACTGAAAGAGGTTACAATTGGAGAGCAGCTTTATGGATTTCCCTGGGATGTAAACCCAAGGGTACTCCTCTATAATAGAGAACTGGCAGATAAGTATAATTTAGATCCCTTTCAAGCAAAGACTTGGAATGAATTTATTCAAATGGGCAGGAAGCTAAAGGAAAGGTCTCAGGGAACCGTCAAATTAATTGCCCTAAATGAGGCTGAGAACGGGAACTTGTACATTGGTATGCTAAGGCAGCTAAAAAAGCCCTTATACAGCCAAGATAAGGGATTAGTACTGCCCTTGGAAGAAAATAAATTAGCTTTGTCTACTATAAATGAGTTGGTAAACCAACAGCTTGTATATAATTTACAAAGTAGCGAGGACCCCGTAAAATTATTACAAAGTGAAAAAGCCTTATGTATCATAGCGGATAATAGGAGTATAAATAAGTTATATAACAGTGAGGAGTTTAATAATACACAATGGCAGGCAGAACTGTTCCCAGCTTTTGAGTTTGGGGGTAAGAGAAGTGCTGGTGGGGAAGGAACTGCCTTTATAATGACAAAACAGAATGAAGGAAACCAGGTAGCTTCAGAGTTTTTACGCTTTATGCTTACAGATAACGAAAGTAACATTTTTGCCCTGAAACAGGCAGGAATAATCCCAGCTGTAACAGAACTGTACAGCCTCCCTATGTTTAATGGCAGCATTGATAACTTTATGGGCCTAAAGCTGTGGCGGTTAATGGCAGAACAGGGCAGGGAAGAGGTAGAAATTGTCTATGACAAAGACTATCCTATCCTTGTAAGTGAACTTATTAACCTGGAGCAGGAGGCTATAGCCGGCGGCGACATAGAGGATTTAATAATCGGGATTGAAGCTGAGTACAAGGACAATTCTTTCGATTAAAATTAATAATCAAGAATTAAAAATGATGGAAGGAATTCAGCAGAGCTGAATTCCTATTAATTTATGTGGGCATTCCAATTATCTTCTTATAAACCTCCAGGGTCTCAGCGGCTGTTCTCTTCCAGGAGTATTGAGCAGCTCTGTTTAGTCCTGCTTGAGACAGATGTTCCTTAAGCTTTTCGTCACTCAAGGTGTTTACAAGGGCTTCCATAAGATTGGTTGTATCATAAGGGTCAATTAATATTCCCGCATCACCAACAACCTCAGGAATGGAGGATACGTTGGAGGTGATTACCGGAGTACCGCAGCTCATGGCTTCCAGTGGAGGTAGCCCAAATCCTTCATAATAGGAGGGGTAAACGAAAAGCTCCGCACCGTTATAGAGAATTGGAAGCATATCCTCCTCAACAAAGCCGGTGAATACAACTTGGGAATAAATCTGTAAGTTGCTGCAAAGCTCTTTTAAGGAATTACCCTCATCTCTTAAAGAACCGGTGATAACCAGCACGTAGTCCTTATTTAAATTTGGATAAACCTTAGAAAAAGCCATAATGAGGGAGCGGACGTTTTTTCGAGGAGAGAAACCCCCTATATAGAGAATATATGGCTTTTTAATATTCATCTTCTTCTCTATCATGTAACGACACCATTCTTTGTCTAAAGGCTTATATTTCATATCTGTGGCTAAGGGAGTTACAAAGACTTTGTCCTCTTCAATAGGGAAAAATTTAAGAATATCTCTTTTTGACCAATTAGATACTGTAATTATTGCATCTGTATTTTCAATAATATTGGGCACCTCTTTGAGAAATTTAAGCAGGTAACCTCTGCCAACAGTCTCCGGCATTATATATGGTATCAAATCATGTACAGTTATAACTTTTTTACAAGTAATATTTTCACTAAGTCCTATACCGTTCTGGGGAACATGATAAACATCTATCTTTTCTTTTGAGAGATTACTGGGAATATAGTTTTGCTGGAAAAAACGGTGATGTTTTTTAGAAGTCATAATTATTTTTGAATTTGGTGCATTCAAACGTTCATAGTCATCGCCGGACCAATAAATATGATAGTAATTTTCTTGATCTATATTTAAAAGCTGGCTAAGGATATTGTCTGTATAGGTGCCGATACCTGTGCCCTTATACCAATTGACACCTCTAGCATCAATGGCAACTCTCATATAACCCTCTCCCTATAAATGATGGTCAAAGCAGAATTATTAATCACTCATTATTAAATAATTGAATTAGTATCTTATATATTAATATTAGATTAAATTGAAAAATGTGCCATGAATTCTTTTAAAACTGTAAATTTATCGCATCATTATATGGAAGTAAAAGGCGCACTTATTGGCAAGTAAACATATAATAAAAAAGGAATAATATTTTGGAGGGCTAATCATTGGATACAGCCTTTGTGAAAAGGATAGTGGAAGAGAAATACGGTATCAGTGCAGTCACTGTGGAAAAGATAAAGAATGTCTACCAGATATGTGATGAGCAGGGTAAATATTGTCTTAAAGTGATAAAGTATGAGCTTCCTCATTTTTTGTTTATATTGGGTACAATAAATCACCTCATAGATAAGGGTTTTACTTCAGTGCTACAAATTATTAATACTTTAGATAGGAAGCAATATATTGCGTTAGATAACAAATACGCCTATCTCACACCTTGGGTAGAGGCTAGGGAAAGCAATTACGACAATCCTTTGGATATTGAGAAGGCTACATTAACACTGGCAAAGCTTCATATAAAGAGTACAGGCTTTGAACTACAGGATTTTATGAAACCAAGGATGGGATGGTTTAAGTGGTTTGACAACTTTAGAACGCGAAAAAATGAAATCCTGGATTTTAAAAGTAGGATAGACGCAAAGGAAGAGAAAACCGAGTTCGATAGCATATATATTGCTCATATGGAGGAGGAACTCAAAAGATGCGATGTGGCTATCAAGAATTTGGGGGAAAGTGAATATTATATTAAAATGACAAAAGAAATAAGGTCTAGAGGCTTTTGCCATCATGATTTTGCTCATCACAACGTACTGATAGGTATCGATGAAAGGGTAAATATAATTGATTTTGACTATGTGATTTTGGACACGCATCTACATGATCTTTCAAGCCTTCTGATAAGAAGGATGAAGAATGGTAAGTGGGATATAGAGAATGCAAGGTCTATATTAGAAGCCTATGACTCTCTCTATCCGGTAGAAGAAGATGACATTCCTATAATGGCTGCATTTATGGAATTCCCCCAAGATTACTGGCAGGTCGGCATACAGTATTATTGGGAAGAACAGCCTTGGGGGGAAGATTTCTTCCTAAAGAAACTTGGAAGAATACTTGATGATAATGAGGAAAAGCAGGAGTTTATTGATGAGTTTAGAACCTTCCGCTTTAAAAGAAAGGGGGGAGTCCTTATTGAGTAAAAAATACTATAGGGATCTAAAAGAATATCTTATAAGTTGCGGCATAAATATAGTAGAAAGCTTTCCTGAGGAGGAAAATTATAAAGAATTCTTATCCTTTGACACTATTCTTAATCAACTGGAAGCCATAGCAGAGTTTCACAAAAAGACCATGGGTATTTCCGGACTTAATGTAGGACTTTTAGAAAATAATATGGGAAAAAAGATAGAGCGGTTTAAGGTATATATCAAGAAGCTGAAAAGAGATATAAAAAGATATGAAAGTGAAAAAGCAAAGAATAGGTTTGAAGAATTAATTTTAGAGAAGGCACCAGAATATTTAGACAGAGCAGAAAAGTGTATAAGAATAATTTATGAAAATGGCTACTATAAATTAATTGAGAGAAGTATGAAGAGGAATGAAGTCTGTCTGGGAAACACTTATATAGATAATATACGAAAGAATGAAATGGTGAACATAAGAGACATAAGAAAGTGTTGCTACAACATGGTTGAATTTGATGCAATCCACTTTTTAGGTAAGTTGAAAAAGAAGGGTAACAAACTGGATTTTAAGGCGGCCATAAGTGAATTTTGCAGGCTGGAGGAGTTGCCTCTAAGCAGTGAAATCTTTATCAGAGCCGTACTTTCCTATCCAGTAGAGTTTATGAAGTATTGTGAGGGATACCGTTACGGTAAAAAAGAATGGAATGAAGATGAATATGCAAAGAAGCTGTTAGGAGTCATAGAAAAAGATGACGACAGTCTTCTTTAGCAGAAGGGTGGTGTTCAAAATAACTGATAATTTAAGGTACAGGGAAAAGAAGTTACTTTCCAGATATGATTTGTATGTGGATTTATTTAAAAGATTCGGACTAAAGGTCACAGATGTAGTTCCCTTGAGAAACGTATATCTGTTATTTACCGACAGCGGAAGAAAGATTTTAAAGAAAGTGGAATATTCCCAGGAAAATCTGCAGTTTATAAATGATGCCCTGGAGTATATTAGGTCCGGGTTTAATAGGATCATATCCTTCACAAAGACCCATGAAGGAGAGATCTATACTACCTGGAATGGAGAATTATATTGTGTGATGGATGCCGTAGAAGGTCGTGAGTGCGAGTTCAGTAACCCATTAGATGTAAGTACAGCAATAACAGGGGTAGCTGAACTTCATAAGGCCTCAGAAGGATATAGATGTAGCTATCCGGATAAAATACTGGTGGGCCGAGCTATTGACAGTTTTCAACGCTGCAGTGATGAATTGAGCTTTTTTAAAAGGCTGGCATTACTGCATGAATATAAGAGTGACTTTGACAAGTTATTCCTGGAATATGTAGATTATTATTTGAAGGAAGTGGATCGCAGTATGGAAATGCTGAAAAACTCTCCTTATCTGAAGATTTGCAGCGAAGAGGACAAGATTGCAATCTGCCACCATGACTTAGCTCATCACAATATATTAATCAAAGATGATAAGGCTTATTTTATTGACTTTGATTTTGCGGTAGTAGACTTAAAGGTCCATGATATATGTAATTTCATAAATAAAGCAGTTAAAAACTTTGCCTTTGAATTGGAAAGGGCTCAAAGCATTATTGAGGATTACTGTACCGTGAATAGTCTGGACAGAAGGGAATTGGAAGTCTTAAAGGCCTTATTGACTTTCCCTGAAGACTTCTACAGCATATCAAAGGATTACTATGCCAGAAGAAAGGAATGGGAAGAAGAAACCTTTTTAGATAGACTTATAAGAAAGGTAGAATATAAGGAGGATAGGGAGGAATTTTTAAGTAATTTCCTCACTACCGTATATCAAGAAAGCTGATTCAATGGACAATTGACAATGGACAATTGTCCATTGTCAATTATTTTATTCCGGCGTACATAACCACGGGGCTCAAAGGAGGAATTTCATACCTATTGCCACTTAGCTGATTCAACACATTAACACCAGCAGTTTTGCTATCAACAACGATATTCCACTCAGTGTCCTTTGGTAAATTTACAGTTTGGGGGATTGTATCAGCATTGAAGGCCACAAAAATGTCACTCCAACTATCTCCATTGGCATTACCGGTTATGGTATAGGCGATAAGGCTTTCCGGAGCAAGCTCTATAAACTTTAAACATTCCCTTATCATTGCTGCTGTGGGCATTTTGAAAGCAGGATGAGCTTTTCTGAGCTCTATCAAGCCTTTATAAAAATTTACCACATCAGTATTTTTAGCTTTTTGAGCCCAATTTAACATATTCACTTTATCAGGAGACTTAAAGGAGTTTTCATCTCCACCCTTAGTTCTCAGAAATTCTTGTCCTGCTTGTATGAAGGGAATGCCCTGGGAGGTAAAAATTATAGAAGCGGCCAGATAATCCATTTTTAATCTCACCTCTTTGCTGGCATCAGGGTTAGTTAACTGCAGCTTATCCCATAAGGTATGATTGTCATGGGCTTCAACATAGTTTGTAGATTGATAGGGTTCAACCTGGGGACCCCAGGTATTTATTGACTCATTATAGTAAGTTGCTCCTACAATACCCTTTAAAACCTCTGATTTACACTTATAATTGCCGTTCACCCAGCCAGCCTCAGCTTTTTCAAAAACACTTCCCTTTATGCCATCACGAATTGTATCGTTAAAGAACCCGATACCTTTTAGCACACCGGCATTTCGCTGTATTGCTTTTTCATCTTCAGCTAAAGTATTTCCCATATTCCAGCCTTCACCATGAATAAATATGTTCTGATCTATGGCATCAAGGGCAGCTCTCACTTCCTTCATGGTGGTAACATCAATAAGCCCCATCAAGTCAAACCTAAAGCCATCAAGATTATATTCCTTAGCCCAATAAACTACAGAATCAACGATAAACTTTCTCACCATTGCATTCTCTGAGGCTATTGCATTGCCGCATAGGGATTCATCAGCCCAATTCCCGGTTTTGTCTTTTCTGAAGTAATATCCCGGCACAATTTTATTGAAGTTAGATTCATCTGCTGTGAACATATGGTTATAAACCACATCCATAATCACACCTAGGCCCTCATCATGCATAGCCTGAATGGCCTGCTTCAGCTCTCTTATTCTTGCCTTGGGATCAGCTGCACTTGTGGAATAACTACCCTCAACGGCATTGTAGTTTAGTGGGTCGTAACCCCAGTTGAAACCAGCCATTGGGTCTGCTTCATCCACAGTGGCATAGTCATATATGGGAAGCAATTGAACATGAGTAACTCCAAGCTCCTTTATATAACTTAAACCTGTAGAAGTACCATTAGGGCCTTTTGTGTTTTTTTCAGCTAGACCAAGGAACTTGCCCACATTTTTGATTCCGCTTTCCTTGAAGGAGGATAAGTCCCTCACATGTAATTCATAGATTATTGTATCAAGAAGGCTCTTCTGTGTTGGCTTTTTATGGGGATTCCAGCCTACTGGATTGGTAGAACTCAAGTCAACAACCACGCCTTTTTGGCCATTAATTGTAACAGCCCTTACATAAGGGTCTACGGCCTCCGCCCAAGCTCCATGGTTTTTTACTTTATAGGTATAGATTAAACCATCTTGATCATCCAAAATATGAGCTGTCCATGTGCCTTTTTCTGATTTTATCATCTCAATTTCCATGGCAGGAGTTGTATCTTCCGCCCTTGCATAGGTCAATAACTTAACCTCAGAAGCCAGTGGAGCCCAAACCCTAAAGGTAGTCATCTCTTTGGAGTAAGTGTTACCAAGATCATTTCCAGAATAATAATACATTTTATTCAATATGCTGTTATCCAAACTAACATCATCCTTTAAATAATATTTCTGAAGTTTCATGTATGCAAGCGATTGCACACCGTGGTAGTTTTATTATACCATAAGTTATTTAATGTGTAAGTACAAATTATGGCGGAAGGTCAGCGGAGCTGAATTTCTACTGAATATTTTTAAATATAGTTGGAGCTAGAGTTAAGGGGAATTAGCCACTTTCCTCAGTGGTTAGGGATACCAGTTTTCTAATAATTTACTTTGAAATTCGGAACACTATTAAAATAGGAGAGTGATTGATTATGTTCAGAAAGCTAGTTATCATGCTTTTTATTACCTTGGGCATATTACTCTTGGATTCAACGGTGGTGAAATCCCAACGGTCAGATAATACGGATATCAGAAACTGCATTGATTCTTTTTTAAAAAGGCATTTTAAGGCCTATGAGACTTTGGATAATAGCAATAATGAAAATATGGCTCAGACCAATGATGAACTCTATATATTTCAGAAGGCTCACAGCCTTGAGCTTAAGTTCCTTAAGGAATTAGAGTTAGGTTATAGGGATCTAACCTATAATGTTGAGTATACAAACTTTGTGTTGGATAAGGATAAGGCTTTGGTAGAGACTTTAGTGGATATGAACTTCAGGTATAAGAGAACACCGGAGGTTCAGTCCGGCATTTATAATGTAAGGTATGAATTTAACATGACAAAGGATAAGGGGATTTGGATCATTGATTCTATCAAATCTGATTATGAAAAGTATCAAATTTTTCTGGCAGACGTCAATGAAAAGCAGCTTAAGGCCTATCAAATGGGTTTTAGAAGCGGACTAAGCAAGAGAAAGGCAACGGACATCGTGGCTAATGAATACATAGAGGAGATTTATAGAAACAAGGCAGAAAAGGCAGGGAGGTTTGAGCAGTTTTTTAAGAAAAAGGCAGATAGAGTTGAGGATGAGGGAGAAAAGGGGATAAAGGGTACAGGATACATAAATTTTGATAACTCAAAGTCTGCTTCCTATGAAGTTGGCAGGGGGGGGTATTATGCCCTAAAATTTGCTGAGGCCCCGCTGTCTGAGAGATTATTCTATACTGCCAAGTCTGATTGTACAAATTTTGTATCACAATGCATTTGGGCTGCTTACGGCGGATATGTTATAGGTGATGATATACAGGTTGTAAAAAATATTAGGAATAGATATAGGATGACTCCGCAATGGCATGGAAATTCAGGGGGTGGAACTCCACCCTGGGAAAACGTTGAAAGATTACATGCATATTTATCTGGTATAAAGGAACTTATGGGTGTAAAAGTCTATATAAATAATGCCAATAAGCCCGCAATCAGCTTGGAACCGTCAACTATAAACCCAGGTGATGCTCTGCAATTCAGAAGAGGAAAATCCGGGTCCTATACCCATTCTGCCTATGTAACTTCAAATATCGGTATCGGAGAATTCAACGGTATATTTGTTTGCCAGCATTCCACAGACTGGAAAAACAGAAACCTGGAAGACTTGATATTAAGCCCAGGCTGGGGAGGATACGATAAGTGCTATGTAAGGCACATGAGCTTTGAAGGCACTAAAAGGACCACTGTACAGGAAGAAGCGATAACTGAAGATAGCTTATCTATAAAATATAGCTTGGATATTACAGAAGATGAAATTAACGAAGGTAAGGAGTTAGTGAAGAGGTATTTTCAATCCATTAACAAAAAAGACTATGATGCCTATAGGAGTACCTTAGGAAGCTACAGAAAAATGAGAGACAATAATGATATTGACGAATTTGTTAATAACCGGTTTCAATTTCAGTTGAAAGAGATTAGATATCCAGGCAGTTTTCATGATATGGCAGTGCCACCTCACAGCTATGAGAAGGTCTTTAATAAAAAGCCTTATGTTTGGATGTACTTGTATGTACTGGTAGAGAAAAAAGATCCAACAGGAAATTCGGTAGTTGAAGAACTAGATTTCATACTAGTCAGAGAAGAGAAAGAAGGGCCTTGGCTTGTTCATGATGTCGGAGTCTGATTTAATTGACAATTATTTTACCTCCAGAAGGTGTTTCCAGTACCTCTGTGGCATCATTCGGCGGCGTAGTCTGGGATTCTCTCGTTCCATAATTGTCACCGTAGAGTAATAAGTTTTCCAAAGCTCTTCATAAATACCATCAGGTACAGAGAGGAGCTGTTGTGCCGCAGTGCTATCCATAGGAGCTAGGACCCAACTCTCTCTGTTATACATGACAGCTAGACCTCTTTTTACATCATGGATAATCCATTTTTGACTGGAGAAACGTTCAGTAAAATGAGGTGCAATGAGGGTCAGGATATTGTGGTCCGGTTCTATGGAGGAATAGTAAAGCTCCGGACCCACACATTTAAAACGCACAAAGCCGCAAAATCTATGGCTCTCCAGGTTTACCCTGTGACAGCACTTTGCTACCTCTAATACAAGTTCATTATGTAAATGTTTATGAATGTCCCTTCCAACCTTGAAGCCAAGCTTCACAAATTCTAAGATTAGCTTCTCCATGCCGGGCTCTTCTGAGAGAAAAACAGTGAAGATATCCTTTAGGGCAGTAGAACCAATCTTGTCCTTGATAGCATTAAAAACCTTTGAACTTTTTTTCTCAGAGGTTTCGATAAAAACTTCCTCCTGAAGCAGGTCGGGGAAGAAATCATCTTTTACTTTTATATCCTCTGCTTTTTTCTTTGAGTAGTAATAATCATATATACAAGTTAATAGGCCATCAAAGCTGCCGTCATAGGTATAAACTATACTCATTTTGCACCTCACAGTTCACCGTGAATTTTTGAAAACATCTCCTCCCTGTCCAGTACAGCCGGGAGATTGGGAAAAAAAGACAGCTGTTCAAATTCTTCAGCATCCTTTAGCTTTTTTACTTCGGGAGACTTATCCAGGAGCCTTCCTCGTATTAAATCATCGTTGAAACTTACGTCACCATAGTATTTACCATTACAGGTAATAAAGTATTGAGCCCTTTTCATAACTACGCCTATCTTTTTCATATCGTCGAAGGTTATTCTGTGAACTTTCCTTATGGCAAGGATTCTTTGAACTGATCGAATACCTATGCCGGGAACCCGCAGTAAAGTATTGGAAGGAGCGGTGTTGATTTCAACCGGGAATTTATCCATATTGTTCAGGGCCCAAGAGGTTTTGGGATCAAAATTGGGGTCAAGATTAGGAGTTTTCTCATTTAACAGATCAAAGGCTTTGAAGCCGTAAAATCTTAGAAGCCAGTCTGCCTGATATAGCCTATGCTCCCTCAGCAGTGGTGGATGCTTTATCACAGGCAGCTTAGGGCCCTGTGCAACAGGTACGTAGGCAGAATAATACACTCTCTTGAGAGAAAACTTGTTGTAAAGTCCCTCGGAAAGGCTGAGGATTTTTAAATCGCTGTCGCCGGTGGCACCGACAATAAGCTGAGTGCTCTGGCCGCCGGGAACAAAATGAGGAGCTGATTTAATCTGCTTCTTCATGTCCCTGTTGTAGAGGATCTCCTTATTTATCAAGTCCATAGGCCTTAGGATACTGTCTTTTGTCTTTTGGGGGGCCAGAAGCTTTAGGCCTGTACTAGAGGGAAGCTCAATATTAACACTCATTCTGTCGGCATAAAGGCCCGCATCCTTAATTAATTTTTCATCTGCCCCAGGTATGGCTTTTACATGTATATAACCATTGAATTTATGATTTAAACGAAGCTTACGGATGGTGGCTGTTAAGAGCTCCATAGTATAATTTGCATTTTTGAAAACCGCTGAGCTCAAGAAAAGGCCTTCTATGTAGTTTCGCCTGTAAAAGTTCATAGTGAGGTCAGCCACTTCATCAGGGGTAAAGGCTGCTCTTGGTACGTCGTTAGAAATCCTATTAACGCAGTAGGCGCAATCATATATGCAGTAATTGGTCAAAAGTATTTTAAGCAGTGATATGCAACGTCCATCGGCAGAAAAGCTATGGCATATGCCTGCTTCCGCTGTATTGCCTAAGCCTCCGGTGATATTTTTGCGGTTACTTCCGCTGGAGGAACAAGATACATCGTATTTTGCACTGTCAGATAAAATTTTTAGCTTTTCCTGGATATCCAATTTAAATCACCACCCTTTATTTTCATAGTATATCCATAATTATATCAAACATACATTCGATAGTAAATATTTTGATGACATAAAAGTAAAATCAGCCCACTAATAACATTTAGTTGGGCTGATTGCTTAAGCTGTAGAACATACACGACCACGGTTACCAATTATTAATTATTTTATTGTATGCTTTTAAAGTCTGCAGTGCAGTACTCTTCCAACTGAGTTCAGATGATCGTACGAACCCTTTGGTTATCAGACTGTCTTTTAGAGCACTATCCTCCAGTACCTTCCACATAGCTTCATGGAGATCATCTATATCAAGGGGATTTATAAGTATTGCTGAATCCCCAAGAACTTCCGGTATAGAGGTAGTATTTGAAGCTATAACAGGAACGCCGCAAGCCATAGCTTCAACCGGAGGCAATCCAAAGCCTTCATAAAAAGAGGGATAGACAAAAAGCTCCGCTGCACTGTAAAGATAGGGTAGGTGGTCCATGACTATGAACCCTGGATAAATTACTCTATCAACTAGGCCTAATTCCTCCGTCTTTTTCTTATATATTTCATAAGAGATACCCTTTTTACCAGCTATTACAAGCTTTAAGTCCTTCCTATACTTTTGAACGAGCTTGCTGAAGGCCTCCAAAAGACCAATTATATTCTTCCTGGGGCTAAAGCCGCCTATATAAAGGACAAAATCTCCTTCTATGCCATAAATATTTTTTATTAAAAGCTTGCTTATTTTTTTATCATTGGGTTTGTATATTTCTTCCGGAGCCAGATGAGTTACAAAAATCTTTTCTGCAGGATAGTTAAACTCTCTCATTATATCTTCTTTTGAAAAGTTGGATACGGTTATAATTCCGTCACACAGGGGCACTATTTGGGGAACTTGCTGCAGAAAGATCTTTAAGTAGCTTGGTCCTACGGTCTCCGGCATTTTATATGGAATTATATCGTGGAGGGTAATGACCATCTTGCATGGCTTATCCATTGGAAGACCTATCCCGTTCTGCGGAACGTGATATATTTCAACTTCATTGTCATGAAGAATATTTGGAATGTTAACCTCATCCCAAAAACTATCAGATCTATTTTCTGTAATATTTCTGATTTTGAAGTTTTGATTAAAAGGTATATCTGTACTGCAGTTTTCCGGCATAAATAATAAATAGCTGTTACTGTTATCCAGCTGATTTAAAGTGTTAATTATTTGATAGGTGTAGTTGCCAATGCCTGTTCCCCTGTACCATTTTGCAGCTCTTCCGTCAATTCCTATTTTCATGATGGATAGTCCTTTCGTAATAGTCCTATTTTATTATATTAATGGTGGGTAAAATGTGCGACAAAAACTACAAATTTGTTAATAAATCTATTGGGTAACTCATATAAATTATAAGGGAGGTGATAGAGATGATGAGAGAATTTGAGATTGAAAGGCAGTTTGACATTAAGATAGAAAGCATAAAGCCTAATAAGGGAGTGTACTATTTAAAAACTGATAAAGGTGTCAGATGCTTAAAGAAAATCAATTATGGAATTCAAAAGCTATTATTTGTATATGGTGCAAAGGAACACTTAATCAAGAACGGTTATGATAATGTAGACAGGTATTTTCTTAACACTGATGGTCAGCCCTATGCCCTAGTTAACGAAGATATTTATACTCTTTCTAGGTGGATAGATGGAAGGGAATGTGATTTTCAGAATAAAGAAGACCTGGTAGTGGCAGCCAAAAATCTGGCAAGGCTCCATCTGGCTTCAAGAGGATACGAACCTCCTGAAAATAGCAAATTGAAGACTGACTTAGGACGGTGGCCACATTTAATGGAAAAGAGAATCAAGTCCTTTGACAAAATGAGAGATATGGCCCGTAAAAGGAGTATGAAAACAGCCTTTGATCTTTCCTACATAAAAGAGATGCAGTTTTATAAGGATCTGGGAAAGAGGGCATTGGCCATATTACAGGACTCTAAATATATGGACCTTTGCAGCATTGCAGAGGAAGAAAAAAGCTTCTGTCATCATGATTATACTTATCACAATATAATCATTGATTCAAATAATATGGTACACACTATTGACTTTGACTATTGTAAGAGAGAGATCAGGATTTATGACGTGGCTAATTTCTTAATTAAAGTGTTGAAGAGAGTTCAATGGAATATAGAGTACTGCAAGCTTGCTCTTGAAGGTTATGATTCTGAAAGCCCAATCAGAGAAGAAGAGTATAGGGTGCTTTTTGCATTCTTAGTTTTCCCTCAAAGATTTTGGAGATTATCAAATCGCTATTTTTATAATGAAGTCAATTGGGGACAGAATACCTTTAACAAGAAAATGGACGAACTTATGGCAGAGCAGCAGGATTACTTGAGATTCATTGAGGACTTTAAAAAGGTATATGAGCAGAAGGAATAGGGTAAACAAAGAGCTGCCGGACAAAAAAAGAGGGACAGCTCTTTTCATATTTAAGCTTTCCTCAGCTTTGCTGAGAAAAGGTATCCGAAACTTGTCGCTAAAGAAGTTGCTCCATGCTTTCTTTCAATTAGGGATAATTTTATTAGTCACACAACAACCCTTAGTTCATATTATATAAAAAGAGAATTAGTTGTGGAGATGAGTCGATGCAGATAGGCGATACTGTTGTTAGGAAATCCTATGGTAAGGACATTACATTTAGAATAATTGATATCACTGAAAATGAGAAGGGCAAGCAATATGTTATTAAGGGCCTTAATTTAAGGCTTATAGCGGACTCGCCGGAAGATGACCTGGAACCGGTACGGGAGAGCTATAACAGTGAGAAGGATGAAATTTTTAATAAGCGGGTAAATAAGGCAATTAAGAAAATAATTGCAACCAGAGATGACGGCTATAGGGGAGAAGCGGTCAGGATGTCTAAGTCCAGTAAGATAACACAATCTAAGGAGCTTACATTTGGCAGGCCGGGAAGAATACTTCATGTGGATGGTGATGCTGAGTACCTAGATACTTGTCTTAAGGTATATAAACAGTTAAATATGGATGCGGTGGGAAGAGTAGTATTAGAAAAGGACCAGCCTGCACAGATTGTCAGCATGGTAAAGGAAGTTAAACCTGATATTGTGGTATTAACAGGACATGATGCTATTTTAAAAAAAATAGAGGATTATTCTTCCCTGGATAGTTATAAAAATTCCAAGTATTATGTAGAGGCAGTAAAGGCCCTAAGAGAATATGAATCCAGTTATGATGAATTAGTAATATTTGCAGGAGCATGTCAATCCTGTTACGAAAAGATTCTGGATTCCGGAGCCAACTTCGCCAGTTCTCCCAACAGGGTATTAATACATTGCCTGGATCCGGTTTTTGTGTGTGAAAAAATTGCTTATACCAACATAGAGAAGATTGTACAGATACAAGATGTATTGGAAAATACAATAACAGGTATAAAAGGAATTGGTGGTCTTCAAACAAGAGGAAAGTACAGAGAAGGATATCCAAAATCACCCTATGCTTAAAAGCCGGCGCTGCCGGCTTTTTGTATAACAGATTTAAAAGTGTATAAAAAATGAATAAAATATTAGCAAATGAGGTATAATATTTTTGTTTACACTGTTAAAACAATTTGTTCATACAAAATTAACATTGACAAAAACGTTTACAAAGTGATAAAATAATTTGTTTATTTGACATTTTGTTTATCATGGGGTATAATGTATTTGTGGAAAGAGGGTGTTTCTATGGAAAAAATTAATAAGATAGCTGCCATTAAAAAGGATATAGAAAACCATGTTGGCGAAAAAGTTACATTGAAAGCTAATGGTGGCAGAAGAAAAATCCTAATAAACAAAGGGATTATCGAAAAGACCTACCCAAGCATATTTGTAATAAGGCTTGACAACGACACCCACAGGGCAGTGACCTATAGTTATTCAGACGTTTTAACAAAAACAGTACAATTAGTTTATGCAGGTTAATACATAAGCATAGCATAATCCTCGGAGGAGTTTCCACGAGGATTAAATTCTTTACTGGAAGGCTTATAAAACATTTTAATAAAACAAAAAGAATGAGTGAAGCTTAATGCTCAGCTCATTCTTTTGTCTTATGAATAAAGTGTAAAATATAGAATCTTACGTAAATATTTTTGGAAAAAGTATAAAATGAATTAAGAGTATGAAAATATTAATTACAGAAAATAGATGCTTGGACATAAAAAAGAAAGATGGTGGGTATCCATCTTTCAACTATGGTATAAAAGGGTATTGAGAATTTATGAGAGGTTATATGGTCAATAACCATATATAATATTACGTCAAATATTGTCGTTTGTCAATATTTTGTTCAAAAAATTCTTGTGAAACCAGCTAGGTAACTTTTAATAATACTTGAACTAATTATATATTTTGTTACTATAAACAAAATTTTTCTTTTAATTGTTGTCATATTTTATTCAAGCCCTTTGTATACATTATTAGTAGGTATTATAGGGAGGGATAATATGGCTTCTGTTGAGCTGATAAAAGAAAATATAGAATATGAGCAGTTACTGGAGGAAAATTTTGCCGATACCGTAGTTAAGGGTGAATATTTAATACCGGACACTCACCCAGATGTGGTTGAAATACTTATGGTTGATGTAAAACCCTCAATAACTGCTAAAGAAACAATGCAGGATAAGGTCTATGTTGAAGGACAGGTTGTTTATAATGTAATTTATCTGGCTAAAGAAGAAGATGGTATGGGAGTTTATAATGTAACCTACAGTGATAAATTCTCCAATTATGTTGACATACCCGCTGCTGAACATAAAATGCTCTGTGATGCTGAGTGTTATGTTGAACATATGGATTCAAACCTTATAAATGAAAGAAAGGTTGGAATCAGTGGAATAATTAAGATTAAATCCGCAGTTTTTAAAAACTATAGCTTTGAAGTTGTGAAGTCTATAGCCAGAGAAGATGATCTGCAGACTCTTAAGTACCCAGCAGTTATAGATAAAATACTGGGAGATACTGATACTGACCTCGTAATAAAAACTCAGATAAGGGTACCTATGGACAAGCCGCAAATCGGCAAGGTGCTGAAGTGTGATGTAAATCTTCATAAAAAAGAAGTAAAATTAATGGATGGAAGAGCTCAAATTACAGCTTATGCTAACGTTAAGATGCTTTACAGGGGTAACGGAGAAAGAACCCTTGTATGCCTCGAGGATGATGTATACTTAAGCAAAGATGTTGAAATCGATGGTGTGGACGCTTCCATGAGCGCCTTTGGAGATTTTAGAGTAGAGAATATTGATTATGATATTAAAGAGGATGACTTAGGAGAGAGCAGAATAGTTGATATTGAAGCTATTATCAATGCTACTGTAAGGATTCAATACAAAGAACATATAGATATGATAGAGGACGCATATTCACCAAGGGTAGTAATGGATATGGTTAAAAAGAGCTATAATCTGAATGTTCTTCAAGGAACCAATCACAGTGAGACAATAGTTAAGGATAACATTGAACCAGATGTAAAGCCATGGGAAATAATAATGTCCCATGGAGAAGTCATGGTTACTGACAAAAAAATAGTTGAAAACAAGGTTGTTGTTGAAGGTATTGTTAAGTTTAATGTTCTTTTTGCTACAGAAGCAGAAGAAAGTAAGCTGAAGGTAATTTCTGAGGAACTTCCATTCAGCAGTTCCGTAGATGTTGAAGGTGCAAAAATAGACATGCAGGCTGTAGTAAAGGCAACTATAGAAAACATTGAAGCTTCTGTTGAAGCAAGTACAATCGCTGTAAAAGCTGTGGTAGGCGTTGATGTAAGAGTAAACTATGTTACAGAGAAGGATTTCCTTATAGATGTCCTTATGTCAGAGGAAAATGTCCCGAAGAAAAAAGCCAGTGTTACCATATATGTAGTGCAGCCTGGAGACACTCTGTGGAAAATAGCAAAGAGATATTATACAACAATAGATGAAATAGCAAGAATAAATAATATTGATAATGTTAATTCTATCAATGTAAATGATAAGTTAATTATACCTGGTAGGGCCATTATATAATGAGAAAAGGTGTCTCGAGATATTTTGAGGCACCTTTTATATTTTCTGAGATATAGGTAAAGAATAATTCGGTAAGTGCTTTGTACAAGGGCTGCATATAGTGGGGATGAACATAATATTGAATAAGAATATTATCAATGGATAAAATAAAAGATACCAATGTAAGGTGGTGTTGCTATTGAGTGAAAAAGTAAAGGGAACTTTGATAATTATTGGAGGGGCTGAAGACAAAAAAGGTGAAAAAGAAATATTAAAGAATGTATGCTCTAAGCTCAATAAGGAAGAAGATGAATTAGTTGTGGTAACCGTTGCTACAGAATCACCCATTGAGGTAGGAGCACAATATAGAAAAGTGTTTGAAAATCTTGGTGTAAAAAGGGTAAGTATATTAAATGTAGTAAGCAGAGAAGATGCCTTATCAAATGAAAATATACAAATGATAAATAAGGCGGCTTTAGTATTCTTTACTGGAGGTGATCAACTGAGGATAACCAGCATGTTAGGGGGAACGCCGCTGTATAATTCCCTCTTAAGAATGTATGAAGAGGGATGTGTATTTGTGGGCACCTCTGCCGGAGCTTCTGCCATGAGTGACAATATGGTGGTACAGGGACCGGATGAGGAGTCTCCGAGGAAATGTACCTTGAAGATGGCACCTGGGCTGGGTTTGATTAGAGGCGTAATAATTGATCAGCATTTTGCACAAAGAGGCAGAATTGGCAGGTTGCTTGTAGGTGTAGCAGAGAACCCTCAAAGCTTGGGAATAGGCATAGATGAGGACACTGCTATTGAAGTAAACAGTGACGGTATATTTAGGGTACTGGGCAATAGTGCTGTATATGTATTAGATGGCAGCACCATAGAGAGAAGCAATGTGTCAGAACAGTGTCCCAATGAAGTGCTGTCAATATTCAATGTTAGGATGCACGTATTAAAGTCCGGTGATAGATTTGATATAAATTTAAGAAAACCTTTTGCAGAAGAATAGACTAAATTATAAGTTTTTTGCTTGAAAAAGCAGGGAGGAAAATGAAAACAAATGAAACTTTTAAACATTAAAGTGTTCGAAGGAAGAAATATCTATTCTCATAGAAAGTGTATACGGTTGGACGTAGACATAGAAGGCTATTGTGAAACTCCTAGTAAAGATATAGAAGGATTTAATGAAAGATTGCTTCTGCTATTGCCGGATCTAAAGAATCACAGGTGTGGAATAGACGAGGAAAATGGATTTTATACTCGCCTGATAGAAGGAACTTATCTGGCTCACATATGTGAGCATATGATTATAGCCCTACAAAACCTGGTAGGCATTGATGTGTCTTTTGGTAAGGCCAGAGAAATCAGTGAAGATTTGTACTATATTATATTTCAATATGAGTATGAGAAAACAGCGCTAAAGTGCGTTAATCTTGCTATAGATATAATAAATATGCTAACAGGTAAGATTAATGACATAGATTTTGAAAAGAGAGTAGCTGAGATTAAAGATACTTTGAATGATGAATGTATCGGGCCAAGTACCGGTGCAATATGTGAAGAAGCTAAAAAACGAGGTTTGCCCATATTTAAGCTTGGTGATACTGGCCTCTATCAAATAGGAAGCGGTAAGTATGGTAAGCTTATTGAAGCAACTATATGCAGTGATACAAGTGTTGTAGGAGTAGATATATCCTGCGATAAATTAATGACAAAGGCTATATTGGAAAAGCATTGTCTGCCGGTTACGACAGGATATAAGATCAATAACACTGTAGATTTATTGTACTACGCAGATAAAATTGGATATCCTGTAGTTCTCAAGCCTCAATTTGGAAATCAGGGAAAGGGTGTCATTGTAAATATTAAATCCAGAACTGAACTGATTGAAGCCTACAATAAATTAATTGTGAGTTACAAGGACATAATGTTGGAAGGCTATGTTACGGGGAGAGACTATAGGGTTTGTGTTATCGACGGTAAAGTGGTTGCCGTGGCACTAAGGATACCTCCTTTTATAGTTGGAGACGGAAAAAATACTATACGTAAGCTCATTGAAAATGTAAATAAGGATCCAAGGAGAGGCAGTGGACATGAAAAGGCACTGACTCAGATCAAGATAGATGATACGTTGATTGCAAAACTGAAGGAAGAGGGATATAATCTGGAAACAGTATTACCCAGCGGATTAGTTGTATATCTGAGAGGTAATGCCAACTTATCCACCGGCGGAGTTTCAGTGGATTGTACAGATCAAATATGTAAAGAAAATATTGAAATTTGTGTGAGGGCCGCTTCTGCTTTGGGGCTTAATATATGTGGTGTTGATATTTGTGTCAAAGATATTGGTGTTCCCCTTAAAGGTCAGGGAGCTATAGTAGAGATAAATTCCGCTCCCGGCATAAGGATGCATCACTATCCCTTTGAAGGGAAGAGCAGAAATGTTGCTAAGGCAATAGTAGATATGATGTTTAGGGATAGCAGGGGATCTGTGCCAATAATTGCTGTCACCGGTACAAACGGAAAGACGACAACAACAAGATTAATCGCCCATGTATTATCTTCTGCCGGATACAATGTTGGAATGACAACAACCGGTGGTATATATATAAATAACCGTTGTATAGAGAAAGGTGATACTACGGGATATGAAAGTGCTATGGCAGTATTGCTTAATAAAGAAGTTGAAATAGCGGTGCTTGAGACCGCTAGAGGAGGAATCATAAGAAGGGGCTTGGCCTATGATTTGGCTGATGTTGGAGTGTTGACCAATATAACCGATGACCATCTGGGCTTAGACGGAATAAAGACAATAGAAGACCTGGCTAATGTTAAGTCTTTGGTAATTGAAGCGGTTAAAGATGATGGATATGCAGTAATAAACGGGGATGATAAGGTTTCTGCAGGTTTAATTAATAGAGTAAAAAGTAAGTTGATCATATTTTCAAAATACCATGATAACAAGATTATGAGAGAAAATATTGACCGCGGAGGTATTGGCATATATCTTAAAGAAGGCTGCATTTATATTCAGCAGGGTGAAGATTGTATAAAGCTTGTAAGCGTTAAGAGTATACCAATAACCTTAAGAGGAAAGGCGAAGTTTAACATCGAAAACAGTCTTGCTGCAGTAGCTGCCTTAGTGGGCGTAGGTACATCACCTAAGGTTATAAGCAAAGGGTTATGCAGCTTTTATTGTGATGAAGAAAGCAACCCCGGACGATTTAATATTTTTGATATCAATGGCATAAGTGTAATACTGGACTATGGTCACAATAAAGATGGGTACAGGGCTGTGGCAGAGGTGCTTAAGGATATGAAGCATAAGAGGTTAGTTGGAATAATTGGAGTTCCCGGCGATAGACTGGACAGTGATATATTGGAGATAGGAAGAATTGCAGGAGAGAGTTTCGATTATATCTATATTAAAGAAGATGATGATAAACGGGGTAGAGCTAAATGGGAAGTAGCAGAGCTGCTAAAGAGAGGAGTCTTAGAAGCTGACCGTATAGACGAAGATAATATAAAAGTATTAGAGAATGAAAGAGAAGCCTTGGTTATGGCATTAGATAATGCAAAATGCGGTGATATAATAATGGTTTTCCTTGAGAAGTATGAAGCTCTTTTGGAAATTGTAAAGGATAGGATAGATTTATCAGCCGACTCAGAAGCCGTTATGGCATAAGGCTTTTTCATATAAGAGCAGATTAAATACTTTACTTTTTATGCAATATTACTCATAATGTACTTGATAGGGACAGTATAAGTAATATTTGCATGGAGGAAAAAAGTATGTATATAAAAGCTTATGCTAAGATTAACATATCTTTAGATGTTATTGGCAAAAGGGAAGATGGATATCACCTTCTTGAAATGATAATGCAAAACGTAGAATTATATGATGAGATCACACTGGAGAAAAAGACTAAGGACATTGAAATAAGCTGTAATAAACCATATATTCCAACAGATGAAAGAAATTTAGCCTATAAGGCTGCTAAGTTATTTATGGATACTTACGATATAAACAGTGGGGTTTACATAAATATATATAAGAATATACCGGCAGCAGCAGGCTTGGCGGGCGGAAGTTCAAACGCAGCGGCGGTACTGAAGGGCATGAGAGACCTTTTTGAAGTTGCTGCTACCGATGAAGAATTAATGAGCTTAGGGCTTAAAATAGGCGCAGACGTTCCTTATTGTATTGTGGGAGGCACCGCTCTGTGTAAGGGAATTGGGGAGATAGTAGAACCCTTGAAGCCTTTCAAAAATCACATTGTGGTCTTGGTAAAACCTTCTTTTGGCGTGTCTACCAAGGAGGTATATATGGCCCTAAATATAAATAAAATTAATGTACATCCTCAAACTAGGGAAATTATTGCTTCCATGGAGGATGATGATCTAAATAAAACAGCTAACTTAATGAGGAATGTATTAGAAAATGTCACCTTGAGAAAGCATTATATACTGAGAGAGATAAAAAGAGAAATGGTTAGGTTTGGTGCTTTAAACTCAATGATGAGCGGTAGTGGGCCGACTATATTTGGTTTTTTCGACGATATATTAAAGGCACAGAAATGTTATGAGGCACTGAAAACTAAATATAATGAAGTTTTTTTAACAAGAACTATATAGACAGCACTGACAAGGATTGTAGTAATCTTTGTCAGTGCTGTTTTTCTTTAATTGGGTTACTGATAGATGCATATTTTACTAAGCTATAGATAAAAATAAAGTGCAGTAGGATGTAAGGAGGAAAGGTTTTATGCTTGGACTATTTAATGAATACTTTCTTGCTCTCGTTATATTAACCTCCTTAGTTGTTATATTTAAGGACGGAAGACAATTCAACAAGGAAGACAGAAAGGGTGAGGCAAGAAAGGCAAAGTTCTTAGGAAGTGTGCTTATTGTCCTTGCTTTACTTCTATATATAGCCGGCAAGTTAAGATAGTGGAGAGGAGGTATTTTGTTTTATGAAAGAAGTAATTAGAAGTGAAATATCATCCGATTTGGAAGAGAACTATACATATATACAGGAATTATTAGCTGATAATACGGATGCTATATTCAGACAGTTTAAGGTTGGGCAGTGGCAGGCTGCGGTAATTTATATTGAGGGCCTTGCAGATAAAGCTCTGCTTAATGATTATGTGATGGAATCACTGATGATATTTGGAGATAGGATAAAGAATGTAAAGGAAATAAAGGATAGGCTTGTTACCGTAACAGACATTAAGCCTCAAAAGAGATTGGATAAGGCTATAAATGCACTGTTAACAGGAGAAACCATCTTGATGATAGATGGTTTAGAGGAAGTATATATAATTGCAACAAGACTATGGCCTGCAAGAGGAGTGTCTGATCCATCCGGAGAGACAGTTATCAGAGGCTCAAGAGAAGGTCTGGTTGAAACCATGAGGTTTAACACTGCTCTCATAAGAAGGAGAATAAGAGACACCAGGCTGAAAGTAGAGAGTGTAAGTGTGGGAACCAGATCCAAGACAGATGTAGTAATAATGTATATTGACGATATTGTTAATAGGGATGTGTTAACTAAAGTAAAGGATAGGTTGGAAAAAATAAAAATTGATGCAATACTTGACAGCGGTTATATAGAGCAGTTAGTTGAAGACAATAAGTGGTCTATATTTCCTCAGATTCAAAGTACGGAAAGGCCGGATGTAGTTGCTGCAGCCCTTTATGAAGGAAGGGTTGCCATAATAGTAGATAATTCTCCTTTCACTCTTTTGGCGCCCACAACTTTGGTAAACCTATTTCAGTCTCCTGACGATTATTACCAGAGATGGATTTATTCTTCTATAATAAGGTTAATAAGACTGATTGCAATTTTTCTATCCTTGGTTTTACCGGCACTTTATGTGGCAGTGACTTCCTTTCATACCATAATCATTCCTAGAAGACTGGCCTATTCTATGGCTTCTACAAGAGAGGGTATACCATTTCCTGCTTATGTAGAGGCTATCATAATGGAAGTTAGTATGGCCTTGCTAATAGAAGCGGTAATACGGCTTCCAAAGGGTATTGGGACTACCATAGGTATAGTAGGAGGTTTAATTATTGGTCAGGCGGCTGTAACCGCTGGTATTGTAAGTCCTTTTATGATCATTATTGTATCAGTGACCACCATAACCACCTTTATGACCCCTAATTATGAAGCTGTGGCTTCTTTGAGGATAATCCGCTTTACTCTTATCATAGCGGCTTCAGTTATTGGTTTATATGGCATAACAATAATGTTAATAGTGTATTTGATTCATATCATAAGACTAGAAAGCTTTGGCATACCATATATGTCACCTATAGTTAATACAAGAAGTGGGGATTTAAAAGATACCTTTATTAGGTCTCCTTTACAGTACTTTAAAAAGAGGCCGGAATATATGAATCCCCAAGATAGGGTAAGGCAGAAATAAACATTTGATATGGAGGGAAGAGCAATGGAAAAGAATAATTTTATAACCTCCTATGGTTTTTTTTCTACTATAGTTGTTACAGTTGTTGGAATAGGTATATTTTCCTATCCCAGAGAAATGGCGACTTTGGTTGGCGGAGATGTGTGGATAGTTACTATAGCCTCAGGCCTAATAAATCTGTTACTGCTTAAGCTTGTTATTAAGGCTATTAAATTAAATGGATACAGAAGAATTACAGAAATCATAAGGCGGAACTTTGGCACCGTATTTGGCGCCATTGTGATGACTTTGATGATTTTGCCTAATATTGCTTCTTTTTCCTTGGGAATGAGGGCCTTTGTAGAAGTTGTTAAGATGTACCTCTTAGAGAAAACTCCTACAGAATTTCTTATTCTCGTTACAATCCTTGTGGGAATGTACTTAGTCAGGGGAGGTATACGCAGTAATGTTAAATTTAATGAGATAGCACTTTGGATAATGTTTTTGCCGATGCTGGCTATTATCCTTTTTGCCGCAGGGGAATCAAATTTTACTAATATACTGCCGGTTCTGAGGAATGAACCCGGCAACTATTTGAAAGCAATAATTGGAGCAATGTTTTCTTTTGGTGGACTGGAAATAACCTATCTCATTTCTCCGCTGTTAAAGAATAAAGAAAGGGCTTTTAAGACCCTTACTGTAAGTATGAGCTTCATTATTGCCTTCTATGTTATTTTGTCTGTGCTATGTATAGCTATGTTTACCACTGCTGAGATAAAAAATCTTTTGTGGCCTACCATTGCAATGGTTAGGACTATAGAGATACCGGGATCCTTTGTGGAGAGATGGGATGGGGTAGTTATGGCCTTGTGGGTCATGTTCTACTTCACAACCTTTGCAAATAACTTTACTTTCTCTTCATATTTGCTAAGTGATGCAGTTGCCTTGAAGGATATAAAACTTTCCTCTTTGGTAATTGCCCCGGTAATATACCTAGTAGCCATGATTCCTACAAATATATCTGAGTTATACATGGCAATCAGCTATATAACACCAGTTAACTTAGGAATCAACCTATTGATACTTCCTTTTATCTTAATTATTACTTCGCGAAGAAGTATTTTGGTGAAAAAGGAGGGAGTAGAATGAAGAAGCTATTGGTCTTATTCCTGGCCTGTAGTACCATGATTCTAGGCGGCTGCTGGGATAAGGTGGAGATAGATAGAAATGCTTTTGCATCAACCATAGGCATTGATGTAGGGAAAGACATAAAAAATAAAAAAGCCTTGGAGGGTGTAAAACCTGATGAGCCATTTGGAGAGAGAAAGCTGGAAAGATTAAATGTTACCTTTGCCTTTCCCGATATAAGTAAGTACAATTCTCAAAACCCTCAAATATCTTCAGATAAATATGTAAAAACCCCGGCATATTCCATGGAAGATGCCTTATCTAACGCTGTAATGAAAAGCAGCAGGGCTATAAACCTTGGCCATGCTGAGTTATTACTGCTTAGTCAAGAAATATTACAGTATCCTGATCAAGTTGAAGAAGTCGTTGACTTTTTGTCTAGAAGCCCCCATACCAATAGAACTATGTATGTAATGATGACTGAAGGAGATGTGGAAGAGTTTTTTGATTTTAAACTTGAGATGGAAAATACAATAGGAGCATATATAACGGGGCTAATGGAGAATAGTAAAAAGAATGCTGCTATTTTGCCTATAACCTTAAATGATTTTCTGATATTGTTAAGTGACAACGGAAATGCTATTATACCGGCACTGAGAATCGATAAGGAAAAAAACGAAATGTTAATTGACGGGATAGCAATAATCAAGGGGTATAAGGTGATAGGAGTTTTGTCTCTGCAGGATACCACGGTCATTGAAATGTTGAGGGGGCAGCTTACAAGTGGGAAAAAGGTAATATATAAGGATAGGGTTCCTGTAGATTTTGAGATAGACGGACTAAAGAGAAGACTAAAATTTAGCGAAAGTGATGGGAAGCTATTCTTTAATATAGATATAGATATAGAAGGCAAAATAAAACAGTACAAGGTGGATAAGGAAATTTTCAATGACACCACCTTGGATGAATTTCAAGAATATTTCAGCCGTTCTCTTAGTGAGGAAGGAGAAAAGGTAGCAAGGAGAATTCAAAGGGAATATGGAGTAGATATATTTGGATTAAGGGAGTATGTGATTAAGTTTATGCCGGATACCTGGAAAAAGATACAAGGTGACTGGGAAAAGAGTTTTAAAGATGCGGTTATTAATGTGAATGTAGATGTTGATATAAGAAGAATAGGTACAAGAAAATAAATAAAAAGCATGTTTAAAAAGTAAATAAATGGTAAATAATTACTGGTATAAGCAATGGGTGGGAGGAATTCTAAATGAAACGAATTATACTGGTAATTAGTATCTTAGTATTAACTGCATTAGCGGCAAATGAAATTGTGTATGACGTAGTTTTAGGCGGTAAAAAAATAGATAAGGAATTATTAAATTCTGTAAGCAGTAAACTTATAAGATTTCATGTTATAGCTAATAGCGATAGTGCTGAAGACCAAAGCCTGAAGCTAAAGGTTAGGGATGAGGTACTCAAGCTAATAGCCCCGGAATTCAATGAATGCACGTCTATAGAACAAGCGCGGCAGGTGCTAAAAAAGAATGATGCAAAAATAAAAGCCACTGCTGAAAGGATTATTAAAGAGAATGGTTATGAATATGAAGTTAATACAGCTTTATCTAAAGAAAACTTTCCTGTAAAGAGTTATGGTATTGTTACTCTGCCTCAGGGAAATTATGAAGCCTATAGGATCTTAATTGGGGAGGCCGGAGGGCAAAATTGGTGGTGCGTAATGTTTCCGCCTCTATGCTTCATAGATATTACAAAGGGAGAAGTGGCAGAAGAAAAAACAGCAGAAGAAATGAAGAAAGTATTAAGTGATGAGGAATTTGATTTTATTAATAACAAGAGTAATAATATAGAACTAAAATTTAAAATAGTTGAGATTTTTAATGCTATAAAAAGTTATATATTAAGTGAATGAATAATAACATAAAAGAAAGTTAGAGGGGTTAATTACCGCTAACTTTCTTTTATTAATGAATATAAAAGTTTTTTTATAGCATAGCCGCTGTTTGGTTTTGCAAACTTTGAACAATTATTTTTCATTTCCATCAGTCTGTCTGAAGAAGATAACAAGCTATCTATAATATTTCTGCAGTATTTCCCATCACCTAAATCTACGGCTAGGTGGTTTTTGATAAGAAATTCAGCGTTTTTCTCTTCTTGCCCGGGTATAGCGGAAAACAATGCCAAGGGAACACCGCAAATGAGGGCCTCTGTTATGGTTAATCCGCCGGGTTTTGTAATCAGCAAATCACAAGCCTGCATATATCTGTTTACCTCTGTAGTATAACCGATGATCCGGGTGTGTTTAATACAAGTATTCTTTTCATCCGATAGTCGAGAGAAAAGTTTGTGGTTACTTCCCGTAATAACAATAATCTGAAGGTCCGTCTCTGTCTGCTGCAGTTCTTCATACAGTGCGGTTATTTTTCCCATACCCAGGCTTCCGCCCATTAATAGCACCGTTGGCTTTTGCGGGTTTAGTCCAAGGGATTCTAAGGTTTCCTCGCGTGGGAAGACTTTGGTGAAGCCAGGTATAACTGGTATGCCTAGGGGATGGAGAATAGCCCTTTCAACACCTCTTCGCACCATCTCATCTACCATTTCTTCCGTCGATACTATATATGCATCGATGTTGGGATGAATCCAAAAACTGTGCGGCGCATAATCCGTAAGTATTGCAGCCACGGGAATATGTATTTTCCCCTTACCTTTCAAAATGGAAATCATTTCCGTTGAAAAAGGATGAGTGGTTACTATAACATCGGGAGCATAGTCTTCTATAAGGGGAATTAACTTATGAATAATTATTTCGTTAACTTTATTGCTAAAGTTAGCTATGCTTTCACCGTTCTCAGCAAGATCATAGAGCTTGCCGAAGAGAAAAGGTGAAAACTTAAGGCTTTTTAAATAGCCTCCGATAACAACTTTGTCTAGAATTGGATTAATATATTTAATTGTATCAACTAACATAACTTCATTTTCAGGATTATCTAATTTAACATACAGTTCAATGGCCTCTGCAGCTTTCACATGGCCTCCGCCTGCAGAAACTGAAAGTATTAGAGTACGCATCAATTTCACCCTTTTGCTATTTGGTCAAGTACTTGCTTGTTATATAATTTTTCCACTATTGTGGATTTTATAAATGATACCACTCTATTATACATAAAAAGAGTTGACTAATAAACATAAAAAAGAATAACACTGTAATTTAATAGGGATAATAGAAGTAGTTAAATAACCATGTAGGAGGTTCTATATATGGAAATGACAAAGAAAAGAATGATTTATACCTTGTTGGTTACGTTGATAGTAGTGTTTTCTACTACCTATGCCATACTGATGACCTTAGAGAGAACTGATTACAGAAATTATCTTCAAGGTGAATACAGTAAGAACTTATATGAATTAATAAATAATCTTGAAAATATAGAAGATAGTTTAGGAAAGTCTGCCATTACCAACAGCAAAGAGCAAAGTATGATGATATTTGAAGACATATACAGGCATGCAACTTCTGCTAATGACAGGTTAAACTCACTGCCAATACCCATAGAGGTGTCTCAAGAAACAACTAGGTTTTTATCCCAGGTTGGAGATTATGGCTATACTCTGGTTAAGGCCACTTCTGATGGCAGAGAACTTACTGATGAAGAATATGAAACTATCAGTAGGCTTGAAGACCAATCTTATAAGTTAAAAGCACAATTAAATAATATACTTGCTGAGATAAATCAAGGAGATGTAAAATGGGGAGAGATTAGGAAAAAGGTCACCGGGGTACTGGCAATTGGCGAAGAAAATGAAGTTTCGGAAAAGTTCAAGAATGTAAGGAAACAGGTACTGGATTATCCGGCACTTATATATGATGGTCCTTTTTCCGATAATGTTTTGGAAATTAAGCCCAAGGTAAACGAGCTAAAAGAGGTTTCCAAAGAAGAAGCAGAAAAAACTGTAAGGAAGCTTTTTGAAAAGGAAAAGATAGAAAGTATAAAACTGAGAGACAGAGAGGCCAATACCAGAATAAGTTCTTACAGCTTTGATGTTACCTTAAGCGGTAGAGAAAAAAATGAAAGCGTAGTAGTTGAGGTAAGTAAGCATGGTGGTAAAATAGTATATTTACTTGACAATAAGGGTTATGACAGGCCAACCATAGACGAAAAAAAGGCTACAGAAATTGCTAATAAGTACCTTGAAAGTATAGGTTATAAGGAACTGAAACCTTCCTACACCTTAACCTATGAAGACAACATGATAATTAATTATGTACGAATTATGAAAGATGTAACTATATATCCGGAACAGATAAAATTAAAGGTGTCTCTTGACGATGGTACTATTAAGGGAATTGAAGCTGAAAAGTTTCTTATATCTCATGATCCGGATAGAAAGCAGCCTGAGCCAAAGATATCTAAAGAAGAAGCCCAAAAGGCTGTAAGCAAGAGACTGCAGGTAAAAAGCATAAAACTGGCCATAATACCGACTGAGGATAATAAAGAAGTTTTGTGCTATGAGTTTGCAGGAACAAATAATGATGATGAATTCTTAGTTTATATAAATGCTGAAACCAGAAAGACCCAAAGAATATTAAAAGTTATCAATACTCCAAATGGCAAACTCACTTTATAATAAGGCTTCAGCTTGTTGCTTAAATTATAGGTATATTGCATAAAACTCTTGATAAAACAAGAGAAAATAATTAAACTTATTTAAAGAAGGGACTAAAATACAAGTTCCTTCTTTAAATTTTATCTTTATGTATTTGGAAAGAAAGGTGACATTATGGATAAACGAGCCTTAATATCTATTAGCAGTAGCCAAGGTGGAAAAAAGGATGAGGTTATAGAAGTAAAAACTCCGGGAAAGTACTATAAACAATCGGATTATTACTTAGCACAATACAATGAAACTGAAGTATCCGGAATGGAAGGAACCACAACATCCTTGCAAATACAACCCAATAAGGTTTTACTAATAAGAGAAGGTACTACAACTGCTAAAATGGAATTTGCGAAAGATAGCAAGTATACTACCCTGTATAATACTCCTTATGGTGCTTTGGAGTTGGTAATATCCACCAAAGAACTTAAGGTAAATGTGGACGATAAGGGTGGAGAGATTTTTATTAAGTATGATATGAGTATAGCGGGACAGATTCCCCAGAAAACTGAATTGAATATTTCTATAAAGGCTTAAGTATAAAGGCACTTCTATGATTAGAATAATGATATTAGGATAATAATTCTAATAGATTATTCAAAAATTAGGAGTGTTTTTTATGGATATAGGAAAATATAAGCAATCAAGGTACGATGCGATCATTGAAATAATATGTAACTATAAGGGGATAAGTAAAGAACAATTAAGCTATATATTAAGAGATAGGGAATGTAAATACCTGTTGTTTCTTTTACTGGAGAAGTATAAGTGTACAGACGTGGATTATATAAGAAAGGATTTAAGAATATCAACAAAAAAATCAATCCGAAATAATGTGAAAAAAGCGGAGGAAAAGTTCTTTATAAATAGAGAGTTTCGAGAAAAATATTTTGAGTTAGAAAAAATAGCCCAAAAAATACTATAAAAAATACTAGCATAAGATAAAATTATGTGATATTATGTAGTCTATGTTGAGACAATAAGAAGGGCATTATAAATTGAGAGGGTAATTTTTATTATATAATGATCCCCTACCATTGTCAACAGTTTTTTAAAATAATTTTATGTGGGAGGGATTACATGAACACTAAATATGTATTTGTTACCGGAGGAGTTGTTTCTTCGCTTGGAAAGGGCATTACTGCCGCATCACTAGGACGCTTGTTAAAAAACAGGGGGCTCAGAGTTTCTATACAGAAATTTGATCCTTATTTAAATGTAGACCCAGGTACTATGAGTCCTTATCAGCATGGAGAAGTTTTTGTCACCGACGACGGAGCAGAAACTGATTTGGACTTAGGACATTATGAAAGATTTATTGATGAGAGCTTAAGCCAAAATAATAATGTTACTACCGGAAGAGTATATTGGTCTGTGATTTCAAAGGAAAGACGCGGTGACTACTTGGGAGGAACTGTTCAGGTTATCCCGCATATAACCAATGAAATAAAAGAGAGAGTGTATAAAGTTGCAGAGGAAAGAGAAGTAGATGTAGTCATAACTGAAATTGGAGGTACTGTTGGTGATATTGAATCCCTACCTTTCCTGGAAGCAATTCGTCAAATAAAGTATGAAGTCGGCAGAGAAAATGTATGCTTCATACATGTAACCTTAGTTCCTTTTTTGGGGAAGGCCGGGGAACTAAAAACAAAGCCTACTCAGCATTCTGTAAAAGAACTGAGAAGTATTGGTATACAACCTGATATAATAGTGTGCAGATCGGAAAAAGAGCTTTCACAAGACCTGAAAAATAAAATCGGTCTTTTCTGTAACATAGACGGAAGAGCTGTAATCCAGAACTTAGATGCGGAAAACCTATACGAGGTACCATTGATGCTTCATAAAGAAGGACTTGATACCCTTGTATGTGAGAAGTTGAACCTTCAATGTTCAACTATAGATAATAATGAATGGATATATATGGTAAATAATCTGAAAAATCTCAAGAAGAGTGTGCGAATTGCTCTTGTGGGAAAATATGTGGAGCTTCATGATGCCTATATTTCAGTGGTAGAGGCGTTGAGTCACGGCGGTCTACATAATGATGCAAAGGTTGAAATAAATTGGGTTGACGCTAGTACTGTCAATGAGGGAAATGTAGAAAAACTGATTGGGGAAAGTGATGGTATCCTTGTACCTGGTGGTTTTGGAGACCGTGGTGTAGAAGGAAAAATAGAGGCTATAAAATATGCCAGAGAAAATAAGATACCTTTCTTTGGTATTTGCCTTGGTATGCAGTGTGCAGTTATAGAGTTTGGAAGAAATGTGTTAGGCTATAAAGATGCGAATACATCGGAAATAAATCCTGAAACTTACCATCCTGTAATTGATTTGATGCTGGATCAAAAGAATATAGACGAAAAGGGAGGTACCATGAGGCTAGGGGCATACCCCTGTAAATTGGGCCAGGGAACCTTCTCAAAAATAGCCTATGCAGAGGACATGATTTATGAAAGACATAGGCATAGATATGAATTTAACAACCAATTCAGAAGGGCTATGGAAGAGGCAGGACTTGTTATAGCAGGTACCAGCCCGGATGAAAGACTTGTTGAGATAGTTGAAGTGAAGGATCATCCATGGTTTGTTGGAGTACAATTCCACCCGGAATTAAAATCAAGACCCAATAGGCCCCATCCTTTATTTGTAGACTTTATCAAGGCCTCGCTGGAAAATAAGCATAAGCAATAAAAAAATCTCAAGGTTTCCTTGAGATTTTTTCGTTATTGTGTTTTAATTATTTAGTTGTGATTTTGAAGGAATTTTTACTTGTATATAGAATTATATATACTAGAAGATGGTAGGAGGTGATTTAGTGCTGTATAATACAGAACTTAAAATTGCTGTTAAGGATACAGAAAGCAGATATAACATGATTGATACTTCGATTTTTGAAATAGAGAGCACCAGCAAGCATCTACCTAACTTTCAGTCAAAAATAACAAAAGCTAAAGATGTTTATGTAAAGGTTAAGTGTCCCATTTGCGGAGAATATCATGAAGCTAAGTACAAGGTTTCTGACTTATTGAAGAAGCAATTAGTTATCGGCGGCTGTGAATTAACCGGTTCTCCCATATTTTTCGTTGGCAAGCCCATGAGAATCAATAAATATATAAATAAATACAATGAAGTAAATAGTAAACTTTATGCGATGCTTTAGAAAAAAATTCAATTATATGGATTAAATTAAAAATACTGTGTATAATATAAGAAGTATTATGTGTAGGGTTCATTTAAGCAAGCTTAACTTATTATAAATTAATGTTTGAAGTTAGAACCCTATACAATATTTTTAATTTACATTTCTAAGTTTCTATTTTCAAGATTAAAGATATTCTTATTATCATTAAAGATTTCTTTTAAATTCCCATTAGTACTGATATTGTAAAAGATTATATCGTGAATGTAAATTTGTAGAAAGGTGGGTGAAGTCTGGTTGGCATAAGGTTAATCTTTGAAGAGAAGATTATTCTTTTCTAAGTGTGCAAATCAGGTGTCGCATTGAATAACAGTAATTATGAGAGTATGACATTAATAGAATTAAAATCCCTTGCTAAGGAGTTAGGGATAAAGAATGTAACAAAATATAAAAAGAATGAGCTCATTGAAGAGATTAAAAAAGTATCCCCTGCGGCCATAGAAAAAGATGGAGTGGTACTAAGGGAGAGAATTGCACAAAAGACCGCTGTTCCTTCAGAGACCAGGGACAGTGTTGAAAGTATAGAAAGAGAAGGTAAAGACATATTGAACGAAAGCATAATAACCCCTGTATTAGAAAATAGGGCTAATGAAGTTAAGACTAATGGTGAAGAAAAGAAAGAAAAGTTAAGAGATATGATAAATGATTCAGACTCTGCAAAGGGAGTTCTTGAAATCAATGAAAATAATAACTTTGGTTTTTTAAGGGGAAGAAATTATCTTTCAACACCCGATGATGTCTATGTTTCACCATCTCAGATACGCAGATTTAATCTTAGAACTGGAGATGAGATTGAGGGTAAGGTAAGAACGCCAAAAGAAGGAGAGAAGTTTAAAGCTCTTTTATATGTGGAAAAGGTTAATGGTGAATCGCCGGAAAAAGCTGTAGGCAGAAAGCCTTTCGAAGGTTTGACACCCATATATCCGAACCGCAGACTTAAGCTGGAGACTGCCAGTCAATTGGATTTATCATCAAGACTAATGGATATTATATGTCCTATAGGTATGGGCCAAAGAGGACTTATTGTAGCTCCTCCGAAAGCCGGTAAAACTACTCTTTTGAAAAAGATTGCCCAGAATTTATCCAAGAATTATCCTGAAATAAAGCTAATTGTGCTTCTAATAGATGAAAGGCCGGAAGAAGTTACCGATATGCAGAGGTCAATCAACGGGGAGGTAATCTTCTCTACCTTTGATGAGGAACCGGAGCACCATACCAAGGTAGCTCAAATGGTTCTGGAAAGAGCAAAGAGAATGGTAGAGCAGGGGCAGAATGTTGTTATACTCTTGGATAGCATAACAAGATTGTCCAGAGCCTATAATTTGACCATTACTCCAACAGGAAGGACTCTGTCCGGAGGTTTGGACCCAGGAGCCCTAATTATGCCTAAGAAGTTCTTTGGAGCAGCTAGAAATATTGAGGAAGGCGGTAGCTTGACTATATTGGCTACAGCTCTAATAGAAACCGGCAGCAGAATGGACGACATGATATTTGAAGAGTTTAAGGGAACAGGTAACATGGAAGTTCATTTGGATAGAAAGCTGCAGGAAAGAAGAATATTCCCCGCTATCGATATATACAAGTCAGGTACAAGAAGAGACGATCTTCTGCACTCTAATGCAGAAAAAGATGTGGCATATGCAATCAGAAAGGTTCTTTACAAGGATGGCAATACCGATGACGTTACAGAGAAACTTATAAACTTATTGGCAAAAACAAAGACTAACGAAGAGTTTATGAACATGTTTGCCAAAGGAGACATTTTTTCAAAAGATAATAATAAGTAACGAAAAAAAGCAGGAAATAAACTTCCTGCTTTTTTATAGCTCTGATATCTAACACAAATTGATGGTTATTTTTCGTCGCCTTTGATATTGAATCTCTTGTTGAACTTCTCAACTCTTCCACCAATATCCATGATCTTTTGTTTTCCAGTGAAGAATGGGTGGCATTTAGAGCATATATCTACTTTTAGTTCCTTTTTAACAGAACCAGTTGTAAAAGTATTTCCACATGCACACTTAACCACAGCATCATGGTGGTATTCTGGATGTATGCCTTCTCTCATCTTTTTCACCTCTTTCGGATTGCATCACAACTTTTTAACCACTAAATTATAGCATAAGGATTGAAGTAGGTCAACTAATATTTTTGGAGGTGGCCTCCTTGTGATGTGACTTGTGAAGTGGCAGGCACCTCACAAGTCAAGTGGCAGGCACCTCACAAGTCACATGTCGCATTCTAGGTCAAGGGATGAGAGCAATAATTGTTATAATTACTTTTATATTTATACTCAAATTGCTGGACAATGTAAACTTGATGTTTGGGGAATAGCAGAAAACCAAATATTTAATAATGGATTATGAAGAAGATACTACGAATTTAAGGAGAATTTTAGATGAAAAAATATATAGTATTGCCAATTATAACAACTATAGTTTTAGCATTAAGCGGATGTATGAGAATTAGGGGAACTAATGAAACTTCAAGCAATAAGTCCATGATTTCTGATGAGTCACTTACCGCAGCAAAGAAAACTGACAAGAAAGCAGCTGTGCTCCGCCAGTGATATGGCTGAATATAGAGTATTTTTCCTTTTACCTCATATAAATGAATATGTTATGATTATGTAGTATGTCTCTTGTTAATTTTCACCATTTGTCTTTGAGAGTACTACATAATATGCTTTTAAGTATTGGTTGAATGGCTGATCCTTTTGTTATAATTAATTTTTAGGGGGAAAAATATTGAAGAAGAATAAGAATAACAAACTATTTAGTGCAATTATCACAGTTATCTTGGCAATAGGTGCTATCTATGCTGCCTTAAATGACATAGATTTGAATGTAAATAATATCGATGTAGAGCAAGAAGTTCAAAATGAAAGTAGTAACACCAGCCCGGTTAGCGGTGAATTAAAGGTAAGCTTCATTGATGTAGGTCAGGCTGATTCAATCTTGCTTCAGCAAGGCGATAAATTTATGCTGGTTGATGCCGGGAATAACGGAGATGCCGATGTAATTAAGGATTATCTCACAAGTCAGGGGGTTAAAGAACTTAAATACTTTGTAGGAACCCATAAGGATGAAGATCATATAGGATCTGCGGATACCATAATCAATTCTTTTAAAGTGGGAAAGGTTTATTTTCCAAAGCAGACAGCAACTACTAAGACCTATAAGGACTTTGTTACGTCGGTAAAGGATAAGGGGTTGAGCTTAACAGTACCCAAAGTAGGAGAGCAGTTTAACTTGGGGGAAGCGTCAGTTACGGTTTTGGCACCTAACAGCAGTGAATATGAGGATTCCAATGATTATTCAATAGTTTTGAAGATTACATTTGGTAGCACAAGTTTTCTCTTAGCCGGGGATGCAGAGAAGATCTCGGAAAATGAGATGGTAAGCTCAGGAAGAGATTTATCTGCAACAGTCCTTAAGGTTGGACACCATGGAAGCCAAACTTCAACCAGTCAGGACTTTCTGGATAAGGTGAATCCTACATATGCAGTAATATCAGCAGGTGGGGACAATAAATATGGTCACCCTGCCCAGGAGACCATGGATAAGCTTAAGGCTAAAGAAATTAAGGTCTTTAGGACAGACGAACAAAAGACCATAGTTGCTATATCAAATGGAGAAGAAATTAGTTTTAATGTTGAACCCGGAAGTTATAAAGGGGTAAGCAAGTAAAGCTGAAGTTTCAGATATACAGAAGTTAAGGAGAATGTATATGGGAAGAATCAATATGTGGAAAAGTTGGCTAGTAAAAATATGTACAGTTTTATTTTTATTTAGCATATTAGGATGTCAGGCAATTAATTTAACTGCTCCATCAGAATCACCTAAAACAAATACAGCTGTTTCAAATCAGGAATCACCTGTGAAGCTGTTGTCCTTTTGATTTTTGTTTAAAGGATAATAATTTTCTGTTATAATGAAAGATAATAAATATATGTTAGTGGTTACGAATTACAAGATAGAAGTTAGAGATTTATAGTTTCTTAGTATAAGAGAGGATGATTAATGTATGTCAAAGAAGACATCGGTAGGTGGTCAAGCTGTTATTGAGGGGGTAATGATGAGGGGACAAAAGGGGATTGCCACTGCTGTTAGGTTAGCGGATGGGAGTATTGAGGTTGATATAAAAAAGGTAACACCCTATACTAAAAGAAATAAAATATTATCCCTGCCTGTGATAAGAGGTGCAGTATCTTTAATAGAGTCTTTGATAGTGGGGATAAAAACCTTGAACTATTCCGCTTCTTTCTTTGAAGAGGAGGGAGAAGAGTCCAAATTTGATGCCTGGTTTAATAAAGTCTTTGGAGAAAAGAGTAATGATATCTTAATAGGTATTTCGCTGGTGATTTCCTTAAGTTTTTCTGTTTTGCTTTTCTTTGTACTTCCGACTTTTTTATCTAATTTATTGTATAAATTATACATGAATAGATTGACAGTAAATATAATTGAAGGTCTACTACGAGTAGCCATATTCTTAGGCTATATTTTTCTTGTAGGGAAGATAGACGATATCAATAGGGTATTTCAATATCACGGAGCAGAGCATAAAACAATTTTCTGCTATGAAAATGAAAGGGAGCTTACACCAGAAAATGCAGCAACTTTTGAAAGATTTCATCCCAGGTGCGGAACTAACTTCCTGTTCCTAGTAATGATAGTAAGCATAGCTCTGTTTTCTGTCGTTGAGTTTGATTCAATGTGGCAGAAAATATCCTATAGGGTACTGCTTCTCCCTTTGGTATCCGGTATTTCCTATGAGCTTATAAGATGGATGGGAAATAGTGAAGGGAGTTTTTCTAAAGTCATGGCCTATCCGGGCTTAAAACTTCAGGAGTTGACTACAAGAGAGCCGGATCTTTCCCAATTAGAAGTGGCCATCGTAGCATTAAAGGCCGCTGAAAATTTGGACTATTCCAGAGAAGTAAAACTGTCAAGGGGAGGGTCTACCATTGGAGACCTGTTAAATAGAGGCAATGAAATACTAAAAAATGAGAATATAGACAGCTACGTGCTGGATGCGCAGCTACTTTTAGCCAAGGTTTTGCAAAAAGACAAATTGTATATAATAACTCACAGAAACGAAGTTGTAGATAAGGATAAAGCAGATAAATTTCTTGGATATATACAATTGAGAAAGGAAAGAATGCCTGTAAAGTATATTTTAGAAGAATGTGAATTCATGGGCATAAACTTATACATTAAGCCTGGAGTCCTAATTCCCAGACCGGATACAGAAGTTCTTGTGGAGACTGTGCTGGAGGAGATAAAAAACAGAGAATACACTACAGTCTGTGATATCTGCAGTGGAAGTGGTGCCATAGGTATAGCCATTGCCTCAATGGTCAATAATGTAAAGGTAGAATGTGTTGATATATCTGATATTGCTAAAGAAGTGAACACAAAAAATATTGTTAACAATTCCCTGCAGGATAGAGTGAGGTTTACCAGCAGTGACCTCTTGGATAAGGCTATCAGTGAAGGAAATCAATACGATGTCATAGTATCCAATCCTCCTTATATAAGAGAAGCGGTCATAGAAGAGCTTATGGAGGATGTAAAGAAATACGAGCCTCATCTGGCCCTATCAGGTGGTGAAGATGGCCTGGTCTTTTACAGAAAAATCACCGAACAAGCTTTGAAATGCTTAAAGGATGGCGGCTTATTGGCCTATGAAATTGGTTATGACCAAAGGGAAGAGGTAGAAGCCATAATGAAGGAACAGGGCTTTGAGGATGTGAAGTGCATTAAAGACCTGGCAGGGAACGACAGGGTTGTTATCGGTTTTTTCAAGTGTAAAGATATTTTAAATGACGCTGAAGTTTTATAAAGAATTGCGAAGCAATAAATTTATAAATAAGACAAGAAGTAAGTTTAAGGAAGGTACTCCTCTTAAAAAATCCTTCAATATCCTCTGTTTTTTAAGTGCATAATTTATTTTGTTTGGTCTTTTTTACTATTACAAATGTAAATATGAGGAAAGTAAGAAATGCTGGTTGCTTCCCAATAAGGTCTTATGTTATAATAGCTAATTGGTATAGTTTTGAAAACTAAATTATAAATACGGAGTTGAGCGCTGCATGTTAGAAAGACTGCATTTTATAGAAAATAAATATGAAGAATTGTCCATAAAAATCAGTGACCCATCAGTTATGGCAGATCAAAAGGAATGGCAGAGACTTTGTAAGGAGCATGCTGATTTGGAAGCTGTGGTTACAAAGTACAGGGAATATAAGAAGGTACTTGAGGACATTGAAACTGCAAAAGAAATGTTGAATGAAGAAGAAGATAAAGATATGAGAGAAATGCTTCAAGAAGAGATTAGAAAACTTAACGAGAAAGAAGAAGCAGTGAAAAACGAACTTAAAATAATGTTGCTTCCTAAGGACCCTAATGACGATAAGAACGTATTTGTGGAAATCAGAGGAGGTACCGGTGGAGAAGAAGCTGCTCTCTTTGCTGCGGACTTGTTTAGAATGTATACAAAATATGCAGAAGCTAGACGCTGGAAAGTTGAAATAATGAGCAGCAATGAAACTGACATTGGTGGCTTTAAAGAAATTGTATTCATGATAAGAGGAGCAGGTGCTTACAGCAGGTTGAAATATGAAAGTGGAGTACACAGAGTCCAAAGAGTACCAGATACTGAAGCCAGCGGAAGAATACACACTTCTGCTTCAACAGTAGCAGTGCTTCCGGAAGTTGATGATGTAGACATTGAAATAAATCCAAATGATTTAAGAATAGACGTTTATAGATCTTCAGGTCATGGTGGACAGAGCGTTAATACTACAGACTCTGCCGTTAGAATAACACACCTGCCTACAGGCATGGTAGTTACCTGTCAGGATGAAAAGTCTCAGCTTAAGAATAAGGAAAAGGCTTTAAAAATTCTGAGGGCAAGACTCTACGAAAAAGCAGAGGCTGAGAGAGCTGCAAGTATAGCTGCTGACAGAAAGAGTCAGGTTGGTTCCGGAGACAGAAGTGAAAGAATAAGAACCTATAACTTTCCACAAGGAAGAGTAACAGATCATAGAATAGGTTTAACCTTGTATAAGCTTGATTCCTTTATGAATGGTGACATGGATGAAATAATAGACGCACTCATTGCAACGGATCAAGCTGAGAAAATGCAGAATATGGGTAATAGTGATATTTAATTTTTAATTATTTGAGGTGAATCCCATGGATATTAATAAAGCCATAAGAAAGCAAAATCGAGCTTATAAGAGATTTATGCTTGCTATGTGCTTTATTTTTTTTACATTGCCTGTCATATTGAACACTACCGGAATATATAACTTGTTTTTTCTGGTATATCTGATTATTATCGAAGCGCTGATAATTTTGGCCATGTTCATTCGAAAGGATTCAGAAAGCTTAAGCTATCAGTGTGCTAACGGTAAAATAAAAATTAGTGAAGGCTTGAAAAAGAAGAAGTATAATATAAACTGTGAAAAGGTTGTATTTGTCCATGCTGAAAAGAGCGAGGGAAAAGGTGGAATTGATATAATTTTACTGACTACCTCTAAATTCAGAAACAAGAACATTTTTCTTATAGATGAGGAATTTCTTAAAAAATATGCCTATGTTTCTCATGAATATAAGAAATTAAAGATGGCTTATCCGGAAGAACAATACTATTATATATTAATTCATAAAGGCGGATGGATTAAATATAAACTGATAATGGACATATTTAAAAACTGTGTTAGGGCAAAATATTCTGAAGAATCTATAGAAGCTATAAAGTTATGGAAGGATTAAAGTGATATAATAGATTCAACTGTGGTTATAATTGCCGGTTTCCGTAAATACAATGTTATGATGTTGGATTTCTTTACGGAAATGGAGTGATTATTTTGAGTAATGTGATGACGATTGTGTTGTTATCCGCCATAATTTCCTTAATTGGAACTATGATTGGGGCCTCTATAGGAGTATTTTTGAAGCGGCCTTCCAAAAGTCTGCTTGGTGGTCTGCTTGGTTTTGCCGGAGGTCTTATGCTGGCTATAGTGGTTTTTGACTTAATACCGGAGTCTATAGAAAGCTGGAGCTTTCCTGGTACCATAATTTTTGCCATAGTAGGTATACTAATAGTTATGACTATAGATAATTTAATGCCGGTTTCAAAAGATGAAATGAGTTCTCACTATAAAGTGGCATTTTTGACTGCTCTTGGCCTTATGCTACATAATTTCCCGGAGGGCATAATAATGGGATGCGGCTTCGTGGCCGGTAAAACCTTAGGCTTAAAGATGAGTATCATTATTGCAGTACATGATATACCAGAAGGTATGGCGGTTTCAGCACCACTTATGGTCTCAAAGGTTAAAGTTTCAAAGATACTGCTTTATGTGTTTATCACGGCACTGCCAACAGCCCTAGGTGCATGGATCGGTATTTTTGCGGGAAGCGTCTCACCCAATGTGCTAGGTGCTTGTCTCGCCAGCGCATCCGGAATTATGCTCTATGTGGTTTGCGGAGAAATGCTACCGGAGTCTAACAAGGTCTGGGATGGAATTACCAGCACCATGGGAGTGCTGCTTGGTGTCTTAATAGGCCTAGTAATGATTAACGTAATATAAATTGATTTAATTACAAAAGGAGGGGAAGAGGAACAAATGGAAACAAAGATTACTATTATGCATGAAGATGGATTGGATATGGACGCTCTTGAAGAAGCAGGATATATAATAAGAAAAGGCGGGCTCGTGGCCTTTCCCACAGAAACGGTTTACGGACTTGGGGCCAATGCCTTGGACGAGGCTGCAGTTAAGAAGATATTTGAAGCCAAAGGCAGACCGCAGGATAATCCATTGATTGTACATATTGCCCGTTTTGATTTAAGCGCTTATGCAAAAGAAGTTCCGCCTATTGCAGAAAAATTAGCAAAGACCTTTTGGCCTGGGCCACTGACCATTCTTTTAAAAAAGGCGGATATAATACCAAGTACTACCACTGCAGGGTTGGATAGTGTAGGGCTTAGAATGCCAAGCAATAAAATAGCTCGCACTCTTATTGAGAAGGCAGGACTGCCTATAGCAGCACCTTCAGCTAATATTTCCGGAAGGCCCAGCCCAACGGAGGTATCCAGATGTATAGAAGACCTAAGCGGAAAGGTTGATTACATAATCGGTGGAGATAAAAGTGAGGTTGGATTGGAATCAACAGTGGTAGATTGCACAGTAACACCCCCCTGTGTGCTAAGACCAGGTGGAATTACCCTGGAGATGCTTAGAGACATTGATCCTGATATTTATATAGATCCGGCCATTATGATGAAGAGTGACAACAATTTAAAACCCAAAGCTCCGGGGATGAAATATAGGCATTATGCCCCTAAAGCACCTGTTAAGATTATTAAGGGAGATTTACAAAAAACTATTGAAAAAATCAACGAAATAGTGCAAAATTATATAGATAGAAATATGAAGGTTGGAATAATGGCAACAGAGGAGACTAAGAAATACTATCCTCTTGGAGAAGTAGTTTCCTTAGGCAGCAGAGATAATCTTCAGTCTATTGCCCAAAATCTTTTTGAAACCTTAAGAACTTTAGATGACAAAGGCGTTGATGTTATTATATCTGAAGCTTTTGAAGAAAAGGGAATAGGAATAGCTGTAATGAATCGTCTCAATAAGGCCGCTTCATTTGATATTACTACACTTTGATTGGAGGTTAACATGAATATATTATTCGTATGTGCAGGGAATACCTGCAGAAGCTGCATGGCAGAAGCAATATTCAATCACATAAATAATATAGAAAATGTAAAAGCCTTTTCTGCAGGCATATCAGCAGTAAAAGGAAGCCAAACATCAAAAAATTCTGCGGCAGTTGTACAATTCAATACTGGCTTAGATATTTCAAAGAGAGAAGCTGTTCAGCTGACTCCGGAGATAATGGAGTCTTCAGATTTAGTACTCACTATGACCTATAGCATAAAAAACTATTTGGTGGGCTTATTTCCGCATTATGAAAATAAGATTTTTGCATTAAATGAGTATGTCGGCGTTGAGGGCGAAATTTCAGACCCTTACGGCGGCGATATATCTGTTTATAATGATACATATAAGGACATAAGGAAAAATTTAGAATCATTGATTTTGAAGCTAAAAGAAGATACCAGTATTTAGACAGTACTGCTATCTTCTTTTTTGCAATATAAAAATAGTTTCATCAATTAATAATTTTCTGAATAATATTGGTGAAACTAATATATGATATGGAGGTGTAGAGGATGAAAATTGCCATAGCATCTGATCATGGAGGCTTTAGATTAAAGGCATATATCATTGAGTATCTGAAGAAAAGTGGGATAGAGTATAAGGATTTTGGAGCCTATGATGAATCTTCCTGTGATTATCCAGACTATGCTGAGCCGGTTGCAAAGGCTGTTGTTGCAAAAGAGTATGATTTTGGCATACTTATATGTGGTACAGGTATAGGCATAGGTATAGCAGCTAATAAGATTCCAGGTGTAAGAGCGGCTTTATGCCATGATACTTTCAGTGCACATGCTACCAGAGAGCATAATGATGCCAATATATTGACAATGGGAGAAAGAATTGTTGGTCCAGGATTAGCAATTGACATAGTAGATACCTTCTTAAGGACCAAATTCGAGGGAGACAGACATAAAAGAAGAATCGACAAAATCACTGAGCTGGAAAAAAATATAGTAAATAATGAATGGGGGAAAACAAAATGAGTAAAGTAACACAAATAGCACATCCGCTAATACAACATAAGCTTGCAATTATAAGAGATAAGAACACGGGCTCCAAGGATTTCAGAGAACTTGTAGAAGAGGTAGCAATGCTTATGGCTTATGAAGTTACCAGAGACATACAAATGGAGGAAGTAGAAATAGAGACTCCTATCTGTGTAACAAAGTGTAAAATGCTGTCAGGAAAGAAGCTTGCCATAGTACCAATACTAAGAGCAGGACTTGGAATGGTTGATGGTATGCTTAGATTGGTTCCCGCTGCAAAAGTTGGACATATAGGCCTGTATAGAGATGAAGAAACTCTGCAGCCTGTAGAATACTTCTGCAAGCTTCCTCAGGATATTCAGGAGAGAGATGTGATAGTGGTAGATCCAATGCTGGCAACAGGCGGTTCTGCAATTGATGCTATAACTCTTCTTAAAAAGAGAGGTGCGGTAAATATAAGACTTGTATGCTTAATAGCTGCTCCAGAAGGTATCAAGGCAGTAACAGAAGCACATCCTGACGTAGATGTATATACTGCAGCCATTGATGAAAAGTTAAATGAAAAGGGATATATAGTGCCAGGCTTGGGAGATGCTGGTGACAGATTATTTGGCACGAAATAGCTTTAAATAGATAAAATAGGCATCCTAGAGTAAATTATGCGACTTTTTCCTATCTTTTGCGTAATTTATATTGACAGGGTGCTTTTTTTGCGTGATTAAATGCTAAACATGTTTAAATTTCATAGGGTATGCATTATAATAATAACAGACTATAGGATGGGGTGGAAACAATGGATAGACGAGATAAGAACAACTACTATTTAGATATTGCAGAAACTGTATTGGAAAGAGGTACTTGTTTAAGGAGAAACTATGGTTCAATCATTGTTAAAAATGATGAAATAATATCAACGGGTTATACGGGAGCTCCACGTGGAAGAAAGAACTGCAACGATATTGGCTATTGCAGGAGAGAACAGATGAATGTCCCCAGAGGAAAACAGTATGAGTTATGCAGGTCGGTGCACTCTGAGGCAAATGCCATAATTAGTGCTGCAAGAAGAGATATGATTGGTGCTACACTATATCTTGTTGGTAAGGATGCTAAAACCGGTGACTTGGTAGAACATGCAAACTCATGCACCATGTGTAAAAGGTTGATTATAAATTCTGGTATTGAGAAGATTATTATAAGAGATACAAAGGATAGTTATAGGGAAATACAAATAGAAGAATGGATAATTAATGATGATTCACTTGAGGGTGACGGAACATACTAAGTAGAAAGTGATAGGTAGAAATGGATAATTTATTTTTATTAAGCTTTATAGCGGCAATCACATCATTTTTTATAACACCTTTGATAAGAAAAGCTGCATACAGATATGGCGTACTAGATATACCCAGAGGTAAAAGGAAGATTCATAAAAAACCAATTCCTCTTTTAGGCGGTTTAGCAATATACATACCCTTTATTATATTGGTGGTTGCTAAGGCTGGAGTTATTAACAGAGCTGAATGGGGAATTATTCTAGGGGGACTAATAATTGTTATAGGAGGAGTATTGGATGATAAATGGGAGCTCAGGCCCTGTCAAAAGTTACTCTTCCAGCTTATGGCCTCCATGGTATTGATAATAATGGGGCTGAGAATAGAAATGATTACAAATCCATTTGGAAGTTTAGTACCCTATATAGATATTGGATTTCTCTCCATACCTTTTACAGTAATATGGGTCATAGGTATAACCAATGCCCTTAATTTAATAGATGGATTAGATGGTTTGGCGGCGGGAATTGCCCTTATATCAACCTTGACAATACTTTTAATTGCTATTATGAAGGAAAGAATAGGAGCGGCATATCTTACGGCTATTTTATCCGGAGCTATAGCCGGGTTTTTACCCTATAACTTTAACCCTGCCAGCATATTTTTGGGGGATACAGGAGCCCAGCTTTTAGGATTTTTGCTTGCTGCTATATCCATTGAAGGAGCAATAAAATCTGCTACAATTTTTTCAATTATTGTTCCCATATTTATTATTGGGATACCTATTTTTGACACCTTGTTTGCAATTGTAAGAAGAAAGATTAACGGCAAGCCTATAATGCAGGCAGACAGAGGCCATTTGCATCATAGGCTGTTGGATATGGGGCTTACTCAAAAGCAGGCTGTACTGGTAATGTATGTAATCAGTATAGTACTGAGCATGCTCGCTATTGTTTCTATACAAATCGATTCTTCTGTAGCCTATTATTTATTAACATTTATAATATTCATAATAATATTGGTATGCTGGAAGCTTGGTTTCTTTAAACATAGGGAATAGATTAAAGGAGATGTTCACAATGGAAAAAATAAAGGTTCTGACTATATTCGGAACAAGGCCCGAAGCTATAAAAATGGCTCCCCTGGTAAAGGAGTTAAATAGTCGTGAAGAGATTCAGTCAAGGGTTTGTGTGACCGCACAACATAGAGAAATGTTAGACCAGGTCCTAAATTTATTCAATATTGTCCCTGACTTCGATTTGAATATTATGCAGACAAGGCAGAGTCTTACTGGAATAACCTCCAGGGTTCTTGAAGGGCTGGAAGATGTATTCGACCTTGAAAAGCCTGATATGATACTAGTACACGGTGATACTACTACAACTTTTGCTGGCGCCTTGGCTGCCTACTACAAGCAAATAAAGGTTGGTCATGTAGAGGCGGGCCTTAGAACCTTTGATAAATATTTTCCCTTCCCTGAAGAGATGAATAGAAAGCTCTGCGGAGCTCTGGCGGACCTTCATTTTGCACCCACAAAGGGATCAAAAGCTAATCTTCTGAGAGAAGGGGTGAATGAAGATAGTATTTATATAACCGGGAACACTGTGATAGATGCCTTGGCCTACACTGTTGAGGAGAACTATACCTTTGAGAATGAGATATTAAACAAGATCGATTACTCAAAAAAGGTTATTATGGTTACCGCTCACCGAAGAGAAAATTGGGGAGAAGGAATTGAAAATATTTGCACAGCTATTAATAAAATCGTTGAAAAAAACAGCGAAGCAGAAGTGGTATATTTAGTACATTTGAATCCGGTGGTGAAGGATGTAGTTTATAGAGAGCTGGGTAATAAAGAAAGAATTCATCTGCTTCCGCCTTTGGATACAAAAGAAACCCATAATCTAATGAATAAATGCTATTTAGTTATGACGGATTCCGGTGGACTTCAGGAAGAAGCTCCTCACCTAGGAAGACCTGTACTGGTTTTGAGAGATGTTACAGAGAGACCGGAAGCGGTTGAAGCCGGCACCGTAAAATTGGTTGGTACACAAATTGATGAAATATATACTGCTGCAATGGAACTCATTAATAATAGGGGTACCTATGATGCCATGAGTAGAGCAGTAAATCCCTATGGTGATGGAAAAGCGTCAATTAGAATATGTGATGCAATACTAAAATACTTCAATAGAGGAAAGGGTAAAGTGGAGGTGTTTGATTACTAAAAGATTGTTTAATTTTTAACAAAATTATATTGCTTAACCGAATTTTTATGGATATAATTAATCTATAGAATATAAAAAGATTAATTATTACATAAAATAGGAGGTTCACTATGAGAGAAGTAGTTATAGTTAGTGCGGTTAGAACTGCGATAGGTTCCTTTGGTGGAAGCTTAAAGGATATACCCGCTGTGGACTTAGGTGCCTTAGTAATAAAGGAAGCAGTTAATAGAGCGGGTATAAAACCTGAAATGGTCAATGAAGTAATAATGGGTAATGTTCTACAAGCTGGACTTGGCCAGAATCCTGCTAGACAAGCTATGATAAAGGCAGGCCTTCCTGTTGAAGTATCTGCTATGACAATTAACAAAGTATGCGGCTCAGGACTAAGAGCAGTAAGTCTTGCAGCTCAGCTCATCAAAGCAGGAGATGCAGATATAGTAGTTGCCGGTGGTATGGAGAACATGTCCAGAGCTCCTTATGTATTGGATTCCGCAAGATGGGGACAAAGAATGGGCAATGGTGCTATGACTGACGTAATGATTAATGACGGACTTTGGGATGCTTTTAACAATTATCATATGGGAATAACTGCTGAAAATATAGCTGAGAAGTGGAACTTGACAAGAGAAGAACAGGATGCATTTGCTGCAGCATCTCAGGCAAAGGCTGAAAAAGCAATAGCTGAAGGAAAATTCAAAGATGAAATAGTTCCTGTTGTAATACCACAGAAAAAAGGAGATCCAATAGTATTTGATACAGATGAATATGTGAAGCCGGGAACAACTGCTGAAAAATTAGCTAAACTAAGACCTGCCTTTAAGAAGGATGGAACAGTTACAGCAGGAAATGCTTCCGGAATTAACGATGGGGCTGCTGCTGTTGTGGTAATGAGTGCAGAAAAAGCAGCGCAGTTAGGAATTAAGCCAATGGCTAAAATAGTATCCTACGGTTCAAGAGGCTTAGATCCTGCAATAATGGGTTATGGACCGGTTGCAGCTACCCAAGCAGCTTTAGCAGCAGCAAATCTTACTGTAGAAGACCTTGATTTAATAGAAGCAAACGAAGCTTTTGCAGCTCAAAGTTTAGCAGTTGCTAAGGACTTGAAATTCGACATGGATAAGGTTAACGTAAATGGTGGTGCTATTGCACTTGGACATCCAATTGGAGCTTCCGGTGCAAGAATTCTGGTAACACTCCTTCATGAAATGGAGAAGAGAGAGGCCAAGAAGGGTCTTGCTACTCTATGCATAGGTGGAGGCCTTGGAACTGCTCTGGTGGTGGAAAGATAAATAATATAAAGTTTATGAGACCTAAATTAAAAGAACTTTCAATTTAGGTCTTTTTTTATTGTCTGAAAGAAAAATACATAAAGAGTCAGAGATTAAAAAATTTAGCTTTTTAAAAGTTAACAGAATCAGCTTAAATATTTTCTATTAAAAATATTTACTAAAAAGGTGAATAAATTGATTTTAAATCATGCATTTTATGAATTGAAATATAGTTTGAAACAAGGTATATGAATTACGCATTCGTCAGTAGGTAATCGTTTTGATTTTAAATTTAAATTTACTAAAATTAATAAAAATATTTTTGAAAAGGGTATCATCAAAAAATGTTCTATAACAAAGATGATTCATAATATTCAATTAAATGACGCTTTGAAATTACAAAGTTACAAATTAGAGTATTCTGTACTTATTAAAGGATAGTGTAAGCAATCATGGCAAAGTTGCAGTAAAATATCTAAATTCATAGAAATATGAAGATATTAGCAGAAAATTAGGCTTTTTAACTTTGATTTTCTAGATATATAATCATATCATTGTAACAGCGGAGGTAATCAAAAACGTGGATAAGCTCAACAACACCCTCTACAAAGTCCTTAAGTGGGATTTAATTATTGGAAGTTTTACAGGTGTTATAATACAACTGCTTACCGGTAAATACCTTTATATTATATTTGCAGGAATTGTCACAGCTTTCGTCAATTTTACATTGAACAACATCCAAACTAATAAGTTAATAAAAGATTGCGGTAGAACATTTATATTATACATATTGGGGTTTTTGCTGCGATCAATATTAACTGCACTAATAGCTTTTAAGCTTTTTACTAATAATATATATAGTGGACTTTTGTTTCTGCTTGGTTACTGTCTGCATTTTGCCAGTTTATTTATAATTTCGGTAAAAGTTCTTTTTGCCAGGGAAGGGAAGTGATAAGTTGGAACACGAAAAATTGCCATTATTCATTTTTCATATATTCGGCATAGAAATTCCCATCAATACCAGCATAATAATCCAGTGGGCTATTATTTTAGTATTAGCCGTTCTTTCAATAATATTAACAAGAAATTTGAAAAGAATACCGGATAAAAAGCAAAGTGCTCTGGAGTGGTTTTATGAGGTAGTAGAAGGTCTTGTTAAAGAAAATATGGGAGAAGAAAATATTGGGTTTGTTCCGTTTATTGGAACTCTTATTTTGTACTTACTTTGTATGAATGTTATACCTGTTCTTGGAATACCGGCACCTACCGAAGAGTTAAGTGTTACCTTAGGTATGGGGGCTGCTATTTTCTTTGTAGTACAAGGATATGCAATATATAAAGTGGGATTAGGGCACTACTTTAAAGGATACCTAAATCCGATTCCTGTTATTCTACCTATGAACATAATAGAAAGACTGATACTTCCGGTGTCCCTAGGACTTAGACTTTTCGGTAATATAGCCGCAGGAGCGGTTATAATGGGCATAGCCTATGAAGGTTTAGGAGGAATAAATCCACTACTTAGTATAGGATTGCCGGTTCCTTTCCATTTCTATTTTGATTTGTTTGATGGATTTATACAAATGCTTATATTTATCATGTTAACAATGATTAATATAAAATTAGCTGTAGAACATTAATTTAAAGGAGGAAAAAATAATGGATAGAGCATTAATAGCAATAGCAGCAGCTTTAGCTGCATTAGGTTGTATAGGAGGTGCTTTTGGAACTGCCAAAGTAGCATCAAAGGCTGTTGAAGGAGTAGCAAGGCAGCCGGAAGCAAGCGGAAAGATAACAAGTATGCTGGTAGTAGGTGCTGCATTCTCAGAACTTACAGCTATACTTTGTTTCCTAGTAGCGGTTATATTATCAGGCAAGATCTGATTATTCTTATCCAAGTTATATTATTTAAAGAGGAGGCTTGGATAATATGGATTTGAATATTGAGATTCCGATTAGTGTTATAACTATAATCAACTTTTTCATTTTATATTTTGTTTTAAGGCGTTTTTTATTCAAGCCTATAAACGAGACTCTTTCTGCAAGAAGAACTGAGATTGAGACTAAACTCAAGTCTGCAGAAGAAAATAAGATAAAAGCAGAACAATATATGGTTGAATCAGAGAGCAATCTCAAGGATTCAAAAGTTAAAGGAAAAGCTTTAGTTGAGGAATATAAAAACAAAGCTGAGAAACTCTACTCAGAAATTGTAAGTAATGCTCAAGTTGAGGCTCAACGTATTGTTGAAAGGGCAGTACGAGAGACTGAGAGGGAAAAGGAAAAGGCGCAAGGGGAAATAAAAACTCAGGTTATAGAACTGGCTGTAATGTTATCAGAAAAAGCCCTTGAAGAGACTATCAGCGAAGTTACACACAAAAGACTGATAGATGAATTTATTGCTAAGGCAGGTAGCTGACTATGTATGAATATCTTGATAGGAGATATGCTCTTGCGCTTTATAGAGTTGGTTTAGAGCAAGGAAAGACTGAAAGCTACCTTGCTCAGTTAAGAGAATTGGTAGAACTGATATATGGCAATGAAGATATGATGAGGCTTTTAAAACATCCTGAGATAAGCAAATCAAAGAAGAAGGAGACAATTAAAAAATGTTTTAAAGGCAAAGTGGATGATGAAATTTTATCCTTTCTTCTAATTCTTCTTGATAAAGATAGAATTCTGTATCTTAGGGAAAAACTGAATGAGATGGAGAAAATCCATTTGGAGTACAATAATACTCTAATGGCATTGGTAAAGACAGTGATACCTTTAGATGAGATGCAAAGGAAAAAACTCCTCGAGGTATTAGAGGAGAAGTATAATAAGAAGGTTATTATAAAGGAAGATATAGATCCTTCTATTATTGGCGGTGTTTATGTAAGAATTGGCGATGATGTCATAGATGGAACTATAAAGTCAAAAATAGAAAAATTAAAGGAAGTAATGCTTAAATAGGAGCAGAGGTGATTTAATGATAATTAAACCGGAGGAGATTACCTCTATAATAAAAAATGAAATTGAGAAATATGAAAATAGGATTGAAACAGTGGATTCCGGTACTATTATACAGATAGGAGACGGTATTGCCAGAGTTTACGGCCTGGAGGACTGCATGGAAGGAGAGCTTCTGAAATTTCCTAACGGTGTATACGGGATGGCTCTAAACCTGGAGCAGGATAACGTTGGATGCGTCCTCTTAGGTCAAGAAGAAGGCATTAGAGAAGGCGATGTTGTAACTAGGATGAGAAAGGTAGTTGAGGTGCCTGTTGGAGAAGCCCTATTGGGTAGAGTGGTGAACTCACTTGGATTACCCATCGATGGTAAAGGACCTATCAATACCACTGCCACAAGACCTATTGAAACTGAGGCACCCGGCGTTATTGATAGACAATCTGTTAAGCAGCCGCTTCAAACAGGTATAAAAGCTATAGATTCAATGATTCCTATAGGAAAAGGTCAAAGAGAACTAATAATAGGTGACAGACAAACAGGTAAGACGGCTATAGTATTGGATACAATTCTTAATCAAAAGGGCAAGGGTATTATCTGTATTTATGTTGCCATAGGACAAAAACAATCTACAGTAGCTCACATTGTTAATACCTTAACAGAGATGGGAGCTATGGATTATACTATTGTAGTTTCAGCTACAGCATCAGAATCTGCACCTCTACAGTTCATCGCACCCTATGCCGGATGCAGCATGGGAGAATATTTTATGCACCAAGGTAAGGATGTTTTAATAGTTTATGATGACTTATCTAAGCATGCTGTTGCTTACAGAACCATGTCCTTACTTTTAAGAAGACCACCTGGAAGAGAAGCCTATCCGGGAGATGTATTCTATATACACTCCAGATTGCTTGAAAGAGCAGCGAAGCTTTCAGCTGAGCTTGGCGGTGGGTCATTAACTGCACTGCCTATAATTGAAACCTTAGCCGGTGACATAACGGCATATATACCAACAAACGTAATATCCATAACAGATGGACAGATCTTCCTGGAATCTGAACTGTTCTACGCTGGACAAAGACCGGCTGTAAATGCAGGTATTTCTGTATCCAGAGTTGGAGGCAGTGCTCAGATCCATGCCATGAGAAAGCTTTCCGGAACCTTAAGAATTGAGCTGGCTCAATACAGGGAACTAGCAGCCTTTGCTCAGTTTGGATCGGACTTGGATAAGGAAACCAGAAAGAGATTGGAAAAGGGTAAGCGGTTAGTAGAAGTTCTAAAACAGGACCAATATAAGCCTATGCCGGTAGAGAAACAGATATTAATTCTGTATGCCGCGATAAATAACTACCTAGCAGAAATTAAAGTCTCAAGTATCAGAGAGTTTGAAAAGCAATTTTTAGAGTATATGGATACTCATCACAGATCAGTTGCTTCAAGTATTGCAGAGACAGGAAAGCTTTCAGAAGAAGCTGAGGCTGAGTTAAAGCTGGCCATTGAAGAATTCAGGAAAATATTTTTGTCTCAGCAATAATAGATAGACCACTAATTTCTTCAGGAGGTGAAGTATGGCGGGTGCAGGGCTTATTGCTATTAAACGAAGAATGAAATCTGTTATAAACACGCGAAAAATAACAAAGGCTATGAGTCTTGTAGCTACTGCTAAACTAAGGAAGTCACGAACCTCCCTTACAAAGGCTCAGGCATATAACAGTAAATTTTTGAACATTTTTGATGAAATACTGAAAAATTCTCAAGGAAAGAGTATATATACTTCCGAGGAGCGTGGTAAGAAATTATATGCAGTTATCACATCTGAAAGCGGTCTCTGCGGCGGATACAATGTGGCAATTGTAAATAAGGCCGTTGAGCTCACTAGAAATGACAAGGATAATTCATTGATATTGGTTATAGGACAAAAGGGGAGAAGTCACTTTAAAAGGTTGAAATATGAAACTGCTGCAGAGTATGTAGAAGTACCGGATATTCCAACTATTAAAGAAGCAAATACTATTTCAGATCATATAATTGAACTTTATAAAAGAAGGGAAGTAACTGAAGTATATATTATATATACAAAGTTTATATCTTCCGTTAAAATGGAGCCGGAAATAGAAAAGTTACTGCCGATAAAGACTGAAGAGGATATTGCTTATACACAAGAAATGGTCTTTGAGCCTTCAGCAGAAGAATGCTTTGACTATCTGGTAGAGAAATATATCAGGCAGCAGATATACTTCTGTTTGACAAGTGCAAAATCCAGCGAACATGCTTCTAGAATGAATGCTATGGACGGAGCAACAAAAAATGCAAATGATATACTAAATAAATTGACATTAAAGTATAACAGAATCAGACAAAGTTCTATTACCCAGGAAATATCTGAAATTGTCGGTGGAGCCGAGGCTCAAAAGTAAAGATTAAGGAGGTTGAGTATGTCCTGTAATGTAGGAAAGATAGTACAGGTCATAGGACCGGTTATCGATATAAAATTTAGTTCGGATAGTCTTCCAAACATTTTGAATGCATTAAAAATAAATTTTGGAGGCAAATATTTGCTGGCAGAAGTTGAACAGCATATTGGAGATGACATTGTAAGAGCGATTGCTATGGAGCCTACAGAAGGTTTGAAGAGAGGGATGGATGTTATTGATACCGGTAAGCCTATTTCAATACCTGTAGGAGATGAGGTCTTGGGAAGGCTATTTAACGTATTAGGCAAGCCTATTGATAGAGGACCGGAAATAAGCGCTCATGCAACGTATCCAATACATCGTCCGGCACCAAGCTTTGAAGAACAATCCGTAGAACCGGAGATGTTTGAAACAGGTATAAAGGTTATTGATTTACTGGCTCCATATCAAAAGGGTGGAAAGATAGGACTCTTTGGCGGTGCCGGGGTAGGTAAGACAGTACTTATTCAAGAATTAATTAATAATATAGCTAAACAACACGGAGGTATTTCCGTATTTACGGGAGTTGGCGAAAGAACAAGAGAAGGAAATGACCTCTTCTATGAAATGAAGGAATCCGGTGTAGTTAACAAGACGGCCTTGGTATTCGGTCAAATGAATGAACCACCGGGCGCAAGAATGAGGGTTGCCCTAACCGGTTTGACTATGGCGGAATATTTCAGAGATAAGGGGCAGGATGTACTGCTATTTATCGATAATATTTTTAGATTTACTCAAGCTGGCTCAGAGGTTTCAGCATTATTAGGTAGAATTCCTAGTGCTGTTGGTTATCAGCCAACCTTGGCTACGGAAATGGGAGCGCTTCAGGAGAGAATTACTTCCACAAAACATGGATCTATTACCTCTGTTCAGGCTGTATATGTTCCGGCAGACGATTTAACAGATCCTGCACCGGCAACAACCTTTGCCCACCTGGATGCTACTACGGTACTATCAAGGTCTATAGTAGAGCTTGGAATATATCCTGCAGTAGATCCCTTGGAGTCTACTTCAAGAATTTTGGACCCGCGAGTTGTTGGGGAAGAACACTATGAGGTAGCTACAAAGGTAAAACACATTTTGGAAAGATATAAAGAACTGCAGGACATAATAGCCATATTAGGAATTGACGAATTATCTGATGAAGATAAGATATTAGTTGCAAGAGCAAGAAGAATACAAAGATTCTTATCTCAACCCTTTACTGTTGGAGAGCAGTTTACAGGCTTAAAGGGTAAGTATGTATCTGTAAAAGACACCGTAAGAGGTTTTAAAGAAATTTTAGAAGGACGTTGCGATGATATGCCGGAATCAGCTTTTCTCTTTGTAGGAACTATAGAGGAGGCAAGAGAAAAAGCAAAGGCAATGCTAGAGGATTAAAGGGGTGAGGAAATATGTCTCAAACGATTAAATTGACAATTCTCACACCGGAAAAGAAGTTTTATATAGGTCAGGTAAAAAGTATAAAGACCAGTAACTTAGAGGGCCCTTTTCAGATATTACCGAGACATATGGCCTTGACTACAATATTGGTACCAGCGGTGACAGAATTCATTGATGAAGAGGGAAAAACCTTCAAAGCCTTTACTTCCTCAGGAATAATGAGAATAAAAAACAATCAAGTAGAAATGCTTTGTGATGCTTGTGAATGGCCGGAGGATATAGATGAGAAGAGGGCCCAGGAAGCTTTGTCCCGTGCTGAAAAAAGGCTAAAGGACCACAATGAAGAAATAGACACTAAGAGGGCGGAGGTCGCTCTTGCACGTGCTTTGACCAGGTTAAAATTAACTAAATAATAGAAGAGGATGTTTATTGATAATTGACAATGGACAATTGACAATTAAGGAAGATATTTCCCAGCGAAGCTGAGAAATATCTTTAATTTATCTTTATTAGATTCAGCGTTGCTGAATCTTTTTTTGATTTGATCAATGTCCTTAGTGTCCTCCGTTTTTTCAGTGTTTAATTTCTTTTGTTTCGTCTTTTCAGCTTAATAGTAGGGTACCGCAAAAACACTTTTTCACACTTTTTAAGAAAGTTTATATATTAATAGTATATTAAAAGAATTTTCCTTGTATACGCCTCCTATTTTTTGGCAATAATCATAGAAAAGATAGGGGGTAATAACTTGAAAAAGCCATATAATGTATTCTTATTCTTTTATGTTTTGATATTGGTCGTTTATTTTACTGCAACCACTTCCTTTGCCAAGAACAATGCAGAAATTACGGAAGCAATTCTTCAGAAAACATCAGGAAAGGTTGTAGAACAAGGCTTAAAGTATGAACTGGATTTTGAAGGTAATGGTGAAGAGAAGGTTGTGAGCTTATTTAGTAACTTACCGTTGCATAGAGAGACTCTGGATGTAAAAGTAATAAAAGATGCCTTTCAATATTGCATTGAATTTAAAACAAAAAACTGTAGGGGCTATGTCCAGCATTTGAAGGGAACGGAGAGTAAAATTGTGGTAAACATAGTTGAAGAAGATAATTTTCATAACATAGACGTGCTTAAGACTAAGTTAGAAGACATAATGAAGGCAGAAGGCTTACAGTTTAAGTGCTTTAAATATGTAAAGGCAAAAACGGAAAAGAAGGACCTTAATGAGGCAAAAAAGATAGTGGAAAGTGCCCTAATAAAGGGCGGTGCTTCAAAAGCAAGCTGGATAGGCATAAACCAGGGTTATAGTGTAACTGCCTATACCGGAAAAGGTGAACAAATGAAAATGGGTAAGGAGTTAATTGATATAAATTGTGCGATTCGCAGCTATGATTCTGGAGTTTATGTAATAGTAGGTACACCAGTAATCAGCACATGTTATTAACAATTTTCGTGGAGGATAATATGGAAAAAATAATTGTAAAAGGTGGATGCAAGTTAAGTGGTGAAGTAAATATCAGTTCAGCTAAGAATTCTGTACTTCCGATTATTGCTGCAAGTATCCTTAGCGGTGATAAATGCTATATTAGGAATGCACCAATGCTGGAAGATGTGTTAGTTATTTGTGATGTATTGAGATCTTTAAATGCAGAGGTTAATATAAATCGAACAAATAACATAATAACAATAGACACTTCTAAGGCATGCACCGGGGAGCCAAACCCAGAGTTGGTAAGAAAAATGAGAGCATCTTTTCTAATCATGGGACCTATGATAGCCAGATTCGGCAAGTTTAGAATTTCACTTCCGGGAGGCTGCAATATTGGTACAAGGCCAATAGATCTACACCTGAAGGGACTTACTGCCTTGGGAGTCAAAATAAAGCTTGGTCATGGATATGTGGAAGCCAATACAAATAAGCTTATAGGAAATAAAATATATTTGGACTTTCCTTCAGTGGGAGCTACTGAGAATATAATGATGGCTGCTGCATTAGCCGAAGGAGAGACTACCATAGAAAATGCTGCAGCAGAACCAGAAATTGAAGACCTTGCCCACTTTTTAAATTCTATGGGAGCAAAAATAAAAGGTGCAGGAACAGACACAATAAAGATTAGTGGAGTAAAGGAGCTAAAAGGAGTTACCCATACTCCCATATATGACAGAATTGAGGCAGGAACCTTTATGGTGGCTGCAGCAATTACCAAAAGCAAAATAAAGATTAATGGTATTATGGAAGAACATATGAAGCCTGTTATAGCAAAGCTGACAGAGTGCGGGGTAGCAATGGAAATACAGGGAGAAAGCATTATCGTAGACGGTGACAGAGACCTAAGACCTGTAGATATCAAAACTATGCCATATCCTGGCTTTCCAACAGACATGCAGGCACAAATGATGGCACTGTTGAGTACGGTAAAGGGAACGAGCATTATTACTGAAACCATATTTGAAAACAGATATATGCATGTTGGCGAGCTCAAAAGAATGGGGGCAGAAATAAAAATAGAGGGCAGAAGTGCTGTAATCGAAGGTGTAGATCGGCTTTGCGGCGCAGAAGTAAAGGCAACAGACTTGAGAGCTGGGGCGGCATTAATTCTGGCAGCTCTGTCTGCTGAAGGCGTTACAGCTATAGGTGATATATATCACATAGATAGAGGTTATGTAGAAATTGAAAAGAAGATCCAAATGTTAGGGGCAGACATTCGAAGATTAAAAGAATAGGTTGTTTTGTAAAAGGACTTAAGCGATTATAAGTCCTTTTTTCTTTGCCCTGATGGGAAGGATATACTTTTATTCAGTCATAATTAACAGAAAAACTAAATACATTTATATAGAAAATCAAAACTTAAGGGGGTAAACATGAGAAGAATTATTTGGACCGTTAACGTGAATAAGAGCAAGTATATTATTATGGGCATAGCGGCATTAATACTTATTCTTCCTATAATTGCCCCTATATTCTATAAGTCTAATACTAAGTATAAGACTTATAAAAAGAATGAAGAGTACATATTAGATCCAAGTAATGTAAAAGCTAGAGACCTTGGCATTAAGTATGACAAAATAAAGGTGTATTTGACCGGAGCAAATAAAATAATGGAATTTGATGTAGAGGAGTATTTACCGGGAGTATTATCGGGAGAAATGCCTGCAAATTTTGAAATGGAGGCCTTAAAGGCTCAAGCGGTAGCTGCAAGGACCTATGCAATATCTAGGTTAAAGTCTTTAGGTGGAACCGGATGCAGCAATTATCAAGGTGCTGATCTTTGTGATACCGTACATTGTCAGGTATATATGGACAAGGATACCAGGATGAGTGGATGGGAAGAAGATAAAAGGGAAGAGCTTTGGAGCAAAATAGTAAGTGCAGTGAAGTCTACTGAGGGACAAGTCTTGACCTACAATGGACAACTGGTAATGAGACCACAGTACTTCGCGGCCAGCAGCGGAAAAACTGAAGATGCTCAAACAGTTTTTGGCTTTAGTGAACCCTATCTGAAAAGCGTAGAAAGTCCTGGAGAAGAAATTGCTAAAGAAAGTTTTAAGAAAAGCTATGAGTTTAAATATGAAAACCTTGCAAACAACATAAATAAAAATTTTCCCTCTGCAAAGGTTTCAGCAAAAAACTTACATAAACAGATTGAAATATTGGAAACCAGCGACGCGGGCACAGTAACAAAAATGAAAATCGGCAGTGAAACTATCACCGGATCACAGTTTAGATTTATGCTGGATTTGAATTCTGCTAATTTTACATTAAATTTTAAGCAGTATGTAGTTGAAATTCTATGCCGGGGAAATGGACATGGCGTCGGCATGAGCCAATGGGGAGCAAATGCCATGGCTAAAAAGGGCTATGACTATATTAGCATTTTAACTCATTACTATCAGGGAACGAAGGTTGAGAAAATACAATAACAATTAAGAATTCAAAATTAAGAGTTGGGGGAATTCAGCGAGGCTGAATTCCCTTTTATTAGTATAAAGTTTCCTTTTTGTAGATTAAATATAATTATGAGTTCAAATTATACATTCTGCAGAATCTTCCGTGAAAATCTAATATCTGACATTTGACAACTAAAATCAAACTTTTATTATGAAAAATCTACCATTAGATGTCAGTTTTAGTCAGAAAATAAGGAAAATTTTTCAATGGAAAAATGTATTATTTGCTGTACTCTGGACAGACTACAAAAAGGAGGTGTTCGTATGGACAAAAGATTATTTGACAAATCATCAAACTTCTTTAAGAAGGAGGGATTCTACGTAATATTGTTTGTGTGCCTCTGTATTGTAGCTACGGTTGCTGCTATTACTGCAAGAAATAGCAAGTCAGTTACTAAGCCGCCGGTAGTACAGGAGACTACAGAAACAAATCTGGCCGCAAATAATACTGATGGGCAGACTACTGAGATACCAAACGCTACTCAGGTGAAAAATGATACCAATATTTCTGTTCCTAAAAATGGCTCAGATTCTACAGCAGTATCACAAACTGTCGATTACACGTTTGTGAAACCTGTTGAAGGAACAAAGGCCACAACTTATAATACCGGTTTGGTAAAATGCGAAACCATAGGAACTTATAAGACAAATAACGGAATTGAAATTGTGGCAAAGGTTGATAGCCCTGTTTACTCAGTATTAGACGGTAAAGTGGAAGCCATTCACAATGATGGTACAGAGCTTGGTCAATATATTATTATTGATCACCAAAATGGCCTGAAGACTGTATATGCTAACTTAAAAGAGGACGTAAAAGTAAAAGTTGGCGATACTGTGAAGAAGAGCCAGGTTATTGGTGCCGTAGGAAAAACTAGAGGAAGTTACTCTAATGAATACTATGGCGACCATCTTCATTTTGAAGTAATGAAGGATAATCAATATGTTAATCCTGCAAAATATGTAACTTATAGTCCTTTAGAGAAAAATTAATTTTAGTTCCCTGCCGGATGTACTTGATAGATCTCAGGTATTATCCGGTAGGGTACTGATAGCTGTAAATATGCAAAGATATGGTACTTAAGGGAACAAAAAGTTGATAGTTGTTTGGATAAAGGTAATTTAAGAATAAATAAGCGCATATTTATAAATAATAGAGAGTTAAGGAGGCAGCACTTTGAAAGACTACATCGAAGAACGTGTTCTTGAAGTCGCTAATTATATCATAGATTCTAAGGCAACTATTAGAAAAACAGCAAAGGTTTTTGGCGTTAGTAAGAGCACTATACACAAAGACATGACAGAGAGGTTACCAAAGATTAATCCGGCTGTTGCTATGCAAGCAAAGCTTATTCTGGATTTAAATAAGGCAGAAAGACACATCAGAGGTGGAAAAGCCACGAAGATGAAATATAAAGCTATTGAAGGTTAACCACATTCCTAGTATAATGAAAATGAGAAATTTGTAATCTTATAGCAAAATAATTAATAATATGTAATATGTCAGGAGTGGGTTTAGGAATGTGGTTTTTTGGTATGGGCGCGGATATGGGGATAGATTTGGGCACCGCGACAGTTCTTGTGTATGTTAAAGGTAAGGGTGTTATTCTGGAAGAGCCATCAGTAGTAGCAATCGACAAAACAACCAATAAGGTTTTAGCTGTAGGACAAGATGCAAGACAGATGATCGGAAGAACACCTGGAAATATTGTTGCCATAAGACCATTAAGAGATGGTGTAATTTCAGATTATGATATTACAGAGAAAATGCTTAAATATTTTATCAAAAAAGCCTGTGGAAAGAGAAGAATTTCTGCTCCCCGAGTTATGGTGTGCGTTCCTTGTGAAGCAACAGAAGTTGAAAAGAGAGCAGTAAAAGATGCTGCTATTAATGCAGGAGCAAAAAAGGTTTTTTTGATGGAAGAACCCCTGGCAGCTGCAATTGGTGCAGGCCTAGATATAACTAAAGCAAGTGGAAACATGATTATAGATATTGGTGGAGGTACTACTGATATAGCAGTTATCTCACTTGACGGAATGGTTGTAAGATCTTCTATTAAGGTGGCAGGAGACAAGTTTGATGAGGCCATAATAAGATACATAAGAAAAAAGCACAAGTTAATGATAGGTGAGAGGACGGCAGAAGATATTAAAATTAATATTGGTACAGCCTATAAGAGAGATAAAGACACTTCAATGGAGATACGAGGAAGGGATTTGATTACAGGTTTACCAACTAACCTTACTGTTACTTCCGAAGAGATAAGAGAGGCTTTAAATGAGACTGTTACAGCAATTGTAGAATGCGCTCATTCAGTATTGGAAAAAACTCCACCGGAACTAGCTGCTGATATAATGGAAAAGGGAATTGTAATGACTGGGGGAGGAGCCTTATTGCACGGATTAGACAAAAGGATATCCGAAGCTACAAAGGTTCCGGTATTTATTGCAGAGAATTCTGTAGAATGCGTAGCAATAGGAACCGGTAAATCCCTTGATTATTTAGATGAATTGGATTCTAGTATTATTAGTATGTGATTAAATGGTGATATATTTTGATACCGTTTTTTTAGATTTGCGAATGTAATAAACCACATTCGCAAATCTTTTTTGTTGATATCTTTACATACTTGTGATAATCGAAGATCTTAATAATCTCATGATCAGTTATATATGAGTATTAAAAAATTCTCTTTTGCCTATTGAGAGATAGATATACAGCATGTAAAATTCCGTCAGCTATTACTCTGGACATTTCCATTATTAAGTTAAGCCGGATAGTTCTATTGGTAAAAAGTTCATTATTATCAGAAGAATCAACAATACCAATGATTGAACTTTCGCCAACATCTGGAAGTGATTTTCCTACACCTTTTCCTGGATGTATAGGATAATCTCTGCCCTGAATTTCACCAATACAATCGCCATCGCCTAAACAGGCATCTACGCCTATAATATTTGCTTTGGGGTGAAGATTTTTAATTTCAGCTAGTCTTTTGTCAAGATTCAAAGCGTGGATGGGTTCCGATATTGTACCATACACAGGCAGCGGCAGACATTTCTCCTTTAGAAATGTCCCAACCAATGGACCAAGACAATCACCGATACACCTATCGGTTCCAATACAAACAATTAAAGTATTTTCATCGATATAGTCTTTTATAAAGTAGGCTAACTCGTAATAAGCAAGTATATCTTTATAATGCACTTTGATTTTATTCAAGCACTCAACACCCCCTCGATAATATATATGAAAAAAACATTTAGAATATTAAGGTTAATTAGAATAAAAAATGGAAAAAATGAAAAAATGTTAGATAGGGGTGAGCAATATGAAGTATAAACTGCTATCATTTTTAGTTGTACTTACAACTACGGTGTCAGTTGCTGTAATGTTATTAAGCAGCAAGCTGCAGACAGATGTTGAGCCATATGAAGAAGTGAAATTAGTTCAAAAGAAAAACCAGGAAAAGCAAGCAGATGAACAGCAGGCTTTGAAAGCTCAAAGCAGGGATAGTTCAAAAGTTAATGATAAAAATACAGAGGAAGAAGATTCAAAAACTGAGCAGGAAGAAGAGGGAAGTATTCCTCAAGAGCACAGCTTTGTAGTTATAGATAACAGAAAGAATAAAGGGCAAAGCCAGACAAAGCAGGAGGAAGAGGAATATCCTGATAGTGCAGCTGTGTTTAAGGTAGAATCCTACACAATAGAAGATAGGCTTACTCTAGCTGAAAAGGCCAGATTGCTTACCGTAGCCTCAAAGATATCACCAGTGGACTATGCCAGAATAAGTAACTATTTATACGATGAGAATGCATCAAGAGGAATAATCAATACCTTTAGTCTTCTGAAGACTAGATTGAGCAGCAAGGACTATGAGAAAGTTAAGGATATAGCGGAAAAGTACATGTATGTAGATACCATAGAAGCATATATAGATAAATAAAGTAAAATGTGGCTTAAAATTAAGAAAATGGGCGTTAAATTAAGAAAAAGCAACTTAATCTTGATGTATGGTCTATATTTAGGTTTGAATTAATAAGGAGTTCTATGTATACTATTCCTTGTCGACAGCGATAAGTTGTTGAGAAGAAATATGCTGGCATAGCTCAATAGGCAGAGCAGCTGACTTGTAATCAGCAGGTTGTTGGTTCGATTCCGATTGCCAGCTCCATATTGGAGGAGTTCCCGAGCGGCCAAAGGGGGCAGACTGTAAATCTGTTGTCACTGACTTCAGTGGTTCGAATCCACTCTCCTCCACCAAATTTAAATCGTGGGCGCATAGCTCAGCTGGGAGAGCATCTGCCTTACAAGCAGAGGGTCACAGGTTCGATCCCTGTTGTGCCCACCACAATTTAATATGCTGGCATAGCTCAATAGGCAGAGCAGCTGACTTGTAATCAGCAGGTTGTTGGTTCGATTCCGATTGCCAGCTCCATTTTGGAGGAATTCCCGAGTGGCCAAAGGGGGCAGACTGTAAATCTGTTGTCACTGACTTCGATGGTTCGAATCCATCTTCCTCCACCACAAAAAGGATACCGTAAAGTATCCTTTTTTCATTGCGTAGAAAATTTGTGAGAACACACGTGAGGTAGCCTTTTATGAAAACCCTAAATTAAAAATACGAATTAGAATAATTGACATTAATTATTTATTATTAATTGCTGATGCCTGTTGACATGTGATTTTACTGATGCTACAATAAACTTTGCTTACTAATCATAGAATATGGATATACTCTTATCAAGAGAGGTGGAGGGAAAGGGCCCAATGAAACCCGGCAACCGGTGAAGTTTTTCACAAAGGTGCCAATTCCGGCAGTTTACTGCAAGATAAGAGAAGGTGGCACGTACCTCTTCTTATCGGAGAGGTTTTTTATTTTATATACATGAAAGGAGTGTAAGGTATAAACTGAATATTGTACTTATATTCAGGCTAGCCGAATTACAATGAAGAGATTATTTACATCTGAATCTGTTACTGAAGGACATCCAGATAAAATTTGTGACCAAATATCTGATGCTATACTAGATACTATTCTTGAACGGGACCCTAATGCCAGAGTTGCTTGTGAGACAGCAGTAACTACCGGTATGGTACTTGTTATGGGGGAAATATCTACTAATTGTTATGTAGACATTCCTAAGGTTGTTAGAAAGACCGTAGAGGAAATAGGCTATGTAAGAGCAAAATATGGCTTTGATTGTGATACTTGTGCGGTTTTAACTTCTATAGATGAGCAATCTCCGGATATCGCAATGGGTGTTAATGAGGCTTTGGAAGCCAAGAAAGGTGAAATGGATAAGGTTGAAGCTGTTGGAGCCGGTGACCAAGGTATGATGTTCGGTTTTGCAACAAATGAAACACCGGAATATATGCCCCTTCCTATAGCTACAGCCCATAAGCTTGCAAGAAGATTAGCTGAGGTAAGAAAAAATGGAACCTTAGCTTATTTAAGACCGGATGGAAAAACTCAAGTAACTATTGAATATGATGATAATAAGCCAGTAAGAATAGATACTATAGTAGTTTCTGCTCAACATGGACCGGAGGTTGATCAGTCTCAAATAGAAAAAGACATAATTGAGCATGTTATAAAACCAGTTGTGCCAGCAGAGTTATTGGATGAAAAAACAAGATACTTTATAAATCCTACAGGTAGATTTGTAGTTGGAGGTCCACAGGGAGACTCAGGCTTAACCGGAAGAAAGATAATAGTTGATACGTACGGCGGCTACGGAAGACATGGTGGTGGAGCTTTCTCAGGAAAGGATCCAACGAAAGTTGACCGTTCTGCTGCTTATGCTGCAAGATGGGTTGCTAAGAACCTTGTGGCCGCAGGTGTAGCTGATAAGTTAGAGATTGAAATAGCTTATGCAATAGGTGTTGCAAGACCGGTTTCAATTGAGGTTGACACTTTTGGAACAGGAAAACTTGGCGACGACAAGATAGTGGGAATTATAAATAAGGTATTTGATTTAAGACCTGGTGCCATAATCAGAGATCTTGAATTAAGAAGACCAATTTATAAGCAAACTGCCGCCTACGGACACTTTGGAAGATTAGATCTGGACCTGCCATGGGAAAGACTAGATAAGGTGGAAGAAATTAAAAAGTATTTATAAAAATATGTAAAAATGCAGTGACAATGTTTTCACTGCATTTTTTTCCTTTTTGTGTCAATAATTAAAGATATTGAGTTTGATTTGTTAATAGGTTATGCTTATTATATATTGATGTTCAGCATAAAAAAATGTATAGAAACTTGGTTTAGGAGAGATTATATGTCGGAAATACAGGGGACAGTTGATGAAATAGTATTTCAGAATAATGATAACGGATATGTAGTGGCCAAGGTGAAAAATGGTAATAAAAAGATAACCATTGTGGGCACTATACCATATATTACAGAAGGACAGGAATTAAAGCTTACCGGTCAATGGGTAATACATCCTCAGTTTGGTCAGCAGCTGATGGTGGAGAGCTGTGAAGAAATTATGCCGGCTACACTGCTTGGAATCGAGCGCTATTTGGCATCAGGGGTAATAACCGGTATAGGACCGGTAACTGCAAAGAAAATAGTAGATAAATTTGGTGATAAGACCTTCGATATATTGGAGAATGATATCTCCAGATTGGCAGAGATAGACGGAATCGGCGAAAAGAAGATTGGACTCATATATGAATCTTACTTTAAGCAAAGAGAAGTTAAAGGCATAATGGTCTTTCTTCAAGGTTATGGGGTGACACCCAACCAATGTATGAAGATATATAAAAGGTTTGGTGCAGACTCTATCTCAGTGGTTAAAGAAAACCCATATATACTGACAGAAGAAGTCTCCGGTATAGGTTTTAAGACAGCGGATAAAATAGCTCGGAGTCTTGGAGTAGAGGTAAATTCACCCTATAGAATTCAAAGTGGTATTAAATATTTAATCAATGAGTTCTGCACTCTGGGTAATACTTATATGCCCATGGAGAAGCTTCTGAAAGAAGGCGTAGACATACTTTGCGTATCTAAAGAGGATATTGAGAAGAATGTTATAGAAAGTACCTTGGAAGGTAAGATAAAAATAGAAACTATAGAAGGAGAGGATTGTGTCTTTACGCTTCCTTACTATTACTGTGAACTGGGAGTTACTAAAAAAATATTAACCATGGCTTTTGGTCAATATGAAGTGCTAAATGTAGATATTGATAGGGAAATAAAGGATTTCGAGAAAAAGTATAACATTGGTTTTGCCCCTTCTCAAATCGAAGCCATCAGGGGAATTGTGGACAATGGAGTTGAGATAATTACCGGTGGACCTGGTACCGGTAAAACCACAATAATAAACTGTATTATTGAGATTTTTGAAAAAGCCGGAATGAAGGTATTAATGGGGGCTCCCACCGGAAGAGCTGCCAAAAGAATGACGGAAGCTACGGGCAGGGAAGCAAAGACTATTCACAGACTATTGGAGCTTGGCTATAGCGAAGATGAAAACATGGATTTTTCAAAAGGTGAGAACAGTCCGTTAGAAGGAGATGTGCTCATTATTGATGAAGCTTCTATGGTTGACATTATGTTGATGAACAGTCTGCTAAAGGCAGTTTCTCTTGGGACAAGAATTATAATAGTTGGTGACGTAGATCAGTTGCCATCGGTAGGCCCGGGAAATGTTTTAAGGGACCTTATTGAAAGCGGATGTGCCAAGGTTGTTAAACTAAAGGACATTTTCAGGCAGTCCAAGGAGAGTATGATTGTTGTTAATGCTCACAGGATAAACAATGGGGAAATGCCTCTGCTAAATGAGAAAAACAAAGATTTTTACTTTATAAAGGAAGAGGAGCCTAATTACATCCTTACAACTTTAATAGATCTTATAAATACAAGATTGCCTAAATTTAATCCGTCTTGGAATAAGCTGCAGCATATACAAATATTGTCTCCCATGAGAAAAGGAACATTAGGAGTTCAAAATTTAAATACTGAGTTACAAAAGATCCTCAATCCTCCGGATCCCCAAAAAGCAGAGAAGAAATATAGGGATACGATTTTCAGAGTTGGGGATAAGGTAATGCAGACTAAGAATAATTACTCCTTGAAGTGGACTAGAATTGCCGGAGAAGGGGAAAATGAAGGTATTGGTGTTTTCAATGGAGATGTGGGCTTTATTCAACAAATAGATGAAGAGGAAAATGCACTGACAGTTGTTTTCGACGATGAAAGATTGGTTGTATATGATTTTGTATATTTGGATGAGTTGGACCTAGCTTATGCAATAACAATTCATAAAAGCCAAGGTAGTGAATTTCCTGTAGTAATCATGCCGTCCTTTATGGGACCCCCAATGCTCATGAATAAAAATCTGTTGTATACCGGTATAACAAGAGCAAAGAAGATGGTAGTGGTAGTAGGTTCCGTTAAGGCCCTGCACTTTATGATAAATAACAATAGAAGTTTTGAAAGATATTCATCCTTAAAATGGAGGATTCAGCATATTATAAACAGTGATGTTTTGAAGTAAAAGCAGTTTTAAAAAAGGGGAGGAAGTGAATGATTAAATCTCATTCTGATACTGCTGTAAAAGAGAGAGAGAGAATTGTTAAAGCTATTTTAAATTGGAGCAGAGAAAATGAAAAGGCACTAAATATCATAACGGTGCCCTATAGTAAATGCAATGTTTTTGAAGAGTTAATTTTTAAATATTTAAATGAAGGCAAAACCATCCTATATATTGTTAATGATGATATTGGTATAAATTATATTGTAGATATCTTAAAGAAAAGAAGTTTTACAGAATACTGCAGTAACATGGAAGGAATAAAGAGAGTGAGAGAAAATAAGCCGCTGGTAATTGCAGCCGTTGATGGTGCTCTCTCCCTTCAAAGCAGCTATGATCTGGTTATATATGATGACACAAGCAGTCTATCGAAGCTAAGCAGGCTTGAGATATTAGATTTACTTTCATACTTCTATAAAAGCAGCAGAATTATATGCAGATCCATCGAGAGCATATTTCAAAATGCCCCATGTATAGAGGTGCCTCCCTTGGAGGAAAGTATACCGCTTATTGAACCCAGAATTATTACTACTAGATTGGACTTAAGCAAGGAGATTCCCACGGTTATCTATGATTATCTGATGTGGTCTCTCAGCTGTCAAAGAAATGTAATAGTACTCACTGCTGATGAGGAGATGTCTGAGAGAGTATATCAATATCTTTTGAATATCAAGGATGAACTACTTACAAATATATTCCTTGCAAAGGATATAAAAAACAGGGAATTACAATACTTTCTCAATAAACGCAGGGGAATTATAGTTGTTCATAATCAAAATATAATAAAGCTAAAACTGAGTAATACGGATTTCATTGTATATCATGCAGAGAGTAGGGTATTTGAATATAAGAAGCTTGTATATATATGCAGCAAAGCTTCTAGTATATTACAAGGTAATTTGGGTGAAGTTATTTTGCTTTCCAATGATATTTCCAGGGATATGGAGATTTGTAGAGATATAATAAGGAGATTTAACAAGCACATATGGGATGTAGGTTTGGTAAAAGGGTAAAGTTCTATTTAGGATGTGTACTGGAGGTTATTTATGGCAGAGCAAATAACTGCATGCTCTGTGGTGACTTTGCAGAAGATATGTTGTGTAAAAGCTGTCAGAGCAAGATGAAGTATTCTCTTATAGAAGGTGAAGTTGAAAAAGAAGGAATAAGGTTTAAATACTATTCCTGTGCATACTATAATTCACTAGTAAAGGAAATGATAATACGACTAAAATACAAAAGCGATTTTGATTGTGGTGCTCTACTGACGCAGCTGATGGAAAGGCTCATAAGAGAAAAGGAGATATCATTTGACTATATTACTTATGTACCTTGCAGCGAAGAAACATTTAGAAAAAGAGGCTATAATCAAAGTGAGTTTTTGAGCAAAAAACTCAGCGAGCTAACGGGAAAGAAGGTTGTCCACTGTCTTAGAAAGAGCAAGTCTACAAAGGATCAAATTGGCTTGGATAGAGATGCTAGGTGGACCAACTTAGAAAATTCCTTTGCAGTAGAAAATTATAAGGCTATAAAAGATAAAAAAGTTTTGTTAATTGATGACGTTATCACCACTGGTGCCACTGCCTTTTACTGTGGAAAGGCTTTGCTGCTTTGCGGCTGCAGAGAAGTAAACATATTGACTGCAGCCAAAAGTGCGATATAATATAAATGTAAAAGTTAGGTTTGTGGTTGAAAGTCGATGCCAGTCGCAGGCGAAACGACCCACGTAAGTTAAACAAAGTTTTGATGAGCATGGTGCGGCTTAGAGGTAAGTCCTGCCGTCAGAAGACGAGAGGATTAGTAGTGAGAGGTTAAATCCGGGTAGCGAAAGTTCCAGCAGGCGAGTGTGGGGGCAAAGACCAGGTCAACTAACTTTAATAAAATAAGAACCAATAATCTTATAAGATTATTGGTTCTTATTTTATTAATTAGTAATTATCAATGAGTAATTAGTAATTAAGGATAATTTTTCTTAGCAAGCTTAGAAAAATATTTCGAATATATTTTTTAGAAATTCAGCGTTTGCTGAATTTCAACTATAATTACTCATTAATCATTCATGTGTTGTCCAAGCCGTATAATCGGCAGAAAGGTGGGAATAATATTAAAACAAAGAGAAAAAAATAGAAGTTTGTAAAAATATAAGATATATTAAGGAATATTGATTTAAGTTGAGTAAATATTCAGTAAATTTGCTATTCAACTGTTGAGTTTGTGTTAAAATCATATTAAAATAGAATTAACAGGAAACACAAAATAGACTAGAAAAATTACCTATTAGGTAAGAGAGGGGCTGGAATTATGAAGATTACAGTAAGTGCAAAAAATATGGAACTAACACAGGCGCTTAAGGCTACAGTGGAGAAGAAGTTACTTAAATTAGAAAAGTACTTTAATCCAAACATTGAAGCACAGGCTACATTAAGCGTACAGAAGAATAGACAAATCATAGAAGTTACAATCCCTTTTAATGGCGTTGTATTAAGAGGCGAAGAAGAAAATGAAGATATGTATGCTTCAATAGATTTAGTTATAGATAAGCTTGAAAGACAAATAAGAAAAGTTAAAACAAGACTTGCTAAAAGACAAACTGGCGATGCATTGAAATTTCAATACATACCAGACTTGCCAAAGGAAGATCCGGATAATGATGAGCATAGAGTAGTAAGAACAAAGAAATTTGCCATGAAGCCTATGTCCACTGAGGAAGCTGTACTACAAATGGAAATGTTGGGCCATAACTTCTTCGTTTATGAAAATGCAGACAGCGGAGACGTAAACGTAGTGTATAAGAGAAAGGACGGAAATTTTGGTTTAATAGAGCCGGAATACTAAGTAGAAGCGGTGATAAACTCCCCTGTAGGGGAGTTTTATTTTTATTAAAGTTGAAACTATAAATATATAAATGCTATAATATAAAGTAATGAATTTTTTTAAATAAGAAAAAGAATTGTGAGGATGAAAAATATGGGAATATTAGATAAGATATTTGGAACCTACAGTGAAAGGGAAGTTAAAAGAATTATCCCCATAGTAGATAAGATTGATGCCTTAAGCGATAGTATGGAAAAGCTCACTGATGAACAGTTAAGGGCAAAAACTGATGAATTTAAGAAAAGATTGAGTAATGGAGAAACCTTAGATGACATTTTACCGGAGGCCTTTGCGGCAGTTAGAGAAGCTTCTGTTAGAACACTGGGAATGAAGCATTATAGAGAACAGTTAATTGGTGGTATAGTTCTTCACCAGGGAAGAATAGCGGAAATGAAAACCGGTGAAGGTAAAACCTTGGTGGCAACTTTACCTGCATATTTGAATGCTCTTACCGGTGAAGGTGTACATATAGTAACTGTAAACGACTATCTGGCAAAAAGAGACAGAGACTGGATGAGTCAGGTTTACGAGTTCTTAGGTTTGACTGTTGGAGTTATCATTCACAGTTTGAATCATGAAGAGAGACAAAAGGCTTATGCCTGTGATATAACCTATGGAACAAATAATGAATTCGGCTTTGACTACCTAAGAGATAATATGGTTGTATACAAAGAGGAAAGAGTTCAAAGAAAGTTAAACTTTGCTATCGTGGACGAAGTTGACTCCATACTTATCGACGAAGCCAGAACTCCACTTATAATCTCCGGTGAAGGTGAGAAGTCCACTGATTTTTACAAGGTTGCTGACTTCTTTGTTAAGACCCTGAAAAAGGATATAGACTTTACTGTTGATGAAAAGGCCAATTCTGTAATATTGACAGATGCAGGTGTTGAGGCAGCAGAAAAATTCTTTAGAATAGAGAACTATGCAGATCCATCACATATGGAAATTCAGCATCATGTAGCTCAGGCTCTTAAGGCTAACTATATCATGAAGAAAGATAAGGACTACATGGTTAAAGATGGGGAAGTTATTATCGTTGATGAATTTACTGGAAGACTTATGGAAGGTAGAAGATACAGCGATGGTTTACATCAGGCCATAGAGGCAAAGGAAGGGGTAAATGTACAAAGAGAATCAAGAACTTTGGCTACTATTACCTTCCAGAATTACTTTAGAATGTTCAAAAAGCTTTCTGGTATGACAGGTACAGCACTGACAGAGGAGAACGAATTCAGAGAAATTTATGGATTGGACGTAATTGTTATTCCAACCCACAGGCCTGTAGCAAGAATCGACTATCCGGATGTTGTATATAAGACTGAAAAAGGTAAGTTCAATGCTATAGTAGAGGAGATTGTTGAAACTCACTCTACCGGACAGCCGGTATTGGTAGGTACCGTAAGTATTGAAAAATCAGAGATGCTTTCTGCACTCCTAAAGAGAAGAGGAATTCCTCATCAAGTACTTAACGCTAAATATCATGAAAAAGAGGCGGAGATTGTATCCTATGCAGGCGAAAAGGGCATGGTTACTATTGCTACTAACATGGCAGGCCGTGGTACTGATATTAAGCTTGGAGAGGGAGTTACTGAGCTTGGAGGGCTCAAGATTATAGGTACTGAAAGACATGAATCCAGACGTATAGATAACCAGCTTAGAGGACGTTCCGGCCGTCAAGGAGACCCGGGAAGTTCAAGATTCTATATTTCTCTTGAGGACGATCTGATGAGAATATTTGGATCTGAAAGACTGCAGACTATAGTTGGAAAGTTAGGACTTCAGGATGATGAAGCAATAGAAAGTAAGATGGTTACTTCTGCAATAGAAAATGCTCAGAAGAAAGTAGAAGGAAATAACTTTGACATAAGAAAGACCTTGCTTGGTTACGACGACGTAATGAATCAGCAGAGAGAGGTTATTTACAAGCAGAGAGCTATGGTGCTTGAAGGTAATGACCTTAAGGAGCAAATCCAGGATATGCTGCAGGAAGTAGTATATAATGCTGTAGACTCTCATCTTTCAGGTTTGGAAGAAGATGTTCAAGGTGATGTGGAGAAACTAATTCACTACCTAGAGGACATATGCATTCCACATGGTCTTCTAAAGGCGGAGGAATTAGCAAAAATGTCCAACGATGAAATTAAGGAAAAGGCTCTAAGTGTTGCCACAGACATATATAAGAAAAAGGAAGAAGAATTTGGCTCAGAGCAAATGAGAGAAATTGAAAGAGTAATTCTTCTTAGAGTGGTTGATACTAAGTGGATGGATCATATCGACAACATGGATCACCTAAAGCAAGGTATGGGCTTGAGAGCCTACAAGCAGCAGGATCCTGTTCAGGCTTACCAATTTGAAGGAAGCGAAATGTTTAATGAGATGATCTACAACATAAAGGTTGATACTGTAAAATATCTCTTCCGTGTAAAGATGGAAAGGGCACCTGAGAGAGAAAAAGTTGCCAAGGAAACAGGAACCAGTCATGATGACAGCTTAAAGAAGGAACCAGTTAAGAAGGATAAAAAGGCAGGAAGAAATGATCCTTGTCCATGTGGTAGTGGAAAGAAATATAAGAATTGCTGCGGAAGAATGGCATAAATAAGGAGTGAAGGATATGTTACTACAGCTGGAAGAGGCATTAAGTAATATGGCAGAGTTAAAGCAGACCCTAGAGGAAATGAGGGCTTCTCTTTGACATAGCCAGCCTTGAAAAGAGAATAGCGGAACTGGAGGCTTACATGCAGCAGCCGGGATTTTGGGATGATATTAATAAGGCCCAAGAGATAACTGTTGAAAGTAAGCAGCTAAAGGATAAGCTTGATAGGTTCAATGCAGTCTATCAGAGATTGGAAGATATACAGGTTCTTGCAGAACTTATTGAAGAATCCGGCGATGAGGACTCAGTAGCCGAGGTTTTACAGGAAAAAAAGCAGCTTGAAGAGGAAATTGAAAAGTTCCGGATAGAGATCCTTCTATCCGGAGAATATGACAGAAATAATGCTATCTTAACCCTGCATGCCGGTGCAGGCGGCACAGATGCACAGGACTGGACTGAGATGCTCTTGAGGATGTATACCAGATGGTGTGAAAAGAAGGGCTATGCTATAGAAACCCTTGACTACTTGCCCGGTGACGAGGCAGGTATAAAGGGAGTTACCCTAAGTATAAAAGGTGAATATGCTTACGGCTACCTAAAGGCGGAAAAAGGAATACACAGACTTGTAAGAATCTCTCCTTTCAATGCCAACGGCAAAAGGCAGACCTCCTTTGCCTCTGTTGAAGTGTTGCCGGAGCTGACCCAAAGTCAGGATATAAATATAAGACCGGAAGACCTAAAGGTAGATACCTACAGGTCCGGCGGAGCAGGTGGACAGCACGTTAATAAGACTGAGTCTGCCATAAGAATTACCCACTTGCCTACAGGCATAGTGGTTCAATGTCAAAATGAAAGAAGCCAGCACGCCAACAGAGAGAGTGCCATGAGAATGTTGAAGGCTAAGCTTATAGAACTTATGGTAAGGGCCCACAAGGAAAAAATAGAAGATCTCTCCGGAGACTTAAAGGATATAGGTTGGGGAAGTCAAATCCGATCCTATGTATTCCAGCCCTATACCATGGTTAAGGACCATAGAACCAATGCAGAGAATGGCAATGTAGCGGCGGTTATGGACGGCGATATAGATTTGTTTATCAACGAATATCTAAAGCAGAGCAGTAATGGAACTTTAGATCTGTAAATTGTGAACAAAAAAATTTAATTACTGAAGACACTGAATCCACAGAGGACGCGGAGGGATTTTTTCTTATAGAGATTAACTTTATTTTAGCTACAACTAAATTTAAGCTTGTTCAAAACTTAATGAACTTTTTAGGTTTTGAACAAGCTTTTTTATAATAAATTATCCTTATTCAGGTATTCTTTTATGCTTGCCTGATTATGCCTAAAACTTAACATATCCTCCTCTTAAAAAAGTATTTTACTTATATAAATATGTGAGGGTTTAGTTGGTTATTATAATTCTGAACAATAATGTTGAAAAACCTTCTTATAGTATTCTATAATAAGAAGGAATTGCTTTTACAAGCTGTTATAATACAAATGCTTTAAAATGGAGGTAGCAATGAAGAGTATTCAGGATAGACTGGCTCAGGAACTTAATATAAGCCTGAAACAGGTTGAAAGTGTTATTGAACTTTTAGATGAAGGGAATACGGTGCCTTTTATCGCCCGTTACAGAAAGGAAAGAACCGGCGGACTTGATGATGAGATACTTAGAAAGTTCTTTGAAAGACTTATATATTTAAGGAGCTTGGAAGAGAGAAAAGCAGACGTAGTAAGACTGATAGATGAGCAGGGTAAACTTACAGAAGAGATAAAGTTAAGCATAGAAAAGGCAGATACCTTGACAGAAGTTGAGGATATATACAGGCCTTATAAGCCTAAGAAAAGAACAAGGGCTACCATTGCTGAAGAAAAAGGCTTAAGACCCTTGGCAGAGACAATATATTCCGGTGAATTCAAAGGAAACATACTGGAATATGCTTCAGGATTTATAAATGAAGAAAAGGCTGTTACAAATGTAGAGGAAACTCTGCAAGGGGCTATGGATATCATCAGTGAAATGATTTCCGATGAAGCAGATTTCAGAAAGTGGATCAGAAGTGCAGTACACAGAGAAGGACTTATAGAAACCACAGGTTCTTCAGAAGAGCCCACACCCTATGAGATGTATTACAACTATAGTGAAGCTGTCAGAAATATACCACCTCATAGAATATTGGCCATAAACAGAGGAGAAAAGGAAAAGGTTCTAAATGTAAAAATTACTATAGATGAAAATAAGCTTATCCAGTATCTGAGGTCTCAATGCTTAAAAGGAAACAGTATCACAGATTCATACATAGAAGAGAGCATTAAGGACTCACTGAAGAGGCTTATATATCCATCCATTGAAAGAGAGATAAGGTCTGATTTAACAGAAAAGGGTGAGAATGGCGCCATTGAAGTATTCAAGGCAAATCTCAAGGCCTTGCTTATGCAGCCGCCAATAAAGGGAAAAGTGGTAATGGGTTATGACCCAGGCTTTAGAACCGGCTGTAAGATTGCTATATTGGATGATACCGGTAAGTTCCTGGATAATGCAGCCGTTTATCCTACAGAACCTAGAAAGGATGTGGAAGGGGCAATTAAAACTCTGAAGAGTTTGGTCTATAAATATAATGTTGATGTAATATCCTTAGGAAACGGTACTGCCAGCAGAGAATCTGAAGAAGTGCTGGCAAGGCTTATAAAAGAAGTTAAAGAAGAAACGGGAAAAGAACTTTACTATGTAGTGGTTTCAGAGGCCGGTGCTTCCGTATACTCAGCTTCGGAACTTGCAGCTAAGGAATATCCGGATTTAGACGTAACGGTAAGAGGGGCCATATCCATAGGCAGAAGACTTCAAGATCCACTGGCTGAGCTTGTAAAAATAGATCCAAAGTCCATAGGTGTAGGTCAATATCAGCATGATGTCACACCAAAGAAGCTGGATGAATCCCTAAAGGGAGTAGTAGAAGACTGTGTTAATAATGTGGGAGTAGACCTAAATGTAGCTACACCATCGCTGTTATCCTATATATCCGGTATTAATGCTTCCATAGCTCAGAACATTGTAGCCTACAGAGAAGAAAACGGTAAGTTCAAGAGCAGAAAAGAACTGTTGAAGGTTAAGAGACTGGGACAAAAGGCCTATGAGCAATGCGCCGGCTTCTTAAGGGTTATGGAAAGCTCTGAGCCGTTGGATAATACCGCTGTACACCCAGAATCCTATGAGGCTGCAAGAAAGCTTATAGAACTTCTTGGTTACAGTAATGATGATTTGAAAAAGGGCTTAGCAGATATAGACGAAAGAGTCAAGGAAAAAGGACTTACAACCATAGCTGAAACAATAGGTGTGGGTGTAATGACCTTGCAGGATATAATAAAAGAACTTAAAAAACCGGGCAGGGACCCAAGAGAAGAGCTTCCAAAGCCAATATTTAAAACCGGTATATTAGACATAAACCAGCTGAAGCCAGGTATGATACTTACCGGTACTGTAAGAAATGTATCCGACTTTGGAGCCTTTGTAGATATCGGAGTACACCAGGATGGACTTGTACATAAGAGTCAAATGGCAGACAGATATGTAAAGCACCCCTTGGATATAGTTAAGGTTGGAGATATTGTGGAAGTAAGAGTGCTTGAAGTTGATGAAAAGAGAAAGAGAATTTCACTATCCATGAAAAAGGAGAAATAAATTTTAGAGAAATATTGAAAATTTTTTGACAATGTTATATAATATGTTTGTAAATAAAAAGTACTTTCAGGGCAGGGTGTAAATCCCGACCGGCGGTATAGCCCGCGAGCCGTAAGGCAAGATTCGGTTAGATTCCGAAGCCGACAGTAAAGTCTGGATGGAAGAAGGTATGAGTTGTGATGGATTTTTTGCCCTGACTTTTTGTCGGGGCTTTTTATTTTATATCTGAGTATAAACTGGCGCCACCTCAGATATACTGAATTAAATCCATCCTATCTACCTCCTGAAGTAATTAATGAGGAGGAGTTAAAAATGAGTAATGTATCAACAAAAACCAGTTATTTAGTAAAACTATCTTTATTGGCAGCTATTTCTGTAGTATTAATGTACTTAGAATTTCCGCTGCTTCCGGCATTTCCTTGGTTAAAAATTGACGGAAGTGATTTACCGGCCCTCATTGGTTCTTTTGCCTTTGGACCTATCACTGGAGTAGCCATAGAAGCATTAAAAAATGTGTTAATAATTCTGATAAAGGGAACAGAAACAGCAGGTATAGGTCAATTAGCTAACTTTATCATCGGAGCCACTTTTGTCGGTACTGCCGGTATGATTTACAAATATAAAAAGACAAGAACCAACGCCATAATTTCCATGGCCGTAGCTACAGTGGTTATGTCTATAATAGGAATATTTGCGAATATTTTTATCCTGATACCATTGTACATGCCTGGCATGAGCAGCGCTGATTTAATGAACTATGTTACTAAGGGCATAGTGCCCTTCAATCTGATAAAAGGTTTAGGGGTATCTATAATAACTTTACTTGTTTATAAGAGAATTTCTGTAATTATAAATAGAGAAGGCTTCCAATACGAAGGAGAAAAAATATCAAAAAAGACAGCATAATAACAAGGTTCAGAGTCAACAGACTCTGAACCTTTAATGCTTTATAGCTGAAAATCTCTTTTCCACATTATAAGTGCATCTTCTTTATTATCTTCATAATAGGACTTGCGGATGCCCTCTTCCACAAAACCAAATTTTTTATAAAGATTAATTGCCTTGAAGTTTGATACCCTAACCTCTAAGGTGGCAGCGGTTACCCCTTCTATTTTGCATATGTTCATCAAGGCGTCTACAAGCATACTGCCAATGCCAAAACCGCGGAATTCAGGATGTACTGCGATATTTGTTATATGGGCTTCATCAATGATAATCCACATTCCTCCAAAACCTACTACAATACCATCCTTTACCGCCACTACATAACGGGCGTACCTATTAGAGAGCTCTTGCTCAAAGGATTCCTTACTCCAGGTGATAGGAAAACTCAGCATGCTTACATTCAAAACACCTTCAATATATTTATCCTCTATAGGTATTATTTCAACATTACTCATTACTATTCAACCCCATCTTCATATCATACTCTCTTTCTGCTTGAGATTTTCTTAGATATATGGGAGTACTTTGATTCAAATCTTCTGCAATTCCCTGCTTGAGCAGCCCTAAACCTAATTGGCCAAGGGAAGAAGCTCTGGCCAAGTTCAGGTGACAGGGAGCAAAATAACTGCCACTAATGTTAGACTTGAGTATGTCTCTAAATTTACCGGTACCGTCACCAATAAAGTGCACAGCTTTTTCATCCTTAAGCCTATTGATCAGTTCATCAATTGAAATTACCATGTAATCAGAGATTCTTTTTAGGTCTTCACCTTCAAAGGTATAAAGTGCAGTATACACATTGTTTCTTAGGGCGTCTAATATGGGGCATATTATGCCGCTGCTGTAGGCTAGATTATAAGCTAAAGCATCTAAGGTTGAAACAGAAATAAAAGGTTTCTCAGCGCCAAAACTCAAACCCTTTATTGTGGACATACCAATTCGGAGTCCTGTAAAAGAACCGGGGCCTTTTGAGGATACAAAACCGTCAATATCACTGATGTCTAAATGGATAGAGGAAAGAAGGTTATCTATCATAGGCATAAGAATAACGGAATGTTGTTTTTCAAAATTAAAGGTTATTTCACCCAATAATTTATTGTCCTCAATGACAGCACAGCTTGCTGCTTCTGTGGCAGTATCAATTGAAAGTACTCTCATAGCTCTAACTCCTTTACATAATCATATCTTTCACCTGTGTAATTTATTACAATTTTTCTGAAGTTTTCTCCTCTTTCCGGAAGCTTGGTAATAGTAACCTCCAGGGATCCTTCCGGTATAAGTACATCTATGTAGGCTGCCCATTCTATGACACTTACTGCATCGCTGAATATGTACTCATCAAAGCCTATAGCTTCTATTTCATCTGGATCATTAACCCTATAGACATCAAAATGATTGAGTTTTAATCTACCCGTATCATACTCATTGACAATAGTAAAGGTAGGACTTGTAATATCATCATCTACTCCAAGACCGAGGGCGATACCCTTGGTAAAATGGGTCTTTCCCGCACCTAAGTCGCCGTTAAGGCAAATAATATCGCCGGCCTTTGCCCTCTGGCCTATCTGCCTACCTAGGGATATAGTATCTTCTAAGCTATTTATTATAAATTCCATGGCAGAATTCACCTCTTCAACTAACGTTCTAAGTTTATATTATATACACTTGAGTATAATGCTATTCTATATCAAAATTATGAAAAAGAAAAGCAATTTAGGGTATAATGAGGTAATAGAAAGAAAATACTAAACAAAATATTCGTCCTGACGTGTTTTAATTTTAATTGTTTCTCAATTTTCTGTAAGTTTGCAGTTATTAGGGTTTTGTTCTATAATTGGTAGGTAAGAATTGCTCATTGAGGGGTGAGTGTATTGAGAAGAGTCATAAATTTGGCTGTAGCTTTCAGTTTTCTGTTAAGTGGATGTAATAAGATGGAAAATACACCGATGAAGCCGGAAACTATGGAGACACCGGAAACGCCGGTGGTAGTTGAGCAGAAAATTGAAGTTGAGGAGTTTTTGAGGATAGTTACTTCTGATAAGCTTCTTTATCATATGGTAAAGGATATTGTGAAGGATAAGCATAACGTGGACTATATGATGGATACAGAAGAGGAACAGAGAAGCTTTGTATTTACAAAGGATTCTTTAGAGAATATTGCCACTAAGGATATCTTCATATATTTCGGAACAGGTTTTGAACCTTGGGTTGATAAGTTTGTAGAACAGATAAATAAGGATAGGGTAACAATTATTAACAGTACCAGAGGTGTGCGACTGCTTACTCTTGATAAACCTAAGTCCCATGGTGATATTAAGCTAACAAACAACCCATACTTCTGGTTCGATATAGATGATTATAAGATAGTATTATCTAATATAAAGACTGCAATACAAGAAAAGGATCCTAAGAGAAGAGAAGTATATGAAGAAAACTTTAAAGAGGCCATTAAGCATTTGGATGAAATAGATAGTAAGTTTTTGGAGGATATAAAGGACTATAAAGAATATACTTACATAGCATTAAATGATAATTTGGATTACCTTTTTGGTCATATAGATATAAAGCCATTTAAGCTTTCCAAGGAAGAAGATGTCCAAAACCTGCAAGAAGAGTTTAAAAACAAGGCTGATACTCAAGATAAGTATGTTTTATTGTATGATGATGAAGCAGAATTGGCAAGTTACGAGGGGTTAATTAATAATGAAAGTATTAAGAGAATAAAGATGAATAAATACAGTAAAGATAAGAGCATTATTGAGATGATAGAGGAAAATTATAGTTATTTGAGGGAACAGCTAATAATGCCGGAGTGATTACCCAGTATATGACATAAACTTAGTTATAAATATAAAAAAAGTTGTCTAAAAAATGTTGCTTTTTTTTCAATAATAATATATAATAAATTTTGTCACGAAGGGGTATAGCTCAATTGGTAGAGTAGCGGTCTCCAAAACCGTTGGTTGCGGGTTCGATTCCTGCTGCCCCTGCCAGTGAAACCTTGTAGAATCAATGTCTACAAGGTTTTTTATTTTTTCGTAAGTAATTATAGTTTGTCCTTTGGGCGTGAATTGGGCGTAATAGCATTTTGGCCGAAAAAAAGCACCCACTATTGGGCGCTAGAAAATAATCCGTTTAATTTTTCTGCTGCTGCTTTCTGCATACTAGGTAATACGTGTGAGTATATATCTAAAGTTATATTTACGCTGCTATGGCCTAATCTCTCACTTACAACTTTTGCAGGCACATTATGAAGTAATAATAAAGTGGCATGAGTGTGCCTTAAATCATGGAATCTTATCATTGGCACATCATACTTTTTTAGTATCTTTGGAAATTTCTTTGCTATGTACTGAGGATCATACAACCTGCCATCATCTTCCCAGGCACAAACATATCCTTCATCTTTATATTTTTGATTATTTTCTTTTATCCTGTCCTGCCTTTTCTTATGCAATACCAATAAATCTTTTAAGTCATCAGGGATAGGAATTCTTCTTACTGAAGATTTTGTTTTTGGTTTTTTTGTAATTAACTCACCATTTATATTTTTCACAGAGCTCCTTACATAGATTTCACCTTTTTTAAGATCTACGTTTTCCCATTTCAAAGCACATATTTCACCTTGCCTCATTCCGGTACCTAATGCAAGGGCAATTTGAATATATATATTTTCTCCCCTAGATTCATGCAAAAACTTTTTTACTGTAAATTCATCCCAGACATTTACTTCAATTTCTTCTGGAGATGGAGCTTTTACAAATTGGCAAGGATTATTATTTATTAACCGCCAAGCTACTGCTTGCTTCAGAGCTAGATTTAAACACCGATGAATCTTTAAGATTGTTGAGTTGCTTAGCTCAGTTTCACCCATTAACGTACTATAAAATTTTTGTATGGTCATTGGTGTTAATTTAAGTATCTCAATTTTGCCAAGATGTTTGTTTATTGTATTGCAGAACTCACTATATCGTTTATGAGTACTTGGTGAAATATTTGTTTTATGCGTTTCCAGCCATTCTTTTAAATACTCTTCTATGGTTGTTTTTTTATCTTCAATATACTTACCACTATCAATTTCAACTAATTTTTCCCTTAGTGCCTTTTTGGCTTCACTTTCTTTCTTAAAACCACTCTTTGAAATACTTTTTCTACCGTAGATTTCTATTTCTGCTGAAGTAAACTCTATTTTGTATCTCCAGCCCTTACCATGTTTTTGAACGTAACCTGTCATTTTTTATATTTTCCTCCTCGTGAATCTTTTGTTCATTATTATTACCTGAAATGCGAATTTTTAATTCATCACTTTGAGTAAAGAAAAAAGTTACGCCATCAATTTCAATAAATGTAATACCCTCCATAATTTCATCCCCTTAAAGCTAGTTACGAACTTTTGTTCCCCTAGTGTTAATTATATACTATTAACACCATAAAATTCAAGTGAGTTAATATATATTTCGTTAATGTATATATTTTTACCTTTAAATGTCGATATGTCGACATATTAACAAAGTGTTAATAAAAAATGAGTGCAAAAAGACAATAAATATTTGTCTTATTTACACTCATAGTTATCTTGAAGTCATTTAAACCATTTACCTATTATTTTTTAGGCTTTGATAATTTCTCTAAAATACTGTTAGCAATGTCGTCAGATTGCTCTTTAAGTAATTCAACTAGTTTCTCTTTAGTTAATCCACCTGGATAACTATTTTTATCATAACCAACTCTAACTTTATGTTCATTTATAGAGAATTCGGCTATGCCTTCTTGTGGATGATTTGTCCTGCCTAATATGTAATCAACAGTGCAACCGTAAAAGTCTGCTAAAAATTCTAATGCACTTAGTTTTGGTTCGATTTCTTCAGACTCGTATTTTTGATATGTTCTTAAGCCAATATTTAGTTTGTCTGCTACTTCTTTTTGAGTCAAGTCATTATCTTCTCTTAGATCCTTTAATCTTTTTCCAAACATATAAACAAAAACCTCCCCAAGTACACTACTTGCGACATTATAATTTATATTATAATATGTAAAACCATACGAATTATAAATACACGAATAAAAAATTCATAAAAACGAAAAAATGATATTGACATACGAATTAAAATGACGTAATATTTTATTTAGAAGGAGGTGATAATATGACAAGACAAAAGAAAAATAGCAACTTTAAAATATTTAGAGTAACTAAAGGTTTAACACAAAAAGATTTGGCTATGCTTGTAGGTGTAACAGATAGAAGTATACAACTATATGAGAGCGGAAAAAGATTTCCTACAGTTGACGTGGCGAAAAAAATCGCAGATGAGTTAGGCAAACCAATAGAGGAAATTTTTTTTACCAGCAATACGAATTAAAAGTTCGTAATGAGGAAGGTGTCCACAATGCTTAAGGTTTTAGAGCTAAGGAAGTTAAGGGGATGGACACAACAAAAATTGTCTGAAGAAACCGGAGTATCTAGAAATTATATTTCTGAAATAGAAAGAAATAGTCATTCGGTAACTGTAGATATTCTGTGCAGACTTTGTAAGGGGTTTGGCGTAACACCAAATGATTTGATAGAAGAAAAGTATTGGAGAAAGTAAAACACGGAGGATGGGGTATGTATACAGTAGCAGAGGTTGCGGAATATTTAAAAGTTAGTAGTGCAACAATTTATAGATTATTTGAAAGTAAGAAACTAAATGGAAGAAAGGTTGGCGGACAGATTAGATTTACTAAAACTGATCTTGCAGCCTACTTGGGGATAGGAATAGATGAAGTAATTGTTCTAGGAGGTAATTATGCTAAGTCCAGAGGCTTGCAAGAGGCTTAATGAGGTCATAGTTGAGCATACAAGACTTGCGAAAGAGTTTATAAGTTTCCCGGTAGCCAGTACCGTGGTAGAGGCTTCGGCCATAAGAAAGAAAAAGAATGAAATAAAACAGCGGATAGAGGAACTAAGAAAAGAGAGAAAGGCAATTTTGGGACAATAGGCGGAAACGCCTATTATAAAAAATCAAAAACCGGAAAAAGGTAAACACTTCTCTATTATATTCTATTCGAACTTTTCTAATAATATTCACGTCTAGAAAAATTCTTTAGTGCCGCAATGGCAATGATTTTTGAGAGGAGGAAATAAAATTGAGTAATTTAGTAACAATTAACAATCAAGATTTACAGATTAAAGAGTTTAACGGACAGCGAGTAGTAACTTTTAAGGACATTGATTCTCTTCATGAGAGACCAGAGGGAACAGCTAATAAAAGGTTTTTAGACAACCAAAAGCATTTTGAAAAAGGCATAGACTATTTTGAATTTACAGGTGAGGACTTAAAAGAAATTAAACGGCTTCCGAATTTCGGAATTGGTTTAAATGCTAGCAAAGCAATCTTAATTACAGAAAGCGGCTATCTGATGTTAGTAAAATCCTTCACAGATGATCTTGCCTGGGAAGTTCAAAGACAATTAGTTAATACATATTTCAGAGCTAAGGAGGTAAATCCGTTCAAGGGATTATCTAAGGAATTACAAGCTATCTTCTTAATTGATAGAAGGACACAAGAAATTGAAGAAAGAGTAGACAAGCTGGAAAACAAAATGACTATTGATTATTCGCAGCAGGAAGAGATAAGAACTAAGGCTACACAAAGAGTTATACAGGTACTGGGCGGTAAAGATGTACCTGCTTATAAGGAATTGAATAAAAAAGCGTTTTCAGCATTATGGAGAGATTACAAAAGAGCTTTAGATGTTAATTCTTATAGAAATACAGCAGTTAAAGATTTCGATAAAGCCCTTAACTATGTAGTTACTTGGAAGCCTACTAGGGAATTAGAGTTAATGATTGCTGGGGCAAACAGCCAAATGAGGATATAAAGGAGGAGAAGCGTATGAATAAAAATGAAGTTAAAAAACTATTCTGGAAGTTTGTAGATGGGATTGAGTTTTGTTGTGACACAATAACGAAAAATAGTGCTGGTGTGGTTGTTGAAAAAGGAATGGAAAAACGATGTTAAGGCAGGAAATCAGACACTTATAACCCCAAGAGGAAGAGAAACATTTAGGTTATTACTTATAAAAGATGGATTAATTAAGGAGGAAATGTAAAAAAATGTGGTGTACTTATACAAAAACTTTCGTGTTTAGAGATTGTTTTGATGATTGCATAGTTGACGGGAATGTTGATGCCATAAATAAGTTATTAAGTCTGAAACAAGAGGATAGATCTTGCGGTGCTTTTATAACAACCGATGTTTTATCAGTAAGTTTGATATCTGACAGCTTTGGGGCTTATAAAAGTGAAGATGATGGAACTTGGAATCTATCTTTTTATAAAGATGATGTTCAAATTGCAACGGTTTCGCTCTGGCACTATAAAGAAGTTCATCTTTGTTTTGAAATTGAAGAAGATGTCAGAACTGATGAATTTAAGATACACTACTGCAACATAAAAGCTTTTAAAGATTATCAATTATAATTTTTTAAACCGTAAAAAACCCAAACACTTCCACATTATTATATTATGCTAAAGTTTTTAGAATTATAACCAGGGAGGTAAAAATTTTGAAACACGGTAGAAGGCTTACTATGGAAGAGAAAAAGTTTCTTGCTAAACAGGGATATGAGGCTAAGAACTTCCTAAGGATAAAGAAAACTGCTGAATACTATGAGTTTCTAGAGGTATATTCCGGAAAGATATTAACGGTAAGGAGGTAGCCACATTGGAAGCACTCAGAACAGAGTTATATGAAGCAATTCAAAACGGTGCAATCCGATCCGGAGATTGTTAGAAAAAGCCAAGAACTGGACCAACTAATTGTCCAAGCTATGAGAGGTGGTGAATAGGGTGTTAATAAGGGATCAGTTGATATTTTGGGGGTGTTTAGGGTTTATTGCTCTAATAGGGGCAATAGATGAATTTATAGTGCAAAAGAGAAAGAAGGTGAGAAAATGAAAGACTTACCGGACAGCATGTATGACTACCGGCATGAGCATGAGAAAGCAGAAGTAGTAGACGTTTGCATGATATGTAACAGATACATATTAGATGGCGAAAGCTATTACGATTTTGCCGGTGATGTAGTATGTGAGGATTGCTTAAATGACTATGTTAAAGATCATAAAACAAGATAAAAAAAGAGCTGCCGAAGCAGCCAAAACAAAAAATACGCTAAGTTAATTCTAATTCAGATTGGAGGAAATGTAAAGTGGATGGAGATTTAAAACTTGCAGAGTTAAAAGGATATGTTACTGCAAAAGTGGATGAATACAGCAAAATAGTAACAAGAACAAATAATCATTGGGTATCAGTTGTAAAAGTAGCAGATGATTTTAGCGACTTGTTAGAAATGATTATAGATATGCTAGGTCAGAAGGATCTAGAAGAACAAACAGAGACCGCTGATTTTAACATTGACTTTACAAGATTTACAGAAACACTTAAAAACTTGAACAGTAGATTACAAGGTAGATCGGAGGAAATGTAAATATGGATAAGCTTGAATGGCTTAAAGAAAGGCAGCGAGGTATTGGTGGAAGTGACGTAGGAGCTATCTTAGGAGTAAACAAGTGGAAAACACCATTTGAAGTATATCTTGAAAAAACAGAAGAAATAACAGAAGTTAAAGAAACATCTGAAGCTGCATACTGGGGAACGGAACTTGAAGAATTAGTTGCTAAGGAATTTACTAAGAGGACCGGTAAGAAGGTTAGAAGGGATAATAAGCATTTAATACATTCTGAACATCCATTTATGGTAGCAAATATTGACCGTAGAGTTGTAGGAGAAAACAGTATATTGGAATGTAAAACTGCTAACAGCTTTAGTGCTAAAGAGTGGGAAGGTGACGAAGTACCAGCTAGTTACATACTTCAATGTCAGCATTATATGGCTGTTATCGGTGCAGAGAAATGCTATATAGCTTGTCTTATTGGTGGACAAAGGTTCATCTATAAAGAAATTCCTAGGGACAATGAGTTAATTGAAATGATAATAGCGGCCGAGAAGGAGTTTTGGGAGGAACATGTCATGAAAAGAATTCCTCCGGCCTTGGATGGATCCAGCGCAGCTGAAAAGTATCTCAAAGAAAAATACTCTAATCCGGTACAATTTTCAGAGATAAATCTCAAGTCAGAGTATAAAGAAATGATAGATGAATATTTACAGCTTAAAGAAAACATGAAAACTCTTGAAACTAGATTGAAAGAGATAGAGAACAACATTAAGAATGAGATTGCAGATAATGAGAAAGGGTATGTAGGCAACTATGAGGTCAACTGGGTACCTGTAACATCTTCAAGAGTGGACAGTAAACTCTTAAAAAATAAATATCCAGACATATATAAAGAAGTTTGCAAAGAATCATCATATAGAAAATTTGGAATAAAGGAGTGTAATTAATAATGGCAACTGTAAATGAATTAAAAAATGAAATAACAACTAAGAAGGAAACAGGAGTAGGGAGTGCAGGGAATACGATAAAGAGCTTACTAAACAGTCCTGCTATTAAGAAAAGATTCGAGGAAGTATTAAATAAAAAAGCACCGCAATACATGAGCAGCATAGTTAATCTAGTTAACGGTGATACAAACTTAAAGAAATGCGACCAAATGAGTGTAATTGCAAGCTGTATGGTCGCAGCAACTCTTGACCTCCCAGTGGACAAAAATTTAGGCTATGCCTGGGTAGTACCTTATGGTAATAGAGCACAATTTCAACTTGGTTATAAAGGCTATGTACAGCTAGCACTTAGAACAGGACAGTACAAGTCTATAAATGTTATCGAAGTCCATGAAGGTGAGCTTATTGAGTGGAATCCACTTACAGAGGAATTAAAGATAGATTTTAGTCAAAAGAAATCAGATGCAATTATCGGCTATGCTGGATATTTTGAATTGCTGAATGGCTTTAAGAAATCAACTTACTGGACCAAGGAACAAATTATAAAGCATAAAAACAAATTCAGTAAATCAGATTTTGGTTGGGAAAATGACTTTGACGCTATGGCTAAAAAGACAGTTCTTAGAAACATGCTATCTAAATGGGGAATATTAAGCATTGAAATGCAAAATGCTTATACAGCGGACCAAGCTACAATAAAACCGGAAGCAGTAGAAACAGGGGACATAAAAGGCAATGTTGACTATGTAGAAGCAGATTTTGAAAACTATGAGGGAACACCGTTTCAAGATGAACAGTAGGTGAATCTAAATGGCAGGAGAAGCAACAAACAAAGGCTGGATAAGCCTTTACAGGAGCATACAAGACCACTGGCTGTGGCAGGAGAAACCATACGATAAAGCACATGCTTGGCTGGATCTTCTCCTGTCGGCCAATCATAAGGAAGCTAAGATCTTAATGGATAACACGCTGATAAAACTAGAAAAAGGGAGCTTCTTTACATCAGAATTAAAGCTTGCCGATAGGTGGGGATGGTCCAAGAAAAAGGTTCGAAATTTCCTCGAATTACTTTCAAATGACAACATGATTGTAAAGGAAAGTACCAAAAAAGGAACCAAGATAACCATAGTAAATTACGAGGTTTATCAGCAACGTGGGAACCATGAAGGAACCATAACGGAACCATTAAGGAACCATGAAGGAACCATAACGGAACCATTAAGGAACACAAACAATAATGATAATAATGATAATAAAGAAGAAGATAGTATTCTTCTTCCGGAGACTTATGAACTTAATAGTTATTTTGAAACTATAACAAAAAGGATGGGAGTAATATCAAGTCAGTTACCGGAACTTAATGAGCTGGTAAAAATGTATCCTTACGATTGGATTAAAGAAGCTATGGGAATAGCAGTGGAGAAAAACGCCAGGACAGTACGGTATATATCAAAGATATTGCAGAACTGGACCGTAGAAGGAAAGACAGAAAAGAAGAAGCAAGAGGAACCACCAAATGGCTGGGGACATCTTAAAAAGTTCACATAAGGCGGTGATACAGTGATTAATCAGCCACTACCAAATGATATTGAAGCAGAAAGAGCCTTATTATCAAGCATATTTCAAAAGAATGATGTTTTAGTTGATATAGTTTCAATTCTTAAAGCCTCAGACTTCTACAATACAGCACACCAAATAATTTTTGAGAAACTTGTAGAGCTATATATAAAGAACATCCCTATTGATTTAATAACATTCACAAATAATTTAGAGAAAGAGAAACTACAGAGCATTGGAGGGATAACCTATCTATCACAAGTTATAGATTCAACTGCTACCACAGCACATTACAAAAACCATGCAAAGATAATAAAAAATCTGAGTGACAAAAGGCAAATTATAAAAGGCTGCCGGGAAGCTTTAGAAATAGCTCTTAAAAAAGAAAGTGATCCGAAGAAAATTATAGACAAGCTAGAAACAGAGTTTATAGGATTGAATGATCTTGAAGAAGAGAAAACAGTAAATGCTACCGAGTTAATGGAATACACCTTAAATCATATCGAAAAAAGCTATCAGAGAGGTGGAAAGGCTCCAGGTATACCTACAGGGTATGCATTGCTAGATAGAGCCCTTGGCGGCCTTGTAAAGGGGGATTTATATATTGTTGCTGCTAGGCCATCTATGGGTAAGACAGCATTAACAATGAACATTATAAGTCATATCCCGAAGCAAAATAATGTAATGTTGTTTGAAATGGAAATGAGTAAAGAAAAGATGGGAATTAGACTACTAGCTCCAAGAACATTACTACAAGCACAAGCCTTATCCAGGGGAGAGCTAAAAGATTCAGAGTTTGATATTCTAACACGAAAAGCAGCGGAGATAGCTGGTAAAAACAACATATTTCTTAACTGTAAGGCTGGTTTAAATTTAGCAGAGATAAGAGCAGAAGCTAAGAAAATAAAGCTTAAGCATGGATTAGATGTACTTTTTATTGACCATATAGGAAAGATAAGGCCAGACAACCCCAAGGCCCCTAGAAATGACCAAGTAGGACAAATAAGCGAAGGACTAAAGAATTTAGCAAAGGATCTTGACGTGTGTGTAGTAGCTTTATCACAGCTTAATCGAGCAGTAGAAGCAAGAGCGGACAAGCACCCTCAGCTATCAGATTTAAGGGATAGCGGAAATATTGAACAAGATGCAGATATAGTAATGTTTCTTTACAGGGATGATTACTACGCAGAGAGAGAGAATCGTGAGAGTAGAAAGCCTGGGATATTAGAGATAGCGCTAGGAAAGCAAAGGGATGGAGAAGTAGGGATTATAGAGCTATCTTACAACACTAAGTATCAAATAATAACGGAAATACCGCCCAAAGGAGGTAGATAGTTTGGATAGATGGGGGATATATGAACTGCTAAAAAGTAATAAACAAGTGGATATTAAAGAAATAGAACGGATACCGGCGGAGGAAGTCAAAGAAGGACTTATAGAGTATTTACTAATGAGAAATAACAGCTTATGCGGAAAGGGGAGAGAGTATGCCAGAAAGTAAAAGGAGTAAGTATGGATCTAAAAAAGTAACAGTTGATGGCTATACCTTTGATAGCAAAGATGAAGCAGCCTATTATAAATATCTTTTGAGATTAAAAGCACAAGGTAAGATATTAAACTTTGAACTACAACCAGTATATGAGCTAATACCAAAGTTTAAGAAACATGGAAAGTCATATAGAAGGACAACCTATACACCGGATTTCTTAATATACCACCTAGATGGATCGGAGGAACTCATAGATGTTAAAGGCTTTAGTACACAGCAAGGAGAGCTCAGGAAAAAGCTATTTGATTTTATATATCCAGATGTAAAGCTTACGTGGATAGCAAGGAATCTAAAGTATGGTAATGAGGACGGTTGGATTGAATACGAAGAATTACAGAAAAAGAGAAGGGAGAATAAGAAATGTTAAGTGAAGATTTAAGAGAAGAGCTGGAAGATCTATGTGAGGAGAATGATTTAACCATAGATTTTAACTTTGATCACCCTATAAGAGTGACAATAAGAAAGAGTATGCAGGTGAACTTGTTGGAGCCTATTCCAGAGGCTGCCTACTTACAGTTTAAGTTTGGCATCGATAAGATAGATTTTGACTTCGTTGGAGACTTTAGGATTGATGAGAAGTTGTTCAGTAAGTTTTCAAGCAAGATAAAGAAACTGCATTACATTTATCTTCAGGAGCAGTATGCACAAAAGGGTAATAGATATAAGAATGGTGTAAAAGTTATATGGACAACCTCCAGTGGTGATAAGGTAGCAATAGTAAAAGGTTGGTATGAGGGATAGGAAGGTGGGCCTATGAATAGACAAGAGAGAAGACAGAGGGAAAGAGAGATAGCAAAGCATAGCCAAACAATAAATTCTCTTAATTCTAGGCAAATAGCTTTAGTAGATGCAATGGTCAATGAGAGAGTGGCCTTTGAGAAAAGTAAAATTAACAAGGATGTTATCCTATACTGCAGCTATGCGCTAACTAAAAATTACATTGAAGAAGCTGTTATCATCGATGCAATCGAAGATGTAGCAGCACTAATAAAAGAAGATAACCCAAATAAAGTAGAAAAGGAGTTTGTTGAAATGTTAAAAAATAGAGAACAAGTAATGAAATATTTTGAGGAGAATAAAGGCAAGAGCAGAAAAGAATTAATAAAAGAAGCTTCGTACAAGTTTCCGATGTTGGCAAAGAACTCTATAGCTAAATACTGTGACGAGTTTAGAAAAGCAAATCTATCGGCCGAAGCTGAGGAAGAAGAGGATCCAGATGTGATAGAGGCTATGGAAAAGATAGCAGATATTATAGGCGATGATCCGGTCGAAGAGAAAAAAGTAGCTGAGGAAATCATAAAAGAGGCCGACAAAGTTACTACTGAAGCAGAGAGTGCAATTGTAGAAGTTAAGCAGGAAGAAGTTAAATGCCAGGATGGAGTTTGTACTATACCGGAGCCTAAGGAAGTAGTTAAGAAAAAGCTAAAGGTTAAGACAATGACCATAGAGGGTGAGAATGGCCTATATGTAGTTGATAGCCAAGGAGTTACGTTAAAGAAGGATGGCGGAACCCTTTCATTTGATAGTCTGCAGCAATTTGAGGAGTTTATAGAAGAGTTCAGAGAAGTATTCACAATGGTTTGCTAGTTGGAAAAAAAGCAGGCGGTGGACAGGCTCATCGCCTGTGGGACACATTCGATTTTTATTGCAAATTAAGGGAGGGGTAAAAATGTTTAAAGTTTTTTACAGCGTGGGAAAAGGTAACTATTGCTTTAATATCTGGGGGACAACAGAGGATGCAAAAAGAGTTAAAGACTCTTTGGAATCCAAAACCTATATCACAGGTGTTTCAGTTTATGAAAGCCATGATTTAGGGAATAGAAAACTTACTAGAGTATGTTAAAGGTAGATTCGGCTATCTTTAACATACCTGTAGAGAACATGAGGAGGGATAGAAATGAGAGATTTAAAATTTAAAGCTTGGGATAAAGAGAAAAATAAGTTCGTAGATGCCAAATGGAGAATGAAAATTGGCCTTGATGGTTCAGTAACATGGTTAGTAGACCGCTATGACGGGAATTTTAAACTTATAGAAAGAGAGGAAATTGACGGAAACGATAGATTTGAACTGATTTAATACACTGGATGCCACGACAAAAACGGTGTGGAGATTTATGAGGGGGATATTTTAAGAGATACTGATAGTGAAATATATTATGTTGATTTTATTAGAGGATGTTTCTACCTAAAAACAAAGTATATAAGTTTTCCTCATCTAGGATGGACAGAATGGTTACCTATGTGCGAAATAGATAGATTAGCAAATCCTGTAGATTTTGAAGTAATCGGCAATATCTATGAAAATCCGAAACTGTTGGAGGGGTAAGGATGAAGAAAATTAATGTATATTATGTCAATGAAGGACTAGACGGCGTAGTTGTTGCTAAAAGCTTAAAACAAGCTATAAAAAAATTAGCTCCATACTATGCAAGTAAAACACATAAAGTAAAGCAAGTAGCTGCAGATATGGTTAAAGAAATAAAGAAGGATTGGAAAGATAGTAATAGTCAAACTTGGAGTTGTGAAGAATCCAAAGTAAGCAAGAAAGGTAAACACAGAAGGTCTAAGCTATTAGGTTGGTATGAGTGGTAGTAGGAGGGGTAAGGATGGATGGCTATAACCTAATTTGATCTAATTCAAGGTTTAAGTATTACACCAAAGACGGAAAACTCTTCAGGAAAAGCAAAAATAAGATGCTTGGGCTTGGATATATAGAAGATAATATGGGACTTTATAAAAGACTCTGTGAATTAATATAGGAGGGTAAAGATGGCAAGTATTTGTAAAGGATGTACTTTTAATAACAATGGCTGGTGTAGAGCAAGGAAAACCAACCAAGGATTAAAAGACTTAATATCGTGTGAATACAAGAAAACTGATAATATGGTTGCTTTAGAATCATACCTGCAGCAGAAGTTATTTGAGTTAGAATTTGATAACACTGCTTATAATAGAGGATTAGTTAAAGGGCTAGAAATAGCAGTACAGATTATGAAAAAATGATTCGCAAACGCTAATTATTGCGAAGGAAAGGAAGGGTTAAATGTTAAAAGTAACAGGTCATTCAGATGATTTAATTGTTATAGAGGGTGAAATAAGAGAAGAGTTCGGAAGATATAATTCGGAGGAAGATTACCTTGCATTTTCAGATGGTACAGTATTGAGAGCGTACTATGACGAAGATGGCCTTTGGAGATTCATTGTAGTATTTAAAGGCTCTCTGTTCAAAGAAAAAATTGAGGGTAATGTTCAAGAAGATATTAATGATTTGGTAACATTCCATGCAGGCATAGTATGGTGCGTGTGTGGTAAGGATTTAGCAAAGAAATGAAGTATAAATTAACTTACATTGATAGAACTACTAATACTGAAATTATAGAAAAATTTGAAGCCGATTCAAGCAAGTCAGCAATAAAAAAAGCTGAGAAAATCTTAGCAAATAAAAAGTATACTGAACCGGAGCTGGTGGAGGACTTAAATTATAACACAAATGTTATTAAAAAATATGAAGGGTGTAAGTACTGCTGCTGTGCTGATTGCGTTAATAGTTGCCAACAATGTAATACTTGTACCGGAAATGATACTGCTATAGGTGGATGTGGAGAATATAATAACGTCTTGAAAGAAACTCTACAAGAGCAGATAAGTTTGTTTTAAGTAGGTGAGTTATGAAACAGCTAAAGATATTTGATGAGATTATAGTGGACAACTTCGCCGGTGGTGGCGGAGCTTCCACTGGAATAGAGCTTGCAATAGGACATAGCGTTGATATAGCAATTAACCATGATCCTGCTGCCATTGCAATACACAAGGCAAATCATCCAGAAACAGAACATTACTGTGAAAGTGTGTGGGATGTAGACCCACGTAAGGCAGTTAGGGGGAGACCAGTAGGGTTAGCTTGGTTTTCACCGGATTGTAAGCACTTTTCTAAAGCCAAAGGCGGGACACCGGTAAATAAAAATATCCGAGGACTTGCGTGGGTAGCGGTCAGATGGGCAGCTACAGTAAGACCAAGAGTAATTATTCTTGAAAATGTGGAAGAGTTTAAGACCTGGGGACCGTTGATAAAAGACGAGAACGGAAACTACTACCCGGACCCTAGTAAGGCAGGGTATACATTTGAGCATTTCGTAAAAAGCCTTAGAAAGCTAGGATATACGGTAGAATGGAAAGAATTAAGGGCATGTGATTATGGCGCCCCAACTATAAGAAAAAGATTATTCCTAATAGCAAGATGTGATGGTAAGCCTATAGTATGGCCAGAACCAACACACGGAGATCCGAACAGTGAAGAAGTGAAAAGTGGCAAGCTAAAGCCTTGGAAAACTGCTGCGGAAATTATAGACTGGTCAATTCCATGTCCAAGCATATTTGATAGAGAAAAGCCTTTGGCAGAAAGCACACTTAGAAGAATAGCAAGGGGAATACAGAAGTTTGTTATAGATAATCCAAGGCCGTTCTTAGTGCAAGTTAATCATAGCGGTAATGAATGGCACTATTGTAGAGAGTTAGATAAGCCATTTCCTACAGTAACTGCAAAGCATGGATTTGGATTGGTTTCACCAGTACTTATACAGATGGGGTACGGAGACCAGGAAGGGAAAAGAGTTTTAGATCTAAATAAGCCTTTAGGAACAATAACTGCTGGTGGCAATAAATTCGGACTAGTAACTGCATTTATATCTCAGCAATTTAAAAATTCAATAGGCCAAAGTTTATTGAAACCATTATGGACCACAACAGCAGTAAATAAGGCAAATTTGGTTACTGCTTTTCTCTTAAAGTATTATGGCGCTGATATAGGCCAAGATATTAATTCACCACTCCATACAGTGACTACAAAGGACCGCTTTGGTTTAGTAACAGTTGAGGGGCAAGACTACCAGATAGTAGATATAGGCATGAGGATGCTGCAACCACATGAATTATTTAAGGCCCAAGGCTTCCCGGAGAATTACATAATAGACCATGATTACACCGGTAAAGCTTATCCTAAAACTGCACAAGTAGCTAGATGCGGTAATGCGGTACCGCCGCCTTTTGCTGAAGCACTGGTGAGAGCAAATCTTCCGGAGCTGTGCGAGGGTAATGGTAAGTTTAGAAATGTTGGATAATGAAAGGAGTTAATTATATGTTTAACTGTGAAAAATGCGGTAATAGAGTTATTTGTAAAGGTAAAGAACAGGCGGAACAACTAAAAATTGAAGCAGAAGAACTGAGAAGTAAATATAAAGATTTCTATGGCTATATTAATATAAACTGCGATTACTATAAAAGTGAACAGTACTCTATTTGCAGACCGAAAGTGGAATAAGCTACAATCTGAAATTATTGTGAAAGAGGGTGAAAGTATGAAATATAAGCTGGAAGATTATAGTATTAGTGAAACTGGATATTATGGTCTTGGAGATGAAGATATTACAGGATATAAAGAAAAGTTAGTAAAATGCCGTAAATCACATAAATGTGCGAGTTGTGAAAAGGAAATTGGCTTAGGCGGATACGCAGTGAGAGAAACAGGGTTTATAGATGGTCAACCAGTATCAGCATATACATGTATAGACTGTTTGGATAAATGGCTTGATTCCTTAAATGAAGAAGAATGACGCAATGCAAAACTAGGACGAATGAAGAAAAGGAAGTGAGAATATGTCTCCAAGCGAGATAATGGGAAAAATACAAGCCTGTCAGCAAGCTCTTACAGCCGGTAATGCAAATTTGAAAACGTACGGACTGAGAAAGGCAAAGGCGGAGCATGATTATAAAGTTGCATTAAGAAAAGAAATATTAAGACTTAAAGTAGTAGATAAACAACCAGCGACGCTAATAAATGACCTTGCCCGGGGGAACGAGGAAATTGCAAAACTAAGACTAGAAAGAGATATTGCGGAGACTGACTATAACGTATGCTTGGAAGCAATGAGAAATCTAAGACTAGAGTTGGAGGCTTATAGAAGTTTTCTAACCTGGGAAAGGGTAGAACTTAAAAATACTTAGTTTATTTGCCCACCGAAAATTAAAAATATTAAAAAATAAAGGGAGGTGCACCCCCATGCACACCTATAGTACATCGGTGGGCTTTTTTAAAGGATGATGCTTGATGAAAATTATAATAATGACCTATACCGATAAAAACGCATGGTACAAGAATAAGGTTGGAAAGGTTTATACTGCAACTAAGACAGGTACCGGTTATAAGACTAAAGATGGGGAAATTTATGAGAAAGATGCGGAGGTAATTGAAAAGTGATAGATGAGATAAAAGTTCTAGTGGAAAAGGCTGTTGCTGAGGAATGCGTAAGGGCAATGAAAGCTAAAGGAATGTTTGTAGACGGGCATCAGGCCCATGGTGCAATACTTGAGGAACTCGAGGAGGCAATAGAAGATTTTCAGAGGGTGATTGATAAGTTTAAAATCTTCTGGGGAAGAGTGAGAAAGGATGCTGATGCAATGGATCCTGTTCAGCTTATGAAGCTATATGCAATAAATGCTTCCAGTGAGTTGGTCCAAGTGGCTGCTATGTGTAAGAAGTACGAAGAGAGCTTTAAGGAGGCTGAGGGATAATGGGAATAACAATAGGAATGGGATTACTTTTAGCTATTCTAGTTGTGGCCATGAAACCAAAGAAAAATAAAACTAATATGAATGAACTTTGTGATATACAGTGTCATGAGTGTGACGAGTGGGACTGGTGTCCGTTTAGCGACAGGAGGGAATGAAATGAAGGAGAAGATAAACATTGATGAGACTATAAAGAAAGCAACCAAAGAAGCCATCAAGGAATTTGACAAGGAGAAAAGAGAGGAGCAAAAGAAGAAAGTGTTTCATAATACTAGGTTACTGCTTAAACATTATAATGATTTAAAGAGCCATGTTCAAAATGCCATTGATGATGTTAATAAGTTAGAAGAAGGTTTAGAAGAGCTTGGAGATTTAAGCAGCGATGAGCTCTACATACTATCAATCAAACGAAGCAAAGCTAAAACCCTTATTATGATAGCTCATGTTGATATGGCCATGGCGTTATTACAGCAGAAGCAGACTAGATTATGCTCTTTGGAAAAGTATCAGGCACTAGAGTATTTTTACTTAGATGAATTGACCTATGAGCAAATAGCTGAAAGGCTTAATTGTAATGAAAGGACCACCAGGCGCTGGATCAACGAAATGTTAAACGAGCTTGGAGTATTGCTCTTTGGTATAGATGGGCTCAAGATGGATGCAGTATGAAAATTGGTGGGAAAAGTAAGGTGAGGTAGGAGATTTTTATGAGATGTGATGAATGTTTGCATTTTGAATGTGATTCAAATGAGATGTACTGCGGTCTTAAAGATAAAGAGATAATCAATATTTTTGAGCCTTGCGAAGATGGTTACGAAGAAGCAGATTAGCTCATAATTCAATACTAAGTGTCTAAAGAATGTCAAAATGATGTCCTAGAATTGCCCATATATAAGTAGTAAAATGATAGTATGAAAAACTATAGCAGGGACTACAGACTGCTATGGAGTAAATTTAATAATCGCGACATAGAAACATCTCGGAATATTATCGCCGGGATGTTTTTATATAGTATCCCCCTTTTTAGATAGGCAGTCAGCAATTTGTTGGCTGCTTCTTTTATATAAAAGTTCGACAAAAGAAGGAAACCTCCTTTTAACATAGAAGTTAGTATGTGGAAGGGAGGTGGAAAGAGTGAGAGAATGGGCAAAAGAAGTAAGAAATATAGTAGATAATCAAAATAACAGAAGTAGAGAGATTGATAACACATTATTTAAATTAACGCAGGAGCTAAGCAACTCACCGTTTAGTCTATCAGCTAAAAGGACACAAATAGGTGAGTGGCCACTAGCATGGGAAGTTGAAATAGCAAAGAAAAAGTTTATAATCAGAGAAGCAGAAATAGCGGAAAAACAGAAGATATATAATCATGATGATTGGGGTCAACCGATTGACATTATAGGAAAACGTGATTTAGTAGAAGTATTACAAGAAATAATAGTTGAAAATATGGAAAAGTAAGAGCCTAATGTAAAGGCTCTTATTATTTTATAAAAAATGAGGTGAGAACATGCTAAGTATCTATACAACATACAAGTGTAGAACATGCCAAAAGGAATTTATATTGCTTACTGAGGATGTAGACAGTATGCCAAAGGATAGATATTTGGCATGTCCTTACTGCAATAGTAAAAGGTTGAGCAAAGGAAAGGGTACTGACAATTTAAATGAGTGCATGAAAGAAAGGGTATATAAGAGAGTTAACGGAGCATTGAAGCAGGTGAGATAGATATGAATGTATCTAATCAAGACGAGGTTGGAAAGTGGGTAAGCAAGTTAATAGCTGAGGACAGGCTAGAGGAATTTTATAACTCTAAGTACTGGAGAAGATTAAGGAAAGAAGTACTAGAAGAATATAAGCATGAGTGCCAAGATTGTAAGGCTAAAGGATATTACACTGAAGCTAATCATGTGCATCATATTCAGTACGTAAGAAAGCATCCAAGGTTAGCATTAAGCAAGACTTATATATTCCAGGGGAAAGAGTATATCAATCTTGTTCCACTGTGTCATGATTGCCATGAAGCTAGGCATGGTTATAGGCAGAAAGAGAAGAAGGAACCTTTAACGGAAGAGAGGTGGTAAACATGGAGAAATACTTAATATCAGCAATAGACCGCAAATGGGCATTTGGTATTGCTAGAGACAAAAGGCTTAAAGCTAATCAGTGGGTGCACGTTCCTTATGATGAAGCAGGGAGAAAACGAGTATTGGCTGGAAGAAGAGTAAGTTCTAATGAATTACTTATTGGTCACTTCACAAACAAAGAGAAGGAATATCTTGTAAGACCTAAACATGATGGAATGAATACGAATGGATTTATCTTTGATGAGATGCATGAGTATTGGAAGTATATATAGTTACCCCCGGTCGAAATAAAACGCATTTTAATTTTGACCCTTGTAACTCGGCTGGGGGGTAGACAAAAGAGATTTTTTCAATTTCTCACGTGAGGGGGGTGGTAATATTGGCAAAGAAAGCAACAAAAACAGAGATAAAACAAGATCTACTAGACCAGCTTGACCGCAATGGAACCACGGGGAAGTATTACATAGACTTAGTGGATGATTACATGGAACTTTATGATACTAAAAAGAAGTTAATTCAAGATATAAAAGAGCGTGGAGTAACTTGCAAATACCAAAATGGTGAAAATCAATGGGGATACAAAAAGAATGACAGTGTAGATCAGCTGCTAAAAGTAAATCTACAAATGCTTAAGCTATTAGATGCACTTGGAATAAAGCCATCCCAGGATGGTGATGTAGATGACGACGAGGAAATGTAGGATAAAAAACTATCATCCATATATTGACCAGTATATTGATGATTGCCGGACCGGTAAAAACATAGTCAGCGAGGATATTTTACTGGCATGTGATTATGTTGAAGAAAAATTAAATAATAAAGATGTTTTTATTGATACCGAAAAAATAGATAAAGCAGTAGAACTAATTGAAAAGTATTTTGAAATCAAGCTCCTAGATTGGGAGCTTTTTATTATTGCATTAATTCACTGCTATTATAAATCGAACGATACAGTAGTATTTGATACTATTTTTATATTAATGGGTAGAGGTAACGGTAAAAACGGATTTATTTCGCCAATTGCTTGGTATCTAACTACACATTATCACGGTGTAAAAGCTTATAACGTTGATATTATAGCAAACAGTCAGGATCAAGCAGAAACATCTTTCTTTGACATTTATGAGGTGCTTGAAAGGTTTTGGAGTAAGCTAAAGAAGTTTTTCTATAAAACTAAAGAAGTTATAACTAATCTAAAAACTAAGTCTTATATAAAATACAACACCTCAAATGCAAAAACAAAAGATGGTAAAAGAAGCGCTTGCCTTATATTCGACGAAATACACGGTTATGAGAGCTATGACAATATAAAAGTATTTACCTCAGGCTTTGGAAAGAAAAAACATTCCAGAGCCTTTTATATTACTACAAACGGTAATGTTCGTGAGGGTGTACTTGATGATATGTTAGCTATAGCGAAAGATGTGCTGAATGGAACCATTAAAAATTTAGGGTGGCTGCCACTCTTATATCACATAGACAGCGAAGAAGAAGCATTAAACCCGGAAATGTGGCACAAGGCAAATCCTTCTCTTAAGTATTTCCCGGAACTGCAAAAGGAAATGGAAAAGGAATTTATACAAATGAAGTACCAACCGGCACTTGAAGAAGAATTTTATACTAAGCGATTAAATTGGCCAAAAGGAAATAGAGAACTGCAAGTTACAGAATGGGCTAATATAATAGCGACAAATAAACCATTGCCAGAATTAACTGGATGGAGTTGTACAGTTGGTATTGATTATGCTTCTATGCGAGACTGGGCAGCAGTTAATTTTCACTTTAGAAAAGGTGATATAAGATATGATTTCGGTAGATATTGGGTATGCACTAAAAACCCCGACTTGTTTAGAATAAAAGCTCCTTGGAGAGAATGGGATACCTGTATTGCAGTTGATGATGTAGAAATCCATGCTGAAATGTTAACGGAATATATATTTGAAATGGGCCAAAAGTACAATATTAAAAAGCTAGGTATAGATAACTATCGATACCAATTAATGAAAAAAGCATTAGAGGATATAGGATTTGATCCAAAAGAAAGAAAGAATGTGTATTTAGTTAGGCCATCTGATATTATGAAAATCCAACCTGTAATTGATAGCTGTTTTAATAAGCAGCTTTTTGTTTGGGGTGATAACCCGGCTCTAAGATGGGCAACTAACAATACAAAATTAATTCTATCTGGGAAAAAGCAAGGCACAGATACAGGAAACTACTATTACGGAAAGATAGAAAGTAAAAGCAGGAAAACAGACCCATTTATGGCCTTGGTACATTCAATGGTAGTTGAGGATGAACTTGGATCTGGAGAATGTACTTATTATGATTTACCAGTGATTACATTATAGGGGGAGGTGATGACTTGGGGTTAATTAGTTGGTTGGCAAAAAAATTAGGTGGTTCAGTTCCGCTAAGTGGGTCACAAATTGATGAAGCAATAGAACAGTATTTTAACGAGGTCCATATTCGTGAAGTAGCCTTTTGGAGTACAGTAAACCTTATTGCTAATGCAATTAGTAAATGTGAGTTTAAAACTTATGTAGATGGCAAGGAAAGAAAGGGGGATGAATACTACTTATGGAATGTCGAACCTAATAAAAATCAAAATTCAAGTAGCTTCATTCATAAATGGATAAGTAAACTTTATGCAGAAAATGAATGCCTTATTATTGAAAGTAACGGTCAATTACTTGTAGCTGATAGTTACGAAAAAACACCGTATGCAGTATACGAGGATGTATTTTCACAAGTTACTGTAAAAGATTTTACTTTTAACAGGACATTTAAGCAGTCTGAAGTTTTGTATTTTGAGTTATATCAAAAGGATATGCGTAAAGTTACTAATGCTTTATATGAAAGCTATCTAAAATTAATTTCCTATGCAATGAAAGCTTTTCAGAAATCTAGAGGCACTAAAGGAATTTTTACTTACGATACAATACCAGTTTCAGGAACAGAAGAAAGAAAAGTTTTTGATTCCTTGATAAATGAAAAATTTAAACATTTTATGGAATCTGGAGATTCTATTATTCCTTTAGGAAAAGGACAAAGCTTTACAGATATAGGTTCAAAAACATATGCAAACGAAAGCACCAGAGACATAAGAGCAATGATTGATGATATATCAGACTTCACAGCCAAAGCCTTTGGAGTTCCTCCAGCATTATTAAGGGGTGATGTTCAGGGAGTATCTGATGTAGTGGACCAGTTATTGACGTTCTGTATAGATCCTTTATGTGATATGCTTCAGGAAGAAATTAATCGCAAAAGAATAGGAAAAGCTAATTTCTTAAAAGGTACAAAAATTATTATAGATACTAAAGCCATTAAGCACATTGATTTATTAGATGTGTCAACATCCATAGACAAGCTTATTTCAAGTGGATGCTTCACTATAAACGACATTCGCAAAATAGTCGGCGAAGAGCCAGTTGACGAGGAATGGGCAAATCAATTCTTTATGACAAAAAACTATGCATCAGTGGAAGATTTGCTAAAAGGATTGGAAGGAGGTGAGAAGAGTTGAAAAAGTATTATTCATTAATTAAAGAAAATAATGAGGCCGATATCAATATTTACGGTGATATAACTTCGTGGGAATGGCAAGATAGTGACGTTTCAAGCTATACATTATCAAAAGAGATTGAAGGGCTAGATGTTGATACAATAAATGTTTATATCAACTCTTATGGTGGTGAGGTAGCTGAGGGATTAGCTATCTATAACGCATTAAAAAGACATAAGGCAAAAATTAAAACGTTCTGTGATGGATTTGCTGCTTCCATTGCGAGCGTTATTTTTATGGCTGGAGACGAAAGGATAATGTCAAATGCATCATTGCTATTTATCCATAATGCTTGGACATACGCCGCAGGAAATGCAAATGAGTTAAGAAAGACTGCTGACGATTTAGAAACAATGACACAAGCTTCAATCAATACTTATATGCAGCATGTAAATATATCAGAGGAAGAACTTAAAGAAATGCTAGACAATGAAACATGGATTTCTCCACAAGATGCACTTAGTATGGGATTTGCTACTGCAATTGTTAATGACAATACTAGCAAAAATCCAAATCAGAGCATTAAGGGAAGAGTAATGCAGCAACTAATAAAACCACAACAAGAGACTAAAGAACATAAGGTGTTAAAAACTACAGATGAACCAGTTCAGGAACCAACACCAGAACCACAACCACAACAAAATAATTTGAAAAATTTCTTGCAGGCTATTAAGACCTGCTAATTTTATTTTGAAAGGATGATAATTATATGAGAAACTTAGATTTACAACAAAAAGAAAGAGCAGAAATATTACAAAGAATGAGCCAAGCTATCACAGAAAATAATAGTGAAGCATATGTACAGGCATTTAATGACCTTGCTGCATCAATTCAAGAAGCAGTGAGGGCCGAATATGAACAAGCAATACAGAGCAATGATGCTAGTATACTTGCACAAAGAGGAGTAAGGCAATTAACTAGCGAAGAAAATCAGTATTACCAAGCTGTGATTGAAGCAATGAGATCAAATAATCCAAAACAGGCATTAACAGAAGTGAATAAGATTCTTCCAAAGACAACTATTGATGCTGTATTCGAGGATTTAACAGCAAATCATCCATTGTTAGATGCAATCAATTTCCAAAACACTGGCGCATTAGTTGAAATGATAGTTTCAACTTCTTCTGGTGTAGCTGGTTGGGGAGATTTAACAGCAACAATAAGTAATGAATTAGCTGGTTCATTTGCAGTTATTGAATTAGGTCAAAAGAAACTTTCAGCATTTATTCCAGTGGCTAAAGCAATGCTTGACCTTGGTCCTGCATGGTTAGATAGATATGTAAGAACATTATTGGTTGAAGCTTTAGCAACTGAGCTTGAAGCTGCTATCGTTGATGGAGATGGTAATGGAAAGCCTTTAGGAATGACTAGAAAGTTATCTGGAGCTGTTGATGGCGTATATCCAAGAAAGACAGACACAGCTATTACAGACCTTTCACCAACAACTTTTGGTACAATACTAAATACTGTTTCACAGGGTCCAAATTCAAAGAGAAGAACAGTGCCGGAGTTATTAATGGTTGTAAATCCAACTGATTACTATACAAAGGTATTCCCAGCAACTACTCCAAGGACAACAGATGGTGGATACACAACAGGGGTATTCCCTTATCCAACTAAGGTAGTTGTTTCTCCGGCAGTACCTTCCGGAAAGGCTGTATTCGGCTTAGCTAAGAGATACTTCTTCGGTTTAGGAACTTCAAAAGGTGGAAAGCTAGAATACTCAGATGAATACAAGTTCCTTGAAGATCAGAGAGTATATCTAATCAAGCTGTATGGTAACGGTAGAGCATTGGATGAAAACGCCTTTGTTTATGTAGATATAAGCGGTCTAGTTCCGGTTGTTCAAAAAGTTGAAGTTACTAACATAGATGACTTCCCAACTGCATAGGAGGTAGTTTATGAGGGTTAAAGTTCTAAGGACATTCCGAGATAAAGAAACTAAAACCCTCCACAGAAAAGGCAAAGAGATTGAAATAACTAAAAAGCGGTTCGAGGAAGTAAACTCGACCGCTTTTGGTGTTTTGGTGGAGGAAATAAAAGAAAAGAAAGCTGCTAAAAAGTAGGTGATGATATGGCATTACCAGAAGGACTATTGGAAGATGTAAAAAACTACTTAGATATTACATGGAATGATGAAGCCACAGAGAAGAAACTAACCGGCATTATAGAACGTGGTATGAAGTATATAAATAGCGTTGCTGGTGAAGAGTTAGATTATTCTAAAGAGGAAAAACCTAAAGAATTGCTCTTAGACTATTGCCGATATGTACGTTCTAATGCACTAGAACAATTTCAATCTAACTATTTACATGAGTTGCTATCTCTGCAAATTAAACAGGAGGTGGCAAGGTATGAAGCCGAAAACACTAACACAGACGTTTAATGACGGTATTGTTAGCATTTATAGTGTTGGAAACATATCTGAACCCGGTAATATGCCTAAGGATGGACTAACCCTAAAGGTTGGTACTTTACACTATGAAGAGCGAACCGTAGGCATGGGGAGGTATTGGACAGCAGCACAGGCACAAGTAAGAATAGAGCAAATACTGAGAGTGCCTAGAATAAATTCTGTATCCACTCAAGATATAGCTATTGTAAATGGTCAGCAGTACAAAATAGTGCAGATTCAATATCCACCGGGGATAGAACCGGCATGTATGGATTTATCCTTGGAGAGATTGGAGGAATCTTATGAGATTGGTTGATTTAAGAGATTTACTTTTAACTATAGGTCCGCCGGTATTTCACTATTTTGCTGATAAGCAGAAAGGTAATTATATAGTGTGGGCGGAGGATGGCGAGGGCGATTCACTTGATGCTGATGATAAGAAAGAAATTCAATCACTACAAGGGACAATAGACTATTTCACTAAAACAGAACATGATCCTGTATTTGAATTGATACAACAGAAACTTGATTCTGCTGATATATCATGGAGCTTAAATTCTGTTCAATACGAAGAAGATACCAGCTATATTCACTATGAATGGCTGTGGGAGGTTGATGGTATTGGCTAAGATGGTTGTTAATGGCCTTGAAGAATACACCGCTAAGCTTTCTAAACTTGGAAAGGATGCGGAGAAAATAGCAAAAAAAGTTGTCCGTGCCGGAGCAAACCCAGTAGCAGACCAAATAAAAAAGAATTTAATGGATAACTTAAATGATCCTGCGTATGTCGGTAAGGGTAATGGTGGACCATATAAAAAATATAAATTTACCGGGGATTTGCTCAAGGCTTTTGGTATAACCCCACCGGGTGTAGACAGGAATGGAAACACAAATGTCCATATAGGCTTTGATGGTTACGATAGAAATGGTGTGCCGAACCAATTAAAGGCGAGAGCTATGGAATCTGGCACAAGCTGGTTACGTAAAAGACCATTTATAAGGCCGGCAGTAAATAAGACTAAAAATAAAGCTATTGAACAAATGGGAAAAAAGTTAGATGAAGAAATTAAAGCATATGATTTCTAAAGGAGGGATAACATGGCCGTTATAGGATTAAAATACCCCGTATACGCACCATTAACGGAAAATGAAAACGGAACATTTGAATATGGTACCGGAAAGGTTGCAGCAAAGGCTATAAAAGTCGACATGAGCCTTGATATATCAGAATCTAAGTTATATGCTGATGATAACGAAGATGAATCGGTAAAAGAATTTAGAGGCGGGAAAATGACATTCACAGCCAATGATTTAGAAACAGAAGTAAAAAAAGATTGGCTAGCAAACACAACAGAAACAGTAACAGTAGGAAATGAAAGCGTTGAAGTATTAGTAAGCAAGGATACAGACACACCTGGATACTTCGGATTCGGATTTATTGTCTCAAAAATAGTAAAAAATGTTAGAAAATATAGAGCTGTAATCTATACTAAAGTGAAATTTAGTGAGCCTAATGAATCAACCGAGACAAAAGGGCAGCAAGTAAACTTTCAAACACCTACTATCGAGGGAAGTTTATCACGTAGAATGGATGGTCAGTGGAAGAGAGAAGTAACAGTTGATAGCTTAGCGCTAGCTAAAGCATGGTTAGCAAAAGAATTAAATCTTTCTTAGGAGGTGAGGGCGGTTTAATACCGCCTTTTGTTTATGAGCTTTAAAAATATGGGAGTACCAATAACACTTGATACTGAGCGTAATTTAATATTTAACTTGAATGTGCTTGAAAAATGTGTAGAGAAATTTGGTAGTATAGATGAAATGTTGAATAAACCGCTTAATGAACTAGCGACTGCAAAGTGGCTTGCGGTTGAAATGTTAAATGAGGATGCTGAAATATGGAATGAAGAGCATCCGAATGATAAAAAGCCACTCATAGATGAAAAGAAACTTGGTCGGTACTTAATTGGAATACAAGCTATTAGAGAGCTTAGTACTAAGGTGCAAGAAGCAATGTTAAAAGGTTTGCCGGAGGAGCAAGTACAGGAGATTGAAGAAGTAGGAAAAAACTTGATAGCTGCGCAGAGTTTGAAGAACAAGGAACTGAGAAGAAAATCGAAATAAACTTTGCGCAGCTTATTTTTATAGGGAAAACTTTGCTAGGGTATAGTGAAAAAGAAGTATGGAGAATGACTTTAAGAAAGCTTATTCTTTTATTTAATGAGTTTAAATACTTCTACGGATTAGAAAAACGTTACAAAAGTATTGATGATTTCATCCCCGGAGAGGATGTGATATAACATGGCAAGTAAAATAGGGGCGCAAATTGCTCTTGAAGGCGAACGAGAGTTTAAAAAGGCTATTTCTGAAATAAACACCGGGTTAAAGGTTACGGCCTCAGAGCTTACACTTGTAACTGCACGCTTTAGCGACAACTCTAAGTCTGTTGAGGGCCTTACAGCAAAAAATACCGTGCTACAGAAACAACTATATGAACAGGCACAAAAGGTTGGAATGTTAAGAGCAGCTTTAGATAACGCTGCGGAAAGCTACGGAGAAGCAGATGCAAGGACTTTAAAATGGCAAGTTAGTCTTAACAATGCCGAAGCTGAGCTTATTAAAATGCAAAAAGAACTAGATAAGAGTGAGCAAGAACTTAAAAAGTTCAGTGAAGCACAAGAGGAAAGCGCAGAAAAAGGAAGAAGTCTTGGTGATGTATTAAATAGCTTAATATCAGCATTAGGCGTAAATTTGCCGGATAGCGCACAAAATGCTATAAGTGCTTTAGATGGGCAAAAGGTATCAACATTAGCTTTAATAGGAGCGACAGCTGGATTAGTAACAGGCTTGTCAAAGGCAACGATAGAAACAGCAAAACATGCAAAAGAAATTCAGAATGTATCACAGACATCCGGCATGTCTATTGAATCATATCAAGAGTGGGATTATGTGTTAAGTAACTTTGGCCATAGTATGGAACAAGCAAGTGGAGATTTAGCAAATTTTGCAGAAAAGATTATGGATGCAGCTAACGGAACTGGCGAAGGTGCAGAAATGTTCGGTAAATTAGGTATAAAAGTAACTGAGAATAACGGAAAATTAAAAACTCAAGAAAAACTGTTTGATGAAGTTATAACTAAACTTCAAAGCATGAAAAATGAAACTGAAAGAAACGCTATAGCAAGTGCTCTATTATCAACAACTGGTGAAAAACTAATACCGATTTTGAACATGACAGGGCAAGAGGTAGATGCATTGAAGCAAAAGGCGCATGATATGGGTTATGTAATGGATAGTGAGGTCGTTAAATCGTTCTCAAAATTGGATGATTCGTTGAAAATCTTTGATAAACAAAAAGAAGCTTTTAAAAATAGTGTAGCCGAAGTAATGTTACCGGTATTAACCGGACTATTTGAAATGCTTAATAAAATAGACCCTAAGATACTGGCAACAGTAGCCATAATCGGAAGTGTAGCGGTTGTAGCTGTAACAGTAGCAAAAGCGATAGGTGATGTTACAAATACGTTCTCGGCCATGAATCCGGCTACATTAAAAACCACAGCTATAATCGTGGGTGTAACTACTGCTTTGATTGCCCTTGCTGCTATAATAGCGGTAATAGTCGGAAAAGGTGACGAACTTAATAATACCATGGCTAATATAGGGACTAGCGTGGGAAACATGACTAGCACTGTTAATAATGCCGGTAGCAAGATAGGGAGAAATGCTACAGGAACAAGTAACTGGCGAGGTGGTTGGACATGGGTCGGAGAAGAAGGACCTGAGCTTATAGAAGCTCCTGCAGGTGCAAAGATATACAGCAATAAGAGGTCTATGCAGATGTTAGCCGGGGCAGAACAAGAAAGTGGCGGAGATACGTTCATATTTAATGTAAAAATGGAAGAGATCAGTGAAGTATCAAAGCTGTTAAATGTTATTAAGCAAGTTAAGCAAACAAGAAGAGCAGGGGTGGTGAAACCATAATGGCACAGTATACAGTAGAAGTTCCAATAACTGAATCTACTTTTGTGGATAGAAATAACCCTAATACAAATTATGGTAATTTAAGTTACTTAAATCTTTATAAAGATCGCTATTATGCATTAATAAAATTTGAATTACCTGTGCCAGTACGCAAAAGAATTGTAAGCGCAAAATTAATGATGTATGTAGTAAACGGCGGTGGTTATAAATTATCTTCTTGGGCAGGTGACCATCGTGGAGAATGGTCGGAGAACACGGTAACATTTAACCAAATAAATACAGATGGTTCATTTAGTGGCTTGACACACACTTTGATTAATGATGAATATAACGAATTTGCACACGTTAATCCGAGCGGTAATAATATTTTAAAAGTTCAACCACCTACTGGCTATGGTTATGAGGATGCAGAAATAGAAATAGTACAAGTTCATTCAACACGAGGTGAAAATGCACCTTACATTATACTAATTTACGAAGATGTACCCCCGAGTAAGCCGACTCTAATAGATCCAATAGGTGTATACCGTGATAATCAATCTTCACTGAGATTTAGTTGGAAATATAATAGTAGCGTTGGAGGAGTTCAAAAGGCTTTCGACTTTGAATGGAGTACCGACGGTGCTACATGGAATACTGTAAGTGAGACAACATCTAATAATTATTATGATATGCCGGATAACACTCTTCCAGGCGGCAATATCTACTGGCGTGTAAGGTGCTACAATGAATATGATGAAGTTAGTGCGTATAGTGATACGTCAGCTTTTTATTGTATAGGAGCTTCTCCGGTACCAGTTATAGAAACTATATCTCCCAATACCTCAAGGCCAGTTATTAGCTGGGCATCATCACAGCAGCAGATATATCAAATACAGATATTAAATGGCGAGAATGTTATATATGATTCAGGGAATATCCCGGGCATTTTAGAAAGGTCTCACAAGATAAAAGCATTTCTTGAAGATGGAACATACACAGCAAAAGTTAGAGTAAAAAATGAATACGACATATGGTCAGCTTGGGGAGAAAGGCAATTCGAAGTATCTACGACAAAGCCTAATAAGCCATCCTTTGCAGTCTACAATAGAGACTATGGTTTACAACTGCATATCTCACCGGTGGCAAGTATAGCATATTATTTAATTTACCGCTCTGAATATAGCAAAGAAGAGTATATATGTATAGGTAAAACAGATAATGTAATCTTTGATGATAATACCGTTGCAAATAATCAGGATTACAAATATTTTGTGCGAGCTGTAACCACTGATGAAGCTTATCAAGATAGTAACGTAAAAGTAGGTACAGCATATTTTAAGCATTCCTTAATTGCACCTATAACTGATTTGAATAACATATTCGTAATGAAACATGGATTCAACAGAAAACCAGCTAGGAGCCTATCAAGAATACAAAAGGGTGAAGTTAGTTATTTCAACGGAAGAAAGCATGGTGTAGCTGAATTTTCTGAGCATATCGAGAGTGGCATTGCTCTTGAATTTGCATTTAAAACTTATAATGAAGTAGAGCAATTTTTAGAGATTTATGATCTTGCTGAAACTGTGCTATATAGAGACAGTAAAGGTAGAAAAATATACGGTACTTTGAATGGTTTATCCGAGAGAGAAGAGCAATCAGTGTATATCATTAGTTTTACAATATCAGAAACAGATTACACGGAGGAGGTTGATATTTAAATGCTTAGCCTTGCCGTAAACGGATATAGTGAAGAAGCTATTAGAAATCAACTCCATGCACGTACTGGTATAAGGGAAGTAAAATTTAGATATGATTTATTGAATAAACATGATGTTAAGATAGGAGAACTTACATCTAAACAGGGGAGCAATATTAATTTTAATAGCCTTGCGGAAATAAAAAGAACTGCAAACTTTTCTTTCAAAGAAAATGAGTTGAACGACGTAGACTGGCTTAATGATAGAATTAGGCCAGTCTTTTTACTTAAAATGCCGGGCGGAGGATATGCTGAGTGGCCCTTAGGTGTATTTCTAATTTCCTCGCCTGTACGCCGAGAGTTCAATAAGGGAATTTATAGGGATATTGAAGCATATGATTCTAGCTTGGTTTTATTAGAGGATAAATTTGATAATCGCTATAGAATAACTGCCGGGACAAAGTACACAAAAGCTATTACTGATATTCTGAACGGTGCCGGTATATGGAAAGTAAATATAACAAACCATACTGGGGCTATATCTGTTGATAAGGAATTCGAAATAGGCACAAGTAAGCTTGAAGCTATTAATTCGCTACTTACAGAGATAAATTATACTTCCATATGGGTGAATGAAAATAATTATTTTATAGCAAAGCCTTATGTGCTGCCATCTGATAGAGAAGTTGATTACACTTACAGAAATAATGAGTTGAGTATTATTCATGATGGAGCAAGCGAGGAATTAGACCTTTTCAATGTGCCTAACAAGTGGGTTAGGTACCTAAGCAATCCCGAAAAAGAAACCATTAGAAGCGTATACGTCAATGATTTGCCGACTTCTAAGACAAGCACGATAAACAGAGGGCGTATAATAGTAGATTGCGATAAGGTCGACGATATACTTGACCAAGCTACATTAGATGAATATGTGAAAAGGCTAGCTTATGAAAGCAGCAATGTCTACGGTAAATTTATCTTCGAGACTGCATTAATGCCACATCACAGTTACATGGATATGCTGTTTATAGAACATACAGGACTAGGTGTATCTTCTAAGTATACAGAAACATCTTGGAGCATGAATTTGGTTGCCGGCGGAAGAATGATCCATAACACAAGGAGAGTGATACAAATATGAGTGATATATTAAGTGCTGAAGAATTTATTGAGAATACCGGGACAGCTGATACAAATGATAATTTTAGAATGGCCGTGGTTGTCGCTCTATTCCCTAATAATACTGCAAAAATAACCTTTGATGGTGAGAGCGCCGCAAGTGAAAAACAATACTCTTATATAGCATCTTATGTCCCACAGATAGGTGATAGAGTTTTATTGGCAGCAGTGTCCGGCACCTATATAATTCTGGGAAAAGTTAATTATAATGTTTCGCCGGAAAGTGGTGAGGATAACAATACGTTTATTGACATTACTGTAACCAATAATGCAAAAGTTAAAACCTTAAATGCAACCGGAGCGGTAGATTTTGATAGTACGCTGAATGTCGATGGAAAAGTAACATTTAGAAATGACCTTGAACACAAGGGAACAAGGATAGGCTTTTTTAATACTTCACCTATCACAAAGCAAACAGCATATATGCCAAACAGCCAAGCTGACCTAGCAGCGGTTAGAACAAGATTACAAGAGCTTATAACTAAGTTAAGCAATTACGGGCTATTTACTGCAAGTTACTAAAGCAGGAGGTGACAAATTTGGAAAGTAGATATTATATAGGCTATGACATTAAAAAGAATGCTGCTACAAATATTAAATTTAAGCAAGGCAATATAGATACTGCAGTATTGGAGGTTTCTATATTTGACAATGGATTAGTAACTGACATTACCGGAGAGGATATAGAATTTAGGTTTTTGAAACCTGATGGTACAGTAGTTTTCCAGGACAGCACTTCCGGAGTAAACATCATTGATGCTCAAAACGGAAAAGTAGAGTGTGTATTAAGGTCTGAAACATTAGCGGCACCCGGGAACGTAAAGTGCGAGGTTCATAGAAGCAAGGATGGTAAAATACTCAATATGCCGACCTTTGTGTTTCAAGTTGAGGGCAGTATCGGCGAGGGCAAAATAAGCGAGAACTATATCGGAAAGATAGAAAATTATATTGCTCAATATGAAGTATTAAACGCTACCGTACAGCAATATGATGAGCGTATGAACAATTTAGATTCGCAATTGGCGGATATTGTGCAAGTAAATGTTAAGGGATTGGGTAAAGCTTTCGGTGATGGAAGAGATGATTACAGCATACTTCAAAGTTTAATAAATGCGAATCCTAATAAAACACTATATTTTCCCCCAGGAACTTTTGGCATAAGTTCACCGCTCATAATTGATAACAATGTAAATCTACTGCTTCATGAAAAAGCTACAATAAAAGCCCTTGCCAACATGGATTACATGGTAAAATGGGGGAAAGCAAATACTTATCCAACTGGTCATTCAATAATAGGTGGAGTATTTGATGGAGATGGTAAAGCAAAAAGACTAGTAGAAGTAAGTTGGTTTAGACACTTCACTATAGAAAAAACCGTCTTTAAAAATGGTATAAATAGGGGATTGATTTTAAGGTCAGACCCATCAGATAATACTTCCGTCGAAGCAATCTTAAACAATGTTTACTTTGAGAATACAATCGACACCAATTTGGCTGATAATATCGCATTAGTAGTAAATACTACAGATTCGCACATAGAAAATGTGTGGATGGTAAACTGGACAGTCGGAGTTCAAACTAACAGAGGAGGAAATAGGTTTAGTAGAGTTCATCCTTGGATAGTGCAACCTGATAGACTTAATGCAGGTAGTATATCATTTGATATTAAAGCCGCAGGGAATATCTTTGAATCATGCTTAGCAGATAGCACTCAGATAGGCTTTAATGTAGAAAAGGACGTAAGGTTAATAAGTTGTGGTTATTTCTCAAATCCTAATTTTGCACCTGATAATATGCAAGTCATACAATATCATACCACAAACAATCCTTTTGTATATGCTCAAAATTGTCAGTTTGAAAATCAAGCAATCACAAAGCCATGTATACTTATTAACAAAGAAGCTTTCAATAACAAGGTAACTTTTAAAGACTGTAGGTATATAAATATTCAGGGCAAGCCAAGAGAAAAGGACTTGGATTATTATATCACCAAGCCACACGAATCATCAAATAGCAATGTTAATTACAATTTTGCCACCATAAAGATACCAAAGGAAAATAGAATTGGTTCTCTAACTCTTCAAATGAACATCGCAAACAAAAATGACAGTTATTCAACTAAAATTAAATCATGCGATTTAGAAGTTAAACTACAGGGATTTAAAGATACTGCATTAGCTAAAAATTTTAATAATTACAATGTCAATGTGTTCTGTAGTAATATTAAGTATTGGGATAGGCTTGCTGTCGTTGGGAAAGAGGATGCAGACTTCCTTTATATTGATTTATATTATAAATATTATACGTCAGAGTGGGATTATCTCATTGTAAAGGTGACAGATATTATAGGAAATATAAAGACATATGGAAATTCATATCCGCTTGATTGGTATGGTACAGAGCATGTTGTTGGTAATATATTAACTATTAATGATAATTTAGACTGTGTGGGTAGTATAACAGGATATACAAAGACCTTTACTGTTGATTATTCAGCGAATATGTTGTCTGAGCAATTAGTGTTCCAAAACACTTATACAAAAGAAAGTGGTAGCGGAAATTCAGACTATGTTTACTATCAAAACGGCATGGTTTGGGGAAATGTTACGGTTGTTCCCGGAGCAAGTTCTAACAATGCAATTGTATTCACCTTAAGTCAAGTATTCAGACCGTTAAATAAGGTTAATTTGTGTGTTATGGGATATAAAACGGATAATACCAAATATGTAACTAACGGTGAAATTAGAACAAATGGAGAAGTAGTGATTTGGGGTGCGCAAGCAAGCACAAGTTATCTAGTAATTGATTTCATGTATTTGAAGTAACATAATGGAAATCTTCACTAAATTGTGGTATATTAGTATATAAAATGTTAGTGGAGGTTTCTATATGATTTTTTATAAGTTATTATGGTTTCTATTTGGATTGCCAAAAACTATTTATTTTAATTTTAAATATTTTAAATTTAAAGATGCAATAAAGTTTCCTTTTTTAATATCTTCAAAAGTATGGTTGGCAGAAACAAAAGGGAAAATTACAATAAATGCACCTATTAAATTTGGTATGGTTAAAATTGGGTTTGGTAGTGTTGGAACAAAGGATATTATTCACTCTCAATGTATATGGCGAGATTGCAAAGGCGAGATAGTGATAAATGGCAACGCATCTTTAGGATATGGTACAAAAATAACTCATTATGGTGGAGCATTAATTATAGGTAATAATTTTGTAGTTACAGGTCATTCCGAGATAATATGTTCTAAAAAAGTTGAGTTTGGAGATGATTGCCTGTTGTCATGGGAAGTCTTAATAATGGATACTGATTTTCACAAAATTAAGAATGCGGATGGAACTATAAATAATCACAGTAAACCAATAAAAATCGGCAATCATGTTTGGATTGGGTGTAGATGTACAATATTAAAAGGTACTGAAATAGGCACTGATTCTGTTGTAGCGTCAAATAGTTGTGTACACAGTAAAATTAATCTCAACAATGCACTAATAGGAGGCAATCCAATACGAGTTATACGTGAAAACATATCTTGGGAAGTTTAAAAAGGAATGTTTTTATTGACTAGCAGTCTTATAGGTTATTTATCCACAAAACTATTAAAATAATATTAATATCGTTGGATTTATCAATGTCGCAATAGGAAACTATTGCGTAACAACTTAATCAAAAATTATAGAGCTTTGGAATGGATCCAAGGCTCTTTCTATATTAAGAAAGAAGGTGTAAAAATGAAAGATAAAATTTTAGGATTATTTACCGGAACTATTGGAGGAATGCTATCATGGTTGTTTGGAACATGGGATTTACCGATAAAGATATTAATAACATGCATGGGAACTGATTACATAATGGGTATCTTATGCGGTTACAAAAACAAGAACGTTAGCAGCTCTATAGGATTTGCAGGATTAAAGAAAAAGTTCAGTATTTTATTAATACTGATTTTAGCTGTATTGCTTGATAGACTAATGAATCAAGGTTGGATATTTAGGACCGTAGTATGTTATTTCTATGTAGCAATGGAAGGCATAAGCATTATAGAAAACGCTGCTGTGCTTGGGGTTCCAGTACCGGAAAAGTTAAAAGACGCTCTTATCCAATTAAAAGACGGTAAGAAAGTGGTAAAAAAGGAGGAGTAAACTTGAACATAACAACTAAGCACATGACAAATAACGACTGCTATAAGGCTGGCAAGAAGATAACTGTCAAAGGTATTATGGTTCATTCTACTGCTACACCTGGAATAATGGCGGCCGATTGGTTTAGTAGGTGGAACAAACCAGGGACTAGCGCCTGTGTTCATGCTTTCCTTGACGATAAGGTAGTTATGCAGTATCTTCCCTGGGATCATAGAGGATGGCACGCAGGGGGAGCGGCCAACAATACTCATGTTAGTTTCGAGATATGTGAGCCTAAAGACTTGAATGACAAGGAATATTTTAATAAGGCTTATAACAATGCTGTGGATCTGTGCGTATACCTGTGCAAGATGTTTAAACTCACAGAAAAGGATATTTTGGACCATAGCGAGGGATTTAAGAGGGGTATAGCTACAAACCATGGTGATGTAATGCACTGGTTCCCTAAGCATGGGAAGAACATGAATACATTCCGGGAAGATGTTAGAAAAAGATTGGAGGAAAAGGAATTGAAAAAAATAGTTACTTATTTCGGTGATGCAGATCTATTTGCTGCAGTACTAGTTTCACAGAAAAATCAGTGCCCACTTATGAAAAAGTCTGACTTTGACGCTAGTGGTTTAAAGGCGGACCAGGTAATTGAAATAGGCGGCAAGCCAGGAACAACAAGATATGATAGCTTTAGAGATGCTGCCAAATTAGTATAACCCCGGGGAATTCCCGGGGCTTTTTTTATTTTTTGATATTATAGAAGGAAAATGGTATATTTTGTGGAACTTTATGTATATATAATTATTTTTAGGGGGTAATTGAATTGGAGAAAAGGCAGAAGGTAAAAGCTAACGGTAAAGTGCTTGCTTGGTACTTTGGGATTTTATCAGTTATTATTTTATTATTAGTATATGTCGCTTTAAGTGATAACAAAAATACTAGTGGTTCATTTAATGGGAACACTACAGTATCAGGTCAAAATAGCAAATCTAACTTTGAATTACTAGGGGCTAACTTTAAAAAGGATGGAAGTATAAGGTACGTAGTTGGTAGAATAAAGAATACATCCGGAAAGGACCTAAGCTATGCACGAGTAGACATAAATCTTTATGACAGAAACGGTAATCAAATTGACAGTACATTCGATAATGTCAAGAATCTTGCTAATAATGCGGTATGGAGTTTTAAGGCTCTTGTTCTTGACGATAAAGCATATAGGTATGAAATAGTCGAAGTAACAGGATATTAAATTTATTGGAGATTTATATTAATTTAATTACAATTGCAATCACTGTAGTTACTGCAGCTAATTTTACGGTTAAGCCTATATTAACATTACTTTTCTTTTTCACAAAATATCACCTCAGTTAAATTTTTGCCAAAAGAAGGGAATTTATACACTTTGAAGAATAAGATATATTGAGGTGGTTACATGGGTAAGAAAATAAATTTAAGTTTTAAAGATAATGAACTAGAGAATAAGCTCTATGAATGGTTGTTGAAACAAAGTGAGTTAATTGGGCCGAGTACTTATATAAAACAATTAATACTCGAAGACATGCAAAGAAAGTCTACTGAAAAAAAGTAGGCTTTATTTTTTTATTTAAAAGTATGCACATATTTGCGCAAACGTGCATATAAATATATCAAGAGAGTCAAAGAGGAGGAAAAGTAATCATGATTTTAGGTGTAGACAAGGGAAATATTAAATTAAAGACATCAACCTTGTATACTATTGATTCAAAAGTGTCAAAAATGGCCAGCATCATGGGAAGTGGAATTGAATTTGTTATGGACGGAGTTAAGTACTATATTGGTACCGGGGATTATGAAACAGAACTAAATAAAGCAAGACAAGAGAATTTTATCCCTTTATTATTCCATGCTATTGCTATGAGCACTCATGATGTAGAAAATCAAGTGGTATGTGGTTTGCCAATGAACCAGTACAAAGAATTTAAGGACGAACTAAAGGAACGGATTCTGAGTAACCGCATTAAAGATATAGAGATGAATGGTAGAAACAGGAGAATTATTATTTCAGATGTAGAAATAATCCCGGAAGGAGCTGCAGTAGATATCGAGGGGATTAGTATAGACATTGGGGGAAGGACCACTGATTGCTGTTTAAAACGGTATGAGAACGGAAGAATGAGGATATTAAATCCTTTATCCTATGCTAAAGGCACTTTAAATTTATACTCTGAAGCTGCAAAGTTAATAAACAGTAAATTTGCACTTGACCTATCTGCATCAGACATGGAGAAAATATTTAAAAAAGGATTGAAGATTAATGGAGTTTTGCAGGATATAGGTTTTGTACTAGATGTGTTTAGAAGCTTTGTAGATAGCTTAGTTAATGACTTAAGGGTCGAATATAGCTTAAAAACCGAAGATGTACATGTGCTTGGGGGCGGTGGACAGTTACTTTTTAAAGCAATAAAAAACAGGATACCCCAGGCAGAGCTTGTTGAAAATAGTCTATTTAGAAATGCGATAGAGTTTGAAAGGTATGGTGAGCAGTTATGGCAATGAAAATATCTGTAAGTTTCAAAGAAACAAAAGAGGAAAGAGAATTATTTGAATATGCTAACAAGCAGTTATCATCCAGTATTTATATTAAGCAACTAATAAAAGAAGATATGAAAAATAAAAAGAAAATTAATAGTAGTAAAAAAGGAATTGAGTTTGATTTTTAGGAGGCAAGTTATGTTTTGGTTAGATAAAGCGGTATTCAGTTTTATAAAAGGCATGTGCGTTAAAGTAGGGGCTATATTTTATCTGGGACCTTTTGAAGGAGCAGTTATCCTGATAGGTCTAGGATTTTATGCATATGCTTTTTCTAAAGGTTCTGAAAAGAAAGGAGTTGCTAAGAAATGATCATAGAGTTTGCTACTGCTGCAGCTCTTGTATACGGATATAACTACTTGAAAGATAGTGAAACTCGAAAGATTAAAAAGAAATGGGAAGAGACATTACAGGCCTGCAAGGCAGATGGTATTAAAAATAAGAATGATGAAACTTTCAAAATAACCGGTATTTTTAAGAGAAAGTATGGGTATTGGTGTAACGTTACTATTCCACGTGGATGCTCTACAAGTGCTTTAATAAAGGCTAAAGATATATTGCAAGATAACCTAAACTGCCTAATAGAGTTTGAAAAGGAAAGATTTAAGGACTATATTTCAGTAAAAATTATAAATAAACTTTTACAGTTTGAATATGCACCTGTAAAGACAAAATCAAATGAATTGTTTTTAGGCTATAAGTTGGACTGTTCTCAATACATTATTGACCTAAATAAAGACCCTCATGTTTTAATAGCTGGTAAGACTGGCACCGGGAAGAGTTTTCTATTCGCTACAATACTAACAAATTTAATTTACCATAACAAAAAAGAGATAGATATACTTACTGCAAAAAATGAAGGGTGAAATTGATATTTTCAAGAATTGCCCATCTGTAAAATTCACATCAGATAATCCTTCTGAAATTCTTGTAATTCTAAAAAAACTCACTGATATTATACACAAAAGGTCAAAGCAGTTTGCTGCATGTGGAATTAAAAATATTAACCAATGGAATAAAAATTTCCCTAACAAAAAAATGAAACGAATTATTATTGGAGCCGAGGAAATAAGCTTTTTTATGGAACCAGGCAGCAAAGATGAAGCAAATCCGTTCTTTCATTATTTCAACGATATTGTAAAAGCTGGTCGTTCTGCTGGTGTCCACTTCATAGGTTTAATACAAAGGACCACTGCTGCCAATCTTGGAGGTAATGGAGAATTAAAAAGCCAACTTACTGTAATTACTGCAAAACAAAGAAGCGAATTAGATAGCAGAAATGCCATAGACATTAATGATGCTGCATATCTTGAAAGTCAAGAATTTATCTGCAGTTGTAATGATGGTTATGTTACTTTTAAAGCTCCTACGATTGATGAAGATTTCATGATTCTTAATAAATACGTTCCTGAAATAAAGGTTCCTGAGGTAGAAGTAAAAGAGAAACCACAGGTTGGAAAAAAGTCTCGCATTCTCTCAATAGAAGAAACAGCTAAATTAAGAGAAAATTATGTCTGTATGCCACTTCAGGAGTATCAAAACTTAGAAGAAAACAAGGTTGCTTCACTCCAACAAAATAATATTCTTCCGGTTGGTACTAGGAGGCCGGGAGCTGTAAAGGTAGGTGTAAACAATGGTGCAGATAGATAAAGACATTCTTATACACATAGAAAAACATAAAGTTATTACCATTAAGCAGTGCCAACGGATATTCTACAATACTGAAAACGGATATAACTATGCTCAAAGGAAGCTAAGAGATCTAGAACTTCGTGGACTTTTAAAAAGCTATCAAAATAGTGTTACAAAGGAGAAAGTGTACTATGTACAGGATAAAATTTCTGCCCATGATATCTATATATTAGATTTTTATAGTAAGCTCTTTGAAAGTGGCTGTAAGAATATAGAAATAAAAAAAGAGCCGAGATACCTCAAGGGCATGCTACGGCCAGACGGATTTTTTAAGTTTGAGTTTGATGGATATTTATATTTTATTCTATTGGAAGTGGATTTAACACACTTTACTGGAATGAGTAAATTTCAGCTATATGAAAAGCTTTATCGTGACGGAGATTTGCGAAAAGAATGCTGTGGAACATTTCCGCAAATCGTTGTAATGGGCACCGGTTTAACAAAATACGAAAGCAATAACTTCGAGGTTACGTATGTTCCATTTGACCTGTCCCAATCTTTCAACCGTGTTCTTGGACTTATTGCATAGTTAATTATTTATTACTAATTCCGCACCGCTCTACATTACTTATCGAGGCAAGGTAATTATGGAAAACAGCCATTTCTAAGTATTAATTTTGTGTATTAAGTTTAACATCCCACAGAGTAAAACATAACCTTATACACAGCCTTTTCCACAATAAAATTAACTCTGTGGGTGCAGTACATATCTTTTTATATATACAAAACCAAAGCAAAGAATCACCTTTAGGATGAAAAGATATGCAATACTTTTAAGATTTTGCTCAAGCCGTAGGCGCGAGCTTTGCAAAACGAAAGGAGGGAAAAGTATGCTAACTTATTTAATCAAAACACTAATGCATAAGTATATTCCAAAGGAAAATCATTATGCTGAGGACATTATTAAAGGTGGAAAGGAGAGTATCGCTGCTACACTGTGTCTTACTCAAGATGAAATTTATAACTCTATGTACCACGAAGCAAAGGACCTGTTTCATGATTCTATTAAAGCCGGCCAGCTTAATAGAGAACAGATCCTTTACATCAAATACTCCTTGAGGGAGTTTTTAAAAGATTACCGTGAGTACTATAATGCCAAATATAAGAATGATGCTCACGAAATTTATTCATTACTCAAAAGTCCATTCCTGAGTAATGAACATTATACCACTATTATAACCATGATGAATAAATTTATTCACTGACATGGAAAGGATGATAAACAATGCAAGCAAAAGTAATAAAATTCCCAAGAAAGAAAATAACTTTATCAAAAAAAATAGAAGTGCTACAGGGAAAGACTTATGCAACCGTCCAAAGCGCTAAGTCCATTGCAGCACATCACAATATATCTTTATGGTATATTGCTAGTAAGCTATATCCGATAATATTTTTAGCATTTTTCTTATCAGCTTACTATTAATATTTTAACCAGGTATAAGCAATTTATACCTGGTATTTTTTTATTTAGTGGGTGTAAAAATGGGTGTGAAATTTTGAAAAATCATGATAAAGCATGATAAATCATGAGAGAAAAAGATGCATAAGCAGTAGCTGAAACCCTTAGAATTTATATATTTTGATAGAACTTGTACAATAATGATTAAAGCGCACTAAGAACTCCAAAACCGTTGGTTACGGGTTCAAGTCCTGTTGCCCCTGCCACAACGCAAAGTTAGATGTTTCAATGATTTGAAACATCTTTTTTATTTGCAGTGGATTGTCCTAAAATGGCACTTTGCCAATCATATGCCAATCAGCAAAAAATAATTAAACTGGCAGAGGTATCTGACCCCTACCAGCCTATGAAATGTTTTTATATGAATTTACTAAAAAGTTGTTATAAATCGCTTGAAAAAGTCAATTTGCTTTTTTCTTGTAAAGAAGATTGCTTTTTATTATTTAATACTAAAGATAACTTATCTACTGCTTCCTGCTGCATATCCGGTAATACATGTGAATACAAATCTAGAGTTATTGTTATAGAGCTGTGGCCTAGTCTTTCACTTACAACTTTGGGGTGCACTCCAGCCAGAAGCAATAATGTAGCGTGAGTATGTCTCAACCCGTGAAAGGTAAGCTCCGGAAAACCATACTTTTTAACAAGTTTTACAAATCTGCTGCATACATAATGGGGATCTATAACTCTTCCATCTGGCCAAGCACATACATATTCGTCATCTTTATAATCCTTTCCTAAAACAATCTTATTTAATCTATGGATATTTTTTTGATGTCTTAATTCCTTCACAGTTTCATCCATTAACTTAATATTTCTCTTAGATCTCTTAGTTTTAGGTGCTTTCAATTCAATTTCATTTTCGCTATCTCTTTTCAAAGTATGTTTTACATATAGATTTTTTCTCTCCAAGTCAATTGAATCCCATTTTAATGCACATACCTCGCCCTCACGCATTCCTGTCTGTAAAGCTATAAGAACCGGTAAATAAATAGATTCGTTTTTTATTGCTTCTAAAAAAGCAGAGGAAGTTTCAGCGTCCCAAACTTTTATTTCATAATCTTTAGGTTGTGGCGGTTTTACATTATCGGTTGGATTATTATGCAGCATTTGCATTAATGGTGTTGCAAAATTCCTTATATCTTTTTAGTGTGGATGGAGCAACATTAACAGAAGGGTAGGCATCAAACCAGTATTCAAGGTATTCTTTTAATGTCATTTCCTCTGTTTCAAAATACTGATCCTTTGATACTTTAAGTTCAAGTTCCATCATGGCAGTTTTGGCTGACTCTTTGGACTTAAATCCTCCTTTTGATTTTTGCTTTAAATTACCTGTGATTGGATCACGTCCTAAGCAAACTACATACTCCCAACCTTTTCCGCGTTTTCTTAAGTGTCCCACAAAAATTCCTCCTTTTATTTTGCAAAAAATAAAAACCTAATGCATAAAAATGCCTAGGTTTCGTGGAATTGAAACTTAAGTGGGTTTCTTGTGATAAATATATCAGAACTATTTTATATTTTCAAGAAAGTAGTATGGTGTTTTATAAACATTGGTTTAGTGAAGGAATAGTGTTGATATTGTAAGAATACTAAAAGAATTCTGAGTTGACCATCTTTGGTTCGTTGTATATGAAAATTATTCACTATTTATTTCTTAATGCAGATATAAATATATTATTTACCACTCCATTAATATTTACCTCAAACTCATAAACAGGTTGATAAATGTTTAGTGTAAAATATAAATACAAAGAGTTGCAGAAATAAAATACAAATAAAAAAATGGAAAAAAGTCATTGCCAACATCCTCAAAATAAACTACCCTTTAGTTGACGAGGCTAAAGGGGGTAGAAAGGAATGTTAACAATGACTCAAGTTAAGAATATCAAAAAGCTGTACTATAGTAAAGGGAAAAAAGTAAACGAAATTGTTAAAATTACTGGGCATAATTATAGAACAGTAATAAAATATCTTGAAAAAGCTGATTTTAATCAAAGTTTAGGTAAACAAGAAGGAGATAAAAGAGGAGGGCCTAAAAAGATTGAACCCGTAATACCAATAATTAATAGGTGGTTAGAGGAAGATAAGACGGCTCCAGTTAAACAAAGACATACTGCTAAGAGAATTTATACAAGATTAAAATAAGAATATAAAGAACTTCTTAATGTAAGTTATAGAACAATAGCAGATTATGTTGCAAAGAGGAAGAAAGAAATTTACAAAGATGAAGAAGGATATATTCCCCTTGAACATCCTATGGGTGAAGCACAAGTTGATTTTGGGCAGGCTGTGTTCTATGAAAAAGGAAAACAAATTGAAGGACATTATTTAAATATGACTTTTCCATACAGCAATGGCGGTTATACTCAGATTTTTAAGGGAGAAAATCAAGAATGTCTTTTAGAAGGAATGAAAAAGATTTTTGAATACATAGGCCATGTTCCATACAAAATATGGTTTGATAATCTTTCGGCTGCAGTAATATTAGGTAAAAATAGAGAGAGAAACTTAGTTGAACAATTTGAGAGATTTGCTCTGCATTATGGATTTGAAGCTAATTTTTGCAATCCCAATAGCGGACACGAAAAGGGGAATGTTGAAAATAAAGTAGGATACCATAGAAGAAATTTGTTTGTTCCTATTCCACATTTTGAAAATATTGATGAATACAATAAGGAATTACTTAAGCTTTCGGACATTGATATGGAAAGAGGACACTATAAAAAAGGAGAAATGATTTTAAAGCTACTTGAAGAAGAAAAAGAATTTATGTTTAAGCTACCTGAAAAGGAATTTGAGGTAGGCAGAATAAAAACTGCAATAACAGACAAGTATGGGAAGGCAGAGTTTGAAACTAATCTTTATTCAACATCGCCAGTTTATTCAGGTGAAGAAGTAATTGTAAAAGCGACAGCTGACAAAGTGATAATAATGAATAAGGAATTTAAAACAATAGTAACTCATGAAAGAATTTATGATAAGTATAAAGAGTCGATGAAGTGGTATCCTTACCTTGAAGCTCTATCAAGAAGGCCTAAAGCAATAAAATATACAAAATTTTTTAACGAGTTACCTAATATTTGGAAGGACTATATAGATAGCCAAGATTATGAAGGTAAAAAACGAAGTATTAAAGCACTTATGAAAATGATAGAAGGAGATGAATAATTAGGAATAAAAAATGCAACAAAGGCTATAGAAGAAACATTAAATAATGGGGTTAAAGACATAGACAGTATTATTGCAACTTACTATCGAATTAAGAATGCGGGAAATGTTGCAATAAATGAAATAAATCTTAATGACAATATCCCAGACATTAAAGAATATCGATCAGACATCGACATATATGATAGCCTGTACAAAAGGCAGGTGTCTGCAATATGAACGAAGAAATAGTAAATAACATAAGAAATTACTGCAAAGAGCTTAAACTTGGGACAAATATTGTTAGAAGTATAGGAACTATACAAGCTGACAGTCATGAAGAATTTCTTGCTAAAGTGCTTGAAATAGAAATAAAGCATAGAGAAGCTACAAGAAAAAATAGATACCTTAAACAGGCAGGATTCGATGTCATTAAGACCTTTGAAAACTACAAATTTGAGCATATTGAAATACCGATTAGTCTAACAATAGATGCACTTAAAAGTGCAGAATTTGTGAATAAGAAAGAGAATTTAATACTATATGGACCAGTAGGCACAGGTAAGACACATCTTGCAGTAGCGGTTGGAGTAGCTGCTTGCATGAACAATATGAAGGTTAAGTTCTTTAGAACAGCTGCACTTGTTAACGAACTAATAGATGCAAAAAATAATGGGACATTGAAAAAATTATTAAAACAGATAGACCAGGTAGACCTATTGATATGCGATGAATGGGGATACATTCCAATTGACATTGAAGGGGCTAAACTATTATACCAGGTTATAGCAGGATGCTATGAGAAGAAGAGCATAATATTAACTACAAACCTTGAATTCAGTAAATGGAACAGCATCTTTTTCGATGAAAAGCTAACAAACGCAATACTTGATAGGATGGTCCATCACAGTCATTTACTAATATTTGACGGCCCCAGCTGGAGGCTCCAGAATTCATTAATGAAATACAATTAATTTACAATTATGGTAATGCGGATGTTGCAAAGATTTTTTTCAAAAGTTTGTATTTAATTATTGCATAACACACAGTTGGTCGGAAAGCTACAATCACAAAAGATTGTAGCTTTTTAAATTGCTTTGAAAACCACTAGCTATGCCAGTGGTTTTCAAAGCAATGTAAAAGTAAAAAACAAAATTATTATTTTTTTGTCTTTTTACTTGGATGTAAACTTTTGGGATTTGAAAGCACTTTTTTTAACGGGCCTCTAATTATTGTATCAGCTAAATCGGAAAATCGCATTGGAATAAAGGGAGAAAAGTATTGAACCCCAAAGTTATCCATTTTGACAAGGATAACAAGAAATAAATACAATCCGGATAACAGGCCGAAAAAACCAAATGTTTGTGCAAGAATTAATAAAGGGAATCGAATAAACCTTATTGTTAATGTCATTTGATAATTTGGAATTATAAAAGTTGAAATAACAGTTATAGCAACAATAAAAAGAGTTATGTCACTTACAAGACTTGCCTTAGTAGCAGACTGTCCTATAACTATACCGCCCACAATAGCTAGAGTAGTTCCTATTGGGTTAGGCAGCCTTAGTCCGCCTTCACGTAAAATTTCAACAGCTAAATCCATTGCAAAAATTTCAAGGAAAGGAGGCAAGGGGATATTTTGTCTTGAGGAAATAACTACTGAAATCAATTTATATGGAAAAAGCTCAGGATTATGTATAAGCAGGGTTAAGTAAATGGGTTCTAAAATAATAACAGTTATTATGGAAATAAGCCTAAGTAACCTTGAAAAGCTGGAGATAATTGAATTATCAGTATAATCTTCACTACCTTGAAAAAACTCTATAAAAGTTGCTGGAATAATTAATGCACTGGAGGTTTCGGCAATAAATATAGCGGCTTTGCCCTGAACTAAATCAGACATAGTTTTGTCTGGTAGTTCAGTAGTTTTAGCCATTGGGAATATATCACAGGGTTTATCATCGAATAATTGTTCTAACATTCCAGATGAAGATAATATTGGGGTTGAAATAGTTGATAATTTAGATTTTATGTTGCTTAAAACTAAAGGATCAATTATGCCATCTATATATGTTAATGCAACCTCAGTATTTGTTTTGTCACCCATAGTATATTTTTCAATCTTAAAATTAGGATTTTTAAGCTTTCTTTGAAGCATTGTTAAATTAAGATCAATATTTTCTACAAAGCTTTCTCTTGAACCGAAAATACTCTTTTCAGTAGTTGACTCAGTGATGTTTCTATATTTAGCACTTGTAACATTGCAAATAATTGCTTTATCCACATTATCCAATAATATAGCACATTTACCATTCATAATTTCAGAACAAATATTCTTCATAGAAGTGCTAACAGTAACTTCAGATGAATATATTTTCTTTTCAATTAATTCCTCTACAAGAGTGTTATTATTACTCGATAAATAGATATTAGTATTTAACAAAGGTTTTAATACTATTTCCTGTACATCGTTTTTATCAGCAATACCAGAAATATACAAAATATTACAGCCTATATTTTCAGGTATAATAAGTCTTCTGTTTATAAAATTAGCATTGGATGGAAGTTTAGATGAGATATTTTTAATATTATTATAAATATTAGTATTAAGTATATCAGCATTCATATCCAATCACTCCTATTGTATCAGTCTTCCTATATCTTTAACTGTCATATTTACATTTACATTTATTTTAGCACTATTAAATTTATTCTTAACAAAGGTTTCCTTATCTTTACCTAATTTGGCTAATGCATATTTTTCAATATCAAAAACATCTATATTAAAGTCACCTTGGTATTTTTTTATGATATCTTTTAATTTTGCTTCTAATTCTTCTGAATACAAAGTTTGAATATTATCTATAGTTTTTTTATCTAATTTTTTAAATATATTTTCATCCAGCTCTTTTAATGTTGCTTTCATATTAATTTTAATGTCATAAGTAATTTTACCATCATCAATATAAGCTGTTACCTTTCTTTTGCTTTTGCATAGTATATCAGTTGAACCCAATGGTGTATTTGATTTAAAAGTTAAATATCCAACTGAATTATAGTTCCTTAAAATATTTATATATTTCACATCATCTGCAGGAATTATTAAAACCATTTTATTATTTTCGAATACTGCTATGCTGGTTAATCTTACAGTATCTTTATATTTTTCTATATAGGGAACCATTATTCTTCTTCCTGCCTGAAATTTCATATTAAAGAGATCTTTAATATTTACATCCCACTGAGTAAAATTAGTCTCGAAGGAAGTATCTATTAAATCTTCTATCTCTTCGGATACAGTAGAGGCTTCATTAGGTTCCATGTCTAATATATCTTTAGCTTTTCCCTTACATACTGCTATAGCAGTATTTAAATTTCTGTCTTGGTCTCTTAAAAAAACATCAATTATATCTTGAATGCCTAATTTTGCCCTATCTTCACCTATTAGAAGAAGTCTTGCTGTTCCAGTAATAAGGGATTTTTTTGTTCCAAGAAGTCTCTTGTTGTATATATCGAATATTGACCTGCCCTCCTCTGTTATAGCTGATTTAGAAATTTTATTTTGGTCTTTAAATACGAGAAACTCATAAGTAATAGAAAAAGTAGCGTTGTCCACAACATCATTGCCAATTCCAGATAGAACAGAAGTTGTATCTATAGGAGCTTTTTTGTAGCACCCTGTCAGTAACATAGTATATAAAATAACTGTTAAAAGTTTTAAAAATTTCATTTTACCACACCTCTTCTCATAAAGCTGAAAAACAAGGAAATGGTTAACCATAGCAATGAAAATATTACAAAGTAAGGTAATATTTTATCTATAGCTTCAGATCTGTTATATTCAGGAATAAAAAAACATGAAATAGCAGCAGTTACTGTACAGCCTAGGATACAGCATTTGTTATAAGAGATATTTAAAACCTTTGTCATAGTATAAGAAGCTCCAAAAGCCATTGAAGATATAGTTTGAAAAATTTTATTTCCCCATAAAAATAAAAAAAGCGGTTCAAAATCTGATATAACAGGGAATTCAGCTGATGATACAAGATATAAAAATGGATATTGGAGTTTTGAAGTTAGTTTAAAGCCGCAATAATTTATTACAAGAAGTACTACAACAGTGTATATAAAAATAGTCATTGAACTGCCTGCAGAAGAAAATAGTTTAATTTTTTTCTTATCGCTGATAAAAGGTATAATTAATAAGGAAATTTCGACACCAGAGTAAGAAAATAAGGCGGTTGGCATAGCAGCAAATATGGATTTATAATCGCTTATGATCGGTAATAAATTCACCCTATTTCCTTTGTTAATAAAGTAAAAAGGTATAAGTATAATAAAAAGTGTTAGCGGAAATAGAAACTCAGAAATTCTTCCCAAGTTAGTGGAACCTTCATTTATGGTTAAATAAACAAGAAAAACAGTAATAATAATTATTAAATAAGGAGATAGAAATTTTGTTGTAGAGAAAACTAAAATATTTATGAAACCAGAAAGTGTAAAAATTGCAATCAATGAAAAGTAAGTAAAAAATATAAAAATAAACAGAATGGATAATATCTTACCGTATAACTGGGTATTTAACTCAACAAAATTAATATAATTCATATTTTTATAAATTGTACATGCTGCCAATGTAACATATAAAGGGTAAATTCCGCATAATAATACTGAAATCCAGCCAGACTGTTTAGCTATATTACTTACAGCGTAGGGTAAAGAAATCAGCCCCACTCCAATCATTGAACCTTGAATTATATACATGTATTGAAAACGGGTAATTTTATTAGAGTATTCTTTCATATAATCACCTTTTAGTTTTGAAAAAAGTTAAAATATAATTTAGATTAATTATATATTGTTACTTTATTCCTGAAATTATACAAATGGATATGCGAGAGAATATAAAGTTATATTTGGTATATTGATACTATTCATGTATTCCTTGAAGTTAAGTATTGCTTTTATTTATAATCTATAATATAATACTGATATAGTAATGCGATAACGGTATCCGTTATCAGGTTATCTTGAAGGCTTGTTGTAAAGCAGATCAGATAAAAAGTTGAATCATTATAATACATTCTAAGAAAGGAGGATTTAGGTTTGAAAAAAGTAAATAAACTAGAAAATCAAAATAGAGTAAACTGGCTGACCTTTTTAAAAGACGTTTTAATCTGTTCCTTGGGAGCTTATGGAGGGCCTGAGGCACATTACGGTGTTTTTACTGACCAAATGGTGGTAAAGAAAAAGTATTTAACGGAAGAAGAACTAATTGAACTTATTGCTTTGTGTGGCATTTTACCAGGTCCAAGTAGTACACAAACTTTAGTTGCCATTGGTTACAAAATGGGAGGACCGATACTTGCATTTCTTACAATGCTTGTATGGGCTTTACCGGTACTTACATTAATGACTTTACTTTCGTTTTTATATCAATTTCTGGAGGGAATGAATCTATCTTTTGATGGACTCCGTTATATAGGGCCTATGGCAGTTGGCTTTATTATTGTAGCGGCATATACAATTGGCCGTAAGGTAGTAAAAGACAAGATAACAGTAGCATTATTGATATTTGGAGCCATAACTACCTACTTTATTCGTGAACCCTGGATTTTCCCCTTGGTTCTTATAATTGGTGGAATAGTGAGTATCATCACTTCAAAAGAAGAGGAGCTTTGGAATCCTGTAAAATTGAATCCGCCATGGAGGTATCTAATAGCTTTTGCAGTATTTGCTATAGGTGGTATGGCACTTGCATCTATTAGCGGCAATAAAATTATTCATCTATTTGAAAGTTTTTACCGATATGGTTACTTGGTTATAGGCGGAGGTCAGGTAGTTGTACCGCTTATGTATAGTGAGTTAGTAGAAGTGAATCAGTTTATGACAAATCAGGAGTTTTTGACTGGTTATGGGCTGGTACAAGGATTGCCGGGACCGATGTTCAGTTTTAGCGCCTACGCAGGTGGGATGGCATCCAGAGGCGGCAATGTGCTCCATCAGATTATGGGAGCTGTTGCAGGGGGCATAGGAATCTTTTTACCGGGGATTCTATTAATTTACTTTGTATACCCTGTATGGGAAAACCTAAAGAAGATTAGAGGTATAAAGGTTTCTTTGAAAGGTATTACTGCCGCTGCAGGTGGTCTAATTATCACAGCCGCAGTAATTCTGATGCAAAAGAGCGGATTTGCAATTGATAATTTTATAGTCATAATTATCACCACAGCACTGCTATTTACAAAAAAGGTTCCGGCTCCATTAATTGTAGTGCTGGTTCTTATTGCAGGATTTATTATATAAAACACAAGAAGCGTAAATTATTTCTATATTAAAGCACCCAGAGAATCCTCTTAGGGTGCTTTGTGTTGCAGGCTTAAATAAGTGAAGGATTACTCATTAATCTCATCAAATAATTCCTTGGCTTTTGCTCTGGCTTCTTTCAGGATCTCTTCCCCGAGCTCAGTAATTGAATAATATTTTCTTATTTTTCCCTCTACATTCTTTTCGTCTACTTTAAGGACACCACTGTTCTCTAAATTGTGAAGTATAGGATATAGGGTACCGGCACTAATTTCATATCCATGCTCTTTAAGTTCATCTATCATCCAAACGCCATAAAAAGGTTTCTTCTTAGCGTGATGTAGTATGTGAATATGAATAAATCCTAAAAATAGTTTACGCAATATTTGTTCTTGCATTTGCATACCTCCTGTGCTATTCTTAGTATAATAGTTATATCGAAACACGATATGAGAATCACACATATATCTGCAGTTAATGATATTATTTTATCAATGGGAAGATACTATGGTCAAGGAGTTTTAGTCTAAGGAAGGGACACGGATGTGAAAAGAAATATAGAGTGTAATATATTACCAGACATGTTACAGGTAACGTTTTAATATTTAGAATTATTGCAGCTAAGTTACGAGTATTACAAAGAAATAGAGATTTTGATGAGGAAATTCAAAGAAGATTATATGATAAAATAAATAATGAACTTACTGAAGAGCAGAGTAAGGATATATACTATAATCATGGAAAGAGGAAAATAACTGGCGTACTATGAGCGCCAGTTTTTTTATAATATTGACAAAGAATTTGGATGGATGGGAAATTTGTAAATCATGATGAAGCAAAAATTCATGTTTTATCAACATGTTGTTCATTATGGAAGTAGTTTCTTTGAGGGGATTAGGGCGTATAAAATTTACAAAAGAGGAGATAAAGCAAGCAGTTATTGATACGATAAAAGAAAATCAATTTCAGGAGGCTTATATAAGACCGGTTGTTTTTAGAGGATATAATGTACTCGGTGTAGATCCTACTAAGTGCCCAGTTAATGTAGTGATTGCAGCATGGGAATGGTCACCATTGTTAGGGGATTCAGCAGTTATAAATGGAATCAATGCAAAGATTTCAAGTTGGTCTGGATTGGCACCAAATACAATGCCTGCATTGTCAAAGGCTGGTGGAAACTATTTATCCTCACAACTTATTAGGATGGAAGCATTGGCGAATGGATATGATGAAGGGCTGGCCCTAAATTCACAAGGTTTATTAAGTGAAGGAAGTGGAGAAAATATTTTTTTGATAAAGGATAAAGTAATATATACTCCATCCATAGCTTCATCTGCACTATCAGGGATTACAAGAGACACTGTGATAAAAATATGTAAGTTAAAAGGTTACGAAATTGTCGAGAATAGTATTCCTAGAGAATTATTATATATAGCTGATGAGGTTTTCATTGTGGGAACTGCGGCAGAGATAACACCTTTAAAGACTATAGACAAGATTAGTATTGGTGATGGAAACTTTAGAATTACAAGAGAAATACAAAGTATGTACACAAAGAGACTATCCGGTAAAAGAAATATTTTATGGGATACCATAAGTGTGCCCAGAAAATTTGGATGCAGAAAAACTGCAGTGGACAAGTCTCAGCCTGATGAAAAGCGGGAAGTAGCAGGGAATGAGTTGGTATAAATAGGAAATACAGCTGAAGCAAAAGATGTTTGGAACTTTTTTGAAGAAGTTGATGAAGGGGAAAATAATTAGTACCGGCAGTAAATATATTATTAAAATAATGTTGACAAAACCGCTAGGATAACTTATATTATTATTGTGATTATAATAAAAATGCTGTGATAAGAAATAGTAGCATAGGCTAAACTGACAGAGAGAAGTTCTATTAGCTGAAAGGGACTTTGAGTGTAAACTATGTGAATGCGTCTTTGAGCACTGCTTCGAAAATTAAGTAGACGGCAGCGTGTACGCACGTTAAAGCGTTAGGGTATGGATGTACCTGAATCAATGAGATAACATGACACTTTAGTCTTGTTAATTAGAGTGGAACCGCGGAATATAACTTCTGCCTCTAAATTTTAGAGGTAGGAGTTTTTTGATTTTGGTGCAATTGCCCATTTTTATCCTATGACATAAATCAAAAACATTGTATAAAAAAGTTAGGGGGAGGCGGTAATGAAAAACAGTGCAATGTGAAGGTTATGATTATAAAAATTACTTAAAAGTGAAGAAAATATCAAAAATGTATTTGAACAGAATAGTAATAAATAATAAAAAGGAGAGATTAGAATGAAAAAAAGAAATATATTCATAAGTGCTGTATTAGCTATAACTTTAGTGGCAGGTTTTGCTGGCTGTGCCTCAAAAAATAATCAATTAAATAATGAAAGTACGCAGACTGCAACTAACTTGTTAGAAACCATAAAAAGCCAAGGAAAAATCCTAATAGGAACAGAAGGAACCTATGCGCCATTTACCTTTCATGATAATGATGGCAAGCTGACCGGCTTCGACGTAGAAATAGCGGAGGAAGTTGCAAAGCGCCTTGGGGTTAAAGCTGAGTTTGTTGAAACAAAGTGGGATGGAATGTTTGCCGGTCTTGATGCAAAGAGATTTGATATGATTGTAAATCAAGTTGGAATAAGGCCTGACAGACAAGAAAAGTATGACTTTTCAAACCCATATATCACTTCAAGAGCAGTACTTGTAGTTGTCAAGGATAACATTGATATTACAAAGTTTGAAGATTTAAAAGGCAAAAAGGCTGCACAATCATTGACAAGTAACTATGCTGATATTGCTAAAGAAAATGGGGCGGAAATAGTAGCAGCAGAAGGCTTTAATCAAGCAATAGATCTACTGCTGGCCGGAAGAGCAGATGCCACTATAAATGACAGTTTATCTTACTACGATTTACTAAAGCAAAAACCCGATGTGGGGGTTAAAATAGCTGCAGAGCGGAGTGATGCTAGCTCAAGTGGAATAATGTTCAGAAAAGGCAACAAAGAATTAGTGGATGCGGTTAACAAGGCTCTGGATGACATGAAGGCAGACGGAACTTATGAAACTATTTCAAAGAAGTGGTTTGGTGTTGATGTTTCAAAATAGTGTGGTGATAATATGAACTTGAATGAACGAATTTTAAGACTTGTACAAATAGCTTTAGACTCCTTTTGGCCCATGCTAAAGGCCGGTATAGCTTTTACTGTGCCGGTAGCCTTGATTGCATTTACCCTTGGCCTGATTGTAGGCCTATTAACAGCTCTTGCAAGGCTATCAAAGGTCAAGCCTTTGATAGGCCTTGCAAAGTTCTATGTTTGGATAATCAGAGGGACTCCGCTGTTAGTACAGCTGTTTATTATTTTCTATGGTTTGGCAAAGGTTAATATAATATTGGATCCTCTGCCGGCAGCAATAATAGGCTTTACAATAAATGTAGGTGCCTACAGCTCTGAGGTCATAAGGGCTGCTATCTTGTCCATACCTAAAGGTCAGTGGGAGGCAGCAGCTTCAATAGGTATGACCCGTACTCAGGCACTTAAGAGAATTATACTGCCTCAAGCAGCCAGGGTATCCATACCACCACTTTTCAACTCTTTCATAAGTCTAATAAAGGATACTTCTTTGGCAGCTTCCATAACATTGACAGAAATGTTCCAGGTAGCCCAAAGGGTGACGGCTGCTACCTATGAACCGCTTTTGCTTTATGTTGAAGTGGCATTTATTTATTTAATCTTCTGTACGGTGTTAAGCGCTGTTCAAGGAAGAGTGGAAAAGAAGCTTGACAGGTTTGTAGCAAAGTAAGAAGAGGGGTGAGTAAATGATATCAGTAAAGGGCTTATATAAAAGTTTTGGAGATAATGCTATCCTAAAAAACATTGACTTAGAAGTATCCAAGGGTGAGACTACTGTGATAATTGGTCCTTCAGGTTCAGGTAAGACAACTCTTTTAAGATGTTTAAACCTGCTTGAAACTCCAGATAGAGGAACTATTAAAATAGGAGAAAATGAATTAAACTTCGATGGAAAATCAAAATTAAAGCAAAGTGCTATTCTTGCCTTAAGAAAGAACACCGGTATGGTGTTTCAAGGCTTTCATCTTTTTCCTCATAAGACTGCTTTAGAAAATATCATGGAAGGGCAGGTTACTGTTTTAAAAAGGTCAAAACAAGAGGCCTACGATAGGGCAGTAGTGCTGCTTGAAAAGGTTGGCTTGGCCAATAAAAAGGACAGTTATCCCCATGAGCTGTCAGGAGGTCAGCAGCAAAGAGTTGCTATTGCCAGGGCTATGGCAATGGAACCGGAAGTGCTGCTTTTTGACGAACCTACCTCTGCCTTAGATCCGGAACTGGCAGCTGAGGTTATAAAGGTAATGAAGGACCTTTCCAAAGAGGGTATGACTATGGTAGTAGTTACTCATAAGATGAGCTTTGCAAGAGAAGCAGCCCATAAGGTGATCTTTATGGATCAAGGAGTAATTGTTGAAGCCGATACTCCTGAGCAGGTATTTGACAATACAAGTAATGAGCGCCTAAAACAGTTTTTAAGTATTATTGATTAGGGGCTTTGCTTAATCTTCATTTTATTTTCATGATAATATGATAAAATAAAATGAAGTATATCAAAGGAAGGACGACGGATGTGAAATAAAATATAAAGTGGAATAGATTACTGGCTATGTTGCTGGTAATGTTATTAATTACTATGTTAACCTTGTTTAAAATTTTAGACAACAATGAAGAGAAGCAAGAAGATGATTTTCCGGTAGTAATCGATGAAGGTAAGTTTAGCTTTAAATTCCAGTCAGAATCGGAAGCCACCCGAAGATGGATGGAATTGAGATTTAAAAAAGACAGAGGTTTTGATGAACAAGTTCAAAAAAAGTTATACGGCAAAATAGAGGAAGAACTTACTGAAGATCAGAGAAAGGAGATAGATGAAGAACTACTAAAGATTACTGCCGAGGAAGTATTTAATAAGCTGCTTAAGGATTACAAGATTGAAGGGGAGAAGGTTTCTGATCTAAATCTTGAAACTAAGAGAAAGCTGATGATAGTGAAGGATAAAATAAAGATGCAGAGCTTTTCGGAATATAAGCCGGTGGAGATTGCAAATGACTTAAAGGAAGAGACAGCCTTTAGTATTCTTCAACAGTTAAATGATCTTCCGGGTATTGATATTACCTTACAGCCCGTAAGAACCTACTCATTTGGGGAGCTGGCTTCAGGAGTATTGGGATATATCTCTAAAATACCTTCCTGGCAGCAGGAAAAGTATGAACTCAAAGGCTATGATGTCTCTACGGACTATATTGGAATGTCAGGTATTGAGGCGGCCTATGAGGACAGATTAAAGGGGTCAAAAGGTAGTATAATTGCTAAGGTCAATAACCTTGGCAGGGTAACAGAAGAATTGGGAGAAAAGGAACCCTACCCGGGCCAAAATATTCAACTTACTATTGATAAAGATGTCCAAAGTGCGGCAGAGAAGGACTTGGATGAAACTATGGAAAAGTTGCAGGCTATGGGCAAGGTAAATGACGTTAACATGAGAAATGCAACAGGAGGTGCAGCGGTGGCTATAGATGTTAACACCGGAGCTATTATAGCCTTGGCCAGCAGACCTGGCTTTAATCCTAACTATTTTGTGAGTGATGGCGGGTTAAGCACAGAACAATATAATAGATATTTTAGCTTGGACTTAGAAAATATGGCAAAGGCAATGGGATATACAAAGGAGCAAATAGAAAAGCTATTTCCCATAGACAAGAATATAGAAAATAATACCACCATTAGGATGGACATGTATGACATTTTGCCTAAACCAATGTATAACTATGCTACTATGGCTGCAATACCTCCCAGATCTACCTTTAAGCCTATAACAACTATTTCAGACCCAGTACCTATGGACCACTATGGAGATGCTTAAAGCAGGAAAAGATTCAAGAGGATACAGTTTTCCACCTTTGGATTTATATGATAACAAAGATGACAGTGATGAACTGGCAGAGACGAAAAAAGATATAAAAACTCAAATAAAGGAAGCTATAAAAACAGGGAATACATCAGTTGATGAGTATACAAGACTTCTGAATAAATTGATAGAACTAGATCCCAAGTATGGCAATATAAGCTTTTCAACCAAAGATATTAGTTCAGCAGTTCAAGCCATTATCGGAGTGACTGTATATGATGCCTACAGCCAGCTTAAGATAGGTGCAAACACCTATAATGCATCTATTGGACAAGGTATTAGCAGTTTTACTCCAATACAGATGGCAAATGCTATAGCAACTATAGTTAACGGAGGAAAAAGGTATAAGCTGCACTTGGTAGACAAGATATTAAGTCCTGAAGGAGAGGTAATTGAAGAAAAGTCACCGGTAATTTTGGAAAAGGTAAATCTGAAGCAAGAAACAGTTGATGCTGTTAAAGAAGGAATGTACCTTGTTGACCATGGAAAAAAAGGAACCGCCGCCAGTACCTTTAAGAACTTTCCAATCACTACCGGCGGAAAAACCGGATCAGCAACCTTCAGTAATACTCAAGAAGAGATTGGGAGAACCTCTTATGGCTGGTATGTAGGCTTTGCGCCTTATGATAATCCGCAAATAGCCGTTGCGGTAGTAATTTTTGACGGAGGCCATGGTGCCTATGTAGCTCCAATAGCCAAAGCCATATATGAGGAATTTTTCAAGGAAGAGCTCTCCAAACTCAACTATACTAAACAGGAAATAACCATACAGGCCGGTACCAGTGATTAAATATTATCATGGAAAGATGAAGATAGCTGTCGCACAATGAGCGGCGGCTCTTTTTTTATTCAAATATGAGCATGTTGTACATAATAGTAAAATTACGAAGCAATAAATTTAAGCACGGAATCCACGGAGAACACGAGGTAAATCCGTGGATTCTGTGTGTTTCACCGTGAATTTTTCTTCTATATTTGGAGTATAATATTATTGACAATCGAACTTGTATTCGATAATATTAGAAAAAAAGAAACTTTTACAATACATAAAAAACTTCATAAAGCATTCTTGAAGATTGACTGAGGGACTTTTGAGCTTAAATTTTATATTTCTTTGGGAGGGAAGAGTATGCGGACAGTGGCAAAACCAATCGACGTGGTAGCTTGGTTTACCAAGGAAGGAGAACCTAGGCCGGTAAGGTTTAGGGTAACAAATGAGGAAGAAAGCGAGACAGTTATAAAAGTAGATAAAATATTGTACAGGGAGATAGAAAAGCTTGCAGGTAATCCTATGCTTGTCTTTAGGTGTCAAGGGGAGGTAAATGGAGTGGAGAAAGTTTACGAGCTAAAGTATGAATTATTAACCTGCAGGTGGATGTTGTTCAAAATATAAGGTCCTATTACATGCTTTCGGTCACTTGATAATATAAGCAGTAGGTATTAAAATTAAGGAATGACTTTAAAAATACAAACAGGATGAGGTAAAAATGAAGATCAGGGTACCGGATTATTTTAAAGAATTTAAATGTATAGGCTCACAGTGCGAAGATACCTGTTGTGCTGGCTGGGAGATTGTAATTGATGATAAGACATATAAAAAATATAAAAGAGTAGATGGAGAGTTTGGGAAAAGACTACGAGATAAGATAATCCGTAAGGATGGAGAAAATATATTTGCCCTAAAAGGTAGGAATTGTGAATTTTTAAATGAAAGAAAGTTGTGTGATATATATACTGAGCTTGGACCGGATAGCCTTTGCTATACTTGCAGGCAGTATCCAAGATACACAGAAGAGTTTGGCAGTTTAAGAGAAATGGGACTATCACTGTCCTGCCCGGAAGCAGCAAGAATAATATTGAGGGACAGTAGAAAGGCTCAGTTTGAAGTAAGTGAAAGTCAAGAAGAGATCACTTCATATAATGATATAAACGCCATGCTCTTTATAAATCTTATGCAAAGCAGAAAAATAGCTTTCGATATCCTTCAAAAAAGTGATATTGTTCTTGAAGTCAGAGCTGCTCTAGTGCTCCAATTTATTATTGAAGTTCAGGCAGTAATAGACCAAAATAATGTGCAGGGAATAAAAGCTGTTAATGAAAGATATTTAAACAATGACTTTAAAAGAGAAATCATTAATGGCTTTGATAAGTATAAGGGGAGAGAAAGAACAAAATATAATAAAATACATGAAATTATTAAAATATTCAAAGGACTAAAGCATATAACTCCTAATGATCCATTAGGCTTGGATAGGGTATTAAGTTATTTTGATAAAGGTGATATAGGGACTTATTTAGATGCACATAGGCAATTTGATCAATATTATAAAGATAATGCTTATAAGTTTGAAAATCTGTTGGTTTACTTTATTTACAGGTACTTTATGAAGGCCGTTTTTGACTACGATGTATCTGCAAAAACGAAAACAGCGGTTGTGAGTTACCTAGTTATCAAAGAATTATTTATAATTAGGTGGATAGAATGTGGAAAACTTACAGATGAAGACGCTGTGGATATAATGCACATGTATTCCAAAGACGTTGAGCATTTAGAGGAAAATATAGAGAAGCTGGCAGAACTCTTTGAAACTAATACGGTGTTTAACCTGGAGGGATTTTTGAGTATATTGATGAACTAATATTGAATCATACTTCCATAGATGTTTTAACACTACTCACATTAGCTTCGGATAATTTGAAGGAGTTGTTTTAGAAGTCAGGAGTTTCTGTTGATATTCCGAAAGGAACTGTAATGGTGGATGGTGTTAATATTAGAAAACTGAACGCCACAGAGGCTGAAATTTTCAGAAGAAGAAAAGTGGGTTTGATTTATCAGTTTTACAATTTGATTCCTAACTTGACAGTTAGGAAGAATATGCTTATGTCTATGTTGCTCGATAAAAGAAAGCCTGACAAGGAGGATTCTGATACTATTGTAAGCACCTTAGGAATAGGGGATAAACTGGAATCACTACCACACCAGCTATCTGGGAGACAACAGCAGAGAGTTGCCATTGCACGAGCTTTGATTTACTTTTCTTGGCTTTTCAATAAGCAAATATTATAGTAAATGATAATTATGTAAAAGGAGTTGGTGGTGGAGTTTGCCAGTTAAGCACAACTCTATTCAATGCAGTTGAAAAAGCTGATCTTAAAATAATATAATTTATAGCATATATGCCGTAAAGAGGTGTGAATAGCAGCATACAATGAATTATTATGCTGGTTGTACCTATGATCATAGGAACAGATATATTGTTGTTTATTCAATGTTTCTTTTTACTAGGTAATAGAGTTTTGATTGAGGCAGGGGAAGAATAAATTAAAAAAGATCATACATGGGAGGATGTATTATGGCCAAACGAAGTATCAATAAAATGAGTGTAGCGAGTGTTTATCCCTTTTACATTGCTAAGGCAGAGAAAAAAGGGCGTACAAAGGCGGAAGTTGATGAAATAATACGCTGGTTGACAGGATATATCCAGGAAGAGTTAGAATCCCAACTGGAAAAACAGACAGACTTCGAAACCTTTTTTGCAGACGCTCCTCAATTGAATCCTTCACGGGCTTTGATCAAAGGTATAATCTGTGGTGTCCGAGTGGAAGATATCGAAGACCCAACTATGAGAGAAGCTCGCTATCTTGATAAGCTCATTGATGAGTTAGCAAAAGGGAAAGCCATGGATAAAATTTTACGGAAATAATAAGCGAGCATAAACTTCCAGTTTATACTATGGACTGTGGGAACGTGGTAATAACTGGAAGTTATTATTTACTAAGGAGAGAAAAATATTATAGGTTAGGTGAAACATTATGGTAAGAAGAAGTAAACAGGTTATAGTTATGAGAAAAGACTTGCAGATGACTATAGGGGAATATAATAAAAAGCAGCAAATATAACCTGCTGCTTTTTATTATTTGATCAAATTATGCTATTTCTTTATCATTATGTCTGCACTGCTGTTGTCTTTTGCCTGGTTAGTAATTTGAATTTTTATACCGTACCTTGGAAGCTTTACACCAACTGTAGGAAGTTCGGGATTTGAGTAATCATCACTGTCATCGAAGCTGCCTTCTGTGAATCTATAGTTATCTGAGATTGACCTTCCATATAGGGAAGTTAAGTCTACCGTAAAGGCTGACTCTTTATCTTTGCTAAAGGCAGCGTCCCGCATTTGATACTTATTACTGCCCAATATAGGAGTTTGAGTTTTATCCGCAAACTTCCACCACAAGTTATTTTGATCTGCATCTACTATGCTGAGGAAGCCTTCTCCCGGGTGAACTCCTGTCCAGTTATCTGTGAAGTAGGTATCAACATACCAAACTAACATACCGGGATCATATGGAATACTCTGACCTAAGGTACTTACGTTGGCAAGTCCCTTATCTACACCATGGTGGTTTCTCCACTCAACCAGGTAATAATGTGGAGCATAAACCGTTCCTGTGCTCTTCTCAAAGCCAGCCGGAGTGAACTTTGAAGTTCCTTCAGCATCATCTGACAGAATAGTAGTATTATTAGCAATAACCTTAATATCATCAACATAGAAACCAGCTCCAAAGACATAGGTATCAGTCTGGTATTCAAACTTTAAGTCTATTTTCTTGCCGGTAAAAGCCCTTAAATCAAATATACCATCTACCCAGCCACCTGAAACACCGGTTATGCCATGGGCTACTATAACTTCTCTGTCAGGATTGCCATCAGTGGTTGTTATATTTCCTTCAATGGATGTCCATTCTTTTGCACCTTGTTCCCGTACCTGAATAGAAGCATAGTCCCAGCCTTCTTCTATGTCATACCAAGTCTTAAAACGAAGCTCTGCAGTGGTTTTTCCGCTTAAATCAACAGTTGCAGTCATACTATTCAATATTGGTGATCCATCAGTGCTGTTTCCACCCCAGTAAGCATACTTGCCGCTGGTTGGAACAGTTATTAAATGGGCCTTATCCGGAAGATTAATTCTAACAACCTGTCCTTCTTCGTCAGCCTGTCTAAGAATTATTCTGGCACCGGCCTTTGACAGTGTGGCATAGTCTATAGTAACAGCCTTTTGCCAGTTACCCCCGTAAGTTCTTTGAAAGAATTCCCTGGCATAGGGGCTAAAACCTGTTGGTTCCGTTCCACCAATCTTTCCTGCCCAACTTCCTGAGGACATTATTGACCAATTGGAAATAGGCTCACTTGAAGCAGAAGTATAACCTGTATCATATTCATCTGGTAAGCCCAAGTTATGTCCAAACTCATGGGCAAATACTCCTGCAGCCCCATCTTCTGGCTCAATTGTGTAGTCGTAGGCGTAGTAATCGGTTCCCGGAATCTTATATAAGCCTCCTAAGTTCCATCTGTGTGACCAGATAGCATCACTGCCTAGGCCGCCACCGCCGGCTTCTTCTCCAACACCGGCATGTATAACCATAAGGTAATCAATGATTCCATCTGGTTCATTGTAATTTCCATCACTATCTAAATCATATATATCTTCTCTGTCAAAGTCTGCAAAGTTTATATTGGGATCCTGTGCAGCCAGAGTTAAAGCATGGGCAACTGCATTTCTGGGCCTTATGTCATTTGAATTACCATATGGAGCACCATACCATGCTGCAGTTTGTGGTAATGTGTACCAACCTGCTACCTTACCCTCTATTATTAAGCTACCGCCGGATTGCTCTAGATAATACTGTTTCATTGAAACAAAATTCTCGCTGTCAGGTCCGGAATACCCCTTATTACCAAACAGCATATCTTCGAAATGGCTATGGCTGTAGTCTGCATAATACATATCAGTTTCCCCTGGCTTAATGCTGTTATGCTTATAATCCTGAAAGTCTACCAGCAGTGCAAGAATATTGACAGTTTTAGTGTTGTTATCAGGTATACTCTGCCCAAACTTTGACTTTTGCACCTTCTGGTTATGCTTAGCCTTTAATTCCCTTTCCGCTTTGCTGACAGGCAATTTCTTATTTGCCTTAGATGTCTTTTGCATGTACTCTAAATATGCCTTTTGAGACTCTGCATAAGTTGCATTTTTAGCTAGCTTACCTTCTCTTTTTAGCATCTCAATGATTTTTTCTTCGTTTGCAACGGATAAATCTGTTGGCCCACCTAATTTGAAGACAGCATCTTCAAATGAAGCTTGTCCATTCAGACTTTTACCTTCTGCCACAGTGCTGCCCCCAACGCCAGCTAGTAGGAATGTGGCTGTTAATACCGATAATAGTTTTTTTGATAACATAGTTTTCCCCCTTTTGAATACAGATTACCCTAGCGATACCAATATATAAATCAATTATATGAAAGGAACTTATGTAATATTCTGGTAAAAGTAAAAAGGTAGCAGTTAAAAACATTATTTGGTTGAATACTATAAAGCCCCTATAACATTCATGAATTCAACTGTGTATATAATAGAGGCTCTGAAAGATAATAATATTTATAAGGCTTTTGGAGGGATGCAGATGAATACTGAAGCTGGCAGCAATACCACTGTACAGATTTTACTAATCATTATATTGACAGCACTAAATGCTTTTTTTGCCTCTGCTGAGATGGCAATAGTTTCGTTAAATAAAAATAAAATAAGGATGCTATCGGAAGAGGGAAATAAGAAAGCCATGCTTTTGGAAAAACTGATGGAAGAACCAAGCAAGTTTTTGGCTACTATTCAAGTAGGTATAACCCTAGCAGGATTTTTTGCCAGTGCTTCCGCCGCTACAGGCCTTTCCGGAAAACTAGCCATATTTTTAAGCAGAATAGGTATTCCATATGGCCAACAGCTTGCCTTATTTTTTATTACTATTTTATTGTCATATTTTACCCTTGTCTTTGGTGAACTCTATCCTAAGAGGGTAGCACTTCAAATGTCAGAAAAGATAGCAATGTTTAGTGTTAAACCTATAGTTCTGATTTCGAAGATGGCAATGCCTTTTATCAGGCTCCTTTCTGGATCTACTAACCTGCTAACCAGAATTTCAGGGATAAAAACGGATAGACTGGATGAGCAGGTATCTGTGGAAGAGATCAGGTCTCTTATAGAGGTTGGCCAGGAGCATGGGGTAATAAATGAAACAGAGAGGGAAATGATTGAAAGCATATTTGAATTTGACGATAAGGTAGCAGAAGAGGTTATGACCCCGAGGACAGATGTATTTGCCATAGACATAAATTTGCCGCCCAAACAAATTTTACAGCAAGTGATTCAGGAAAATTACTCAAGAGTACCGGTTTATGAGGAAGAAATAGATAATATTATCGGAATTTTATATATGAAGGATTTTGTAATTGAAGCCTGCAATAAGGATTTGACAAGAGAGGAAATTAAAAGAATACTAAGACCAGCGTATTTTGTGCCTGCAACAAAGAATATTGATGAACTATTTAAAGAATTGCAGGCATCAAAAAACCATATGGCCATACTTATAAATGAATACGGAGGATTTGAAGGTATAGTCAGCATAGAAGATTTAATAGAAGAAGTCATGGGTAAAATCCAGGATGAATACGACGATGTGGAGCCCGATATCATAAAAGTTGACAAGGATACATACATTGCAGATGGTCTAGTAACCATAGATGAAGTAAATGATTATCTGCATACAAATCTTGAATCGGAACATTCAGATACCATCAGTGGCTTTGTAATAGATCTTCTGGGAAACATACCCAAGGATGGGGACCGGTCACAGTTGGAGTATGGCAATTTAATTTTTAAAATAGAAGAGGTTAAGGAAAAGAGGATAGAAAAGGTTAAGATTATTGTGAATAGAGAAGCGGAGAAAAATCCACCATAATTACTCATCAATCATTACTAATTACTCATTATAAAAAGAAAAAAATTGCGTTGTGACGCAATTTTTTTCTTTTTATTGGTTATTTATTAATTAACCTATGAATGATAAAATGAGAATATGATTAAATTTTTGGAGGAATACCGGTGGATAAGAAGATTATTATAAAAAGAATACTAATTGTCGTCTTTTTTGTTCTGCTGACAATGGTTACAATATCTGAACTCAATAAAGGTAGTGTAGACTTCAACTCCAATTTATCCAAGAATAAAGTAGTAGAGATAACCTTCTCCAGCAGTTGGGGAGGAGCTGATATAAGATCACAGGCCTTGGAGAAGGTCTTAGAAGAATTTGAGAAAGAAAATCCAGATATAAAAGTTAAAAATAGGTCTAGAGGAAACGATGATTTTTTATACACCTTAAAGACAGATTTTGCCCAGGGGAATGAACCTGATGTATTTGGATTATGGCCAGGCTCTGATGAAAGAAAACTGATAAGTTCAGGTAAGGTTGCAAATTTGAGTCCAATATTGGATGAGGACATGCAGTGGAAGCACAGCTTTAAAACAGAAGCTTGGGACTATGTTACTTTTGGAGATAAAATTTATGCCTTGCCTTTAGAAATTATTTATGAAGGCTTGTTTATAAATAAAAGCCTTTTCCACAGGTACAATATAAAAGTTCCAGAGAACTATGAGGAATTAAAAAACTCTGTGAAAGAATTTAGAAAGCATAATATTATACCTATAGCCTTCAACTGTACTCCGGAAGGAACCTACCTATATCAAAACATTGTAATGAAATTAGGGGGAAAAGAGGATGTAGAAAATCCCTATGCTTCAGGGAAGATTTCGGAGAACTATATTAAGGGTATGAATTACATGAAAGAACTGTACGAAATGAAAGCGTTTCCTGAAGATGTTTTCATAATTGATGATAAAGCCAGAAATAATCTCTTCCTGGAAAAGAAGGCCGCAATGATTGTACAAGGTTCTTGGTTTATAGGGGACGGTGCAGTGAGCAGTCTGGATAAGGACATACAGCTAATTCCCTTCCCTGTCTTTGAAGAGGGAGCAGCGGATAAGAGTGCCATCGTATATGGGGTTGGAAACGGAAACTTCCATATGAGTTCAAGAGCTTTTTATTCTCAAGAAAAAAGAGAAGCAGCTATCAAGCTCCTAAAATATCTAACTACAGAAGAGGTTGCAAAAGTTTTAATTAACAGCACCGGAAGTATGGCGAATCTCAGGATAACTGATGATAGTGAGGAAGTGGGACTGATTCTAACAGGAAGAAATATGGTGAAAAGTTCCCTGGAATTGGTGGGGCCGCCGGATAGTTTTATAGAGAGGACAAATTGGGAGAACATATTAGTGAAAAAATTTCCGGAGATGCTTGAAGGGAATGTCTCACCGGAGCAGATATTTGAGGAAATGGAATGATAAAAATTATGAGGGAAAGACTGAAGAAAATATATAAGGGACTTCTGCAATACTATAAAGACATATCCATTAAAAATAAGCTTAAAGTACTGTTTTATATTCAAATAATAATACCAATAATATTTATAGGTTATATGGCATACAATAAGACTTCCCAATCAATTAACAATAAGTCCTTTGCATATTCACAGGATATTTTAAGGATGATTGAACTGAGAGTGGAAGACATGAATAGGGATATAGATGCCTTAACCCTGCAGCTCCTGTACGACAACAGAGTATATAGTTTTTTACAGGCTAACGAAACCAATAATGCTAACAAGTATACAGAAGCCAACTATGTACGTAATCTTTTAAGAGATGCTATTTTTTCGAGAACTTCCATCGAGGGGATTTGTATTGTCACTAATGATAAGGATTTTATTTATTTTGATTCTGACAGAGGGAAAAAAAGCATAAAAGAGAGAATTCCCTATGATGATATTTATAGTCAAGCCTTATCTAACAACGGTAATACTATTTGGATGTTTAATAAGTCTGAAGAAAAAGGCATGGACTTATATGCAGCAAGAGTAGTTTACGACAAGGACACCTTTAATCCTCTCGGCCTAATGGCACTGCTTATAAATAAGAACTTCATAGAGTCTCTCTATAAAGATTTATCCCAGGGATCAGCCCAGAATATATCCATTTTATCAAATACTAACGAGGAAATAATAGTAGGTGACGGGAATAGTGGTTATTCCTCTGCATTGGAAAATATAAAGTTTAACTCTTCAAAGGGATATTATCTGGATAATGATAATAAAGTATTAATCTCTTACCTTACAATGGTGAAGCCAAATTGGAGGATAGTATATCATATTCCCTTTGATGAGTTGTATGAAGAAATAAATTCCCTAAAAACTCAAATTTTCTTAATTGTCATATGGTCTATTGTGGTACTGTCACTATTAAGTACCCTCACAGCTAAGGATATCATCAAACCAATGAATGAATTGGTGGGAGCAATGAAGGAAATTGAAAGCAGTGATATTTATAGGGAGGTTAATATTGACCGTACGGATGAGATAGGATATCTAAGCAAGTCATTTAATAAGATGTCCTCAAAGATACACTATCTTCTGAATATAATTTATAAGGAGAAACTTACCAGAAAGGAAGCTGAACTAAAGGCTTTACAAGCACAGATAAATCCACATTTTCTTTTTAATACTCTGGAGAATATCAACTGGATGGCTCACCTTAACGGAGTACCTGAGATCAGCAGTACTGTAACCGCCCTTTCTAAGTTGATTGAAGCCAATATGGGTAAGGGGGATAAGCTTATTTCCATTGCTGATGAAATTGATTATATAGACAACTACATTGCTATATTAAAGAACAGGTTTGGAGACAGACTTGTCATGGAGAAAAATATCAGCAGCGAAACGTTAGTGGTTATGATTCCAAGACTTTTGATTCAGCCGGTGGTGGAAAATGCAGTTCAGCATGGCTTAGAGAATGTGGTGAGACAGGGAATAATAGTGCTGAACTCCTACAAAAAAGAGGAAGACTTGATAATAGAAGTTATTGATAACGGAATAGGTATGAAGGAAACGGAGCTTATAAAACTCAAAGAAATGATTTCCGGTGAAGAGGGGAATGAAAGCAGCAGTATAGGTTTGAGCAATGTAAGCAAAAGGATAAAGCTGTTTTATGGTGAGGACTATGGTGTTGAAGTAGAAAGTCAGTATGATAAATTTACTAAAGTAACCTTGAGACTACCTTTTAAAAGCCTAAGAAAGGATGGGGAATATTATGTTTAGAGTGCTACTGGTTGATGATGAGGCAGTAATTAGGAAGGGCATTAAAAATATTATTAATTGGGAAAGCTTGGGGTGTACAGTAATTGACGAGGCTTCTGACGGAATAAGCGGTATGGAGAAAATCAGGACTTTAAAGCCGGATATAATAGTGACAGACATAAAGATGCCTGGCATTGATGGTCTGGACATGGTAAAAGAAACAAAGGAGTTAATACCACACACCAAAATTGTAATATTGACAGGTTATAGGGACTTTGAGTATTTGCAAAGAGCAATAAAGCTTGGAGCTTCTGAATATATATTAAAGCCCTCAAAGATAGAGGATATTACTGCGGTTATAAAGAGAGTGGTTAAGGAACTTGAGGAATGGAAAAAATCTCAAAATGAAATAGAAGAGCTGAAAAAGAGCTTACAGGAAAAGATTCCTGTTATCAAACAAAAATTGCTCTATGACTTGCTTTTCAATGTAAATATAAAACATAGAAACATAAGTGGAGAAATGGACTTGTGCAGTTTAAAGGTAGAAAAATTCGTCCTTGTGGTCATTGAACTAGGCGGCATTGAAGAAAGCAATGTTTACGAATATGATGTAATGTATCAGCAGGGAGTAATCAATTCCTTCCTGGATGTGTATTCCGACCACTTTACAACAGAATTCTTTGTGCTCTCAGAACGCAGGATTGTATTCATTGTTCAACCTACTGTGGACATGGAGGATATTTCTAAGTGCGCCAGAGATAGAATGGGTGTTTTAAAAGATGTTATACAAAGCTGCTTTAAGTTATCCATCTACTCCGTAGTGACTGAGGCTGGAGAAGGATATCAGGCTCTCCACGAAAAAATGAAGAAAGCCATAAAGCAGTTAAATAAGGAGAGCAATATTTTACATAACCACATCATTAGTTTTGACAACCTAAAGGAGTTAAATAAAGACAATGAAGCCTTAATAAAAAGCCGTATCTCTGAGAAAAATATAGAAGAAGATTCAATGAAATTAATCCTCAGAAAGGCAGTGGAATATATCAAAAATAACTACCGCGAAAGTATTACTTTGAACGATGTAGCGGAGTATACTTATGTAAGTACCTTCTATTTGAGTAGGTTGTTTACCAGGGAGCTTGGGAAGGGTTTTGTGGACTATCTTAACGAAGTAAGGATAGAAAAAGCCAAGGAATACTTGAGGCAAGATAATTATAAGGCCTATGAGGTAGCAGAAATGGTTGGCATAAAAGATGCCCACTATTTTTCAAAGCTGTTTAAAAAATATGCAGGTATGACCCCATCGGAATATAAAGATAAGTTTTAAAGAAATAAGTGCAAATTCTTACAACAAGAATTTGCACTTTTATTTTGGACAAGATTGTAAAGGTTTTAGCAAGTTTGTCCATTTAGTGAAGAAAACAATTTCAGTATTATTAAGGTGAAGAAAACACGAAGGGGGATTAGAATGAAAGGTAAAACCATTAAAAAATTAATCTGTACTGTAATTGCAACAGCAGTTATAGCTTCAATGGCTGCTGGCTGTGGTAAAAAGACAGAGGATTCTCCAAAACCTTCTGACACTACCACACCTGGAACTAGTGGCACTACCACTACTGAAAAGAAACCGGAAGACTTCAAAGGAGAAATAACTTTCTGGCATTTCAACAAGGATGAAGGTCCGGTAATGGCAGAAATGTTCATGAAGAAGTATCCAAATGTTAAGGTTAATGTTCAGATCATATCTGACCAAGACCAAGGTTATCAAAACAAGCTTACAGCAGCAATCAACAGCGGCTCAGGTATGCCAGACGTATACTGCGGAGAATCAGCCTTTGTTAAGAGATTTGTTAACATGGAAGGCGGCTTCCTAGACCTTTCACAGGCACCATACAACGCTGAAGAAATAGCTAAAAACATGGTTCCATACACAGTAGATATCGGTAGAGATCCAGAGGGCAAGATAAGAGCATTAACTTATCAGGCTACACCGGGAGCTATAGGTTATAAGAGAGAATTGGCTAAACAGTATTTTGGAACAGATGATCCAGATAAGATTTCTGAAATGATGTCCACTCCTGAAAAAATGTTGGACATGGCTAGACAGCTTAAGGAAAAGAGCGGTGGAAAGGTTACTTTCTTTGCTGCAAGACAAGAACTTGAAAGACTATATATAGGAGCAAGAGCAACTGGTTGGGTTAAGGACGGCAAGCTTGTTATCGATCCTATGATGGACGAGTATGTTGATGCTGCTAAGATATACAGAGATGAAAAATTAGAAGCTGGACTTGAGCAATGGTCTCAAGCATGGTCCGCAAGTATTGCTGCGAATGATGTATTTGCATACGCTATTCCAACTTGGGGTATTCCATGGATAATCGGCTCAAATGACGAAGCAAGAAAAGACAAGGGTGAATGGGCTCTAGCTAAGTCTCCGATACCATATTTTTGGGGCGGTACTTGGCTTGGAATATACAGCGAAAGTGAAAACAAAGAGTTAGCATGGGAATTTGTAAAGTTCATAACAACTGACAAAGATGCAATGAAAGAATGGCAGAGCAAGATCGGCGACTTCATGAATCACAAGGACATAATTGCTGAAGAAGCTGCCGGAAGCAACTTGAACGCAACTTTAAACCAGAATGTATATAAGTTCTTCCAACCAGCTCTTGAAGGAATTAACGGAAATACCTTCACAGAATATGATGACAGAATTCAAGCTGCTTGGGATGACAATATGGCTAGTTATCTTGCAAACAAAATTAGTAAGGAAGAGTTCTATAAGAAGTTTAAAGAAAAGGTTAAGTCTGACTTCCCAGACTTAATAGTAGAGTAACCAGGGACATATTAGTAAATTAAAAGGGCATTTGAAAGAAAGTGCACAGCACTTTCTTTCAAATAAGAATTAAGAATTAAAAATGATGGATAGAGAAGCGGAGGAAAATCATCCATCATTCTTAATTCTTAAATTTTAATCATTAATTATAAAAAGGCTCTTTATGTAGATACTGTATGTCCAAGAAAGGAGAATATATGAAGCTATCAAGTAAAGTTAATAAAAATAGATATGCCTATGCCTTTATCGCACCATATTTCATAGCATTTTTTACCTTTGGCGTGTATCCAATATTCTATTCCATATACCTTAGTTTCACTAAGTGGGGTGGAACCAAAGCCAGCCCTAAATTCATTGGACTCACCAATTATGAAAGACTGATTCAGGATACAACCTTCTACAACAGTATAAAGAATACACTTATTATGTGGACTGCCAACATTATTCCTCAGATCTTATTTGCATTATTCTTGGCTGTAGCATTAAGCAGTTGTAGAATAAAGGGCAAAGAATTTTTCAGAGCCATTTTTTATCTTCCAAACTTGGTTACCATGGCTTCTGTAGGTATACTATTTAGATTTTTATTGGATTGGCAGACCGGTGCCTTAAACAGTATTTTAATGAGTCTTAATATTATCAAAGCCCCAGTAAACTGGCTGCAGGAGATTTCCGCCACCAGAGGAACGGTAGCTTTCATAAATTGGTGGATGTGGTTTGGTAATACTATGATACTGCTTATGGCTGGTATAAAAACCATAAGTGATGATATCTATGAGGCAGCTATCGTAGATGGTGCCGGCAAGTGGCAGACCTTCAAGAGTATAACCTTGCCGCTTTTACAGCCAACAATGCTTTATGTAGTAGTTACTTCCTTAATCGGAGGCTTGACAATGTTTGACGTACCCGCAGTGTTAACAAATGGAGATGGTTCACCGCAAGGCTCTATATTAACAATGGTTATGTACCTATATAATACAGCCTTCAAAAATTATAACTTTGGATATGCAGGTGCCATTGGAGTTGGCTTATTCATTTTAATACTGATGGCAGTAATTTTCGCTTTCAAGCTTATCAACAGAAAACCGGTCTATGAATAGGGGTGATAAATATGGTATTAAGAGAAAGTCAAATAAGAAGAACAAAGTCAATAAAGAATATAAGTTTTACAAAGACACTTTTATATATATTTCTGATAGTATTGGCAGTTATATGTTTTACTCCGTTTTACATTATGATAATTAACAGTACCCACAGCAATGCTGATTTGGCTTCAAAGATGTCATTATTACCCGGAACATCCTTTTTTGAGAATTATAAGAGGCTTCAGGATAGAGTAAACATATGGACCGGTTTCAGGAACAGTATAATAATTTCCACAAGCACTACTGCTTTGGCAGCTTATTTTGGAGCACTGACTGCATATGGTTTCTCAAAATACAGGTTTAGAGGACAGAAGCTACTATTTGCCTTGGTTCTGGTAGCACTTATGATGCCGGCGCAGCTTGGACTTCTTGGTTTCTTTAAAGTTATAAAAGTGCTGGGATTGCCTAATACCAGGCTTGCGTTGATTCTTCCCGCCATAGCCACACCAAATATAGTGTTCTTTATAAAGTCCTATATGGACTCCGCAGTGCCGGATTCACTGATAGAAGCGGCGAGGATTGACGGATGTGGCGAGTTCAAAACCTTTAATAGAATTATACTTCCTATCGTTACTCCTTCTATAGCCACAATGTCCATATTTACTTTCATAGGAAGCTGGAACAGCTACCTGATGCCGCTTATAGTATTGAATGACGAATCAAAATATACCGTACCTTTGATGACAGCCTTGGCAAAGGGTGTTTATCAGACTGACTTTGGTGCAATATATGTGTGTGTAGCCATATCAATGGTGCCAATTATGATTGTTTTCTGCTTCTGTTCTAAGTACATTATCGGAGGCTTGACAATGGGATCCGTTAAGGGATAGGAAAATTTAAATTATAATTTGGAACTAGTTGGAATGAGACCCAATAGATAATCAGTTTATTTATCATCTGAGAGGGAATACTTAAATTACAAATAAATATGTAAAAGAGGGAGATGATAAGTATGGCATCAAAGGGATCAAGAAAATTAGTTCCTGAAGCAAAACACGGACTATATAAGTTTAGAACAGAAGTTGCCAAGGAAATGGGAGTTCCATTTTCTGATTATAACGGTCACTTAAGTGCCAGGGAATGTGGTGCCGTTGGTGGAGAAATGGTAAAAAGAATGGTTGCTGATTACGAGAAAAATTTAAAATAAATAATAAATATGCATTATTATTTACAAAAAGTTAAAAGTTGATATATAGCTAGTTAATAATTAAGTATTAGAATAATAGGGAGCAATAAGTTTTTTATGTTTTTCATAATATCCCCTTTATTTTGGAGCAACTGATCTTTCAGTTGCCTTTTGTTTTTTGTGTGGTTTATTTTATAGGATCTGGAGGGTAATTCTATTTATCATGAATGATAAGTGAGGATTGTGGAATAATAAATTAAAACAAAAACAGAGGTGAGATACATGGAGGATATTAATGAAATTCCTATTCATCATAGTGTTGAGGACATAGACAAAAAATATAAAGACAAATCCCTGTACAGAAATACTTTCTATAATTATGATGACCACAGTGACACTTTTACGGCTTTGAATAATCATCATATGAGTATACCTTTTCCATATACAGACAGGGAATATAGGAACAGCCTTTAGTCTTTTCTAGTCATGGTTTACCATGACTAGATGTTTTAAAGAACAGTTGATGGTCAAGCTTAAGAACCAGTATCAACTGTTTCTTAAAACAAAAGTCTATATGGGTAGTACCATATAAGTAAGGGATGTAGAGGCATTTGTAAAGGGAGAGAAAGAGTAGTACAAGATATCATAAAAATTCTTGATTAATCTTGGGAATTTATTTAATATATAATTGGTTGAGTAAGTTTTGAAGGAGTCACAATAGATGTATGATTTAATAGTTATTGGAGGCGGTCCTGCAGGTCTGGCAGCAGCTTTAGCTGCAAAGGAAGAGGGAATTGACAATCTTCTGATCCTAGACAGAGATGATACTCTGGGAGGGACCTTGAATCAGTGTATACATAACGGCTTCGGAATGGAATATTTTAAAGAAGACATGACCGGACCGGAGTATGTACAGAGATTTATTGATAAAATAAAGCAGTTGAATATAGAATATATGTTGAGTACAACGGTTATCGAGCTTAAAAACAGTAAAGACCTAATTGCCGTTAACAGTACTAAGGGGATTTTAGAGCTCAAGGCTAAGGCTATTATTTTAGCAACTGGCAGCAGAGAGATGCCCAGGAGTACAATTAATATTATAGGTGGCCATAGTGCAGGTATATTTACTGCAGGATCCGTTCAAAAATTTATAAATTTGGATGGATATATGCCGGGGAAAGAGGTTGTTATTTTTGGTTCCGTTGATACAGGATTAATTGTAGCAAGAAGACTTATAATGGAAGGGGCAAAAGTCAAAGCTGTAATAGAACCCATGCCCTACTGCAGAGGCAGAAGGTTAAATGTGAGCATGTGTTTAGAAAGCTTTGAGGTACCGCTGCTTCTGAAACATACAATAACCGGTACAATAGGATATGACAGAGTAGGGGCAGTAAATGTGGCTCCCCTGGATGATGAAAACAAGGTACTGCATGACCAAGAATTTCAGATAGCTTGTGACACCCTGGTTTTAGCGGTAGAAGCTTATCCTGAGAGTGATTTGCTAAAGCAGGCAGGAGTTAACCTGTCACCGGCTACCCTAGGTCCTGAGATTGATGAAAATATGCATACCAGTGTTGAGGGGATATTTGCCTGCGGTAACGCAGTACACTATCATGAGGTAGTAGATAAAGTTACGCAAGAAAGCTATAAAGCCGGTAAAAAAGCGGCAGATTATATCAGAGGTTTTTTACACAAAGGACACATGATACCTATTGTTTTTGAAGAAGGTATAAAGTATGCAATACCATCAGCTCTAAACCGAGGAAATGCAGAGAATTCTGTGGAATTATCACTGAGGTTGGACAATTTATACAAAGACTCCAAAATACTTGTGTACTTTGACGACAAACTGGAATTAACTTTAAATAAGGAACTTATGACACCGGGAGATTTGGAAAGAGTAAAGCTCTCTTCAGAAGTCCTGGAAAGGCATCACAACTGCAAAAGTATTACCGTAAAAATAGAAAAAAATTGCGACTAATTCGCAATTTTTTCTTTTTCCTCAAGGGTATATCTTATAGAGGTAATATTATTCATGATCCTTCTGCAGGTTTCCGGCCTATTCATGGTATAGAGATGAATACCGTCTATGCCCCAGGACAAGAGATCAATTATTTGCTCTGTGGCATAAGCTATCCCCGCTTCTTTAAGGGCTTCCGGATTGTACTCATACTTATCCATGATTCGTTTAAACTTCTCAGGCAGAGAGGCGTTGCTTAGGGACACCATTCTCTCAATCTGCTTCTTGTTTGTTACCGGCATAATTCCGGCAGTGACAGGGACATTGATTCCTACCTTCAGGGCTTTATCCATAAAGCTATAAAACTTATTGTTATCAAAAAACAGTTGAGTTACCAGAAAGTCAGCTCCGCAGTGGACCTTAAGCTTTAAATTCTGAATATCCTTATCAAAGTCTGTGCATTCAGGGTGCATTTCCGGATAGCAGGCACCACCGGCACAAAGATCTTTTCTTTTCTTGATTGAGGTAATAATATCACTGGCATGAGAAAAAGGACTGTTATCCAAAACGGATTTATCCATTTCCTGTGGTAAATCACCTCTTAAGGCCATTATGTTATGGACGTTATTCTTTATTAAATCCTCCAGTATGTTTGTAAGCCCTTGTTCTTCCAAGCCAATACAAGTCAGGTGAGCCAGAGCTTCTATATTGTATTTGTTCTTTACAATAGAAGCGATTTCCACAGTCTTATCCCTGGTGCTGCCCCCGGCACCATAGGTTACACTGATAAAATCCGGCTTCAAATCCTTAAGTGCTTCAATAGTACTATATATTGTTCCTATATCATCCTCTTTTTTCGGCGGAAATATCTCAAAGGATATCACCGGTTTCTTCATCTTGAAGATATCTTTTATTAACATTATAAAGCCCCCTTTATATAATAAAAAAGCCACTTTAAGAAAAAGTAGCTTTTAATCAACTATTTTTCTTATCTCTCAGAAAATAAATATAACTATCAAAATAGATTCTTTAAACAGGCCTTGCAAATCTTCATCTTACCGCCATTGGCGCTGACAGAGGATTCCGCTGAAATTTCTCTTCCACATATATCGCAAATCATAGCCGATGAATTATTGGAAACAGGGTTAGGCTTTTTTACCTTTGCAGAACCTGCTGCCCCTTTTTTGTTAGCAGGTGGCTCATAGTTTATAGGCTCATCCGGAACTTCCTTTCTGTAAATCTCGTATTTCATGCTGTAGGTGCTTTCACCGAAAAGCTCCAACTCAAATCTAGGGTCCTTTGAATCGTAGTATTCCTCTATTATTAAACGCCTTATCTGAGCATCATTTATTATTAAGCCGCTCTTTTCTATACCATCTAATATACTTTTAGTGATATTATTGGTATCCGGGTGCCTCTTAGCACTTTTATAATATACCTTTAACACGGCAATCAGGGCTTCTGACAGAACGGTGTTAGGATTTTGAAGTCTGGCATTAAAGGCTATTTCCTCCTCATAATGGGCATATCTATCGTGGTACTTTCCTGAGTTATAGGGAAGTATAGCTCGGCCTTGGACGTTGAAAAGCTTGAAGTTAGATTTTGAAATAGGTGATCCTTTGACCACAACCTTTGCATAATTTTCCATGCTGTACCCCCTGTTTATGTCTTATATATCTATAGTTTACAACATAAGTTTGATGGAGTAAATGGAGAGAGTTTAACAATTATTATGATGTATTGGTAGTATTTTTGTAAATTAATTGGTGAATTGAAAAGTTAACTTCCACTTTGTAGAATTAACTTCCACCGTAAAATCGACACTAGATAAAATTTTTGGTTAGAAGAGTAAATTTTTGCTTATTTTAGACCAAAATGATGTATAATTTAAGTAGCTCAAGCAGATTTCAGCTGGTTTTGAGATTAGCAAACAAAGGGTGAATATTTTCCGTTTTTTTGCAAAGGTAAATTCCACCCATTGGAAAAGTTTTCGCTTAAGTACCAGCGGTAATCCCTGCTTGAGTAGGTTAGTATTTTAATAAACTCGGATTCATGATAATCTCATTTGGTTTGATGAGTTCTGAATCCAACTTTGCGAGCGTTTTAGCGCCGTAAAGGAAGCTGAATACCGAGTATGGAGACTGGTCATTCAGCTTTTTTCTTGAATAAGAATTAATGTGACTCATCATCAATGAGATATCCTTCTGTTGAAATGAGTTGAAGCTCTGGCCTTTAGGAACAATTCTGCGGATCAATTCATGGTTGTTTTCTGCAGCACCTTTCTGGTATGGTGCTGAAGGGTCGCAGTAGAAGATGCGTGTTATGCGGTTTCCCTGCCTATCAAAGTCGATGGCCTTTGGATTTGTAAACTCACTGCCGTTGTCAGTTAGAATGACAGGAAATAGTTTTAGAAAAGTGTCAGGCCCCAGTTCCAAATAAAGATTTTCGAAAATATCTATGACGGAACGTGAAGTGTTTGCATCTCTTATAAAAGCAAGCATAAACTGAGAATCGACGAAATGGATGGTGAGCAACACCTTACCACCTAATGACTTTTAAGCTTTTTTCTTGGACGATAAACAACTTTTCTTGGAAGGTCAATATTTTTTGTAGAGAAAAGATTGTAATCAATATAGTTGTAGATTGATTTTTCACTATGCATGATAAGGTCTCTGTTATTAACGCAGATATGGTGTATAGATTGACCTCTTTGAATGAGTGGGGTTATGATTTTATCAAGACGTTCAATCTCGTCCTCAGAAATAGTTATGCCGCTTCGTGACTCAGAACGACGAAGTACATATTCATCATGGGCATAGGAAGCATTAGAGATCGCTTTCTCCAGAGTACATTTTGTAAGGCTAGCACATCCATTGCACACATAAGGTGGCTTAGAGAGTAAGTGACAAGTATATGCTTTGTAATCAGAACAGAATTTTGAGCAATCTGAACAAAAGCGACAGCGTCGAATTCTACAATGAGGTTTCTCGCATATATATGTATGGCTGCAAGTTAAACGATGAATACAGTTGTTAAAAGGTCTACCGTAAGAACCTGTTCTCTTGAACATGATATAATTTTTAACCTCTTTGGAAATGGTTGTACAATCTCCATCAAGCTCTCGGGCTATTGCTTTGAAAGAAAGGGAGGCTTTAAGTATTATTTCAATAGAGACTCTTTCCTCTAATGTAAAGTGTTTGAATTTAGCCATAATGAAAAACTCCTTCCTTGCCAAGCAAGGATTACTGTAATGACGCATATATCAATATAATAATATTTTGTACTACTAAATTCCACTCTCTATACTCTTTCATATTTGTAGAATTAAAATCCACTCTTACCACCTAGAGAGGTGGAATTTACTTTTGCAATTAAAGTGTAAATTAATTAGAATAAAAAAATACAATATTTATGTTGACAAGCTAATTAAAAGTTAATATAATATTGTTAAACGATTACGTAAACGTTTGATTGATTTTTGTTAGTATTGCGGTTTTTAGGTAAAAAATGGTTATATAAAAGAAAAAATAATTTTATGCGATAATTTCAATGACGAATATCATCTCTAAAGTGGCTATTTAACTATATTGGTTTTAAATACTACATATAATATAGAAAGTATAGGGAGGGTATTTGAACCTTGTGCATAGGGTAATAGTATCTTACTTGGTTAATCGATTACGTAATTTAAATATGCTACTTTATATTATTAAAATAAAACATAAATAAGGGGGAGTCAAAATGAAAAAAAGAAGATTATCACTAATGCTAGCCTTGCTAGTAGCATCCTGCTTGTTTGCAGCGGGATGTAAGAAGGATCCTGCAACTACACCTGAGACTAAGGGTACTGAGTTAACAACATCAAATTTTAATGAAGAAGGCTTACCCATAGTCAATGAAAAAGTAACGCTGAAGATAGTATCGCCAAAGGCGCCTCTAGCTCCAAACTATAATGAAATGACATTGTTCAAGAACTTGGAAGAAACCACAAACGTTCATATTGAGTGGAATAACATACCTGAAGCTGATTATCAAGAAAAGAAGAACCTCCTATTGGCCAGCGGTGACCTTCCGGATGCTTTCTATAATGCAGGCTTTTCAGACTTTGACTTAACAAAATACAGCGAAGATGGAACGATAATACCACTAGATGATTTAATAGATAAATACATGCCAAATGTTAAGAAGCTTCTTGAAAATAACCCGGACATAAAAGATTTCATAACTTCACCAGACGGAAAGATATACTCCCTTCCACATGGTGAAGAAATGGGAAGTGGACAAGAGTGGATAGCGGCAAACCCATACTTCTTTTTCATAAATAAAAATTGGTTAGACAAACTAGGTATGGAAGTACCAACAACTTTAGATGAGTTACATGATGTGCTAGTAGCCTTTAGAGATAAGGACCCAAATGGAAACGGCAAGAAAGATGAAAATCCAATGAGCTTCATACACATGTGGTGGTGTGCTGATATAGGAAACTTCTTTGGTTCCTTTGGACTTGGAGATCCTAATGATCACTTAGCTGTAATAGACGGAAAAATAGTTTATACAGCAGCACAGGAACAGTACAAAGAAGCAATAGCATATTTCCATAAATGGGTAGAAGAAGGCCTAATAGACAAAGAATCCTTTACACAAACCAGTGATCCAAATGCATTGTTTGCAAAGGGTAAGACACCGGAAGTGACATTAGGTTCATTTATTTGGTGGGAAGAAACAGAAATAGTAGGGCCGGATAGAGAAAAGGACTATGTACTAGTAGGACCATTAAAGGGACCTAATGGAGAACAAAAGATAGCAAGAATGAATGGATCACCGTTCTCAAGAGGAAGCTTTGTAATTACAAAGGACAATAAGTACCCAGAAGTAACAGCAAGATGGATAGATCAGCATTACGAGCCAAAGATGACTGCACAAATGCACTGGGGACCAATAGGAGAAGTATATGAAGAGAAAGATGGAAAACTAGTGAATCTGCCATTACCGGAAGGAGTAGCAATGGGAGAATTCAGACAGAAGGTAGCACCAAACGGAGTTGGTGTAGTAACAGCGGAAGACTTTGAAACAATAGTAGATATGGAAGAAAGAGCGAAGGTAAGAATAGAGAGAGTAAAGACCTTTATACCATACATGGAAAAGGAAAACATTCCTGCATTATTCTTTACACCTGAAGAAGTAGAAAAGAAGAATCTAATAGAATCAGATCTTAAAGATTACGTAAACAAGAAGAGAGCACAGTGGTTGATGAGTGGTGGAATAGAGAAGGAATGGGATAGCTACATCAATGACCTAAAGAAAATAGGTTATGAAGAATATGTAAAGATCATTCAAACAGCCTACGACAGACAAGTTAGCGGAAAGTAGTTAAACATAAGTTAAGGGAATATTACCACTGGTATATTCCCTTAACACACTTATGGGAACTTACTATTACATTAAGATGAATCTATGTGATGAACAGTTTTATTAGAACCATAACAGTAACTAATTTACTTGCTTAATGAACTATGTACATATTGGAGAAAAAGGTAGTGTCAAAAATTTATGAAAACCAAGATTAGTTTAACTATAAGCGAGCGACAGATTAGCAGTTGCCCTTTACAAACTACCAACAAATGTTATCCAGTAGATAAGTTGAGGGCAATAAAAGTATTTTGAAGCAGCACAAAAAGCCCTCAATAAACCACATTTTAACATTTGATTGGTGTCGTTTATAAAGGGTTCGCATCCGCCAACTGCTTTCGAAACTTTAACTTACCATAGAACTAGTATAGTTCTGACCTAGTTCTATCAGCTTTGCCCAACGGGACGGCATATGTGGTAGTTTACTGAGTTCATCGATGACTACCGGTACATTGCCCTCAAGAGAACTATGGGGTCTTAAGAAGTTAAAATAAGCCACAAACAGTGTCACAAAAGCTACAGAGCCATCTTCAGAACTAAAGCCACAGGTGGGCTTATAGTTCCCTTTAAAAGTTCGGTTGAGACGCTCAATAATCTGCTTTAATGGACGGAATTCCTTTGAAATAGGGTCGTCATTAGTCAGACCTATAACCTGTGTTACATCAAAATGAATACCTTGACTAGCAAAGAAATGCTGCGCCAGCAGATAGATTGGGTTTCCATCTGTAACTAAGTTAAGATTTGTTGGTATGCTCTTAAGTTTGATAAGAACGTCATCAATAGCTTTTATCGCTGTCAAAGTATCTCTGTTTGGAAAAACTCGGTAAGATAATATTATTTTCTTTACCGCATCAAAGAAAAAGAAAATATAGTGCCATTTGCCTTTAACTCTGATGTAGGTTTCATCTCCACAGAAGCTGTCTGAAAGCTCGTAGGGATAGTTATCTACCAAAGGTTTAACGGCTAAGGATACCCAATCGCAGTAGTTTAATACTGTCTGATGAGATATATCTAGTCCATGGATATCTTTCATCAAAGCTGCAGTTTTCCTGGCCGATAGGCCATAGTTAACATGGTAAGTCAGTATTAGACCTAAAGTGTGAGGAGTAACTCTAAGTCGGGATAGATTTACTCTAAATTCCTTCTTGCTCTCTTTGCTTAAGGGCTTAAAGTCAAACTTAAAGGCTCTATATATGTACCTTAGCTTGAATTTCTCAGCATTGCTCTTATACTCTTGTTTCTCTTGTTTACTCATAGAAGATAACTTATCCTGATAGTAAGAGCAGTGGTTATTCTTGCACTTATATATATCAAAGCCATTTCTTTCTTTGATTTTTTCAAGGGTTTTTCCACAGTGCGGGCATTTTAGTATGACACTTTTAAGCTGTTTATTGGGTGTAAAGGGATTCTTGCATATCTTGCATTGATATTGACCCTTACCACCATTATTGTCATATATGTAATTGTGCGGAGCACCACATACTACGCACACTATATCCTTTGACACAGGAACTTTGCCCTTTCTTGGTTTTACCGGTGATAGTTCCTTTCCGTGATTAGTTTTATATTCTTCAAGAAGCTGTTTATAATCAAGCTTCTCTGGAGTTTCAAATATAGGAGGTTTGTCCACTACAAGCTTACGATATTCCTTTCTAACCGGTTCATCGTACCTGTAGCTGAACTTCTTAACAAACAATATGTTTACCAATAAAATCAATAAGTTGTGCAGATACACTATATACTGCACCAAAAATTTATTAACCATGATGATACCTTGTACCTTTCTTAGGTTACTTTTCTTTGTTTTCGCAACTCAAAGATACCTAATCTTTAGGGGGGATGCAAGTTATCTATATAAATTATTGAAAATCAAAGGGTTTAGTCAAAAGTTACGCAGTAACTTTTGACAATACCGAATAAAAAATAGGAGGGACAATATGAAAGTAAAAGCAAAGAAAAGATTTATTGCATCGCTTGTTCTTAGTGCCTTTGTGTTGGGGGTAGGTGTTCCGCCAATGACTAAGATCACTGCAGCAGAAACTGGGCAGCTGAATGTTGAGGATGATGACATTAATGTAAATAGTAATTCTGTCACATTTCCGAGGACAATAGAGAATCCAGGCTTTGAAAGCGGAAATATCGATGGATGGACTGTTATAGAAGGCGATGCATTTGGTCCTGACAGCGTATGTGGCGACACTATATGGTGGAATGAAAGAATTCCATATAATCAAGAAGGCTTATACCACCTAAACGGTTGGAAGTATGCCGAAGCCAATAAAGGAAGATTACGTTCCTCAACCTTTCAGTTAGGCGGAACCGGCTGGATAACCTTCAAATTGGGTGGTGGTAAGAATAATGATTTATGTAATATCCAAGTATTTGATGCTGATACCAATGAGCTTATAGCCAAATACGGAAATAGAAAATTTGCAGATATCAATTTCCCACATATTGAACTAGGGATGAATCTTGCTAACATGGTACAATACAGAGCAGATTTATCAGCACATATCGGAAAAAATATGTATATAGAAATCGTGGATAATGCAGAAAACGATTGGGGAGTAATGTTTGCAGATGATTTCAACGTATATCACGAAACAGAACCAAGAACCGGTGCAATTGCCTTTGACATCAGTAAACCCATTACAAATGAGATAGAGAATCCAAATTTTGAAACAGGAGATTTAAGCGGATGGGATGTAAAGGGTAATGCTTTTGGCGTTTCAGATGAAGCTACCTATTGGGAAACCCGTCTCTTTAATCAAGAGGGAAGGTACCATATGTGGGGCTTTGTAAACGCTGGCGATGATGGACAAGGTGAGATGAATTCAAGCTTATTTAAGCTTGCTGGAAATGGAACTATTAACTTCCTTGTAGGTGGAGGAAATGATATTAACAACCTGTATGTAACTCTTGTCAGAGCTGACGACGATACTGAACTGCCAGGCTGCAAGACTACAGGACCAGAGGATGAGGGCTACATGAGAGTTACTTGGGATGCCTCAGCCTATATTGGAGAAATAGTTTATATCAAAATTGCAGACAAGCGTAGCGGTGGATTTGGTCATATAAATGTTGACGACTTCCATGTATTTAATGAAGATTCTGCACTGCCTGATTATATTGAAAATGCTGATTTTGAGACTGGAGATTTAACCGGATGGACAGCTACCGGGGAGGCATTTGTAAATGCAGTTACTTCTGAATCAGAAATTGAAGGAGTAAATGTAGGCAAGGAGGGTCAATATCATCTATGGCCTTCTGACAACACTATGGTTGGAGAATTGAAATCCTCAGAATTCTATTTAGCAGGAAGCGGAAAAATAAAAATGTTATTAGCCAGAAATAGCGATAGTGATAACCTTTATGTTGCTCTAGTAAAAGCTCTAGATAACACAGAACTATTGAAGCTATCAAATTCAACTGATTCCGTTGAATATAAAGAAGTTATCATGGATGCTTCACAGTATATAGGAACAAAGGTATATTTGAAAATTGTAGATAAATCTACTAATGGATTCATAAGTGCAGACGATATAAGAGCTAAAAATTTTGGTGCAACAGCTCAATGGAGCTTTGATGAGGGAAGTGGAAAAGTAGCTAAGGATACTGCTTCAAATACTGAAGATCAAATTGAATATGTGTTTAATGATGCAAAATATAAGCCAACTTCAGATCCAAAATGGAAAGAGGGAATAAAGAATAGTGCACTTCTCTTTGACGGTTATTCTACATGGATAATTAGAGAAGCTTCTAAGTTCACTAAACCGTCAAATGCTATAACTATTGAAGGCTGGGTAGCTCCAAGAACCTACGAATGGGGAGACCTGGGTCAAATGTCCATTATAGTAAATCAGCATAATAAAGGAAAAGGTGAAGGTTTTGCATTAGGAATAGGAAGACATGGTACTTGGTCTTTTCAGTTAGGAATAGATAAATCTTGGTTTGAGCTATGGGCAGATGAAGACAAGACAATAGAATTAAATAAGTGGTCATATATTACAGCTACTTATAATAGAGATACTCAAATCATGAAACTCTATCTAAATGGAGAGGTAGCTGGAGAAAGAAAGATACCATTAAAGGGCTATATAACACCATCGACAGAGCAATTAATAATTGGTAGACATAATCAAGCAGCAGTAATTAACGGAACCTTCTTTGCCAATATGTTTGACGGACTGATGGATGAAGTGAAAATTAGCTATGAACCAACTTCTGATCAAGAAGTTGCAGCTAAATACAGTGCTTATATGACTGAATTAAATAACAAACTTCCTGAACCACAGATGGAGCTTGAGAGAAGTGATTATGATGGAGATATGTACAGACCACAATATCACTTTATGCCACCAGGAAATTGGATGAATGAGCCCCATGGACCAATATATTATAATGGTAAATACCATATCTTCTATCAAGCAAATCCAAGAGGACCTTACTGGCATTATATCAACTGGGGACATGCTGTTAGTGATGATATGGTACATTGGGAAGAACAGCCAATAGCAATTATGCCACAGGCCGGTTCAGTAGCACCGGATGGAGTATGGTCAGGAAGTTCCACCTATGATAAGGATGGAAAGCCAGTACTGTTCTTTACTGCCGGTGATGACAGTAAGAGACCAAATCAAAGCACAGGAATTGCAATTGCCGATGATTACACAGATCCAAACTTAAAGAGCTGGACAATGTATCCTGAATTAGTTACAGTTCAAACAGAAAACTTACCGGGACAAAACCCAGGAGAAGTTGCTAATTTTGGAGATTTCCGTGATCCATTTGTATTTAAAGATGGAGACACTTGGTATCAGCTTGTTGGATCAGGTGTTCAGAAGGATGGAGTAAACATCAGCGGTACTGCATTAGTTTATAAGTCAAAGGATTTAATTAATTGGGAGTACATGGGCCCACTGTTTCAGATAGACCGCAGCAAGTATGTACAAACAGGAACTGTATGGGAACTTCCGGTCCTATTGCCTTTAAATGATGCTGAAGGTAATTTTAGCGGAAAGCACATATTCCTAATAAATCCAGCAAATTTTGAAACCACCGTTGAATCATTGAAATACAATGTGAAAAATGTATTTTACTGGATTGGAACTTGGAATAAGGAAACAGGAAGATTTATTGCAGACCATGAAGAACCAAGGCTCTTCGACTATGGCGAGCACTTCACCGGTCCAAGCGGTATGGTAGATGACAAGGGCAGAACAATAGTATTCAGTATCGCACAGGATACTAGGTCTGAGCAAGAGCATTTTGATGCTGGTTGGGCACATAATGCTGGTTTACCATTAGAATTGACCTATGAAGATGACACCCTTAAAATTAAACCAATTGTAGAAGAACTTAGCTCTTTAAGAGGAAATAAGCTGGTTGATTTTACAAATAAGAGTATGGCAGAAGCTAATGCATTGTTAAAGGACGTTAAGGGCGATATGCTTGAAATATACGTTGAATTGGAAGCAAAAGATGCTGATAAGTATGGTATTAAAGTAAGAAGAAGCCCTGACGGACAAGAAGAAACTCTATTATTCTATGATGCAAAGGCTAAAACTTATAACGTAGACAGAAATAAGACTACTTTAAGTCCAGATGCAAGAAAAGGCGTCAATGGCGGAAGTCTTGACCTAAACGGCGATACATTAAAGCTTCATATCTATCTTGACAGGTCAATGATTGAGGCTTATGCAAATGACCTAAAGAGCATTACCACAAGAGCTTATCCTACAAGATATGATGCCCTAGGCCTTCAAATTTGGGGAAATGGTGATGTAACGGTTAAGTCTATGCAAGTATGGGAAATAGGTTCTGCTTATGGTGAGGTTGTACCAGTAGCTACTAAGTCGCAGGATACTAAGGTAAAATGGGGCAACATAACCAATGCGGGCTTCGAAACCGGTGACTTAACAGGTTGGACTGTAGAAGGAAATGCTTTTGCTGACGAGATGGTAACAGATGCTGAAGATTGGGGATGGGGTGGACCATTCAATCAAGCAATAGGCTATGGACAAGCGACACGTCATCACTTATGGGCCTTTATTGCTCCTGAAAATGGCGGATTAGGTGATGCCGCAACGGGATCTATTAAATCCGATAACTTTATCCTCGGCGGAGATGGAAAAATAAGCTTCTTAGTTGGTGGAGGAAATAACATAGATAATTTATATGTAGCTCTTGTAAGAGCTTCAGATGACACTATATTAATGAAAGCTACTGGAAAAAATACAGAACAGTACTCAAGGGTAACTTGGGATGCATCAGCATATATGGGAGAAGAACTATATATCAAGGTTGTTGACAATTTCACCGGTGGATTTGGCCACATAAATGTGGATGATTTCCATGTACCTGTGGATGCAAAAGTCATAACAGATATTCCTACTATTAATGCTGAAGTTACTGTGGGGGGAAGCTATTCCTTACCGGAAAAGGTTACAGCTATAATGAGTGATGGCACCAAGGAGCAGGTACCTGTACAATGGATTTTAAAGTCAGTGGATACTTCAAAGGCAGGAGAGTTCCTATATAATGGTACTGTTGAAGGATATCAGGGAGAAGTTAGTCTTTATGTTACGGTAAAAGATGAAAGTGTAAATCCCGGAGAAACAGAAGCGCCTGAGACCCCTGAAGTACCTGAAACCTCTGAAGGACCTGAGCCTCCTGAAGTGCCTGAAACCGCACCAACTACATTGAGATTTGGAGGAGCAAACAGGTATGAGACTTATGTTAAGGTTTCACAAGCGGGATGGACTACCTCTGACAATGTTGTACTTGCAAGAGGCGATGATTTTGCTGATGCATTAACTGCAGCACCTTTTGCAGCACAGTTAAATGCACCAATGCTTCTTACTGTAAGCAGGGAACTTGATGACAGTGTAAAAGCAGAATTACAGAGACTCAAAGCTAAGAAGGTATACGTAATTGGCGGTACTGGAGCTATTTCTTCAGCAGTAGTAAATACTATTGAAGCTATAGGAATAAAGGTAGAAAGAATCGGTGGTAGCGATAGATATGCTACAGCTTTAGCAATAGCTGAAAAGATGAATAACAAGAAGCAGGTATTTTTAGCTACAGGATTAAACTTTGCCGATGCGCTTTCAATTTCTTCTTATGCAGCAGCAAAGGGCAGACCAATACTTCTTACTAGAAAGAACCAAATGACTGCAGAGGTTGCTAAATTTATAAAGGACAACAACAGCAAGGTTTATGTGATTGGGGGCACTGGAGTAATATCCGAAGCAGCAGTTAAAGGTATCACTGGAGTAGAGAGAATAGAGGGAGCAGATAGATATTCAACAAACTTAGCTATACTAAAGAGGTTTGCAGCAGACTTTGACTTCTCTAATGTTTATCTTGCAACAGGAACTAACTATCCTGATGCAATCTGCGGATCAGCCTTAGCTGGTAAAGATAGTGCACCAATAATACTTTTAAACAACAGCAATACAATTGATCAGGAAGCTTATATTAAGTCTATACTTGATAAGGTTATTAAGGTGAAAGTTATTGGAGGAGAAGGTGTAGTTTCCTCAAGTACTGTAAATTATATCATAAAATAAAGTTTGATAAAAACTAAAGAACAAAAGCCTGTCTAGTTAGCAAAAATCATTTGACAGGTTTTTGTTTTTATGATGGTGATTTTATTATTAATAAAGAGGCGATTATTGATGTCTAACATTTTTTATAGACCAAAGGATGCCTATGTAGGTGACTTTATACCTTATTATGAGAAAGGAGAGTTTAAGCTATTTTATCTGCATGGTTGGAGAGAAAACTATGATCCTTCTAAGGATATAGGGTGGTTTCTTATTACAACGAGAGACTTTATTAACTTTGAAGAATATGGAAGTTGTAAGATTAAAGGAGGTACTGGCAGCATTATCAAAGCTGAAGGAATATGTCACATGTTTTATTGTATTTTTCCTGACAATAAACAACTGGTTTGTCATGCCACTAGTACAGACTTAATTAATTGGACAATGATTCCTTAGGATACCTTTGGTCCGGATGATGAAATATATGAATTGTCAGATTGGAGAGATCCTCACGTGTTCTGGAATGAGGAAACTAAAGAGTACTGGATGCTTTTAGCGGCCAGAGTCAAGTCAGCTTCTAATAGAGATGGCTGTGTAGCTCTTTGTACTTCAAATGATTTGAAAAAATGGAATATAAGCGAGCCTTTATATTCACCTAAGATACATGTTAGTGCTCATGAGTGCCCTGATATCTTTAAATTAGGAGACTGGTGGTATTTAGTATACTCTTCCTACACTGATAGATTTGGAACCTTTTATAGAATGAGTAAATCACTATCTGAACCGTGGATAAGTCCTGAAGTAGACATCTTTGACGGTAGGGCCTTTTATGCGGATAAAAGTGGTTTTGACGGAGAAAACTATTATTTGTTTGGGTGGAATCCTACTAAGACAGAAGACTTATTCAACTGGAACCCACAAGGCTATGATGGATTTGATTATAACACCTGGGATTGGGGAGGTAACCTAATTGTGCATCAGCTTATACAAAGGAGCGACGGTAGCTTGACTGTGAAATGCCCGGCTTCTATAGAGAATAAATTTCAAAAACTTGTGATTCAAAGCTTTGTGCCTGTATTGGGAAAATGGAATATTGATAATAATAACTTGAGTGTACGTTCTGTAGATGGATTTTCATGCTCTCTTGCTGGAAATATACCGGATGTATGTATGATAGAAGGAAGATTGCTATTTGGTCCTGGCACAAAGTCTTTGGGCATAGTTTTACAGGCTGATGAGGTTGTGGACAAAGGATATTATATAAAATTTGAGCCTGCCAGAGATAGGGTCACCTTCAGTTCTCATATTATGCAGAGCGAAGAAGGTGGAAAGACCTTCCCCTATGAAGTGGAACTAGAGAGGTCAATTAAATTGATGCCAGGTAAAAACTATAAAATAAAAGTTTTTATAGATGGTAATATTAACATTAAAAAGTGTATGATTTAGTAAGGAGTTTTTTTAGAAAGATTATTTTAAGTTTGCGTATTGACAAGGATTTCAGGAACATGTACAATTAAGTTAATCGATTGCGCAACGCTTCGTTGAAACTCAGTTAGGGGGTGAAAGAATGACAGCAAGCATGAAAGATGTTGCAGAGAGGGCAGAAGTATCAACGGCTACGGTATCCCATGTTATAAATAACACCAGATACGTGTCAGAAGAAATTAGACAGCGTGTACTTCAAGCCATGAAGGAGCTTAATTATAGGCCTAATTCTATTGCTAGAAGTTTAAGAAGTCAAAAATCAAATACTATAGCCTTAATTGTACCTATCTTAGTAGAGGATACTTCCAGTTTCTTTTTTATGTCTGTGGCGCAAGGTATAGAAAATACCCTTAAAAAGCATGGGTATAACCTGATTCTAAGTAATTCTAACGAGAATCTTGAGACTGAGAAGGAGCAAATAAGAACCTTAAATTCTCAGCTTATTGACGGTTTAATAATAGCACCAACTGCAGAAGAGCATAGCTATTTAAATGAAGTACTAAATGGTGCTTATCCGGTAGTATTTATCGATAGAAGACCTAGAGGTATAGAGGGAGACTGTGTACTATCTGATGGTTATAGAGGAACATATGATGCAATTACAAAGCTTATAGACAAAGGACATAAGAAAATAGGATTTATCACAGGACCACTGGGTATAACTACTAGTGATGAAAGATTTGAAGGCTATAAAAGAGCTATTATAGATAATGGACTTCAGATGGAATTTTCCTTAATAAAGGAAACTGAAGCAACTTATAAGAATGGCTACGAGCTAGCAAAGAAGCTAGTTACAGAAGAAAAGGTTACAGCTATATTTGCTGCAAACAATGTTATGACCATAGGAACCTTGAAGCTTTTACAAGATATGGATATCAAAATTCCTGAGCAGGTCAGTGTTATCGGATTTGATGATTATGATTGGACGAGAATAACAACGCCACCACTGTCTGTTGTGAAGCAGTTTCCATTTGATCTTGGAACCAAGGCAGCAGAAGTGTTACTTAGCAGAATAAGTAATCGAGATAATCAATATAAAGAGTATAGATTGCCAACAGAATTAGTTCTTAGAAAGTCTTTCTAAGAACTAAGTTTAAAAATTTCAATTAATCGATTAACTACCACGCAATAAAGATAGGGGGATAAAGAAGTGAATAATTTGACCATCGAACAGATGGAAGGAAAAGTTAAGACAAAGAAGAAAAAACTAAGTGCTTTTCAAAAGATGAAGAGGAGTTATCAGCTGTACTTATTAATATTACCGACGTTTATCTACTTCATAATATTTAAGTACGTTCCCATGTATGGAGTCCTAATGGCCTTTAAGGATTTCGTTCCTTCTAAAGGTATCATGGGAAGCCCATGGGTGGGACTAAAACATTTTGAACGTTTCTTCAATTCCTTCCAATTTGAAGCACTTATCAAAAATACTGTTGGGTTAAGCGTATATCAATTGATAATTACTTTTCCAATACCGATTATTATAGCTCTTATGCTAAATCAGCTGGCTAAGGAAAAAGTAAAGAAGTTCATACAAACTACAATATATGCACCTTATTTTATCTCTACAGTAGTACTTGTAGGTATGATGCAAATATTTCTGTCTCCATCTAGTGGATTTATAAATAACATTATTCAAGCTTTTGGTGGAGAACCAATTTATTTCTTTGCTTCTCCGAAGTGGTTCCGGCCATTATATATATTATCCAGTGTATGGCAGGGAACCGGTTGGGCAACAGTAATTTATATTGCTGCATTATCCGGAGTAGACCCACAGCTTCATGAAGCTGCCATTGTTGATGGTGCAAGTAAGTTTAAACGTATTTTAACTGTAGATGTACCAGCAATAATGCCGGTTATTGTAATACAGTTGATATTATCACTAGGAAATGTGATGAATGTAGGATTTGAAAAGGCATATTTGATGCAGACGGATTTGAACCTTGATACTTCAGAAATAATTGGCACCTATATATATAAAGTCGGCCTTCAGCAATCTCAGTACTCATTCTCTACAGCAGTTAACCTGTTTCTGGCAGTAATAAATGTTATATTACTTGTATCAGTTAATAAAATAGTTAAAAAGTTCAGCGAATCAAGTCTATGGTAAAGGAGTTGAAAGGGTTGTTTAATGCGAAAAGAAGAACAAGGGAAGATGTTATATTCGATATAATAAACTATTCCGTACTTGGAGTTGCCTGCGTGGTAGTATTATATCCCATCTATTTTATGGTTATAGCGTCCTTTAGCGATCCAAATCTGGTAGCTACAGGAAATGTATGGGCTTTCCCAAAAGGACTTACCATCGAAGGTTATAAGAGAATATTTAATGATGGCTCTATTTGGAGAGGCTATGGAAATTCAATAATTTATGCAGGGTTAGGTGCATTGGTAAGTGTTGTTATGACTATCACTGGCGCATATCCCTTATCCAGAAAAGACTTCTATGGAAGAAATTTCTTTATGATTGTATTCCTATTTACAATGTTCTTTGGTGGAGGACTTATACCAACTTATTTACTGGTAAAAAATTTAGGTATGACAAATAAACTATGGTCCATGATAATACCTGGCGCAGTGTCTGTATGGAATGTAATAATAGCCAGAACCTTTTTTCAATCAACCATACCGGACGAGTTAAGAGAAGCAGCGGCAATTGACGGATGCTCAGATATTGGTTTCTTTCTCAAAATAGTAATACCACTTTCAAAACCAATAATTGCAGTATTGGCCCTTTATACTATAGTTGGACAATGGAATGGATACTTCGATGCCTTGATCTATTTGGGCGATGAAAAAAAATATCCACTTCAGCTTATACTTAGAAATATATTAATACAAGCTGAACCTGAGAAAGGAATGTTGGTGGATGTAGAAACACTTATGGCAAAGCAAAGGGCTAAAGAGTTATTAAAATATGGGGTGATAATGGTTTCATCCTTACCACTTCTAATAATATATCCTTTTATACAGAAGTACTTTGTAAAAGGAGTTATGATTGGGTCTATTAAAGGTTAAAAATAAAAAAACAAAGGAGAAGAAAAATGAAAAAAAGAAGATTATCACTAATGTTGGCACTACTGATTACATCCAGTTTATTTGCAGCAGGTTGCAAAAAGAATACTACAGACACAACAGAAAATAACACTATTACAAATAACCTTAATGAAACAGGCCTACCGATAGTTAATGAAAAAATAACGCTGAAGATAGTATCGCCAAAGGCGCCTCTAGCTCCAAACTATAATGAAATGACATTGTTCAAGAACTTGGAAGAAACCACAAACGTTCATATTGAGTGGAATAACATACCTGAAGCTGATTATCAAGAAAAGAAGAACCTCCTATTGGCCAGCGGTGACCTTCCGGATGCTTTCTATAATGCAGGCTTTTCAGACTTTGACTTAACAAAATACAGCGAAGATGGAACGATAATACCACTAGATGATTTAATAGATAAATACATGCCAAATGTTAAGAAGCTTCTTGAAAATAACCCGGACATAAAAGATTTCATAACTTCACCAGACGGAAAGATATACTCCCTTCCACATGGTGAAGAAATGGGAAGTGGACAAGAGTGGATAGCGGCAAACCCATACTTCTTTTTCATAAATAAAAATTGGTTAGACAAACTAGGTATGGAAGTACCAACAACTTTAGATGAGTTACATGATGTGCTAGTAGCCTTTAGAGATAAGGACCCAAATGGAAACGGCAAGAAAGATGAAAATCCAATGAGCTTCATACACATGTGGTGGTGTGCTGATATAGGAAACTTCTTTGGTTCCTTTGGACTTGGAGATCCTAATGATCACTTAGCTGTAATAGACGGAAAAATAGTTTATACAGCAGCACAGGAACAGTACAAAGAAGCAATAGCATATTTCCATAAATGGGTAGAAGAAAGCCTAATAGACAAAGAATCCTTTACACAAACCAGTGATCCAAATGCATTGTTTGCAAAGGGTAAGACACCGGAAGTGACATTAGGTTCATTTATTTGGTGGGAAGAAACAGAAATAGTAGGGCCGGATAGAGAAAAGGACTATGTACTAGTAGGACCATTAAAGGGACCTAATGGAGAACAAAAGATAGCAAGAATGAATGGATCACCGTTCTCAAGAGGAAGCTTTGTAATTACAAAGGACAATAAGTACCCAGAAGTAACAGCAAGATGGATAGATCAGCATTACGAGCCAAAGATGACTGCACAAATGCACTGGGGACCAATAGGAGAAGTATATGAAGAGAAAGATGGAAAACTAGTGAATCTGCCATTACCGGAAGGAGTAGCAATGGGAGAATTCAGACAGAAGGTAGCACCAAACGGAGTTGGTGTAGTAACAGCGGAAGACTTTGAAACAATAGTAGATATGGAAGAAAGAGCGAAGGTAAGAATAGAGAGAGTAAAGACCTTTATACCATACATGGAAAAGGAAAACATTCCTGCATTATTCTTTACACCTGAAGAAGTAGAAAAGAAGAATCTAATAGAATCAGATCTTAAAGATTACGTAAACAAGAAGAGAGCACAGTGGTTGATGAGTGGTGGAATAGAGAAGGAATGGGATAGCTACATCAATGACCTAAAGAAAATAGGTTATGAAGAATATGTAAAGATCATTCAAACAGCTTACGATAGACAAGTTAGTAACAAGTAATCAATGTAATAGTGAGGGATAAGGCTAATAGTTGAATCCCTCACTAAAAAATATTGTAACGGTGGTGGATGTAATGATAAGTGCGTTGAGTAATTTAATAAAGGACTTAGTAGCTTACTGGAATTTTGATGAGGTAAAGGGCAAAATAGTTCATAATGTTATTTCCAATAAAAGTAGTTTAATAAATTATGTTTTTAATAATGCAAAGTTTAAATCATCCTCAGATCCTGTATGGCATAAAGGTATAAGAGGGAGTGCATTATTGTTTGATGGATGTTCTACATGGATAGAAGAGGATATAAATATCATTAGTGAAACAAACAATAAGATGTCCATACAAGCATGGGTAGCACCAAGATGCCACGAATATAGCCAGAATGGTGGCATAACTGCAATTATCAATCAACATAATGAAGAGAATACAGAGGGATTTATTTTAGGCCTAAATCACTTTGGAGTCCTCCAATTTAAAGTTGCAAGCAATGGTAGCTGGTATGGATTGAGGATAGAAGATAAACCGCTGCCTTTAAATAAATGGTCATATATAGCAGCTGTGTATGACGGAATTAATGGATTTATAGAATTATATATTAACGGAGAGAAGGTAGGGTATAAAGACTTACCTAAGAATTCACTTATAACTCCTACAAGTGAGAGATTAATTATTGGTAAAACTAATAACTCTCCAAAAATAAATGATATTTATGAAGTGAGCTGTTATTGCGGTTTACTGGATGAATTAAAAATATATAAATCAGCATTATCTAAAGAAGAGATTGAAATTTTATATAAAGGCTATTTAAGTGAATTTGGAGGGGAACTACCGCAACCTGATTTATTAATTGACAGGAACATATTTAAAGATGACAGATATAGACCAGTTTATCATTTTATCTCTCCAGGTTATTGGATGAATGAGCCTCATGGCCCTTTGTATTTTGAAGGTAAGTATCACTTGTTCTTTCAACACAATCCCCATGGACCGCTGTGGAGACAAATACATTGGGGGCATATGGTAAGTGATGATATGGTCCATTGGAAGGATGTTCCTTGTGCATTAACACCGGGAAAGGACGAAATTGATGCTAAAGGAGATTGGTCAGGCTGCACTATAGTCCATAATGGTGTTCCTACAATTATATATACAGCAGGAGATGGGCCAATATACAGTCAGTGCATTGCTTTGGCAACCAGTACTTTTAAAGAAGATGGAGATGTAGAATTAAAAAACTGGAAAAAATATCATAAACCAATTATTCTACAAGATAAACATATAGAGACGGAAGCTGGTGAAGTACACTTTGGGCAATTTAGAGACCCCTTCGTATGGCAGGAAGAAGGTGTCTACTACGCACTTATCGGTTCCGGAATAAAAAAGAATGACGAAAGCGTGGGTGGAACGGCACTTTTATATACCTCCAAAGATCTGTTTAATTGGGAATATAGAAAACCTTTGCATATAGGAGATTATAAGAGGCATCCGAAGACCGGTGAAGTTTGGGAGTTGCCTGTATTCTTACCTATAGGCAAGGATTCCAATGGAGTCGATAAGTATGTCCTTTTAATAAATCCTTGGTTCTTTAAACCAAGTCCTCATAATGTTAAATATGTTTGGTACTGGACAGGGACCTGGGATAAGAACAATTACAACTTTGTCTTAGACAGTGATGAGCCACAGCTTTTAGATGTTGGTGAACATTTTACAGGTCCAAGCGGAATGGTGGATCCAAAGGGAAGAACCATAATTTTTAGTATTGCCCAGGGAAAAAGACCTGCCATGGATGAAAATCTTTCTGGATGGGCCCATAATGGAGGATTACCAATAAGTGTGTTCCTAAGGGAAGATGGAAGAGTTGGAATAGAGCCTATCTCCGAACTTAAAACCTTAAGACAAGAAGAATATGTTAATTTGAAAGATATAACCTTACAAGAGGCAAATGAAGCTATTAAATTTATCAAAGATGATTGTATAGAGATTGAACTACAGATTAGTAGGGGACAGGCCGATGAAGTGGGAATAAGCTTAAGAAAAACGGCAGACGGTGAAGAAGAGACTTTATTATATTATAAATATGATACAAAAGAAATCCTGATTAATAGAAATAAGTCTACTCTTAATCCTGAATATGAAAAGGGCATACAGGGAGGAATTGTAGATATTGGTGAAGAGTTACTTAAGCTTCATATATTCTTGGACAAATCCATGATTGAGGTATATGTGAATAATCTGAAAGGACTAACCTCAAGAGTCTACCCTACGAGACGTGATGCACTAGGTTTATCTCTATGGACAGATAATAATTTTGGTAACTCATTAGTTAAAAGTTTGAGAATATGGAAACTAAAATCGGCATATTAAATATTTAACTTAGAGGGTGAATTGTAATGAGTAAACTTAGTAAAAGTCGTGTATATGTTGAGAAAAATAAAGATAAAGTAAATTCTGAATTCCGTTTAGGTTATCACGCCATGGCAGAGGTTGGCTGGATAAACGACCCTAATGGTTTTTGCTGGTATAATAGAGAATATCATCTGTTTTTTCAATACCATCCATACAGCAGTGAATGGGGACCAATGCATTGGGGCCATGTAAAGAGCAAGGATTTAATTAAATGGGAGCATCTGCCTGTAGCTTTAGCTCCTGATATGTATTATGATGCACAAGGATGTTTTTCTGGAAGTGCTATTGAGATAGATGGTAAACTATATTTAATGTATACCGGAAATTTAAATGGAGATCCTGAATATCCCGAAAGTAATCGTCAGGTACAGAATATTGCCATGTCTGAGGATGGAATTGAGTTTAAAAAGCTAAAGAATAATCCGGTTTTGGATACAAAAGATTTACCTGACCATGCACTTCCACAAGATTTTAGGGACCCTAAGATATTTAAACAAGGAGATACTTTTTATTCGATTATAGGGTCCAGACATCTGGACACTAGCGGACAGTTGCTGCTGTATAAGTCAAAAACACTGGAGAGTTGGGAGTACTTGGGAGTGCTTTTTCATAGTCAAAATAAATTTGGAAAAATGCTGGAGTGCCCTGACTTCTTCAAACTGCAAGATAAGGATGTAATAATCATGTCACCACAGTACTTGGAAAGAGACGGTGACAGATATAGTAATCTTCACTCTTGCGTATATATGTTGGGAAAAATGGATTTGGAAAATTGTAAGTATGATTATGAAATCATAGATCAATTAGACTTTGGATTTGATTTTTATGCACCACAAACTCTAGCTGATGACAAGGGAAGACGTATATTGATAGCCTGGATGCAAATGTGGGAAAGAAGTATGCCTACCAATGATAAGAGTCACGGCTGGGCAGGAGCTATGACATTGCCTAGAGAGTTAAAAATTATTGATGGAAAACTATATCAACTTCCTATTGAAGAAGTTAAGAACTACAGAGTAAATCCAGTTAGCTATCAAAATGTTAAAGTAAATGGTGATTTAAGCTTGAAAGGAGTAGAAGGACAATCTGTTGAGTTGGAGCTTGATATAGATGCTCTAAATGCAAATACCTTTGGGCTTAAGGTATTAATGGGTGAAGACCAGCAAACTGTCATCTACTATGACCGTACAGAAGGCAAAGTTATTTTAGACCGTTCTAAGAATGGTGAAGACATTACAGGAAGGGAATCTTTAGAATTTAACAAGGACATAAGGAAAGTACCGGTAGCACTGATGGACAATAAATTAAAACTAAGAATATTTATTGATAGATCTTCAGTGGAAGTATTTATACAAGAGGGTGAAAGAGTAATGACTGCCACCGTTTATCCAAAGGCTTACTCAAAGGCTATTGAGTTTTTCTCGGATGACAATATTTCCGTATGTAATCTTAATAAATGGGAAATCAAACCATAGGAGGTAATTATGTCAAGGGTATTCACAATAGGAGAAGCACTGATAGATTTTATACCAGAGCAAAAAGGGATTGCTTTAAAAGATGTCCTATCCTTTGAAAAAGCACCCGGCGGAGCACCGGCCAATGTTGCCGCTACAGTAGCAAGGCTTGGAGGAAATAGCTGTTTTATCGGAAAATTAGGTGAAGATGCATTTGGAGACTTTCTTGTTGAAACCCTTCAAGAAGTTGGTGTGGGAACAGCATATGTGCAGAGAACCGATCAGGCAAACACAGCACTTGCCTTTGTATCCTTAAAGGAGGACGGAGAAAGAGACTTTTCCTTCTATAGGAATCCAAGTGCAGACATGTTGCTGGATGAAAGTGAAATCAATCCCAAATGGTTTACAACAGGAGATATTCTTCATTTTTGCTCCGTAAGTCTTGTGGATGCACCGGTAAGAAAAGCACACGTAAAAGCTATCGAGGCGGTAAAAGAAAAGGGAGGCTTAATTTGTTTTGACCCCAATATAAGACTTCCACTATGGAAAGATTATTTGGAATATAAAAAAATCATTAAGACCTTTATAAAATATGCAGACATATTAAAAATAAGTGAAGATGAACTCCAATTCATAACTGATATAAATGAAGAAAAAGGAGCAATTCAATGGATTCTATCCTGCTTTGATATAAAGCTTTTGTTGATAACCAGAGGTGGAAAAGGAGTTACAGCTTACTACAAAGACCAAGAAATATCAGTGAAAGGTTTCAAAGTTATGGTTACAGATACCACCGGTGCCGGGGATTCCTTTATGGGATCATTTCTATATCAATTGATAGATAGAAGTATAGATTTGGAAGGTATATCATCACAGGTTATGGAGGAAGTTCTGACCTTTTCCAATGCAGTAGCAGCATTGACCACAACTAAGAAAGGTGCTATCAGTGCCTTACCAGTCATGGAAGAAGTAAATAAATTACTAGGTAAATAGAAACAATAAACAAGCATACTTGAGATGCTTGTTTATTGTTTTAAGAAAACCCTACGTTAGATGTGGGGTTCGGTAAATCTTAAGCGGTGAGACATGACATAAAAACTCCTTTTGATGTAGAATAAACTTGCGGTCTGGCAACTGCAAGCAAACATCAAAAGGAGGTCGTTAAAAGTGAACGACATACATAGTTTATCACATACGAAATGGAATTGTAAGTATCATGTAGTATTTGCGCCGAATTATGGAAGGATGGTATTTTATGGATAGGAAAAATTAGAGATTGGAGCGATACTAAGAGAGCTCTGTAAGTGGAAAGGAGTAAATATAATAGAAGCTCAAGTATGTCCAGATCATATACATATGCTACTTGAGATACCTCCTAAGGGGTAAAAGGTATCAAAATAACCCGTTGACGGGTAGCTGGTAACAGGGATTCGCATGTGCCAGATCGTTTATACGCCATTTAGGCGTGGCTAGTAGTAAAGGGCTACGCCCGTTAAGGCAAAACCACCGGCTATGCCGGTGGATATTTATTATCTTCAACTAAGTACATGCACTTTTATAGCCTCAGCTACACCATCTTCATCGTTAGTTAAAGTTATATAAACAGCATACCTCTTAACTTCCTCCGGTGCATTTTCCATAGCAACTCCAAGGCGCGCATATTCAATCATATTAATATCGTTATAGTTGTCCCCCATAGCAATAACTTCTGAACTGCTTAGATTAAACTTCTTGCATAAAAGCTCAATGACAGAGGTTTTCGAAGCAGTAGCCGGCATTATTTCCAAATAGGTTGGCTTAGAAGGATAAATGTTTAGCTTGTTACACAAATAATCCTTAAGGGGATTATTCAAAAGTTTGATACTGGCGGGTTCTGCCATGCATAAAATTTTGTTAGGGCCTGACTTATCTTTAGCCCAAAGATCAAGTAAGTCGTCAAAGTTAATAATAGTAGGTTCAATATTAGTTATTTCATTTTCTTGTTTTGCCCATTGATCCATGTCTGCTATATACCATTGATCTTCTTTGTACAGGCTTACATGAACACCGGCAGCCCTTGCTAAGCGGTATACCTGTCTAACTTCTTCTTCAGGAATAGTTATATCCAATAAGGGTGTTCCTTTGTCCAATACGTAAGCTCCGCTGTATCAAATTATTGGCTGTTCAATATTGAGTTCTTCAAGTAAAAATAAGATTCCCTTCCTATTCACCCTATATCTTAATTATACATCTTTTGTTGTATATAATTTTGAATTTGTTATAATATTAAAGTATATATTTATTTTGTCAAAAGAAGAGGTAATGCTTATGCCAAAGGATGTTAAAATACTTGCAATAGAGAGCAGCTGCGATGAAACTGCAGCGGCGGTAGTAGTAAACGGTAGAGAGGTGCTTTCAAATATTATAGCATCTCAAATTGATATACATAAAAAGTTCGGTGGAGTTGTACCGGAGGTGGCTTCCAGAAAACATGTGGAGGTTATCAATGCAGTGGTGCAGGAAGCATTGGAGGAAGCAAAGCTTGAAATTGGAGATATTGACGCTGTAGCCGTAACCTATGGACCGGGACTGGTTGGTGCTTTACTGGTAGGGCTTCAGTATGCGAAGGGACTTGCGTACTCCCTAAAGAAACCCTTGATTGGGGTCAATCATATAGAAGGCCATATCAGCGCAAATTTTATACAGCATAAGGATTTGGAACCGCCCTTTGTCTGTCTTGTAGTGTCCGGTGGACATACATTTATTGTACACATGAAGGGCTACGGAGAATTTGAAGTAATAGGAAAGACAAGGGATGACGCAGCAGGTGAGGCCTATGACAAGGTAGCCAGGGCCTTAGGATTGGGATACCCTGGTGGTCCAGTCATCGATAAGTTGGCTAAAGAAGGCAATGAAAATGCTATAAAGTTTCCACGATCAAATTTCCATGAGGAAACCTTGGACTTTTCCTTCAGCGGGCTCAAATCTGCAGTACTTAATTACTTGAATAAGATGGAGATGACTGGACAAGAAATAAATAAAGCAGACGTTGCGGCATCCTTCCAAAAGGCAGTGGTGGATGTGCTTACAGATAATGTTATCAAGACCTGCAGGATGAGAAAGGTAGATAAGATTGCCATTGCCGGTGGTGTTGCCTCCAATTCTGCACTAAGAAACAGCCTGGCTGCAGCCGGTGCTCAATACGGTATTGAAGTGTTGTTTCCGGCACCGATACTTTGCACCGATAATGCAGCAATGATAGGAAGTGCAGCTTATTTTGAGTATTTGAGAGGAGTCAGATCTTCGCTTAACCTGAACGCCATGCCAAATTTAAAGCTTGGGGAGAGATAAAATCATTACACCAATATAGATAAATGTTTTAAGAAACAGTTGATGGTCAAGCTTTTATGCCATCAACTGTTTCTTAAAACAAAGCATTATATTAGAGCCACTAGACCTCAAAGGTGGAGTTATCAATAAACTTCCACTCTTTTTTTATTGCTCTAAGATCCTCCATTAATTTAAACAAAGAAAGATCTTTCTTTTTAGCCTCCAGCATTATATCAATATCTTTACCATAGGGTTTACATATATCTATAAAGCGGATAAAGTCTTCAGCTACAATGAAATCAGAGTGCTTTCTATCCAGCGGCGATTCTTTGGGACTGGAGAAATGAAATTTTGGAGGCAGTTTTTCAGTGTCCCAGGTTGACAGAGTATCTCCTATAAACTCTTCAATGGATTCACCATTGTTGTTGCAGTTATGATGATGTATATCAAAAACCATAGGCACCCCTAGAGTTTTACACAGTTCAAGAGTCTCTAAAGCTGTAAAGGTTTTGTCATCATTCTCAAGTATCAGCCGCCTAGCAATTTCCTGAGGCATAGCCCTAAAATTTTCTATAAACCTTTTTAAGGCCACTTCTTTACCGCCTTCACTGCTGCCTACATGGAGCACCATCTTGCCTAAAGGGTAATCCAAATCCTCAAAGAGATGAACATGAAACCAGAGATTTCTGATAGTGCTTTTTACCACAGCAGGTTTAACACTGTTTATAACATTAAATTCATTGGGATGGGTATCAACTCTTAAATTATTAGTTCGGATAAAGGCTCCCAGCCTTTCAAAATCTTTCTTGAAGATCCTTCTGTAATCCCAGTCAGTAACATCAGGATGAGTGGCCAAAGGCACCAAGGAGGAGGTTATTCTATAAAAATGAATGTTGTTTTCCACATTATATTGGAGGATTTTATACAGGTCATCCAAATTTGTTAAGGTCACAGCCTTTATCTTTTCTAACTTCTTTTCATCTGAAGCCAATTTCTGATACAGCGTATAGGTTACATTACTTGAGGAAGTAACCTTGGGAAGCTTTAGAGCTATGGCAACATAGCCTAGTCTTACTCTCATAAAAGCACCTCAATTCTATTAAATTTATAATCATAGTTTATTATCTGCAGAATTCTATATTTTTACGGTGTTTAGAAGAATATAATTATGATATTATATTAGATGGGTAAAAGTATATTTGATTGTTATGCTTTCATGGGAGGGTTTAAGATGAAATTAGTATTTTCAACTAATATTTTTCATAGATATACAGAACAGAAAAAGCATTTTGGGCTAAAGATATTGGAAACTTCAATTTTCTTTATAATATTCTTATTTTTTTGTGGGGTGTTGTACCAATTTATAGCAACAGAATTGGACAAGAATCGTTTTAAAATGAAGGGAAAATTGTATTCTGTCGGTAGTTATAGATTGATGGCAAATACCAGCGGGTCCGGAAAATATTCCATAGTTTTTGAAAGTGACATAGGAACACCTATACAGCAGTGGAATAATGTTAAGGAAGAACTATCCAAAGACTATAGGGTATTCAGCTACGAAAGAAACGGTTACGGTTGGAGTGATTCCTCCGGGGAAGAAATGGACATACCTGGAGCTGTTAAGGATTTAAGAACAGCTTTAACCCGTGCTGGTGTCTCATCACCATATATTTTAGTTGGACATGGGTATGGAGGCTTAATAATCACTGAATTTGCTAGAAAATATCCACAGGAAGTAGCGGGTATTGTACTTGTGGATAGTTTAATGGAAGAAGATATAAAGTCAGAAGAATTTCAAAAGGGGATTTTAAAGGAGATATCTAAAATAGGAATATCCAGATTTTTTTCCTATGCAGGAGGCATAAGACTGGCTCATGAAATAAATTTATTAAAGGATAATGAGGAGTTTTTAAAAAATCTTACGGATACTGAAAAAGACCTATTCCACAGTCAAAAGGTTACCTCAAAATATTATGCTGCATATTATAAGGAACTAAAAGAGCTAAGTGGTTATGATTACAACATACAAACGGAGGGCATTTTGAAGGATAAGTTTGTGGAGATACTTACTCCGGCCCATAAATTTGCTGATGATGAGAAAGATAAGGCATATATTGAACAGCAAAAGAGCTTGGAGAGACTATCCTCAAAAGCAGAACAAACACTGGTAGAACGATGCGGAAGTTATATTCATATAGATAGACCTGATGCAATTGTAAATGCAGTGAATAGAATTGTTAAAAAGGTAGGTAAACTATGATGAAAATTGAAAAAAATTACGATTTACTCATGAAGTTATTTCTAGCGGCGGCCGGTGTTGCTGCTTATTTTTCGTATACTTTAGGGAAAAATACGGATAATAGGTACTACTTTGGTTTTATCATTGTGCTAATATTTATAATTATTAGCTACTTTTTTAAGGGCAAAAGAGATAGAGAAATAATGCTCCAGTATATAATGGAAAATTGGGGAAAGCCTCATAATAAAAAGAGAAATCTGGATATTGCAAGGAGATATTTTGATAGATTATCAGAGAATTGCACTGGGAAATATATAGATGACCAAACCTGGGAAGATTTAAACATGAACGATATCTACATAATGTTAGACAGAAACCTTACTACCGCTGGTGAACAGGTGTTGTATGACATACTGAGAAATCCTCTTTATGAAGAAGCGCCATTATTGAAAAGAAATAGCCTTATTAAGCTTTTACAAGAAGATAGGGAACTTAGGGAGAAGCTACAGGTAATATTGCACAAGGCAGGTAGACTAAAAGATAATGATCTTTTAGCTATATTATGGGGAGAGATGGATGTCAAGACTTACATGAGAGTAGTTACAAACTTGGCTGCTGTTATGCCCATGGTATTACCGATATTATTGTATTTTATATCTCCCTATGCTGCAATAATATCCTTTATTTTATGCTTTGGGATAAATGTATATATACATATGAATCACGGAGTGAAAAATGATGTAAGCATAAACTCTATTAGGTATCTTTCAGATTTAGTAAGGGCTGCTGGAGCAGCAAGCAAGCTTGAAAATGAAACATTAGGTACATATACCGGAGAATTGAAGCAAATATTCAGCAAGGTGGCTTCTATAGCAAAGAAAAGCACTAATATTGGTATTACAGAAGGATTGGATGTATTAATGGATTATTTCAAGATAATTTATCTTATAGAAGAGCGAAGCTATTATAGGGTAATTGATGACATAATAAAAAATAGAGAAGCATTGCAGAAAATGTACAGGCTAATAGGTGAGTTAGATAGCCTAATCTCCATAGCTTCCTATAGAGTAGAAATTGATACTTTTGCAGAACCTAAGTTTGTTCAAGGAAGAAGATTACTAAAGGCAGAGGGCTTAGTACATCCACTTCTTGAGAATCCTGTAACAAATAATATAAATATTGAAGAAGGCGGTGTAATAATTACCGGCTCAAATATGTCAGGAAAATCAACCTATCTTAGGGCCTTGGGCTTAAGTGCTTTAATGGCCCAAACCATCTATATGGTCACTGCTGATAAATATGAAGCCTGCTTTTACAATATAATGACCTCTATAAGCCCAAACGATAGTATCTTGCAAGGTAAAAGTTACTATCTTGGTGAAGCAGAGGCTGTGCTGAGAATCATAAACAGCTGCTCTGATGAAACACCGGTATTATGCATAGTAGATGAGATCTTCAGAGGTACAAACCCCGTGGAAAGAATAAGTGCTTCCGCAGAAATACTGAAATATATAATTAAACATAATGCTACTGCCATAGTAGCTACCCATGATTTGGAACTTACAGAACTTTTAGCAGAGAACTTTGAAAATTACTATTTCACAGAGAATGTAGACAGCGAAGAAGGTTTGCAGTTTGATTATAAAATAAGAAAAGGGGTATCAAACACCAGAAATGCCATAAGGCTTTTGGAGTACTTAGGTTATCCGGATGTTATTGTACAGGCTGCAGAAAAGCAGATCACAGGATGATACGCTACTGTGAAGGATATAAAATAAATAGTATGACGCTTTGTTTTAAGGAAAAGTTGATGGACAACCAATCCACTTTCCTTAAAAACTTTTTTTGTGCAAACTGTACAACCTATTGTGGTAGTGGACAAAGATTAACAAACTCATATACCCTAAGCTTATGATTGCTAAAAAGGCATATAGATATAATTTCGAGAAGTTTTACATATATCTTTTTATTCTTTGTCCCCTCCAGCCATTGAAGCCATGACAAATAGAAGTTTAGATATTTTGTTGCAACACCTCTAAACTTAAAGTGAATATTGGTCTTTATATAACGGCCTAGACTACTGGCGTTATGTATATGGTATTGTCCTTCCTTAACTTCTCTCCAATCTCTCATCTTATAAAGCTTGCAGTCAAGCTTTTTAGCAAGAGGTATGTAGCACATATTATTATTGGTACAAAGAGTTGACTTGGCAGTAACTTTATCACTAAGTAGTGAAAGCATGTTTGGAAATCTTGTCTTACAAGTATCAGCTACCTTTGTAAACATACTTTCTTGCCTGTCCCTACAGCAAAGCACTGAAACCTTATTGATATCCATGCGCTGACTTAAGCTGAGTTTTCGCTTTATGGCAGGTCGATTCATTTCAAACTTCCAATTCTTTGAATGATTCCCTTTAAAGCTTTCGATGAAGAAAATTTCATCAATTTCAACGATGCCTTTAAGTTTGCTTGGAAGCATGGGCATTAATGAATTAAGGATTTTATGTCTCCACTGAAAGGCGGTGGCTATATTTATCTTTAGTTCGGAGGAACAATGCCTTATTGTATTGGTACTGCACATCAACTTGAAATATTGATACCAGTACTCCAAGGGCTTTTTGCTGTAACTCATTGGGGTGTTGGTTCTATTGCAAAAGTGCTTTCCACAATCCTTACACTTATATCGCTGATTTTTTAAAGCATTAAGACCATATTTAACTATGTACTGGCTGCCGCAATGAGGACAAGACACCTTTCCTTCACCGGTACTGTGGTTACTAATTGATGATATGAATTCTTCTTCTGACAATTGGGTATTCAATTCAAATATACTATCTTTTAGCTCAATCAGCTGTTTGAGATCCATAATTTTAATTAATTCAAATAAGATTCTAATAAATATAGACAATTTAATCACCTCTAGATAAGAATATGGGAACAAGTGGGCTTCCAAACGCAAATTCGATATCTAGATTCTTGACTAAAAATGAGGAGTTTAATCATAAAAATATTAATTTAAGTGATATTTATGATATATTTCATGAATAGCTTGTCTACTTATAGACCATCAACTGTTCTTTAAAACAAAGCCTTATGCTGAAAATTCACCACCAAGGCATACCAACAAAGGAACAACCTGTACAAAGAAAAAAATCCAGTATTATACTGGATTTTTAAAAACTATTTACAGCAATAATTCAATACAAGCCTTGTGGTGGCTTCCAGTGACTCCATATGAGTTCTCTCATAGCCATGGGAAGCAAAAACGCCGGGGCCTATGAGGGCGGTCTTTACATCCCAGCCCGCTCTAAGAGCTGCAGAGGCATCGGAACCGTAGAAGGGATAAATATCAACTTTGTAGGGGATTTCCTCCTTAATGCAGATATCTATAAGTTTTGAACGTAAATCATAGTCATAGGGGCCGGAGGAGTCCTTAGCGCAAATACATACAGAATACTCTGAGGAATTTTGGTCTAAACCGGGAGCACCCATGTCTACGGCGATAAACTCCCTGGTGTTCTCCGGAATGCCGGCGGTAGCACCGTGGCCAACCTCCTCATAGTTACTTATGAAAAAGTTAACGGTGTGGGGAAGAGTTAAATTGTTAGTTTTTATATGCTCAATGCAGTGCAGCAGAGCAGCAGCACTAGCCTTGTCGTCTAAATATCTGCTCTTAATAAAGCCGTTTTCTGTGACAGTAAACCTAGTATCAATACATACGAAGTCACCAACATTAATTCCTAAGTTTTCCACATCTGCCTTAGAGAATATCTTTTCGTCTAAGATAATTTCCATATTCTCAGGAACTCTTTTTAAATCAGTAGCGTCGCTGCCACTGATATGGACAGAGGGCTTTGTACTTTGGATTGTGCCGCTGAAAGTCTTACCGCTTTGGGTTTCTATGACGCAATTTTCCCCCTCTACAGAAGCCATTAAAAATCCTCCGATTGGCACAAAAGAAAGGGCACCGTTGGATTTTATTGATTTTATCATTGCTCCTAAGGTATCCACATGTGCGGAAAAGGTTCTCTGATAATCCTTGTTTTCTCCTTCAAAGGACACCACTATGGCCCCTTTATTTGTAACTGTGTAGGGAACTTCTAAGCTTGAGAGTTCACTTTCTACGTATTTCATTACCTTGTGGGTATAGCCGGATGGACTACCAATGGCAATGAGATTCCTGAGGTAATGCAAAAATCTATCTCTATTAAAATTCATGTTATCACTCCTCTTATAATTTATGTGCTTATGATACTACAACAGAAAAAAATGTATAATAAAAAGCAACCGGTAAGGTTAATTACCGATTGTTTCTTATCAATATAGCATATTTAAGCTGACAGGGTCTATATAATACTTGCCGTTTTCTTTGATAACCTTTATACTCAGAGTTTCATCTTCATCGTCAACATTAGCAGTAACCTCAACAGTCACAACAGTTTGGCCATTTACATTTTTTGTCTTGCCAGCCTCGATATCTAATTTATTGATCCAGTTTTTACCCAGTTCATCCTTGAGCATTTCATCAAGATTCTCTAATTCCTCTTCAGTATCTTCTATATCATCTTGGAAATCTTGACGTTCCTCCTCATTTTCAAAATATATTGTTTTCAACATCAACTTACCATCCTGAGTGGAGACGGCCTTAAAGAAATTTCTTACAACTTTTTCGGGAGAAGAGTTAATTCCACCTAAAAGCCTGCTAAATATAAAGATAATAATCACTAAGCCAACAACACCGGCAGCACCCATAGCAATAAATAACGGAGTCTTACTTTTAGGGGCGTTCATTCCAATGCGGCTATGAGCCATAACAGGCTGTCCACCAAAAGTTTGACTTTGATAAGGTTGCCCAGTATAGTTCTGAGTGTTTGGCTGGCCAAAATCAGAACCTGTATTTGTGCTTAATTGATCTTGTTTGTTTTGAATTTTTGCACCACAATTTGTACAAAAAATTGAACTATCAGCCACTTGACTGCCACAATTTGTACAGAACATATAATTCCTCCTTGATTCTAGTATATATATGTATTATATCATCATATATTTATTATCACATCATATCATAAAAAATTCAATAATTTATAGTATTATTTTGGAATTATGATTAATTTAATAGGAGGTTACATTGACAAGTGAGTATAGAATTGATAATATTTTAGTATATTAACATAGTAAAGTGTTGAAGTATAAGTGGGGGGGGAATATGGGGAAGTGGAAAAAGAACATTCCAGATGGTACAAGAGATTTACTTTTTAAGGATTGCGCAAACAAGAGATATGTTGAAGAAGTATTAAAGAAAATATATATAGATAGAGGATTTTTAGAGATTATAACTCCAACCCTGGAGTTTTATGATGTGTTTGATGGTGAGAATGTTTGGATTGATCAGGAAAAGATGTATAAACTCTTTGACAATAAGGGGCGGATACTGGTATTAAGGCCTGATATAACCACTCCGGCAGCTAGGCTGGCAGGTACAAAATTGAAGGACAGCTTTTATCCCTTAAAGCTTTGTTACTGTCAAAATGTTTTCCGTACCAATGAAGATTTAAACGGAAAGAGAAATGAATTTACTCAATCCGGTACAGAAATAATAGGCTGCAGTGAACTGAGAGCAGACTTAGAGGTGATAGTAACTGCCATAAAGGCCTTGCTGGCTGTCAGGGTGAAAAACTTTAAGGTAGAGCTTGGACATATTGGATTTTTCAAGGGAATCATGGATGAATTAAAGCTGGAGCAAGAGGAGAAAGAAAAGATAAGAAAGTTCATCGAAGGCAAAAATTATGCAACATTGAAAGACTTTTTACAAAGTAAGGAGACTGTGCTGGGAAAAGAAAATATAGAGGTAATAAACAGTCTGCCGGCACTATTTGGAGACATCAGTGTGCTTGAAAGGGCAAAAGAGCTCACAGGAAGCTCAGTGGCCCAGAAGGCTTTAAAAAATATAGAAGCCATATATTATATGCTGGAAAGTATGGGAATCAGTGAGTATGTTTCTCTGGATTTAGGTATGGTCCACAACATTGATTATTATACCGGTCTTATATTCAGAGCTTATATTGAAGGCGCAGGAGATGACGTCCTCTATGGGGGCAGATATGACGGCCTGGTAAGCAATTTCGGCCTGGATGTTCCAGCTACTGGCTTTGCCATAAATGTAGACAGAATATTAGATGTGCTAAGAAAGCAAAACAGCAAAATAGGCAAGTCAATAACACCGGACTATATAATTCACAGCGATACAAAAGGCCTAGCTAGGGCCAATTTACTTCTGGAATATATAACGTCCAAGGGATATAGGACAGAGCTTTCCCTTTTCTCAGCAGAAGAAGAAACCATTGATTATGCAGCAAAGAGAAAGATAAAAGAGGTACTTTTTATAGAAGGCACTGAAGAAGTGTATATTTATAACCTTGAAAGAAAGGTAAGGGATAAATTCACATTGGTGGAGGGGCAGCCATGAAAAATTTAAAGATTGCTTTAACTAAAGGAAGATTGGAAACCGGTGCTGTTGAGATATTTGAGGGGGCAGGTATTGACTGCAGCGAGCTTAAGCACAAGGGCAGAAGACTTGTATTTCATCAAGGACAAAATAACCTGGATTTTTTCTTGGCAAAGGCCAATGATGTGATTACCTATGTTGAACATGGGGTGGCTGATATAGGAATTGTAGGTAAGGACACATTGATGGAGGCCGGGAAAAACTATTACGAAGTAGTAGATTTAAAAATAGGTAAATGTAAATTCATAGTTGCGTCTAAGAAGGGCATAAACCTATACAGTGGTTATAATCAAAAGAAAATTGCTACAAAGTATCCGGAAGTGGCCCGCAAATATTTTGCTGAGAAGGGACTGGATGTAGAGATAATTAAGATTGAGGGTTCAGTAGAACTTGCGCCTATCCTTGGTTTGGCAGATGCCATAGTAGATATTATGGAAACCGGTACTACCCTAAAGGAGAATGGATTGGTAGTGTTGGAGGAAATATGTGATATAAGCGCAAGGATTATAGTCAATGTAGCAAGTCTAAAGATGAAAAAGGAGGAGATAGAAGCACTGATAAATAGGATACAGGATTACGTAGAAAGACAAAAGCAATAGAATTTGGGGATATAAATTGTAAGGGGGCATAAGCAATGATTGAAATTATAAAGTCTGATGGAAATATAGAAAAGCAATGTATAGAGAATTTGAAAAACAGAAGTGAAGAAATTCAGCAGGAAGTATACAGAGTTGTGGAATCAATTCTAAGAGATGTAAAAAAAATTGGGGATAAAGCACTGACGGATTACACACTTAAATTTGATGGGGTAAGTATTAAGGATTTTTTAGTGAGCCAAAAAGAGATCAATGAAGCTTTGGAAACAGTGGACAAGGAGTTCCTGGCAGCTTTGAACACTGCTAAAGAAAATATATGGTTCTATCATGAAAAGCAAAAACAGGGCTCTTGGATTACGGCTAAGGAAGACGGAGTGCTTTTAGGACAAAACGTCAGGGCACTTAAAACTGTAGGACTCTATGTACCGGGAGGCACAGCGGCTTATCCATCCTCTGTATTGATGAATGTAATACCTGCTAAGGTTGCAGGAGTACAAAATATTGTCATGGTAACCCCCCCTTCAAGAGACGGAAAGGTCAATGCCAACATTCTGGCTGCAGCAAAAATTGCCGGCGCGGATAAGATCTATAAAATTGGTGGGGCTCAGGCTATAGGGGCTCTGGCTTATGGTACGGAAACTATACCAAGAGTGGACAAAATTGTTGGGCCGGGTAATATTTATGTGGCCACTGCAAAGAAAAGTGTCTATGGATATGTAGATATTGATATGATTGCCGGCCCAAGTGAAATTCTCATAGTAGCAGACAAGGATGCCAATCCTAAATTTGTGGCTGCAGACTTGATGTCCCAAGCTGAACACGATGTACTGTCTTCAGCAATACTGGTTACTGATTCCCTAGACTTGGCCTACAAGGTTAGGGATGAATTAAATAGACAGATAAAAACTATGAGCAGGAGAGAAATCATTGAAAGTTCCATTGAAGACTATGGTGCTATCATAGTTACTGACAGCTTAAAGGCATCCATTGAAATAGCTAACGAATTGGCACCGGAACACCTGGAACTTATGGTACAAGAGCCAATGAAGTATCTAGGTCAAATTGAAAATGCAGGATCAATATTTTTAGGACAGTATGCGCCGGAACCTCTGGGAGACTATATAGCAGGTCCTAATCATGTGCTGCCAACCAGTGGTACCGCAAGATTTTTCTCACCTCTTTCAGTAGATAGTTTTATAAAAAAATCCAGCTTCCTATATTACACCCAGGAAGCATTGAAGAAAGTGTGCAATGAAGCAATTAAGCTGGCAGAAGTAGAGGGCCTGACTGCCCATGCCAATTCTATCAAAGTGAGGCTAAAGTGATGGGGAAGCTTAATATAAGTGAAAAGTTGATCAAGATCAAACCCTATGTGGTAGATAAAACCAACTATAGTGTAAGGTTAGATGCAAATGAAAGCTTTTTAGCTTTTCCGGAAGAGCTTAAGACAGACCTGTGGAAAGCACTTAATAATGTAATGTTTAACAGGTACCCCGATACGGATTCTACAGAATTATGTATGCTCTATGGTCGGTATTGCGGCATAGATCCTAAATATATTTTGGCGGGCAATGGCTCTGATGAGATCATACAAATACTGATCAATGGATTTTTGGATTGTGGAGATGCAGTACTTACCTTAAAGCCTGATTTCTCAATGTACAAGTTTTTTGCCTCCTTAATGGGGGCTTATGTACTAGAGTATGACTTGGGAGAGGAACTGGAATTTAAGATAGAGGACTTTGTTAGGCTGGCTAAGGACGAAGATGTAAAGCTGATAATATTCTCTGCTCCCAACAACCCTACGGGTAGAACTATTTCGCGGGAAGAAATTCTTTATATAGTAGATAAGGTTGATGCTTTAGTAGTAGTGGATGAAGCATATTTTGAATTCTGCGGAGAGACTGTAATAGACTGCATAACTGAGTTCGAAAATCTAGCAGTGATGAGAACTTGTTCAAAAGCTATGTCCTTGGCGGCGGCAAGAGTAGGGTTTATTATTGCTGGTGAAAAAATCATTGAAAACTTCAAAAAGGTCAAGACACCTTTTAATGTGAATGCCTTGTCCCAGGCAGCTGCTGCAGTTATACTGAGGCATCCGGAGCTTATTAAAAGTAATGTGGAGAAGATTATATCTGAAAGAGATTATCTGTATGAAAGGTTAGTAGAATTACAGAAGAGAGTAGGCCGTGAGAAGTTTCAGATATATCCCACAAAATCAAACTTTGTATATATAAAATCCTCAGAGGCAAAGAAAATATATGAGAGCCTTAAGGAGAAGGCTATAGGAATACGCTTTTTTGGCAAAAACTTAAGGATAAATGCCGGTTCAAGAGAAGAAAATGATGCTCTGCTAGCTGCACTGGAGGAAATATTATGAGTAGAATTGAAACCCAATCCAGACAGACAAAGGAAACAGATATAAAGGTGACCATAAATTTAGACGGTGACGGAACCTGTAATATAGACAGCGGCATTGGCTTTTTTGATCATATGCTCCATCTGATGGCTGTCCATGGAAGAATGAATCTAGACTTAAAAGCTGTGGGTGACTTACAGGTGGACTGCCATCACACCGTTGAAGACACAGGTATAATCTTAGGCAGCTGTATAAAAGCAGCCCTGGGAGATAAGGCCGGAATCAAAAGATATGGAACGGCTTACACACCTATGGATGAGGCTTTGGCCTTCGTGGCCTTGGACATAAGCGGTCGTCCTTATCTGGTCTTTGATGCAGAGTTCACTGTTGATAGAGTGGGGGAGTTAGATACTGATATGGTAGAGGAATTTTTCAGGGCCTTAGCATACAATGCAGGAATAACCCTCCATATTAAGATAATGTATGGCAAAAATAGTCATCATAAAATAGAAGCTATTTTCAAGGCCTTTGGAAGAGCTTTGAGGAAGGCAGTAACTATTGATGAAAATATTAAGGGTGTAATGTCTACAAAAGGGATGCTGTAGAGGAGGAATGGTTTTGATAGGTATTGTAGATTATGGCATGGGAAATCTAAGGAGCGTGCAAAAGGCTTTTGAAGCTTTAGACTATGAGGCTTTCATAAGCAGTGACAGGGAAGAACTTTCACGAGCAAAAGGCCTGATACTGCCGGGGGTTGGGGCCTTCCCTGATGCCATGAAAAATATAATTAGCAACGGACTAGACCTACTGATCAAGGAATTTGCAAGAGAAAACAGGCCAATTCTTGGAATATGCCTGGGGATGCAGCTGCTTTTCGATATAAGTTATGAGGTTAGTGAATGTAGAGGCCTAAGCCTGATTAAGGGAAAGGTTCTAAAACTGGATGAAAGCTTAAAAGTTCCCCATATGGGGTGGAATGATTTATATCTGGCCAAGCAGTGTCCTCTTCTGAAGGAAGTTGAAGAGGGCAATTTTGTATATTTCGTTCATTCCTATTATGTAGAGCTGGAGAATCTTCAGAACTTAAATGCCTTTTCTATTTATGGAATTAAAGTGCCGGCAATAGTAAGCCGGGGAAATGTATTTGGAGCTCAATTTCATCCGGAAAAGAGCGGAAGTATAGGAATGAAGATCTTAAGAAACTTCGGGGAGTTGGTTAAATGATTATAATTCCGGCTATAGATATTAGACAAGGAAGATGTGTGAGGCTCTACCAAGGGGATTTTTCCAAAACTACCGTAGTGGGAGAAGACCCCTTGAAGGTGGCAGAAAGTTTTCAGGAAACCGGTGCAGAATACATTCACATGGTGGATTTGGACGGTGCCCTGATGGGCTATCCCTTCAATGAAGAAGTTATTGTGAAGCTTGTATCGGTAATAAATGTACCTGTAGAACTTGGCGGAGGCATTAGGGATTTAAAGACAATAGACAAGCTTATAAACCGGGGCATAAGCAGGGTAATCTTAGGCAGTGCGGCGCTGAAAAATCCCAAAATGGTGGTGGAAGCGGTTAAAGAATTTGGAAAGCACATAGCTGTGGGAATAGATGCAAAAGATGGAAGAGTCACCATAGAGGGCTGGCTGAACACCAGTGATGTCCACTATATAGATTTTGCTCTTAAAATGGAGGACATCGGTGTAGACAATATAATTTTCACTGATATAAGCAGGGACGGAACCTTGGAGGGACCTAATCTTCAGCAGCTGGCGGCATTAAAAGAAAAGGTAAGCTGTAAAATTACTGCCTCCGGTGGAATTAAGGACATAGAAGACATCAAAGCTTTGAAGGCTATGGAGATCTATGGAGCTATAACCGGAAAAGCCATATATGACGGCACTCTTTCCTTGGCTGAGGCACTGAAAATTTAATGGAAAGTAGGGAGTTTAGATGCTTACTAAGAGAATTATTCCATGTTTAGATGTAAATATGGGCCGAGTGGTTAAAGGAATTAACTTTGTAAATTTGAGGGATGTAGGAGATCCGGTGGAAATCGCTGAGTACTACAATGAACAGGGGGCAGATGAACTGGTTTTTCTTGATATTACAGCCACCCATGAGGGGAGAGGCACCATACTGGAGGTCGTCAGGAGGACTGCGGAAAAGGTCTTTATACCTCTTACCGTTGGCGGCGGCATCCGGGATGTGGAAGACTTCAAAGAAATCCTTCGGGCTGGGGCGGATAAAATTTCCATAAACTCTGCAGCTGTAAGAGACAAATATCTAATCAGCAGAGCAGCAGATAAGTTCGGAAGCCAATGCGTGGTAGTGGCGGTGGATGGTAGAATGCGCCAAGACTGCAGGGGCTGGAACGTTGTAATCAATGGCGGCAGAATTGACACCGGCTTGGATCTACTGGAATGGGTAAGAGAAGTGCAAAGGCTGGGGGCCGGTGAAATACTTCTGACCAGCATGGATGCAGATGGAACAAAGTATGGCTTTGATATTGCCATGACTAAGGCTGTTACAGAAACCGTGAATATTCCGGTGATAGCCTCCGGAGGGTGCGGCAGCCTTGATCACTTTTCCCAAGTATTTCAAGAAACTAAGGCGGATGCTGCACTGGCGGCCTCCTTGTTTCATTTTAGAGAATTGACAGTGAAAGAGGTAAAAGAGTACTTGCATAAAAAAAACATACCGGTAAGGAGATAGCATATGACTGAGATAAAAAATCTAAAGTATAACGCCGAGGGACTTATACCGGCCATTGTACAGCATTACCAATCAAAAGAAGTGTTAATGCTTGCCTATATGAATGAAGAATCAATAAGGCTCACATTGAGAACGGGGAAGACATGGTTCTGGAGCCGGTCAAGACAAAAGCTTTGGAATAAAGGTGAAAGCTCAGGGCACTTTCAATATGTAAAAGATATTTTTATAGATTGTGACCAGGATACATTATTGATATTGGTAGACCAAATAGGCCCGGCTTGTCATACCGGCAGTTTCAGTTGCTTTTATAGAAGATTCAATCAGTGAGCTAATAAAATTATGACTGATGTTAGGACGACAATGGCAGCCTACGTGGGTTAGACAAAATGACAATATAATGCTTTGTTTTAAAGAACAGTTGATGGCAAAATTACAGGAAGCTTGTCAATCAACTGTTTCTTAAAACAAAGCCGCATGATGCAAAATTGAAGTCTTATCACAAATATATTTGAAAGGAGAATATCATGACTGAGAATGTAATACAAGCTCTATATCAGGTGATTCAAGAAAGAAAAGCCTGCCCCATGGAAGGCTCTTATACAAACTACCTCTTCAAGAGTGGTTTAGATAAAATATTAAAGAAAATAGGGGAGGAATCCACAGAGGTAATTGTGGCAGCAAAAAATAAGGATAAAGTGGAAACAGTCACAGAAATATGTGATCTCTGTTATCATATCCTGGTTCTCATGGCCCAAAAAGAAATAGAATTAAATGAAATAGAAGCAGAACTAGAAAAAAGGCGGCAAAAGATAGGTAATAAAAAAGCAGAAAAAGCTGAAGTGACAGTGCTGTAAAGGCCGATATTTTAAAAAGTGGAGTAATCCACTTTTTTTTGTATACTATGGGTTAAAATTTTAATTTTGACATGAAAATGTCATGATTTTGACACCAAACTGTCACAAAGACAGTTTATTATAAGTACATAAAATAAATGGTGGAACAAGCAATATAGAGGAGGTAATAGTATGGAATTCAACAGAAACAACAATGAAAATAATAATTCGTATAATAATGAAAACTATAACCAGAATTATAACCAAAACAATAATGAAAGCTATAATCAAAATGAAGGTAATTTAAATGCAAGCAATGGATACAACCGCTACGGACAATATAACCAAGGGGGAAATGGCTATACCTTTAACGCTGCAAATAGCAACACCCAGAACATGAACTATACAACACCGGTAGATGTAAGCTATAGTGCTTATGTACAACAGAGACCAAAGAAGAAAAGAGGCGGCTTTAGAAGGGCCATGTCTTATATTTTGACAGGTGTAATATGTGCAACCATTGGAGCCGGTGCTTCACTTGGAGCGGCCTTCTATATTTTACCCAATACTACATTATTCGAGCAGACTCCACTGTATAAGAGTGTTGCTGAAAACAGTGCTGTAAATTCAGTACCTTATGACCTTCATCCAACTACAACAGCACCGGAAGAAGGGGCCTTAACTATAACTGAAATAGTTAAAAAGGTTGGACCGGCGGTTGTTGGTGTATCAGTTAAGAGTGTGGCCGGAATAGATTGGTTCGGAAATGAAAGGATTTCAGAGGGTATCGGGTCTGGAATGATTATAAATGAAGAGGGCTATGTACTAACAAACTACCATGTAATATCCGGTGCTCAAGACGTTAAGGTTATACTAAACAACGGTAAGGAAGTAAACGCAAAGGTAGTAAATTACAATGCTTCTCAGGATATTGCCGTAGTTAAGATTGCAGAAGATATCAAAGTGCCCGGTGTAGTTGAACTTGGTAATTCCTCCAGCCTACAAGTTGGTGAGACTGTTGTTGCTATAGGAAATCCTCTTGGAAAGGAATTCTTGGGATCAGTAACCAGCGGTATAATAAGTGCCGTTAACAGAAACCTTGGAGACTCAAATGTACCTTATATCCAGACTGACGCAGCTATAAACAATGGTAACAGTGGTGGACCGCTTTTAAATTCAAGAGGACAGGTAATTGGAATAAATACAGCTAAGATTGATACAACAGGTACAAATAGTGTAGACGGAATGGGCTTTGCAATTCCAATTGATCTAGTTAAGGAGCAAATTCCGGACTTATCAAAGCCGATTTTGATGATAGGTATATCCGGAAGAGATATAGATGCTGCTACAGCTAAAGCAAATAACTTAGTTGAAGGGGCCTATATTCAGAGTGTTCAGGAATTTAGTCCAGCAGAAATGGCTGGTCTTCGTCCCGGTGATGTCATTACAAAGTTTAACGGACAAAAGGTAAAGACTATAGCAGAAATAAATGCCTTAAAGTCTAAGCTTAATGCCGGAGATGTGGTTAAGATAGAGGTATATAGAAACGGAAAGTATAAGGAATTAGAGCTTACTTTAAGAGAAAGCTAAAGATAAAAAATGCGGGGCTGTTAGCAGCCACCGCATTATATATATGGAGAGAGAGAACAACTAAACAAGCTCTTCCCATTCCTCATACAGTTTTTCAATTTCACTTTCCAGTTCACTGATCTGTTTATGAACTTGCTGACTCTTCTCAGGATTTGAGTAAACTTCTTCAAGGCACAGCTTATCATTGAGCTCTCTTAGGTTCTCTTCCTTTTTAGCTATGAAGGCTTCAAGATTTTTAACCCTTTGGGCCTGTTCTTTTTGAGCCTTCTCCAAGTCCTTCTTTTTCCTTCTTTCTTCCTGAAGCTTGGTCTTTGTCATACCGCCTTCCAACTGCTCAAGTTCTTCAAAATGGCGGGTGTTTTTTTTCTTTTCTACATAGTAGTTATAGTTGCCCAGGTATTCCTTGATTCCGTCTATATTAAGCTCATATATTTTGTTTATAACTTTATTCAGAAAATATCTGTCATGGGATATTACTATCAAGGTACCATCATAATCTATGAGGGCGTCCTCCAGGGCTTCACGGGACATGATGTCTAAGTGATTAGTGGGCTCATCCAACAGCAGCAGATTGTTCTTGGAAAGCATAAGCTTTAACAGATTTATTCTGCATTTTTCACCGCCGCTTAGGGTAGAAATAATCTTGAACACATCATCTCCGGTAAATAAGAAGGCTGCCAGAGCATTTCTGAGCTCTGTGGTGGTCATATTGGGGAACTCATCCCAAACTTCATCTATTACAGTCTTATCTTCATGAAGGTCAGATTGCTCCTGATCATAGTAGCCAGGTTGAACATTTTTGCCGGTATAGACAAAACCGGTATCGGGTTTAACCTTATCTAAAATTATTTTAAATAAAGTAGTTTTTCCCCTTCCGTTTTCACCGATTAAAGCAGTTTTGTCTCCACGCTTTATATCAAAAGCCACATTGGTAAACAAGGTTTTATCCCCATAGCTTTTAGACAGCCTTTCCGCATGTAAAACATCATTGCCGCTCTTTATCATGGCTTCAAAGGAAATCTTTGCACCTCTTTCATCGGTAACAGTAGCATCAATTCGCTCCATTCTTGCCAATTGTTTTTCACGGCTTTCTGCAGCCTTTATACTCTTTTCACGGTTATAAGACCGATAACGCTCGATAATTTCTTCTTGTCTTTTTATTTCAGCCTGCTGGAGCTTATAAGCCTTTAACTGGACCTCGTAATCCTTCTTACGCAGCTCAATAAACTTTGTATAGCTGGCATTATAGCATTTCATCTTGCCGCGGAGCAGTTCAAAAGTTGCATTGGTTACAGAGTCCAAAAAGAATCTGTCATGGGATATGACCACTATGGTTCCTTTGTAGGCTTTAAGATAATCTTCCAACCACTCTATGGCGTTTAAATCCAAATGGTTCGTAGGTTCATCCAGCAAAATTATATCTGGTTTTGTAAGCAGTAGCTTGCAAAGAGCAGCCCTTGTCTTTTGGCCTCCGCTTAGAATATTTATGTTCTTTGAAAAGTCTTCCTCGGTAAAGCCTAAACCTGTAAGTACACGGTGAACCTCGCCCTTATAAGTATAGCCGCCTCTTTTTTCTAAAAGTTCGCAAGTGGTGGTGTATTCCCTTATTATTCTATTGTGATAATCTTCTTTGGAAGCATCATAAGGTTCATTTAACTTTTCTTCTAAGTCAGCCATCTTTTTCTCTAAATTAATCAAATCTTGAAAAACCTTTAGAGCTTCTTCATAAATTGTACTGGTACTGTCCAAAGAGAGATGCTGAGACAAGTAGCCAATGGTCTTTCCCTTGTCTATATAGACCTCTCCGCTGTCCTGTGACAGCTGCCCTGTCAATATTTTGAATAAGGTGGACTTACCGGCTCCGTTAGCTCCTATAAGACCAACCTTATCACCTTCGTTTATGTTAAAGGTTATGTCCTCCAGTATTACGTCTACACCGTAACTCTTGTGTATATTTTTACAACTCATTACTATCATTTATCTATCATTCCTTTAGGATATTTTTTCACATACGATTACAGGGTATAAAACCCTTTATAATTATAATATTAATAAGTGAGTTTAACAACTTTATAATTATTTACTAATGAATAATGTAATTATTCGATACAAAAGGTCATAATGAATAGTATGTAAACTTTGCGTCTAGCCTTGACTTTATAGGTGTTTTTGTATGATAATAATTTGGTAGGAAAAATTATTGCATTGTTCTATAAGTATATTTCCAATAATGAAAATTATAACAAAGTTAAATATACTATTCTATTCTATCCTATATGTAAAGAGGTGTGTTATGGAAAGAAAAAAGAATATTTCAATGGCGGTGATAAAGAGACTGCCAAAGTATCACAGATATCTTCGTGAAATGTTAAATAATGACGTTGATAGAATTTCATCCAAGGACTTAAGTGAAAAGATAGGTTTTACTGCATCGCAAATCAGACAGGACTTGAACTGTTTTGGAGATTTTGGTCAGCAAGGCTATGGTTATAACGTTAAGGAACTATATAATCAAATAAGCGGGATCCTAGGACTAACTAAAGAGTATAAGACTGTAATCATAGGTGCAGGAAACATAGGTCAGGCCATTGCAAACTATACCAGGTTTTCAACCTTAGGTTTTAAACTCCAGGCAATCTTTGATGCTAATCCGAAGCTTATCGGCTTGAGAATTAGAGATGTAGAAATACATGATATCGATAGTATGCAGGACTTTCTGAAAAGTAATCCCATAGACATAGGAATAATTTGTGTTCCAAGAATAAATGCACAAAAAGTATGTGATATGCTTGTAGCCAATGGAGTAAAGGGAATATGGAACTTTGCACCGGTTGATCTTAATACTCCAGAAAATGTAATAGTGGAGAATGTTCATTTAAGTGAAAGCTTGTTGACCTTAACCTACTTATTGAACGAGAAAGAATCAGAATAAAAATTGTCGGCATGTTAAACTATTAACGCAAATTTTAAAAAAATTAATAAAGGGTGAATTGAAAAGTTAACTTCCACTTTGTAGAATTAACTTCCACCGTAAAATCGATACTAGATAAGATTTTTGGTTATAAGAGTAATTTTTTGCTTATTTTAGACAAAAATGAGGTATAATTTAAGTAGCTCAAGCAGATTTCAGCTGATTTTGGGTATAGCAAACAAAGGGTGAATATTTTCCGTTTTTTTTGCAAAGGTAAATTCCACCCATTGAAAAAGTTTTAACTTAAGCGCCAGCGGTAATCCCTGCTTGAGTAGGTTAATATTTTAATAAACTCGGATTCATGATAATCTCATTTGGTTTGATGAGTTCTGAATCCAACTTTGCGAGCGTTTTAGCGCCGTAAAGGAAGCTGAATACCGAGTATGGAGACTGGTCATTCAGCTTTTTTCTTGAATAAGAATTAATGTGACTCATCATCAATGAGATATCCTTCTGTTGAAATGAGTTGAAGCTCTGGCCTTTAGGAACAATTCTCCGGATCAATTCATGGTTGTTTTCTGCAGCACCTTTCTGATATGGCGCTGAAGGGTCGCAGTAGAAGATGCGTGTTATGCGGTTTCCCTGCCTATCAAACTCGATAGCCTTTGGATTTGTAAACTCACTGCCGTTGTCAGTTAGAATGACAGGAAATAGTTTTAGAAAAGTGTCAGGCCCCAGTTCCAAATAAAGATTTTCGAAAATATCTATGACGGAACGTGAAGTGTTTGCATCCCTAATAAAAGCAAGCATAAACTGAGAATCAACGAAATGGATAGTGAGCAACACCTTACCACCTTTAGTACCTTCAACAGAATCCATTTCAACTACTGGAGTATCAGGATTTTCCTTCATGAATTCAAGAAAATCCTGATATGTGCGTCCAATTCTGTAGGACTTATCCACTTTAAAATGATTTTTAAGCTTTTTTCTTGGACGATAAACAACTTTTCTTGGAAGGTCAATATTTTTTGTGGAGAAAAGATTGTAATCAATATAGTTGTAGATTGATTTTTCACTATGCATGATAAGGTCTCTGTTATTAACGCAGATATGGTGTATAGATTGACCTCTTTGAATGAGTGGGGTTATGATTTTATCAAGACGTTTAATCTCGTCCTCAGAAATAGTTATGCCGCTTCGTGACTCAGAACGACGAAGTACATATTCATCATGGGCATAGGAAGCATTATAGATTGCTTTCTCCAGAGTACATTTTGTAAGGCTAGCACATCCATTGCACACATAAGGTGGCTTAGAGAGTAAGTGACAAGTATATGCTTTGTAATCAGAACAGAATTTTGAACAATCTGAACAAAAGCGACAGCGTCGAATTCTACAATGTGATTTCTCACATAGATATGTATGGTTGCAAGTTAAACGATGAATACAGTTGTTAAAAGGTCTACCGTAAGAACCTGTTCGCTTGTACATGATATGATTTTTAACCTCTTTGGAAATGGTTGTACAATCTCGATCAAGCTCTCGGGCTATTGCTTTGAAAGAAAGGGAGGCTTTAAGCATTATTTCAATAGAGACTCTTTCCTCTAACGTAAAGTGTTTGAATTTAGCCATAATGAAAAACTCCTTCCTTACCAAGCAAGGATTACTGTAATGACGCATATATCAATATAATAATATTTTGTATTACTAAATTCCACTCTCTATACTCTTTCATATTTGTAGAATTAAAATCCACTCTTACCACCTAGAGAGGTGGAATTTACTTTTGCAATTAAAGAAAATTAATAAAGACGTGTATAATTCTACATAAACTATTGTAAATTATCTAATATATGTATATAATCATAATTGAAGCGGATTTTGCTTCAATTATTTTTATTTTAGATTGTTATAATATTAACAATTCCAACAATAAAACTAAGGGGGATTATTCTTATGGAACTGAATAATGTTATTATTGAAAAAGAAGGAAAAGTTGCCGTTGTGACAATAAACAGACCTAAGGCCTTAAACGCATTAAATTCAGAAACGCTAAAAGAGTTAGATTATGTAGTGACAGAACTGGAAAATGATGAGGAGATATACGCTGTAATATTGACCGGAGCTGGTGAAAAGGCCTTTGTTGCCGGAGCAGATATAACTGAAATGAAGGACCTAAATACTATAGAAGGAAGAAAGTTCTCCATTTTAGGTAATAAGGTGTTCAGAAGATTAGAAAACCTTGAAAAGCCTGTTATAGCTGCAATCGGTGGTTTTGCACTAGGTGGCGGCTGTGAACTGGCAATGGCATGTGACATAAGATTAGCTTCAGACAAGGCAAAGTTTGGACAACCAGAAGTTGGCCTTGGAATAACTCCCGGATTTGGTGGTACACAAAGATTAGCTAGACTTGTTGGAACAGGAATGGCTAAGGAATTAATATATACCGGTAAGATAATTAAGGCAGATGAAGCTTTAAGAATAGGACTTGTAAACAGAGTTGTTGAAGGTGAAAAGCTAATGGAAGAAGCAAGGGCTATGGCTCAGACCATTGCTGCCAATGCTCCTATAGCAGTAAAACTTTCAAAGGCTGCAATAAACAGAGGAATGCAATGTGATATGGATACTGCTCTTATGTACGAAGCTGAAGCCTTTGGTGAGTGTTTCTCTACAGCTGACCAAAAGGAAGGAATGACTGCCTTCGTTGAGAAAAGAGAAAAAAGCTTTCAAAACAAATAGAAAAAGTAATTGATAATTAAGGAGGTCAATGTTAAATGAATTTTACATTATCAAAAGAACAAGAGTTAGTTAGACAAATGGTAAGAGAATTTGCCGTAAATGAAGTTAAGCCAATAGCCGCTGAAATTGATGAAACAGAAGAATTCCCCATGGAAAATGTAAAGAAAATGGCCAAGCTCGGCTTCTTTGGAATACCTTTTAAAACAGAATTTGAAGGAGCAGGTGGAGACAGCCTTTCCTATATACTAGCTGTTGAAGAATTATCCAAGGTATGTGCAACTACAGGAGTTATACTTTCAGCTCACGTTTCTCTTTGTGCATCAGTTATAGATGCTTTTGGAACTCCGGCTCAAAAAGCTAAATATTTACCTGACCTTGCCAGCGGAAGAAAATTGGGTGCCTTCGGCTTAACTGAACCTAATGCAGGAACAGATGCAGCCGGACAACAGACTGTTGCAGTATTAGATGGAGATCACTATATATTAAATGGCAGCAAGGTGTTTATAACAAACGGGGGTGTTGCTGATACTTTCATAATATTCGCCATGACTGACAGAAGTAAGGGAACAAAAGGCATATCAGCCTTCATAGTTGAGAAGAGCTTCCCAGGCTTCTCCATCGGAAAGAAAGAAAACAAGCTTGGTATCAGAGCTTCCTCTACAACAGAATTGATCATGGAAAACTGCATAGTGCCAAAGGAAAACTTGATTGGACAAGAAGGTAAGGGCTTTGCCATAGCAATGAAAACTCTTGACGGAGGAAGAATTGGTATAGCAGCTCAGGCTTTAGGTATAGCAGAAGGTGCTTTTGAAGAAGCAGTAAACTACATGAAGGAAAGAAAGCAATTCGGTAAGCCATTAGCAGCCTTCCAGGGCTTACAGTGGATGATGGCAGAGTTGGAAGTTAAGATAGAAGCGGCTAGGATGCTTGTTTACAAGGCTGCATGGTTAAAGGACAACGGACTTCCATACTCCGTGGACGCTGCAAGAGCTAAGCTATTTGCATCAGAAGTAGCAATGGAAGTTACAACTAAAGCGGTTCAGGCCTTTGGTGGATATGGTTACACTAAGGAATATCCGGTAGAAAGAATGATGAGAGATGCTAAGATCACTGAAATCTATGAAGGAACATCACAGGTTCAGAAGATGGTTATAGCAGGTAACATTTTTAAATAAGATTCATAGGAGGAAGAGTTAGATGAATATAGTTGTATGTTTAAAGCAAGTACCAGATACTACAGCAGTTAAGATAGATCCTAAGACTGGAACCCTTATCAGAGAAGGAGTACCTTCAATTATAAATCCCGAAGACAAGCATGCCTTGGAAGAAGCCCTAGTATTAAAAGACAACTACGGTGCTAAAGTAACTGTAATAAGCATGGGACCACCACAGGCACAAAATGCTCTAAGAGAAGCACTGTCTATGGGTGCAGATGAAGCAATATTAATAACTGACAGAGCCTTTGGAGGATCAGATACTTTAGCTACCTCAGAAGCCTTGGCAGGAGCACTGAGAAAGTTAGACTACGATATAATCTTCGCAGGAAGACAAGCAATAGACGGAGATACTGCACAGGTTGGTCCGGAAATTGCTGAGCATTTAAATATTCCTCAGGTTACCTATGTACAGGAAGTTAAAATCAATGGTGATGTATTAACTGTAAACAGAGCCTTAGAAGATGGTTATGAAATAATTGAAGTTAAAACACCGGTACTTTTAACAGCTATTAAAGAATTAAACAATCCAAGATATATGAATGCAAGAGATATATTTGCATCCGCTAATAAAGAAATAAAAATTTGGAGTGTTAATGATATAGATGTAGATAAGACCAGGATTGGTCTTGCAGGCTCACCAACTAAGGTTAAGAAGTCCTGGGCTAAAGAAGTTAAGGGCAGCGGAGAGCTTATCAAGAAGCCTGTAGACGAAGCAGTACAATATGTTATCGGAAAACTTAAAGAAAAACACTACATCTAGTGTATTAATAGGAGGATTGTGAAATGAATTTAGCAGATTACAAAGGCGTTTGGGTATTTGCAGAGCAAAGAGAAGGCAAGCTTCAGAAGGTTTCTCTTGAGCTTTTGGGAGAAGGAAAAAAAATTGCAGATAAGTTAGGAGTAAAGCTTACAGCCTTACTTCTTGGAAATAATATAGAAGGTTTGGCTAAGGAATTAGCAGCTTTTGGAGCAGACGAAGTTTTAGTTGCAGATCATGAATTGTTAGCTAATTACACTACAGATGCTTACACAAAGGTTATATGTGACCTTGCAAGGGAAAGAAAGCCTGAAATAATTTTCATCGGTGCTACCTACATCGGAAGAGACTTAGGTCCAAGAGTAGCAGCAAGACTAACTACAGGTTTAACTGCTGACTGTACTTCTGTAGATATAGATGAAGAGACTAAGAACCTGATGGCTACAAGACCTGCCTTTGGGGGAAACTTAATGGCAACCATAGTTTGTCCAGACCACAGACCACAGATGGCTACAGTAAGACCGGGAGTATTCTCAAAGCTTGAAAAGGATGAAGCCAGAACTGCAGCTATAGAAAAGGTAGCAGTAGAATTAAGAGAAGAAGATATCAGAACAAAGGTTGTAGAAGTTGTTAAGACTGCTAAGAACCTTGTAGATATAGGAGAAGCAGAATTTATAGTATCCGGCGGTAGAGGTGTAGGTAACGCTGAAGGCTTTAAGCTGCTGCAGGAATTGGCAGATGTGCTTGGTGGAACTGTGGGTGGTTCCAGAGCAGCTGTTGATAAAGAATGGATAGGAAAGCATGCACAGGTTGGTCAAACTGGACAAACTGTTAAGCCAAAGGTTTATATCGCCTGCGGTATTTCCGGAGCAATCCAACACTTAGCAGGTATGCAGGATTCCGACTATATAATTGCTATAAATAAGGATGAAAATGCTCCAATCATGAAGATAGCTGACCTTGCTATTGCGGGAGACCTGTACAAGGTTGTTCCAGAAATGATTGCACAGCTCAAGGGTGAAAAATAATTAATAATGAATAATTAAGGTGGAAATTCAGCTTTATAGCTGAATTTCTGCTAATTATATTTTTAGAAGGAGGAAGTTTAGGATGGAAAAGATTTTTGTGCTTGGTGCCGGAACAATGGGAGCAGGTATTGCTCAAGCATTTGCTGCTAAGGGTTATGAGGTTGTAATCAGAGACATAAAGGACGAGTTCGTTGATAAAGGACTAAAGGGTATAAATAAGAGTCTTTCAAAATTGGTAGAAAAGGGTAAGATTACAGAGGAAGCTAAAGAGGATATACTTTCAAGAATAAGTGGAACTACTGATATGAATTTGGCTGCAGACTGTGACTTAGTAGTTGAAGCTGCTGTTGAAAACATGGAAATAAAGAAATCTATATTTGCAGAGTTAGATAAGATCTGTAAGCCTGAAACTATACTGGCTTCAAATACCTCTTCATTATCAATAACTGAAGTTGCTACAGCAACTAACAGACCTGACAAGGTTATAGGAATGCATTTCTTTAACCCAGCTCCTGTTATGAAGCTTGTTGAAATTATAAGAGGTATAGCAACTTCACAGGAAACCTTTGATAAGGTAAAGGAATTATCTGTAGCTATAGGCAAGGACCCTGTAGAAGTAGCAGAAGCTCCAGGCTTTGTTGTTAACAGAATACTTATACCAATGATTAACGAAGGTATCACAGTACTTGCTGAAGGAACTGCCAGTGCAGAAGATATTGATAAGGCTATGATGCTTGGTGCAAACCACCCAATGGGACCACTTGCACTTTCAGACTTCATAGGTAACGATATTGTACTTGCCATAATGGAAGTTCTATATAAGGAAACTGGAGATCCAAAGTACAGACCTAACCCACTGCTAAAGAAATATGTTAGAGCTGGATACCTTGGAAGAAAGAGCGGAAGAGGCTTCTTCAACTATACTAGATAATATTTTTTGTATGTAAAAAAGCAGTCTAATTGACTGCTTTTTTAATTATTAATTGTAAATTTTGAAAACATAAATTATAATGGTAAATGTATATTTATTATGGGGCAGTATGTATAAATGAGTAAATATACAAGATAACAAGATAAAATCAAATGGGGGAGTAAGTATGTACAAAATTATGAAGAAAAAATTGCTGGCGCCACAGATCTATCTGATGGATGTTTTGGCTCCCAGGGTAGCAAGGTCTGCCAATCCCGGACAGTTTCTCATTGTGAAAATGGATGAGAAGGGAGAAAGAATACCTCTTACCATCTGTGACTACGATATGGAAAGGGGAACTGTCACTATTGTGTTTCAGGTTTTGGGAGTTTCAACTCAGCAGATGGCAAAGCTTGAAGAGGGGGATGCCTTTGCAGACTTTGTAGGACCGCTGGGTCAACCGTCTGAAATGGTGCATGAAGATATAGAGGAATTAAAAGTGAAGAGAATATTATTTGTAGCAGGAGGAGTAGGCACTGCGCCGGTATATCCTCAAGTGAAGTGGCTTCATGAAAAGGGGATTGCTGCAGATGTTATTATAGGAACAAAGACAAAGGAAACATTAATTATGGAAGAAGAGATGAAGGCTGTGGCCGGTAATCTCTATATAGCAACTGACGACGGTTCTTATGGATATAAGGGTCTAGTTACAAATCTCCTAAAGGATATAGTAGAAAAAGAAGCCAAGAGGTATGACTTGGTAGTGGCAATAGGACCAATGATAATGATGAAATTTGTGGCTGCCTTAACAAAAGAGTTAGGTATACATACTATTGTCAGCCTTAATCCCATAATGGTGGATGGAACGGGCATGTGCGGCGCCTGCAGAGTTACTGTGGGAAATGAAGTTAAATTTGCCTGCGTAGATGGTCCGGAGTTTGACGGACACCTTGTCAATTTTGATGAAGCTATGAGAAGACAGACAATGTATAAAACCGAAGAGGGTAGAAAAATTCTTAAGGCAGAAGAGGGAGACACCCACCATAGAAAAGGCTGCGACTGTCATGAGAATAACGAAGGGGGGACAAGGTAATGGATAGATTCAAAAGAACTCCCATAACAGAACAGGATCCTAAGGTAAGAGTGACAAATTTCGATGAGGTATGCCTGGGGTATTCAGAAGAGGAGGCTAAACAAGAGGCTGCCAGATGTCTTAACTGTAAAAAGCCCCTCTGTGTCACACAATGTCCTGTAACCATTAACATACCTTCCTTTATACAATATGTTAAGGAGGGTGAATTTGAAAAGGCAGCTAGGATAATTGCCCAGTCCAGTGCCCTTCCGGCGGTGTGTGGAAGAGTATGCCCTCAGGAAATCCAGTGCGAGGGCAAATGTGTTCTTGGAGTTAAGGGAGAGGCAGTGGCCATTGGTAAGCTGGAAAGGTTTGTAGCAGACTGGACAAGGGAACATAACATAGATTTAAGTGAAACTATGGAGAAAAACGGAAAGAAGGTAGCCGTAATAGGAAGTGGTCCTGCAGGCTTGACCTGTGCCGGGGACTTAGCTAAGCTGGGCTACGAAGTTACAATCTTTGAAGCCCTTCACGAACCCGGTGGAGTTTTGGTATATGGTATACCGGAATTCAGACTTCCAAAGGAAACCGTTGTTAAGCATGAAATAGAAAATGTTAAAAAGCTTGGAGTTAAGATAGAGACTAATGTAATAGTTGGAAGGACCATTACTGTAGATCAGCTTTTTGAAGAGGAAGGTTTTGATGCTGTATTTATAGGTTCAGGGGCAGGACTGCCAAAATTTATGGGAATCCCCGGAGAAAACTCAAACGGGGTCCAGTCCGCTAATGAGTTCCTTACAAGAAATAATCTAATGAAGGCCTTTAAAGAAGGTTATTCCACTCCGATAAGAGTAGGTAAAAAGGTGGCGGTTGTAGGTGGCGGAAACGTTGCTATGGACGCTGCCAGAACTGCTGCAAGACTTGGAGCAGAAGTTCATGTGGTATACAGAAGATCCGAAGCAGAACTTCCTGCAAGAATGGAAGAAGTTCATCACGCAAAGGAAGAGGGCATAATCTTTGACGTGCTTACAAATCCCATAGAAATCTTGGCAGATGAAAATGGTTGGGTTAAAGGCATGAAGTGTATCAGAATGATGCTGGGAGAACCGGATGCCTCCGGAAGAAGAAAGCCCATAGAAATACCAGATTCTGAATTTATAATGGATGTGGACACTGTCATCATGTCCTTGGGAACTTCTCCAAACCCACTGATTTCTTCTACTACAAAGGGCTTGCAGACCAATAAACACAGGTGTATCGTTGCCCAAGAAGAAACCGGAGCAACCTCAAGAGAGGGTGTCTATGCCGGCGGCGATGCAGTTACAGGAGCAGCTACGGTTATATTGGCTATGGGAGCGGGCAAAAAGGCTGCAAAGGCTATTGATGAGTACCTTTCTAATAAAATTAATAATTAATATTGAGTAATGAGTAATTTAGGTGGAAATTCAGCTTTAGGGCTGAATTTCTTTTTACATAATTATATGGTACAATATAACGTATAAATACAGTAGGTTACAAGCAGAATATAGGAATGATAATGGTAGACATTAGACAATTCATGATTAATCTGCTGAAATTAAAAATCTATAGAATTAAGAAAGAAGGGTAACTTTGGACTACAAATCAATTGAAGTAAAGGACAATTACATTGTGCTAAAAGATGCAGCAAATTTTCAACTCCAACATATCTTTGAGTGCGGGCAGTGCTTTAGATGGAATAGAGTATCGGAAAATGACTTTATAGGAGTTGCTTACGGAAGAGTAATCGAGCTTGTAAAGGAAGAAAATGATGTAATAATATATAACAGCGATGAAAAAGACTTTTATAATATATGGCAGGAATACTTCGATTTAAACAGAGACTACTCAAAAATAAAAAATAATTTAAGCCACGATCCCCTTTTAAAAGAGGCTGTGGATTTTGGCTATGGTATAAGAATCCTGAAACAGGAGCCCTTTGAAATAGTTAACTCTTTTATAATATCAGCAAACAACAGGATTCCTTTGATAAAGAGGGCTATTGAAAATATCAGTAAGCGTTGGGGGACTCCATTGGAGTACAAGGCCCAGACATATTATGCCTTCCCAACACCAGACCAGCTTGTGGCAGCAGAGGAGCAGGAGTTGGAGGCCTGTGGCCTTGGCTTTAGAGCTAAATATGTAAAAGACACTGTAAATAAGATCTACAACAGCCTACAGGGCGTGGAAGGCTTTGAACAGTATAATATATACGATATGGCAAGGCTGGGTGCAGATGGCTGCCATAATGCCTTGCAGCTCTTCAGCGGCATAGGTCCCAAGGTTGCAGATTGCATAATGCTGTTTTCCATGGACAAAATCTCTGCCTTCCCGGTAGACGTATGGGTAAAAAGAGCCATGATGCACTTCTATTTAGCACCGGATGTTTCGCTGAAAAAGATCAGAGATTTCGGACGTGATAAATTTGGTGAAGAAGCGGGCTTTGCCCAGCAGTATCTCTTCTATTATGCCAGAGAAAATAATATACAGATTGGAGATTAGGACTTGAGACTCTTATCTTTATGATTAAGGGTCTTTTTTTACTATTTTCCGTGTCAGAAATTTTTTATACCAACTAACATATTATACCCCCCAATAAGGAATACTACAGTTATATTACCAAAAGCGAGGGATAATTATGGATAATAATACAAATGGAAAAGTAACAAAATTGTTCTTTCCCCTTTGCTATATTTACTGCTGCAGATATGAAATATTGGCAGGAACCTTCCTGGGGATTGTGCTTTCCTTTGTTTATATCTTTGTACAAAGCTATAGCTACACCTTGACCAGTCCTGAGGAATTAAAGAAGCTTATGTTGGAATTTGGCAGGGGTGGCATTGTGGTTTTTACATTATTACAGCTTCTGCAGGTGGTTATATTTTTTATTCCCGGAGAGTTTCTTCAAGCTGCCGGAGGGTACATATATGGGGTACTCGGAGGTTCAATCACCTCTATAGTGGGAATACTATTAGGGAGTGCCCTGGTGTTTGTAATAGCTAGGAAGCTAGGGAAGCCCTTTTTGGAAAAAATAATATCGGAGAAGAACCTAAGGTTATTTAAAGGCCTATTACATACCGGCTATGGTGGAGATAGAAGGAAAAGAGGAAGGGTCATGCTGTTGGTTTTCTTCATTTACTTTATTCCGGGCTTTCCTAAGGATGCCATAGCCTATATAACCGGTATCACAGATATGAAACTTAAAGACTTTCTATTGGCTTCCATGGTGGCACGAATACCGGGAATAATTATATCTGCAAGCTTTGGAGCGGGAATATATAACGGCAACAAACACCTTATAGTATTTATTGCCGTTTCTGCATTGATTTTATGTGCTATTGGTGCCTTTAAAGGCAAAAATCTGTTAAATGATATGAAGGGTAAAGACTAAAAGTCATAATAAGACTTTTCCCTGTTAAGTAGCCTATAAATTAAGAAGGATAAGAGACTAAATAAGGCAACAAGTAACAGTATGCCTATGGCCATATGCATGAAAAATGGTTCCGGTAATATGTTTATTACCGGGTCTGAATTTGGGTCAAAGAGCCAGTAATCATTATTAAAGGCAATGTTGTGGAATGCCGTGAAGGTAGCATTAAAGTCCACTGCAAATGGTATGGCCAGTGCAACAGGAAGAAGTATCATTAGTATAGATGTAAGTTTTAAAAATTTGTAGTTTCTTTTCACCAATAAAATAATGATGCCTATGATACTGATAATTACTGTACTGTAAAAGAGGTAGTCAACATAATTAAACAGGACCTTTACTTCCTCGAAGTGTATTTTACCCTGAGGGGACATTGTAAAGTCCGGTAACTTTAATTCCTGGATATCCTTGTCCTGTACATAGGATATTAGTACATCATAATTATTTTTAAGCGCGGCCTTATCCATATTATTTGTCTCTGCAATTTTTAGATAGTCTATGTCCCAATTATATATAAACTTAGCATTTAGAATTAATTTAACAGAGGAACTGATAAAAAAAAGTGCCAGTGCCAATGTTGTTACTATTGTGACAACAACGTCTATTTTAGACTTTCTTTTGTAACCTTGTGTCATTGTGTACATAATTTTACCTCCGATGATTTCAAAGTCATTCACTCTTATTTTATATAATGTAGGGATATTTAACAAGTTTTATTTTAGAAAGCCTTATTGGTCAGACACAGATAATTAATAAAAATGAGTATAATAAAGAAAATAATAGAAATAATGTATAAATGGAAGATTAATTTGTGAAAACAATGAATATCAAAAATAATGTGCTTATTATTACCAATATTGCATTTGAAATTATACTTAGGATTAATTATTATAATAATTGTATTAGCACTCAGTGATGATGAGTGCTAACAAAATGGATATAAAATTTCAAAATAATAAATATAATACATTAAGGAGGGGTTTAAATGAACATTAGACCACTTGGTGACAGAGTAGTATTAAAGAAGTTAGAAGCTGAAGAAACTACCAAAAGCGGTATAGTTCTTCCTGGTACAGCAAAAGAAAAACCACAGGAGGCAGAAGTAGTAGCTGTTGGTCCTGGCGGATATGTAGACGGAAAAGAAGTTAAAATGGAAGTTAAGGTTGGAGACAAAGTTATAATCTCCAAGTATTCCGGAACAGAAGTTAAATTATCCGGAGCTGAGTACACAATAGTTAGACAAGACGACATATTGGCAGTAGTAGAATAATCTATAAGCAGTATAGGAGGGTTTTAGAATGGCTAAAAGCATTATTTTAGGTGAAGAAGCAAGAAGAAAAATGCAAAAAGGCGTTGACATGCTTGCTGACACAGTAAAGGTTACATTAGGACCAAAGGGAAGAAACGTAGTTCTTGATAAGAAATTTGGCGCTCCATTAATCACAAACGATGGTGTTACAATAGCTAGAGAAATAGAGCTGGAAGACCCATATGAAAACATGGGAGCTCAGTTGGTAAAGGAAGTTGCTACAAAGACTAACGACGTAGCAGGAGACGGTACTACTACCGCTACATTACTAGCACAAGCAATAATCAGAGAAGGCTTAAAGAATGTTACAGCCGGAGCTAATCCAATACTTATCAGAAACGGTATAAAGATGGCTGTAGATAAGGCAGTAGAGGAAATAAAGAAGATTTCCAGACCTGTAGAAGGTAAGGAAGACATAGCAAGAGTTGCTGCTATCTCTGCTGGAGACGAAGAAATAGGTAAGTTAATATCTGATGCTATGGAAAAGGTAGGCAACGAAGGTGTTATAACTGTTGAAGAATCCAAGTCTATGGCAACAGAGTTAGACATAGTTGAAGGTATGCAGTTTGACAGAGGATATGTAAGTGCATACATGGTTACAGATACAGAAAAGATGGAAGCAGTTCTTGAAAATCCATATATACTTATCACAGATAAGAAGATATCAAATATCCAGGAAATACTTCCAGTGCTTGAGCAAGTAGTTCAACAGGGAAGAAAGCTCTTAATCATTGCTGAAGACATAGAAGGCGAAGCAATGGCTACATTGGTATTAAATAAGCTAAGAGGAACCTTTACTTGTGTAGGGGTTAAGGCTCCTGGCTTCGGCGACAGAAGAAAGGAAATGCTTCAGGATATAGCTATACTTACTGGCGGAGAAGTTATATCAGAAGAATTAGGAAGGGACTTAAAGGAAGCTACTCTAGATATGCTTGGTGTAGCTGAAAGTGTTAAGATTTCAAAAGAAAATACTGTTATTGTTAACGGTAAAGGCGACAAGAATGAAATTCATAACAGAGTAGCTCAGATAAAGAGACAGATAGAAGAAACTACTTCTGATTTCGACAGAGAAAAGCTTCAGGAAAGACTTGCTAAGTTAGCAGGAGGAGTTGCTGTAGTTAAGGTTGGAGCAGCTACTGAAACTGAGCTTAAGGAAAAGAAGTTAAGAATAGAAGACGCTCTTGCGGCCACTAAGGCAGCTGTGGAAGAAGGTATAGTTCCAGGAGGCGGAACTGCTTACATTAATGTAATTAATGAAGTGGCTAAGCTAACAGCGAATGATCCTGATGCTCAAGTTGGTATCAATATCATCAAGAGAGCTCTTGAAGAACCAGTAAGACAGATTGCTACAAATGCTGGTTTAGAAGGTTCTGTAATCATAGAAAAGGTAAAGGCTAGCGAACCAGGCGTAGGTTTTGATGCTTTACGTGAACAATACGTAAACATGATCAAAGCCGGTATCGTAGACCCAACAAAGGTTACAAGAAGTGCATTACAAAATGCTGCTTCCGTAGCTTCAACATTCTTAACAACAGAAGCTGTTGTTGCTGATATTCCGGAAAAGAACCCAGCTCCAATGCCAGGAGGCGGAATGGGTATGGACGGAATGTACTAAAATAAAGAATAAATATAATATTTTTCAGGATAAAGACAAGATCATCACAGATGTGGTGGTCTTGTTTTTTTTTTGACTTGTTGGAAAGGTAAGATAAAAATTAATATAATGTTTATTTCAACTAATTTTTGGGTTTAAAAACCCACTTTGTGTCGAAACATAGCGGAAAATAATGGATAAAAATGAATACTTTTCAGAAGGATTTTTAAAAAAATTATAGAATAACTAAATAGAGACCTAGAAGATATATACAATATAATAAAAATTTTGGTTATTAAACATTTTTTTAAAATAAAATAATATTAATACATTTTAGGGCAATATTGAATTTTGGTAAATAACTGTAATGCAATAACTTGTATTTAGTTAGTAGAATCAGGAGAAAAAAATGACTATACTGATTAAAAAAAGAATCAATGTAATTTTAATAATTTTAATGGTGCTTTTAAATTTTGCCTTAGTTTACAATGAAGCTTGGAATTACTGGATTCCGGTTTATGCTCTGCTGTTAGTACTTGTTGTAATATACTTTATTGCAATTAATACTTGGGAAGACCTTGTGAATATAGTATTTGTTATGTGTACAAGCTTTCTTCCCATGGTTGTAATACAAAGGCACAAGGACAGCTACTATTATGGCAAAGCACAGTACTTTTATCTCTTTTCTTTAATATTGCTATTGGGTTGGTGGTTTAAAGTAATAAGAAAAGGCATTAAACCACAATTCAATTTAATAGACAAGCTTCTTGGGACTTATGGAATTCTTATAATTCTGTCTACTATATTTTCCGTTGATATAATTAGAGCCCTGGATGGAAAGCCTGGAAGAAGAGAAGGTGCCCTAGTACTTTTGTGTTATATATTTATGATGTTTATCTTCTCAAAGTATTATGAGTTTAAAAAGATACATCTGGAAGTACTATTTGTTTGCACAATAATAATGGTGCTCTATGGCTTTGTTCAATACTATACAAAGTATGATTATCTTCTGGGAATAGATATTGCCCAAGTAGACCTTACAAGGGAAAGGAGCTTTGCACCCAGTACCTTCGGCCATAGAAATTTCTATGGCAGCTTTATTACCCTGGTGCTGCCCATAAGCATGTTTTGCTACTTATTAAAAGGGGGCATAAGGTATTTCATATACACATTATTGATATTTGGGGGCCTTATATCCTGTCAAACCAGAAGTGTCTGGGCAACCTTTATAATCTACTTTACATTTATAGTTATTTACTTTCTAAAGAGGAAAAAAGCTGGTAAGAGGATATTGTTGATGGTCCTAGGTTTTGCTATGGTATTTTGCCTTATCAACTTTACTACTGATAACTCAGTGGTGAGTGGACGTGCCCAAGCCTTTAAAAATGAGGTGAAGGCTATTCAAGAAAAACGGTATACAGCCCTTGGAAACAACAGACTGCTGATATGGAGCAAAATTCCCAAATTAATTATGAACAAGCCTCTTCTAGGAAGCGGTCCTGATACCTTTGACCTTGTGTTTATGAAGGAAAACCACATTTTTGGTGACACTATAGTGGACAAGGCTCATAATGAAATACTGCAGAAGGCTGTAACAGAGGGGATACCGGCTACTATTCTTTATTTGATTATAGTAGCCTATACACTTGTAGCTGGCTTCAAGCAAAGAAAGAATACAGTGGTACTTATCCTATTGTATACCGTAACAGCTTACTTTGTACAAGCGTTTTTTAACATTAGCCATGTTGGAATTGCATCAACCTACTGGATTATGATGGGGATGATTATAAAACTTACATCCAAGGAAGAAACTCTTGAGATTACCTCAATATGAGAGAAGAAGGAGAATTGGATATGATATCAGGTCAAAAGAAGAAATTAGGTAATTTGTTGGTCGAGAGTGGTAAAATTACTGAAATACAGCTTATGCAAGCATTAGATAAACAAAGGAATACAAAAAGTAAGCTAGGGGAAATATTAGTTGAAGAGGGCTGGATTACAGAAGAGGAAATCTTTGAAGTATTACGGGATCAGTTGGGATTCAATAGAGTAAATCTAGACACCAAAATCATAGATGAAGAAGTAATAAAAAAGGTACCTATGAGTATCGCTAAAAAGTATACCCTAATACCTTTTGACATGAAAGGTTTTGTATTAAGTGTTGCAATGGAGGACCCTCTTAATTTTTTCGCTGCGGATGACGTCCGTATAACCTCAGGATGTGAGGTACAAATATTCCTGGCATCTAAAACAGAAATTAATAAAGCTATTGATAGGTATTATTCAGGACAAAATATTGCTAAGGCTGCAGAAGAATTAACCAAACAAACTGAACTATCTGCAGAAGAGAAACAAAAACAATTAGAAGAAGCAAAATCTGAGGAAGAAATTAATAATGCACCAATAGTTAAACTTGTAGATTCCATGCTTAAAGAAGCTATAAAAATGAGGACAAGCGATATTCATATCGAACCTTTTGAAAAATACATAAAAATCAGATATAGAGTAGATGGTAAACTTCAGGAGAAACAGAGAATACCCGTAGAATCTTTAGCATCACTTGTTACAAGAATAAAGATTCTAGCTAACTTAAACATAGCTGAAAAAAGAATACCTCAGGATGGAAGAATGAAAATAAAATCTGATGGAAAAGAAATAGACATGAGAGTTTCAATACTTCCTACTATATTTGGAGAAAAGATAGTTATTAGAATACTAAATACTAACAGCTTTAATATATCTAAAGAGCAGTTGGGTATGGATCCGGATGACTTGGAAAAGCTTGAGAGAATTATGCATGCTCCATATGGCATTATTCTTGCCACAGGGCCTACTGGCAGTGGTAAGTCTACAACGCTTTATTCCATTTTAAAAGAATTAAATAGAGATGATGTAAATATAGTAACTGTTGAAGATCCTGTAGAGTATATGCTCGAGGGAGTAAATCAAGTTAATGTTAATGTTAAAGCAGGGCTAACTTTTGCTTCAGGACTAAGATCAATACTTAGACAGGACCCTGATATTGTTATGATAGGAGAAATAAGAGATAGTGAAACCGCAGAAATAGCTATACGAGCTGCTATCACCGGTCATGTTGTTTTAAGTACTATCCACACCAATGATGCACCATCTACTATTATAAGATTAGAGGATATGGGAATTCAACCTTACTTAGTAGGAAGTTCAGTTGTTGGAATCATTGCACAGCGACTAGTCAGAAAAATATGTCCTCATTGCGCTGTAGAGTATGCAGCTTCTGAATATGAGAAGAAACTTCTTGATATAGATCCTAGCCATAATATTACACTTTACAAAGGTATGGGATGTCAGAGGTGTGAAAATACTGGTTATTCAGGAAGACTAGGAGTATATGAGATCATGGAAATTACAAAGGATATGAGAGATCTTATTTCAAAAGGGGCTGATGTTGAGGATATAAAGCAAGTGGCGCTTTCTAAAGGAATGAAGACCATAAGAAAAGGTTGTGAAAACTTGGTATTAAGAGGTCAAACAACTATAGATGAATTGATTAAGACTGCTTTTGCTAAGGAATAAGGAGGTGAAATCTATTGCCTATATTTTTATATGAAGCCAAGCTTGTTACCGGTGAGATCAGAAAAGGGAAAATGGATGCTGTGGATGAAAATGCAGTAAGGTCTGCCCTTAGATCTATGGAATGCTATCCGGTAATGATTAAGCAAGAGGGAAAATCAGATATAGATTTAACTAAGTTTGCCAGAGTTAAGATAAAGGATATTGCAGTATTTTGCAGGCAGTTTTCGTATATACTTGTTTCAGGTATGAACATTGTAAAAGCCCTTGAAATACTGAAGGAGGAAACGGAGAATAAAAAGCTTAAACAATCAATTACCATGGTTTATGAAGATGTTCAAAAAGGAAGGACTCTATCGGCATCCATGAGAAATCACGAAGTTTTTCCTAATATGTTGGTTAACATGATAGCGGTAGGAGAAGCCAGCGGTAATCTTGATGAAATGATGATAAAGATGGCCGATTACTATGATAAGGAATATGACCAGGTACAAAAGGTTAAGAAGGCCATGACCTACCCCATAATGATAGCAATAGTAGCAGTTTTGGTAGTTAATTACTTAATAATATTTGTTTTACCTAAATTATTAGGGTCTTTGATGGAGGATAAAGAAAGTCTGCCTGCACCTACAAAAATACTTTTAGCTATCAGTGACTTTATGAAGGAGTATTGGTATATAGTAATAGCTATTGTGGCAATAATTGTTATTGTGTTTAGGGGTATCAAAAGAAATGGCAACAGTACGGAAATGGATAGACTCAAGCTAAAGGTTCCCATCTTTGGTAAGCTTACGTTGAAACTAGCCCAAGCAAAGTTTGCAAGAACTTTTGGAATGCTTTTAAACAGTGGCTTACCTGTTGTAGAAGGTTTGGAGATATCATCCAGAGTATTGGGAAATAAGCACCTTGAAATGCTGCTATATCAATCCATTGAGGACATAAAAAAGGGCATATCTATAAGTGATTCCATAAGAGCAAAAGAAATTTTTACTACAATGTTTATTCAAATGTTAAAAATAGGCGAAGAATCCGGTACACTGGATGATGTGCTTGGAAAAACCGCAAGTTTTTATGACAAAGAAGCAGAAACTGCTACAGCTCAAATGACCACCATGATAGAACCACTGATAATTGTTATATTGGCAGTGGTGGTAGGCTTTATCATATTGTCGATTATATTACCAATGTTTGACATGTATGATACAGTAGGTGCACTGTACTTACTTGGATTTAAGTAAGCTCTAACTAAGTTAACCAAAATTTTATTATATATTTTAAGGAGGAATACAAAATGAAAAACTCAAAAAAGAAAGGTTTCACACTCATTGAACTTATTGCAGTTATAGCTATCCTGGCTATACTAGGTGCAGTACTTGTGCCAAGAATTGGAGGTTATCAAACTAAAGCTAGAAGATCTAATTTCCAGTCAAGTGCTAAAACTATAGTTCATGCTATTCAGGCTTATAATGCTGACAAAGCAACAGATAAAAAAATAAAGAATGGTGAGAAAGTAGAAACAGCAGTTGATACAGTTAATAGCGAAGATTTATCTAATCCGGTTATAAAGAAAAGCGGTGAAGCTTATACGGCATTATCAAATCTTACTGTTGGAGAACTTGTTGGAGTTGCAAATGGTGATTTTACTCTTTCTGGAAGCACAATTACTGTTACAACAACCGGTACTATAGAAGACTAATAAACTTAATGTATGGAATGAGTTCCTATTTTAGATGCTAAGTGTTACATAAAGTGTTGCTTTAGAACAGCAATACTTTATGTAATTACTATTTCTTAGTTAAGGAGAAATGTATGAATACAAAAGGTTTCACACTAATTGAGCTCATATCAGTAATTGCAATATTGGCTATACTAGGTGCAGTACTTGCACCAAGAATACCGGGATATCAGGCTAGGGCAAAACGGAGCCGTTTTCAACATAGTGCAAGAAATATTCTTCATGCTGTTCAGGCTTATAACTCTGACAAGCCTGAAAGAGTTTCTTTAAATGTTGTAAGTACGGAGAAAGTAATAGATAGTGATAAAGTATCAGATATCATGTCTTTAGCTGTAAATGCTGAGTCAAGTGTAGCTATAATTAAAGAACAAGGGGAGACCTATGATAAGTTAAAAGATTTGACATTAGGCCAGCTAATTGGTGTTGCCAATTCAAATTTTTCTTTAGATTCTGACGAAAGTATTGATGAAAGTACCATTGTGGAAGGAAGTATTAATGACTATTAGAAATAAGGTTTGAAAAAAATTATGTTTTGGAGCATATTCTCATGTTACATATGTGGTTTGCTGAAAATTAAAGTGCTTCAATTAACAGTTTATATATACTAAAAGGAAACCAATGAGTAAAAACTTATAAAAATATAAAGGTATTGGAGGACAACAATGAGTAATGAAATTATCTCAATAGACATTGGAAATAAGTATACAAAGGTTGTTGTAGGTAACAGTAAAAGGGTTTTGTTTTATGATAAGGCTTTAACACCTGATGGTGTGTTCCGTGATGATTATTTACAAGATATTAATGCAGCCAGTAAACTTATAAAATCAATGTTATTGAAAAGACGTGTTGGTACCAAAAACGTTTGTTTTGTTATTCATGGAAGAGATATTGTTGTAAGACATATTGAGATACCTTTAATGAGCATGGACAAGGTTGGAAAAGCAGTTGTTTGGGAAATAACCCAGTACTTGCCTGAATTGGAATCTGACTACTATATAGATTATCAGATTTTAAATCGTTTGGTTGCAAAAAAAGATAATGTATATAAGGTTATGGTGGTAGCAATACCAAAACCTAGAGCAGATAGATATATTCAACTTGCTAATCTTATGGGATTAAAAGTTAAATGTGTTGATATCGCTGCAAATTCTATATCAAGAGTTTTTTCTGGGATATATAATTATAATAAAAACTTGGAGAGCATAGGAATATTAGATATAGGCGCAAAGAAAACCAGTATGAGTATTTTGGATAAGGGAAACCTTTTTATAGAGAGAGAGATTAGCATGGGTATAAACCAGATGGCTGAAGACTTTGGTGCTAACTTTACTTATGAAAAGGAGAAGTTTCATGAGTACTTTACGACTAAGTTTAATTTTGCAAATGTGGAGTCTGATGAAAGTGCTCAAGGCAGAATAAAAGTTATGTTTGATAACATAATGGAAATATTCAACAAAATAATCACATTTTATCGATCTGGAAATTATGAAAAGAAATTGGATGTTATTTATTTAATAGGAGCAGGTTGTGAGGTTTATGGCATTGAAAAATACATAAAAGAGTATACGGGCTCTGAGGTAAAGGCGTTAAGCAGTATCCAAGATTTACACTTAAAAATTCAGGTGCCTTACGGCTTTGATGCAAGATTTTATAGTAGCTGTCTTGGCATGTTGCTGAGAGATGCAACCTATGGGTTAAATCTTTTACCTGATAATATGAAGAAAGCCAAAGCATACTTACAGACAACTAAAAAGATAACTATGGCTGCGGTTCTTACAGGAATATTAGTTGCAGGTGTCACTATAGCATTAATTACTTACAGTGGTATGCTTAAAAGAGAAAATGATAATTTGGCTACAGTAATAGCTTCTAAATCACAGGTTCAAAAGAAAAATCATGAATTAAAAACTGAAAAAAGTAAATATGAAAGTTATTTGAGTAAGGTAGAAGCTCTTACAAGCAATAAAATTATAGCCTCTGAGAAAGTTATTGGGCTAAAAAATGCTATACCCAATGATGTTACATTTAAAGCTGTTACATATATAGCTAATAACTACACTATAGCAGCAGAAACCCAGAACTATAATTCAATTTCTGCACTGGCTGCAAAGTTACAGATGTCTGAAGAATATGCTAATGCCAGAATAAGAGATGTTAATGCAGAGGGCGGAACTTATACCTTTACAATAGTAATCAGAGGTGAATAACATGAAAAATCTATCCAGGAGTGATAAGTTAATTTTAATTGGACTAGCCTTTTTGGGAGTATTATTTATTTACTATCAATTTGTGCTTAACCCACTGTTAAATACTATTTCTGATACAAAGTTTTCAATAGAACAAAACAAAGCTCAGGCTGAGGAAATCAGTAATATGGAGAGAAATAATAGGGTTATGGCAGCAGCTATAGAAAAACTAAAAGTTGACTATGAGAAATTCAAACAGACCTTGCCAGTTGAACTTAGAGATCCTGAGATACAGACAAGCCTTAATTTACAGGCTTTAAGCAGTAAGGTACAAGTGAAAAGTATAAATTTTGGTGATAGTTCACTTATCTCACTTGATGGTAAGTCAGATGGAAACAATAACAAAATTGAAAAAGGAAGCTTAATGATGGTCCCGGTGACTATCAACCTACAAGGTGACTATTTAGCTGCAATGGACTATATTAAAGGATTAGAGGAAAGTGAAAGAATATCAGAAGTAAAGACTATAAATATCACCAAGTCAGACCAAGGGGTGAATTTAGGAGTAGTAATCAACTATTACTATGTTGCTGGAGATGCCAAGGATAAACAAGAGCTTGACTACGAGATAAATGTCCCAGTAGGTAATAAAGATAATCTCTTTAACTAAATTTGGAGGTGAGGGCTATAAAAAAGAAAAAAGGTAATACCTTGGTGGAATTAATAGCAGCGGTGGCTCTAATAATAATTGTTCTTCAGGTTATATCAGTGGCTGTGAAAGCTTCCACAAGTATGTGGACAAGGAGCAATTTGAAATTAGAAACCAGCACCTTCAATAATTCAATTACACATAATATCAAAAATAGGGGTAAAGGATACGTAAGAAGCATATGTGAAAATCAAGGTGCATCCCCTAATGAAAAAGTGAATTTCTATATTTATTTTGATAATTCTACAGATATAGCGCCTTTTTTTGAAGATGACAGTATGGATGGCTTTCTTTTTAAAACAGATTTCAATTATACAACCTGTGAAACAAGCAATACCGGGAATAAAAAGTATGGTGCTGCAATTCAGATAGAAGATATAAAGGGGGCGTCAGATTATTATTCATTGTATGAAATTAAAGTAATCACTTGGAATTTAGAGTATGGTGAACAGTATTCATCCTCATCTTCCTTTTATATAGGAGGTTGATAGCTTTGAAGAAGAAGAAAGGATTAACCTTAATAGAGCTGATAATAGTATTAGCATTAACACCTATGATTTTAGCCTTGATATACAATGTAGTTTTAAGTGGTTTTAAGATGATTAATGTGGAAATGAAAAGAGCAAATGTATATGAACAGGCTAAGACTTATGTAACTACATTGTCTTATAATTTGAAAAATTGCAGAATTTACTTAGACTGCGACGAAATTAGTTCTACAGATTTATCAATGGTGGTGCCTTCCGATGCTAAACCCATAGTATATATTGAAGGATACGACGATAAAAGATATATGTATGTTTTAGAGCTTGGAAGCGATGGTAGGTATGATTTAAAGTTGTATAACTTTAAAAATGGTGTTGTTCAAAATAAGTATAAGCCAATTATAGAAGATGGCAATTATGACGAGGAATTTTTGGATGACGATGTATATGCAAAATTAGCTGCAGATTTAAAAAACCAAATACCATCTAATGCCGATAGCCTGGTGGAAAGTTTGAAAACTGGATATAGAGAGCAATTTATATATTACGATGGCTTTGAAAATAACAGCTACCTCATTGCAGAAAAGGAAGGGGATAATTATTGTAAAATTGCACTTGAAAAAATAGTAAGTTACGATACTGAAGTATCCAGTAAGACTACAATCATGGAGTATATAGAAGATGCTGCTGTCAAAAGAAATCCGGTAAATGAAAAACTTTGCAGTGTCATGGTAAAGGCTATAGATGAAGGTAAAGTTAAAGAAATATCTACTGATGTATATGTCTTTGTGCAGTCATAGGGGGATAAAATGAGAAAAAAAAAGAAAGGCTATTCTTTACTAATGGCAATTCAAGCCGTGCTGATTATTACGGTATTAGCTGCAGCCATGGTAACATTGGCTGCAACAAGCTACAAGAGTTCAGTTAATAGGGAAAAAGTAAATAAGTTAAAGCTTAGAGCTGAAAGTGGTATAGAAAAACAGTATTATCTTTTGAAAGAATACATAATTAATAATCCCATCGTGTTAGTAGATAGTAAGCAATATAATCTTACTGAGGATCCTACAACGGATTATGTCCGTAGAGTAAATGAGACGATTGACGGTATTAAAAATTGGACTGAGATAATCGAAGAAAATGGTGTGGTGGATACCCCTATTGGTAGAAAAGTAGATTGCCTAAAGATTGAATCTTATGCACAATATGAACAGCCAGACCGGACTTTAACAGGAAGGAAGGTTAAAGTAACAGTTTATATTGATAAAAACTCAATTTATAATGACTATTTTGATGCAATATTTAAAAATGTTTTTACAACTTCACCCAAAAGACCATCTTCTCCTACAGGGGCTATAGAGAGTTCTTTCTATAGTAATGGGAGTATATTAAATATATCTGGAAATATGTTTTTACAAGGCAAAGTTGATTTTTTACCTATAGAGTTAAATATGTCCGAGGGAAACATAAAGGTAAAGGCTATAGATAATGAGTTTAGATTTAATACACCCTCCGGGGCAAATACAGGAATAAACAGATATAAGGATGCTGCAGGAAGTTTGAGCTCACCACAATGGAAAGATAAAAAGATGGATTATCTATATTTTTGCAGTATATTAGATCCGGCAACTTCTTCAGGGGCTAATGCCATGGCAGAATATACATCCCCAGCAGATGTGATTTATAGTTCCGACCTACATTATCTTACTGTAGATAATACTGATTTAACTAATGTTCAAAATACAGTAACTTATAAAATAAAAAGTACCTCAGCTCCAATAAATTTTCAATGGCTAATTAACGGGACAGATGGATCCGGAAATAACAATGGTATTTACTATGAGATTGTAAAAAAATTAAATTATGACTACGGTCCAGGACAGTTGTCTCGCTTTGGTGAGTATTACAAAATAATCCTGGTTGATGGAGATTTAGAGATATCTGATGATACAAGGTTTTGGTACAATAATTATATTATTTATTGCAGTGGCAAAGTAACCTTTAAAGGACAGGCGTTTTTCTACAATAGTAGTATTTTTGCTAAAGAAATAAAAATTCAAAAAGAAATAGTTTTTAATGGTATTAACACAAGAGAGTCCAGGAAGAAATTAATAGGTGGCAATAATCTAAAGGATTTTAAAGAGTCTAATAAAGGAGCCATTAGTGCATACTTATTAAAAAATCTAGAGGGGTATGGAGATTTCCTGCGATTTAGAGTTGTGAAGTGGATGGAAGAGTAATTTAGAATAAGCTATAGAATTTCTCTTTTCAAACTGCTTTGGAAGGGGTGTTATGACGATGAGAAATAGAAATATAAGGCTTATGATAGTTATAGTGATTGTATTGGTTGGGCTCGGCGGATTTTTTGTACTTAAACTAAAGGATAAAGAAAAAGCGGCAGTTAGTAGTCTTGTTACCGATAAATCTGCTATAAGTTTATATCATAACTGGACAATAAACTTTGAAAAGGAATTGACTAATGATGATATTCAAGGTATGGAAATAGAACTTTATGATGCTAATGGTAAATCATATAATTGCATTTGGACAACAACAGCAGATAGCAAAGCTATAGAGATAAGGCCTCCAGTAAATGGATATAATGATGGTGAAAATTATACTTTGAAGATAAAGTCAGATGTAGAATTCACATTAAATGGTGAAACAGCTACATCTAAGGAAATATCATTTACACCTAAAAGGGACTATGAAGATGTCAAGGCACAATTTGAAGACCCCAATTTAGAATCAGTTATAAGGGATTTAGTTAAAAAACCAGATGGAGAGATTTTTGTAAGTGATCTGGAAGGTATTACAATACTTATAGCCAACAACAGTCAAATAAAGAGTATAGCTGGTATAGAGTATCTAGTTAATCTTAGGGAACTTTATTTAGATGTTAATGAAATAAGTGATATAACTCCCATAAAGGGGCTTACCTATTTAAACAGACTAGGTTTATCATACAATAACATAAAAGATATTAGTGTGCTTAAAGGAATTCCTTTAAGGTACCTATCTTTATATGGCAATGAGATTACTGATTATAGTGCAGTAAAGGACATATATTCAGATTTAGAGTGGAAGGATTTTGCCATAGATTAGTTTTTAAATGATAACACTCAACTTAATTAATTGGTATCAATATTTTAATGATACAATAAATAGGAAAGGGGGGAGAAGGTTAATGAAGAGCTTAAAAAGGTTTTCGGTCTTTGTTATTGCTTGTGTGGTGCTGACTTATTGTAGCTTAATACAAAAGGGTATAGTAACAAGTGCAGCCTATTCTGATGTGAATAACGGCGACTGGACATCAACTAAAGTAATAAAATATAATACAAGTGAAGCAGAGGTAATGGTTAGGGCTGGAGACATTGATAACTTTGGTTATCCTTGGAATAGCATAGATCCATTTACTGGAAAGGAAACTCAAACACATGGATATCCTTTCAAACCTCAGGCTAATGATCCTGTTGGAACTGATAGAATAATGGTTGTATCAGGATATAACGGTGGGTCAAAAACTGATGGTTATACAAGTGCAACCTATGGCAAGAACGGCTACAATACTACTGTAGCACCAGTAACTCTTACTTATGATTTGAAAGGGAGAAAAGTGTACAACGCTTATATCCAAATGTTTGTCGATGATATACAGCCAAGTAAATGGGTAAAAATTGATGGCAAATGGGTAAATATGGGTAGAGGTGGCTATTCTAAGGATAGTTATACCCAATATCAAGTAACACTTACTGCGAATAATAAAACAGTAAGAGTGTCTGAATTTGAAACTGTAATAAATAATTTAGACCAGCATGGACCTATAGGAAAAATGATAACTCTGAAGGTGCCTGATGAATACATAGAAATGATTCAGAACGGCGGCAGTGGACTCAGCATAAAAATTGATGATCCAAGGAAAACCGTGGTTGATATTAATAACAAAAGTATCAACAACACCGGGGATGGGTATGCGATAGATTTCGTAAAGCTTCTAGTAAATAAGAATGATGGTTTTACTCAGTATGATGCTGCAGTTCATGGAAAAGTGTACGAGGCTAAATATGTTAATAATGAGTTGGTGCTAGATAAGTCTAAGCCTATTGGCGGAGTAAAAATATCCATCAGTGGTGTAAAGGATGTACTGGTAACAGACTCATCAGGAGCATATAGCAGTACAAAAGTTCCAGCTGGTCAGGTTGTTATACAAGCAGAAAAGGATGGATATGCTAAGGCTGTATATACTATACCAACTTTGCAGGCAAAAGATGTATATACACAAGATATAGGGTTGATAAACCTGACACCGCCGGATATGCCTATAATCTCATTAAACCCAGAGAACTTAACAAATACTGACGTTATAGCAACAATTACTTATCCTGGAGACCTAAAGGAAAAGAAATACAGGATAGATGGCGGCGAGTGGAAGGATTATAATGGACCTATAACTATTGAAAGCAATTGTCTATTGGAAGCTCAATCACAGGAGAACGTTAAAATCAGTCCAACAGAAATAAAATTGGTTGAAAGTTCTCGTGCGAGCAGGGTAATTTCCAATATTGATAAGTTTGTTACTGGTACTGTTAATGTTTCTTATTCCGGTATTGAAGGTTATTTAGATTTAGTGCTATATGAACCAAATGTAACTATTTTACCACCACCAAGTGTAATTGAATATGAAGGAAATACATATAATGTTGTTACTGAAGCTGATGGTGATAAGATTTATCTTGATAACATTTTAGTTGCCAAGATAAGCACTGATGGTACGAGGGTTACCTGCTATAGAAATTTTGAATATACTTTTAAGTTCAGAGACAAAGCAGGAAATGTTGGTTCAGCTAGCGGGGACTCAAAAATACCAATGCAGGATAGGTAAGGTAGAAAAAAGTTAAAGGGAGAAGCTGCATTTAAAGCAGTTTCTCCATTTTTTAACTCTATAGGAAATTATGTATTTAAGAAATTGTGGATAACTTCGATTATTTAAGTGTATCTGTATTTATCTAGGTGATTGCTATGAATAAGATAACCATAAAAATGATTCTGGAACATAAATGGTATGAATTCAAAGATAAGTTATCATATAGATTGCCTAAAGATATGCGAGAGCATATCTTTAATGTCGTTGAAAAATCTCTTCATTGTGGAGAAATTAATAAAGGTTACGCTGAGTACATGTGTTTCAATTGTGGAGAGAGTATTAAAGTAGGGTTCACTTGTAAAAGTAAGTTCTGTGTGAAATGTGGAAGGCTATACACGCTGAAATGGGTAGAAAAGCAGCAAGAGAATATGCTAAATGTAGTACATAGACATAGCGTATTTACTATACCTGAGGAACTTAGAAATTATTTTTATAAAAGAAGAGAGATGCTTAAAGACCTGATGGACGGAGTCTATCAAGTAATTGACTATTGGTACAAAAAACATAAGGGCAAGAGTTATGAGGTGGGTGTAATAGCGGTAATTCATACTTTTGGACGAGACTTAAAATGGAATCCTCATGTGCATGCACTTGTTACGGAAGGGGCTATTAACAATAAATATAGCTGGTGGAAGCCGGTAGAATATATACCATATGAATACCTAAGGAAGTCTTGGCAAAAAATTGTTTTAGATATCATAAAGAAATATTTTAAGGATTATAAAACTAGAAAATTAATTAGTACCTTGTACAGGGTATATAAAGATGGTTTTTATGTTAATGCAGACAGAGCCCTTACAGATATGAAAAAAGCCACTAAATACATAGGGAGATATCTTGCAAGAGCTGCGATAGCAGAGTATAGAATTGAAAGCTATGATGGTGAGAATGTAACCTTTTGGTACGAAGACCATGATACCGGTGAACATATAAAAGTTACATTGGATGTATTAACGTTCATTGGAAAGCTGGTACAACAAATTCATAAAAAAGGCTTTAAGTGCGTTAGAAGGTATGGTCTATATTCAAGGAAGAAAAATGCTTTGGCTAAAGAAATAATACACTTGTATAAGTTTGTTAAACAGTTAAAGATTTCAGATATTCTAAATAGAAAAAAGAAACAAGAAAAAAAGAGGTGGAAGCAGAGAATAATAGAGACTTTTGATAGAAATCCATTAGAATGCAGAAAGTGTAAAAAAGAAATGGAATTATGGAAAATCTGGCATGATGACTATGGTTTGATATATGATATAAGGGAATCAACCTATAAGGAGGATAAACCAGATGGATCCAATAGACGAATATTATTACGAACTCAATCCAATAGAGAAAGAAATTGTGTACAAATATCAATGCCGCAAGTGCGGTTTCGAAGAGTGGGCCCCAGCCTTTGTGGTAGATGAGATTGCATACATGGATGAGATTCTTGAGGAAGACTCTAAATGTGAAGATTTGGGAATGCCTATTTTGGTATGCCCTCGTTGTAATGCAGACTTTTATTTTACCGGTGACATTGAAAAGCAATAGAGTGGCGTTAGCCACTCTATTGAGAGTCCCCGTTAGGGGATTTTTTTATTAAAAAACATAAAAAAATGTTATTATTTTCAGTAATTATAAAATTATTGTCGATTTTACAAAAATATTGTTGTATATTAGTTAAAATTGATATATAATATAAGAAAAATGTAATAAATTGATAGTTTAATGATTTAAGGGGGAAAATACATGAAAAAGAAGGGATTTACACTAATTGAACTTATGATAGTGCTGGCAGTTATAGCTATTTTAGCTGTAGTACTAGTGCCAAAAGCCGGTGTTTTTAAGAGTAATGCAAAGAATGCAGGGGTTACTACTAATGTAAATACTGTAAGAGCCTACCTGGAAAGTAAGACTGGCAACAATTTCATCGGTAATATAGGGGAACTAAAAAAAGCGCTTGCAGGAGCATTTACTGGCGCTACTGATGATGATACATTAATTAATCCTATTGATAACACTCAAAAGGGATATAATGCTACAACTGATGTGGGAGCAATAACTGTTGATACAGATGAAACTAAAGATTTTTCTTCTAATAAAGGTGATGTGGTTGTTATTCTAAAATCATCATCTTATCTCGTGTTTGGTATAGATAATAGTGGAGCAAAAGTAGATTCAGTAACAATCCAAAAGTAACATAAAAATAACATAAAAACAAAAATATGGATGTCTCGGCATCCATATTTTTATAAGGAGAATTATCATGGCAAAGGTAAAGAAGAGACTAGGTGAGATACTTGTAAGCTCTGGCGTTATAACTGAGGAAATCCTCCAGAAGGTATTGGTGCTGCAAAAGAATAGTGGCAAGAAGCTTGGTGAAACTCTGGTGTCTGAAGGCTTTACCACAGAAGACCAAATAATGGAGGCTGTGAAGAATCAGCTGGGCATACAGTACATAAACTTAGATTCCATCAATATAGCACAGGATACAATAAATACTATTCCCGAAACTTTAGCAAGAAAGCATGAACTTATTCCGGTGGAAGTTGTAAATGGACAACTCCTTGTTGCAATGGCGGACCCGCTAAATTACTATGCCATAGAAGAAATAAGGCTTCACAGCGGGCTGTTGGTCAAAACTGCCATATGCAGAAGGGAAGTTGTATTAAACAATATAGAAAAATACTATGGACAGAGTAAGGCCAAGGAAGCGGCAGATGACTATGTCAGGGCTTACGGTATCAGGCCTAAGGAAGTTATTCAAACCAACGAGAAAGACGAGAATAGCGCGCCCATAATAAAGTTTTTAAACACCATCATAGAAAGTGCCATTCTCAATGGAGCTTCTGATATACACATAGAGCCGGAGGAGACGGAGTTCAGAGTAAGATTCAGAATAGACGGCGTTTTAAAGGAAATGATGAGGACCAATGCCGATATGTTGGATCCGGTGGTAAGCAGAATAAAGATTATGGCCAACCTTAATATTGCAGAAAAGAGAGTTCCACAGGACGGTAGAATTAATTATAGAGTTAAGGAGAAGAATATTGACCTTCGTGTGTCTACTGCACCTACAATGTGGGGCGAAAAAATTGTTATGAGAATTTTGGACAAGAGTAGCTTTAATTTAAGCCTGAATACTCTTGGCATAGAAAATATGGATATGGAAAAAATGAAATCCTTAATAACAAAGCCCTATGGAGTTATTCTTGTTTGTGGGCCTACAGGCAGCGGAAAAACTACCACCCTGTATTCCTTTTTAAATATATTAAATGAAGAAACAAAAAATATTATAACTATTGAGGATCCGGTAGAATATAACTTTAAAGGTATTAATCAAATGCAGGTAAATCCAAAGATAGGTTTTACCTTTGCTTCCGGTTTAAGAAGTATATTGAGACAGGACCCGGATATCATAATGGTAGGAGAAATAAGAGACGGGGAAACTGCAGAAATTGCGGTAAGAGCTGCTCTAACCGGCCACCTTGTGCTCACTACCATCCATACCAATAGTGCTGCAGGTACCATAACCCGTTTGGAGGATATGGGACTTGAGCCCTTCCTGTTGTCTTCCACCATTGTGGGGATAATTGCCCAGAGACTTGTTAGAAAGATATGTCCCAACTGTGGTGAGAACCATGTGACAGACCAAAGAGAAATGAGAATACTTGGCCTACAGTCTCCTGTGACCATAAGAAGGGGACAGGGCTGCAGTTTATGCAATAATACCGGATATAAGGGAAGAATAGGTATATATGAGGTTATGCCAATAAATGCTGAGCTCAGGCAGCTCATAGATGAAAAAACACGGGAAAGAGAGATAGAAGAAGCGGCCTTAAGAAACGGTATGACCTTATTAAGAGAGGCTTGTAAAAGAAAGGTTCTCAGTGGTGCTACCACTGTGGAAGAGTTATTAAGAGTAACTTATAGCACCAACGAATAGGAGAATAGATTATGGATAAATACAGCTACAAGGCTTGGAATAGCAAATTTGAAGTTGTAAAAGGCAAAATTGAAGAGGAAGATATAGAGACTGCCAAGGATAGGTTGAAGCTGCAGGGGCTTACTGTCATTGATATTAAAAAGGCCTTTGATTTCAATGAGATCAGTTTTTCAAGACTCAAATTAAAAGACGGTGAACTTGCAAACTTTTGCGGACAGATGGGCATGATATTAAACTCAGGCCTTAATGTATTGAGTGGGCTGGAAGTTTTGCAATCACAGATGAAGGAAAAAAAACTGCAAAAAATCGTTGGAATCGTACATGCAAATGTAAGAAGGGGAAGGTCATTGGCTTCAGCTATGCAGGATACCAATGCCTTTCCCAAACTTCTCTGTGATATGGTAGCTTCAGGAGAACTCAGCGGTAATGTGGACGAAGCATTTATCAATATGGAAGCCTTTTATGAGAGGGAGGCCAGAATTAAGAGTAAAATAGTTACTGCTTCCATATATCCGGCCATGCTGCTGGTGGTGGCAATAGGAATGATTGCCTTTTTCAATATCTTCGTATTTGAGGAATTGGGAAGCTTGTTTTCAGATATGGAAAATCTACCGGCAGCTACAAAAATGCTGCTGGGGTTTATGAATTTTTTAAATGGTAATTTTGCTTATATCTTGCTTACTGTTACGGCTTTAGCTTTTACTTTCATCTTTGCTACCAGGCATGAAAAGTCAGCCTATTATATTGATAAAATAAAACTCAAGATGCCTATGCTTGGTGAGTTTAGAATTCATATGATCACCGCCAGATTTTCCAGGAGTATGGCACTGTTCTTAAAATCCGGAGTACCAATGCTGAATTTGATGGACAGCCTGAAGCTTTTGGTAGATAACCAATATATGGCAGTAAAAATCGAAGATGTAAAAAATGAATTGATAAACGGAAGAGCTATATCCAGCTCTTTAGAAAAGCAAAACATATTTGAACCCATTGTGGTACAAACGATAAGAGTTGGGGAGGAGACCGGCAGGCTTGAGGAGTCCCTAAGTAATCTTGCCAATATATATGATAAGAAAATTGAAGCGGAGGTCTCTAAGCTCATGGCCATTATAGAACCAGCCTTCACCCTGGTAATAGGAATATTTGTAGCAGTGCTTATATTGACTATAGCAATGCCGGTTATGAACATGACCGGCAGCTTTAGGTAGGGAGGAGTAACAATGGGAAGAACAGGAAATATTGTCCTGAGATTTACAGAGGATAAGGTTAATTTATCCATAGTAAAAAAATCTGGAAGGAATATAACCATAACTGAAAGCAGAGAGTTTGCCCTTATAGAAACTACAGGGGAAAATGGAGAATTAGTTTATTCAGATATTCAATTTGATGCTTTTAAGAGCTTTATTGCTGGGGAAAAGCTGACAGCTGAAGAAGTACAGGTAATAATTGCCCAGGATGGGATTATTACAAGACTTATCCAGAGCCCTGTCATAAGTAAAAAAGATCTAGATAAGTTTATTACTAATAATATTGAAGAATATTTTACCTTAAACATTGAAGACTATGATTATGACTACACTATTGTCAACGAAGAAAAAGGTGAAGTAAAAAAATTTACCATATTGCTGGTTTTGTTCCCTAAAAACAAGTTAAAGGCAATAGTGGATTACGTCATAAAGCATAACTTGGAAATAGATACTTTAACCATATATCCAGTATGCATAGAGAAGTTTTTTCATGGTGAAAGGGATAAAAGTATAGCAGTTTTTGATATTGGTGAGAATAAAGCTAATATTACTATCTTGGAAAAGGGCAGTATATTTCTATATTCCAGGACCAATTCGGAAATTGACCTGCTTCAGGGAGAATTTGATGAAGTACTGGACTCAATGCTCTACTTCTTAAATTTTTACTCCACCAGACATTTTGGAAACAGAGTAGATAAGATATATATTACAGGAAAACTGTGGAATAATCAGGCCTTCTTAGATGAACTAAAAGAGCTGATACCGGTGAGTATGGTTTCCGGTATTAAGCTGACCAACGGAACCATAGAGACTAAAGAGGGCATTGATAAAAACCTCTTTGCGGACATTATAGGCGCAGTTACTCCTATTAAGAGAAAATACAATAGAGATATAAATTTCGCAAGATTTAATAAGGAAAAAATTAAGAGGAACGAAAATCTGCCTATTGCTGTTTTGGCAGCGGTACTGCTTGTTATTTCAATATTGTGGCCTGTAGGCTTTCTTATCTATAAGGATAGTAAGCTTAAGAAGTTGGATACTACAGCCTTAATAGAAGAAAAAGTTAAACTCCATGAAGTAGACCAGCGCTACAATGAACTGTTGGCAACAGAGACGGAACTTAATCAAAGGGAAGAGGCAGCTAAGCTGTTGGAAGAGATGGATATAGATTATACGCCCTATATAGAAGCTTTGAGGAAGGCTCTTCCATCAACCGCCTATATAAAAAGCTTTCATATAGACCCGGAAAATGTAAGCTTGAATTTTATTGTAAGTGGTACTATTGATAAGGTTATTTTAGCTGAGAGCATAAACAAAATTGAGATCTTTGAGAAAGTTAATATTGAAACTATAAAACTAGATGATACCGAAAGGGAGGCGCAATTTCAGCTGAAAATAATTAAGCCTTATAAAGGTGAGTGATATATATGGATAAGAAAAAAATTGAAATAATAACACTGTTAATCTTGGTTGCTATAGGGATAAACTATGCAATATATACATATTTTGTTCAACCTCAGAATGAGGAATTAATAGTTGGGGAGCAAAATTATAATAATCTTCAGGATGAGGTGAGGAATTTAAGATTAAAAAGCCGGGACCTTGAGAATATTAAGAAGAGGGTGGATGAGAAATTAAAAAGCTTAGGCGGTGATAATACACTTAAACCTGCAGATAATCAAAGCTTAATAAGAGACTTTTATGCTGCCTGCAAACAATACGGAATCTCAGGAGACACACTATCCTTCAGTGAGGAAGGTGCTGTGCTGCCTCTGGAAGGTACAGGTGGAGAAACTGAGAATGAAGAGCTCTACGGCAAATATAAAAAGCAGCTTATTACCTTTGACTTTAGTGGAGAAAAGGGAAAGGTTGAAAACTTTATAGAAAAAATAAGAACCATCACCGACAGAAAATTTATAATTACCAGCATAGATATAACCAGCATGGCAGAAGAGGGCGTTAGTATTTTAAATACAGCAGATACTGCGGCTCAGTCTGTATCGGTTCAGTTAAAACTTTTGGAAATTTCTGTTGGCAATTAATAGGGTTAACAAATTTGATAAAAATCCAGCTTCATTGGCTGGATTTTTGTGTTTATATGGTTATAAAAGAAGGTGTAATAATTATAGAAAAATGGTGCATTCTAAGATTGAAAATAAAAATATGACTTTCAGGGGGAAATAATATGAAGAAAAAAGCCTTTACCCTTATTGAACTTATGATTGTCTTAGCTGTAATAGCTATACTGGCTGTAGTACTTGTACCAAGATCTGGCATTTTTAAGAGCAATGCTAAAAATGCGGGAGTAGTTACTAATGTAAATACGGTAAGAGCATATTTGGAAACAAAGACCGGTGCGAATTTTTTGGAGACAGAAGGCGATTTAGAAAAGGCCTTAGAAAATGCTTTTCCGATCACCGCAACAGGCGATAACGCATTAACAAATCCCTTTGACAATTCAGTGGGATATAATAGTACAGACAATAGCGGAGCAATACATGTAGGCACAGGAAATCCAAGCAATGGTGATGTGGTAGTTATTCATGGTAGTAACGGTTATACCGTTTATGGGATTGACAATTCAGGTACCAAAGTCAACGAAGTTACAATTACAAGATAACATAAATATCAAAATGGATGTTTCGGCATCCATATTTTTATAAGGAGAATTGTTATGCCAAAGATAAATAAAAGACTGGGAGAAATACTTGTAAGTTCAGGTGTCATCACCGAAGAAGTCCTCCAAAATGCTTTGGAGCTGCAGAAGAACACTGGAAATAAACTAGGTGAAATTCTTGTGAAGGAAGGCTTCACTACAGAAGATCAAATTATTGAGGCAGTAAAGAGCCAGTTGGGCATACAGTATATAAATTTAGACACTATAAACATTTCGCCGGAGATAATAGATATAATTCCGGAAGGCCTGGCTAGAAAGCATGAATTACTTCCTGTAGAAGTTGTTAACGGACAACTTCTCGTGGCTATGGCAGATCCCTTAAACTATTATGCTTTGGAAGAAATAAGGCTGCACAGTGGTCTATTGGTGAAAACTACAATTTCCAGAAGAGAGTCTGTTTTAAATAACCTGGAAAAGTACTATGGGCAACGAAAAGCTAAAGAAGCAATAGAAGATTTTGCTAAAACCTATGGTATCAGACAAAAGAATATAGTTACAACTGCTGATGAGGAAGAAAATAATGCTCCAATAATTAAGTTTTTAAACACTATCATAGAGAGTGCAATATACTATGGGGCTTCTGACATACACATAGAACCGGAGGAATTTGAGTTTAGGGTTAGGTTTAGGATAGATGGAGTCTTAAGGGAAATGATGAACTCCAATATTGGGATGTTGGATCCGATAGTAAGCAGGATAAAGATAATGTCAAACTTGAATATTGCAGAGAAAAGAATTCCCCAGGATGGAAGGTTCAATTATAGGGTTAAGGATAGGAACTTTGACTTGAGGGTATCCACGGCCCCAACCATGTGGGGAGAAAAAATCGTCATGAGACTCCTGGATAAGAGTAACTTTATTATGAACCTCAACACCTTGGGAGTAGAAGAAGCGGATATGAAAAAGATGAAATCAATAATTGCAAAGCCATATGGCATAATCCTGGTTTCAGGGCCCACAGGCAGCGGAAAAACTACAACCCTGTATACCTTTCTTAATATATTGAACGATGAAACTAAAAATATAATTACCATAGAAGATCCGGTGGAATATAATTTCAGGGGAATTAATCAGATGCAGATAAATCCAAAGGTAGGCTTTACTTTTTCCAATGGGTTAAAGAGTATACTAAGGCAAGATCCCGATATCATCATGGTGGGTGAGATCAGAGACGGTGAGACTGCAGAAATTGCAGTAAGGGCAGCTCTGACAGGCCACTTGGTGCTCTCCACCATTCATACCAATAATGCTGTAGGTACCATAACCAGATTGGAGAATATGGGGATAGAATCCTTCTTGCTATCCTCAACTGTGGCAGGAGTTATAGCCCAAAGACTTGTCAGAAAAATATGTCCTAACTGTGGGTATGAGCACCAAACAGATATAAGAGAAATGAAATTATTGGGACTACAGCTTCCTGTTACTATAAGATCAGGAAAGGGCTGTAGCTTTTGCAATAATACAGGCTATAAGGGAAGGGCGGGCATATATGAAGTCATGTCTGTTAACAGTGACCTAAGGCAGTTAATTGATGAAAGGAGACCGGAGAGAGAAATAGAAGATGCAGCTATTAAGAACGGGATGACCCTGCTAAGGGAGGCTTGCAAAAGAAAGATCCTGAGCGGCATAACTACCGTAGAAGAACTATTGAGAGTAACCTACGGAGCTAATGAATGACAGAAGCTCTAAAGTGGTGGAAGGCTAGGAATATTTGCCATACTGCAAAAGATAACGGAATTTCTTAGACAACACTGTAGAATCTTGGTATAATTATCTTATTAAATGATCTTAAGGAAAATCATAGGAGGTTAAGTGGTGGGATTTGATTTTTTAATTATCTATACCTTTATAATCGGTTTATTATTGGGCAGCTTTTATAATGTCTGTATTTACAGAATACCAAGAGATGAATCTATAGTCTTTCCACCATCACATTGCACGCGCTGCAATACCAGATTAAAAGTCTTAGATTTAGTTCCGGTTTTTAGCTACGTATTTTTAGCCAGGAAATGCCGGTATTGCGGAGAAAAAATATCTGCCAGGTACGCCCTTGTGGAGCTGCTTACAGGCTTGGTCTTTGCAGGTTTATATATAAAATATGGTCTGTCTTTTGAATTCTTAAAGTTTGCAGTAATGGCCAGTTTTATGATAATTATAGGACTGATAGATTATGATACTACAGATGTATATACTTCAATTACCTGGGGCGGCATAGTCTGTGGTCTTTTGCTTGCAATAGCAGGTTACTTCATGGGTCATTCATTTATGGACAGATTGTACGGGGCCCTTCTGGGTGGCGGCGTCATTACGGCTATTATACTGCTAACAAAGGGCATGGGCTGGGGTGACGTGGAAATATGTACCCTGGGAGGCATATATCTAGGCTTTGCCAATAGTATAGTCATGCTGTTCTTCTCCTTTGTACTTGGCGGTATCATTGGTATAATTCTTATGATTACAGGAAAAAAGTCACGAAAGGACTATATACCTTTTGGTCCCTATATAGCCCTTGGCGCCATAATTGGGGCCATGGCAGGAGACGTTATTGTAAAATGGTACTGGCCTTATTAGGGAATAGCTACTCTCCTTGTCGGTAGGAATAAATATTTCTTACTGGGTCTTCTGTGTGTTCCGCGATGAATTTTATATCTGATGTCCCATAAAATATTTTAATTGATAACGTTTTAGGGCAAGATGACGCGATTGACAAAGTTCGCGGGATAATCTAAAATGAAATCAAGCATTAGTACGTGGAAAAATTGAATAGTAATTGTAAGAATTGCTCATATATACCCATGATATGGATGGGAGTATCTACCGGATGCCGTAAATTTCCGACTATGAGCGAGGGTTAGTTTTGCGTATACGCATATTAATTTTCGCTATAGGAAGATTAATATGCTTTTTTGTTTTGATAAATTTTAGCAATAACTTTTTTATTTAAATTAAATTTGTTACCCAGGAAATATTAAAAGAAGGGATGATTGATGGATGGCAAAAATATTAAAACAAGCTTACACCTTTGATGATGTGTTACTAGTACCGAACAAATCAGAAATTTTACCTAAGGAGGTTACCTTAAGTACCAACCTGACTAAGAGTATTAAATTAAATATTCCGATTATGAGTGCGGGAATGGATACGGTAACGGAATCAAAGATGGCTATAGCGGTAGCAAGAGAAGGCGGTATTGGAATTATCCATAAAAATATGCCCATAGAGGCGCAGGCCTTGGAAGTGGATAGAGTTAAGCGTCAAGAGAACGGTGTTATAAAGGATCCTTTCTATCTTTCATCAGAAAATACAATTGAGGAAGCTCTGCAATTAATGAGCAGGTATAGAATATCAGGAGTGCCTGTAACAGAGGGCAGAAAGCTTGTAGGCATTATCACCAACAGAGACATAGTATTTGAAACTGACTATACAAAAAAAGTTGGTGAGGTTATGACTAAGGAAAAGCTCATAACTGCACCAGAAGGAACAACTATAGAAGAGGCTAAGGAGATTTTAAAGAAGAATAAAATAGAAAAGCTGCCTCTAGTGGATAGTGAAAATAATTTAACCGGTTTGATTACCATAAAAGATATAGAAAAGGTTAAGAAATTCCCTAATGCAGCAAAGGATGCACAAGGAAGACTATTATGCGGTGCAGCCATCGGTATAACAGCAGATATGATGGAAAGAGTAGCAGCCTTGGTGAAGGCTTCTGTAGATGTGGTTGTGCTGGATACAGCTCACGGACATTCAAGAGGGGTTATTGAAGGTGTTAAGAAGATAAAGGCAGCCTATCCATCCCTTCAGGTTATAGCAGGAAACATTGCCACAGCTGAAGCTGCAAAGGACTTAATTGAAGCCGGAGCTGACTGCATAAAGGTTGGAATAGGACCTGGATCCATATGTACTACAAGAGTGGTTGCAGGAGTAGGTGTTCCACAGCTTACCGCTGTAATGGACTGTGTGGAAGTAGCCAGACAGTATGGTATACCGGTAATAGCCGACGGAGGAATAAAGTACTCCGGAGATATAGTAAAGGCATTGGCTGCCGGAGCCTCTGTTGTTATGATGGGATCAATGTTTGCCGGCTGTGAGGAATCACCGGGAGAAACAGAAATATATCAAGGCAGAAGCTATAAGGTATACAGAGGTATGGGGTCCCTGGGAGCCATGAACTGCGGCAGTAAGGATAGATACTTCCAGGAAGGTAACAAAAAACTTGTACCGGAGGGCGTTGAAGGAAGAGTGCCTTATAAGGGACCGGTATCAGAGACAATTTATCAACTGATAGGCGGACTGAGATCAGGAATGGGATACCTTGGAGCCAAAAACTTAGATATGCTATATGAAACTGCAAACTTTGTAGTACAGAGCGCAGCAGGTTTAAGAGAAAGTCATCCCCATGATATAGTTATTACAAAGGAAGCGCCAAACTACAGCGTGAATCAATAGTGAGTGGAGGAAAACAGATGGAAAAAGAGTTAGTTTTAGTTATTGACTTCGGTGGCCAGTACAATCAGCTAATAGCAAGAAGGGTAAGAGAGTGCGGCATATACTGTGAAATAGTGCCTTACCATTATTCATTAAAAAAGATAATTACAAAAAATCCAAAGGGAATAATTTTTACCGGCGGACCCAACAGCGTATTTGAAGAGGGAGCACCGAGAGTTGATCCAAAGCTATTTGAGCTTAATATACCCATATTGGGAATATGCTACGGCCACCAGCTAATTGGTTATATGCTGGGAGGAGAAGTTAAAAGTGCAGACAAGAGGGAATATGGTAAGACAGAAATAGATTTATCTGGAGCTTCAGCCCTGTTTAGAGAATTTGAAGGCAAAAATCAGTGCTGGATGAGCCACACTTACTTTGTTTCCAAGCTTCCAGAAGGTTTTGTAGCTACTGCGGCCACTCCAGAATGCCCAATTGCAGCCATGGAAAACCAAGAGAGAAAAATTTACGGAGTACAATTCCATCCTGAGGTTGAACATACTCCTTTTGGAAAGGATATGCTGTCAAACTTCCTATTTAAGGTTTGTAAGCTAAAAGGCGACTGGACAATGGCTTCCTTTGCAGAAGCTAAGATAAAAGAAATAAGGGAATTGGTTGGAGATAAGAAGGTATTATGTGCCCTATCCGGCGGTGTAGATTCCTCCGTAGCTGCGGTAATGGTACATAAGGCCGTTGGCAAGCAGCTTACCTGTATTTTCGTGGACCACGGTTTGCTTAGAAAGGACGAAGGAGATCAGGTTGAGGCGATATTTAAGAAGCAGTTCGATATGAACTTGATAAGGGTAAATGCACAAGAGAGATTTTTGAATAGATTAAAGGGCATTTCTGAACCGGAAAAGAAGAGAAAGATCATCGGTGAAGAATTTATAAGAGTATTTGAAGAGGAAGCCAATAAGCTGGGTGAAATTGACTACCTTGTACAGGGAACCATATATCCTGACGTAGTTGAAAGCGGTACCCACACTTCCGCCACCATAAAGAGCCACCACAACGTAGGGGGACTTCCTGAAGACATGAACCTAAAGCTTATAGAGCCACTGAGAGAGCTCTTTAAGGACGAAGTGAGAGCTGTTGGTGAAGAATTGGGCATACCCCATCACCTAGTATGGAGACAACCTTTCCCGGGACCAGGCCTTGCCATAAGAGTACTTGGAGAAGTTACTGAAGAAAAGCTCTTTATAACAAGAGAGGCAGATGCTATTTTCAGAGAAGAAATAGCCAATGCGGGCCTGGAAGGCAAGATATGGCAGTATTTCGCCTGCCTGCCCAATATTCAATCTGTAGGTGTTATGGGGGATGAAAGAACATATTGTCATACTGTAGCACTAAGAGCTGTTACCAGCTCTGATGGAATGACCTCCGATTGGGCCCATATACCTTATGAAGTACTGGACAAAATATCCCGAAGAATAGTTAACGAGGTTAAGGGAGTAAACAGAATTGTTTACGATATAACTTCTAAGCCTCCGGCAACTATTGAGTGGGAATAATCTGAGTTTACAAAGTAGGTTTTGATTTTAGAGTAAATTTCCCTACATCAACACCTACTATATATATTTGATAAATAATAGGAAATCACATAAATGACAATAATATAATAGGTACAAATATTGAGGGAAGGTGCAAGGGGATGAGAAAGAGGGATAAGCTTATAGCAATTTTTTGTATGACTACCTTTGTCTTGTCGGGATGCTTTTGGAAGAAGGAAGAATACGAAGTTAAAAGAGAGGTAAAGCAGTATGAAGAAATAATAACCATAGGTAACAAGAAGCGAATACCTGAGGCAGCCCAAAATAGAAAAGATACCATAATTGCAGGAGTTAATGATTTTAAAGGTGAGCTAAATCCCCTTTATACCACAGACAACTATGACCTATGGGCAACCAATCTTGTATTTGAGGGACTGCTTTCTCAGGATGAAAGCGGAAACATAGTCTCTAATATAGCGGAAAATTGGGAAGTAGAGGAGGAAGGGAAAAAGTACAGCTTTAAGCTGAAGGAAGGAGTAAAATTCAGCGATGGCTCAGAGCTCACCACTGAGGATGTTGCCTTTACCTTCACTGCAATTTGTGATCCCTCATATGATGGCCCCTATGCAGCCCATATGAGACTTTTGGAAGGCTATAATGAATATAAAATGGGAGAGGAAGAGGATGTCATAGGCATACAAATTGATAGCAAGTATGAGATCTCCTTCTACTTCAGAGAAAGTGACTCCTCGCTTATTTACGACTTTCAAATAGGAATTCTGCCAAAGGCCTATTATGGCTTTGAGAAGGGAGAAATTAGCAAGTTAAAGGCCTTGTTCACAAAACCTATTGGAGCCGGTGCCTATGCAGTGGAAGCATATAATGAAGGATCAGACATAAAGCTAAAGAAAAATGAATATTATTGGAAAGGAGTTCCTTCTATTAATAACATAATTCTTAAGAAAACACCGGGGAATGAAGGTTTAAAGCAATTGGCCAGGGGTGAAATTGACATGGTTAGGCTAAGTGCCAATTTAGAAAATGTGAATTACCTTCAGAGTTTGGAGTTTGCGGATTTACATTTATATGACAACAACGGCTATCAGTACATAGGACTAAACTTGAGAAATGAGAGATTTAAAGACAAAAAGGTTAGGCAGGCACTTTTATATGGCTTAAACAGGGCTAAATTTGTTCAGGACTTTTATGGGGAGTTTGGTTCTGTTTATAATACACCCTTTGCAAAATGTTCCTGGGCATATCCCCAGGGAATAAATGAATACAATTATGATAAAGCTAAGGCTGAGAGCCTTTTAGAGGAAGCAGGCTGGACCAAAAAAGAGGATGGCTACAGATATGATAAGGACGGAAATAAATTTACGATAAAGTGGTCAACCTACGAAGGCAATAAGTATGTAAATGCTCTGAAAACTGCAGTAATAAACGATTGGAAGCAGCTTGGAATAGACGTCACCGTGGAGGAAATGACCTTTCAGCAGTTGGTAGAAAAGGTCTACGACTCCAGAGACTTTGAAATGTACAATATGTCCTGGTTTCTAACAGCGGACCCGGACCCTTCTGCAATATTCTCCGCCAAGGAAGATGTGCCCGGAGGTTACAATGCTGTAGGTTGGAGAAATGATGAAAGCGAAGAATTGATTAAAGCGGCTTTGAAGGAAAGCGATATAGAAAAAAGAAAAGAAATATATAATTCTTGGGGCAAACTAGCTAACGAAGAACTTCCCTACCTATACCTCAATCAAAATAAGGAGTTACTTGCAGTGAATATGAGAATTACCGGACTTAGTGTGGCACCCTACAAGGAATGGACTGCAGAAGCCTATAAGCTCTCCATAATAAATGAAGAAGAATAGGTGTAGTAAAGTTGATTTTGATATCGAAATATGTAAAAATAGAAGTTTTTTTTGTGGCAGAGGCTTGATTTAATTTTTATATAATAATAAAATTTTATAAGGTAGAAAAAGAGGAGGGTTTATTTAAATGACTAATAAGATTACTTTAGATTTATCAAAGTTAAGTCCATATGTTGGAAAACATGAAATAGACTACATGTCTGAAATGGTGAAAAGTGCACATAATGTGTTACATAATAAAACCGGTGCCGGCAGTGATTTCTTAGGCTGGGTTGATCTTCCGGTAAATTATGATAAGGAAGAGTTTGTAAGAATAAAGAAGGCTGCAGAAAAAATAAGAAGAGACTCCGATGCACTTATAGTTATAGGTATCGGCGGATCATATCTTGGGGCAAGAGCAGCTATAGAAATGCTCAATCACTCTTTCTTCAATATACTTACAAAGGAAAACAGAAAGGCACCTTTGATACTATATGTTGGAAATAATATAAGCTCAACATACATGGCAGATTTATTAGAAGCTGTAGAAGGCATGGATCTGTCCGTTAATGTTATCTCCAAGTCCGGAACAACTACTGAGCCGGCACTGGCCTTTAGAATTTTCAAGGAATATATGGAAAAGAAATATGGCAAGGATGGAGCAAGGGAAAGAATATATGCTACTACAGACAAGGCAAGAGGAGCACTAAAGTCCTTAGCAGATGCAGAAGGCTATGAAACCTTTGTAATTCCTGATGATGTGGGAGGAAGATACTCTGTATTAACTGCAGTTGGTCTACTTCCTATAGCTGCCAGCGGTATTGATATAGACGAAATGATGAAGGGTGCAGCAGCTGCAAGAGAAGCTTATGCAACTGATGATCTTGCAAATAACGAATGCTATCAGTATGCCGCAGCAAGAAATGTGCTTTACAATAAGGGTAAGGCTACAGAAATACTTGTTAACTATGAGCCGGCTCTTCACTTCTTCGGGGAATGGTGGAAGCAGCTCTTTGGAGAAAGCGAAGGAAAGGACAATAAAGGTCTGTTCCCTGCAGCAGTTGACTTCTCCACAGACCTTCACTCCATGGGGCAATATATCCAAGAAGGAAGAAGAAATATATTTGAAACTGTTATTAATGTAGAAAGACCAAGAAAGGAAGTTGTAGTAGAAGCAAGCGAAGATAACATAGACGGCCTTAACTTCTTGGCAGGAAAGACTATGGACTTTGTAAACAAGAAGGCTTTCCAGGGAACACTGCTTGCTCATAACGACGGTGGAGTACCTAATATAGTAGTAAATGTTCCGGAGTTAAGCCCATACTACTTTGGCTATATGGTTTACTTCTTTGAAAAGGCTTGTGGTATCAGCGCATATTTACTTGGAATTAACCCATTCGATCAACCTGGAGTTGAGGCTTACAAGAAAAACATGTTTGCCCTTCTTGGAAAACCAGGCTATGAGGATTTAAAGGCTGAATTAGAAGGCAGACTGTAATATGAAGATTATTGTAGACGGAGATGGCTGTGCAGGCAGGACCATTATTGAGAAGGTGGCCAAAAGCTTTGAGCTTCTGCTGATTATCTTTTGTGATATTCATCATATAATCAACAGTGAGTATGCAGAAGTAAAGGTAGTGGACAGCGGCTTTCAAAGTGTGGATATGTATGTTGTAAATAACTGCGGAAGAGGGGATATAGTTGTAACACAGGATTACGGTGTTGCAGCCCTATGCCTGCCCAAGGGAGCAAAATGCATAAGCCCCTCCGGATATATATTTGATGATAAAAACATAGAAGGACTTTTGATGGAAAGACATATAAAGTCAGAAATAAGAAGGGCCGGAGGCAGAACCTCCAACCCTAAAAAGAGAACTGCAGAGGATGACAGAAGGCTGGAAGAGAATCTTTTCAGACTTATAAGAGCATCCATAAGCGAACAGTAATCAAGGCAGATATTATATTGAAATTTAAAGGCAACCCGTCATGGTTGCCTTTATTGTTAAAATTATAAGATTTTTTAGAAAAGCGGAGAAAAATCCACCATTATTTATTTACTCATATTAATTACTCATTGAAAAACTATCGATAAAGTACCATGATGGAGGTTGCCTCAACAGAAACATTTCCGCCTTCGATAGTCTCAATAACTTCCGTTCCGGCCTTATGCTTATTGACTACCACATGCCACTGGCCTGACGGGATGAGAATGGTGTTAACATGAGCGGCGCCATTGTAGATCACTATGATGTCTTTCCAAGTGTCGTTGTTAGCATGGTCTTTTATCATAAAGGCTACTGAACTCCTACCGCCGGGCAGGAATTCTATGTGGTCACTTATCTGGGCTCGGTCATACAGCCTAAAGGCCCTGTGCTCTTTTCTAAGCCTGATTAACCCTTTATAGTACTCAAACACATCTAAATATTTGGACTTCCTGTGCCAATCCATCCTGTTTATTGTGTCGGTGCTGTTGTAGCTGTTTTCTACTCCCTCCTTGGTTCTGCAAAACTCAGAACCGGCATGGAGGAAGGGCACCCCCATGGAGGTGAGAACAATGCCGTCTGCCAGTTTGTTCATAGCTTTCAGCTCCTCTTCTGAGACATAGGGAGAGCTTAGTTTAAGTTTATCCCATAGGGTATAATTATCATGGCAGCTGCAGTAGTTGATACTCTGTGAAGGGGAGTAGAAGGCCGCCGGCTTATTAAACCAGTCAAGGGAGCAACCCACTGCACAAAACTTGATGGTATCTGCTTTTCCCTCACCGTCACCTACGAAGCCCTTATCATGGATATTAAATACGCTGCCCTTAATGGTATCTCTGATTAAGTCGTTAAAGAAACCTGCTTCCTTGAGCTTGAAGCTGTTATATATGTTAGCCTTTTGGTCCTCTCTAAGATTTGTGTTTAGGTGCCAGCCTTCACCATAGAGCATTAGGTTTTTGCCGGTAGACTTAAGCTTTTCACAGATTTCTGTCATGGTATCCACATCGTGAATGCCCATCAAATCAAATCTAAAGCCGTCAAAATCATACTCTGTAGCCCAATACAAGAGAGAATCTATAATAAACCTTCTTACCATGGACCTTTCGGAGGCAATGTCATTACCACAGCCGCTGCCGTTGGATAGGGAACCGTCCTCGTAGGCTCTGAAGTAATAGCCCGGAAAGATCTTCTCCAAGTTAGAGTCCTCATATTTGTAAATATGATTATATACTACGTCCATTATCACAGCTAAACCGTTCTTATGAAGCTGGGTTATGGCCTTTTTTAGCTCATATATTCTACAGGTTGGATTATAGGGATCGGTGGAGTAGGTACCTTCAGGAATATTATAGTTTTGCGGATCGTAACCCCAGTTATATTTATAAGGATGTCTTTCATCTACACTGAGATAGGAATAGTCGAATACAGGCATCAACTGTACGTGAGTTACACCCAACTCCAATATGTGTGCAAGGCCCGTAGAAACTCCCTTGGAAGATTCCGTACCTTCCTCGGCAAGTCCCAAATACTTGCCCTTATGCTTGATACCGCTGTCAGGATGGATGGAAAGGTCCCTGACATTTGCTTCATATATAATTGCATCGGTGTAGTTGTTAATTTCAGGAGCCTTGTAGGTACGGAAGCCGGTTGGATTTGTTTCTTTCAAATCCACAATAGCTCCTCTTAGGCCGTTTACGCCGCAGGCCACAGCATAAGGATCCACCACTTCGTTTACTTCATTATACACTTTAACCTCATAGGTATAGAAATAGCCTTTAAGGTTTCCTTTTACCCTTGCTTCCCACAGTCCATTGGTATCTGACATGGGATACTTTCTAGGCTTTTCCGGGAGAGTAAAGTCTCCGCTTTCGTAGATAAGCACATTCACAGAAGTAGAAGCAGGAGCCCAAAGCCGGAAGGTAGAACCCTCCTTGTGGTAGTCTACTCCAAGTTTTTCCTCTGTATAATACTTGTCATGAAATTCTTTGGAAGAGCAAAAGGAATGATAGCTTACACTTTTTGAGAGGTCATCATAAGAAATAATGCAGTGAAACTTAATATCAACCATGCTCTTAAGCTTTAGAATTATTTCGTTGGCGTAGGTTGTATAATCATCGGTCAGTATTGTAACCTCACCGTTTTTCACAGTGAGCTTTCTATAATCAAATTGAGAAATATCATCAACAAATAGAGAAATTGTGGTAAAATTAATGAGGGAGCATCTTAGTAACTGCATTAAATCCAGTCCTCCTATATTGAAATTACTGTACTATTATATTATACGGCCTTAGAATTTTAAACCCCATAATGATATGAAAAAAAGTGCAATATCATCTAGCAAAAAATGACAAATATAGTATAATTGTTATATAATCTAAAGATTAGGTGGTGCAATCTATGAGCCAGATGGAAATCAGTTTTAGTATACCAAGTCCCGCTAGTAAAAACAATGAGATTAGAATTTCTGTGGGAAGGTTCAATGATGAGAAGCTTCTATATAAATTTATTGTAGGTTATGACGGGGTGTGGGATACACTAAAGGATTTTGGAGAAGAAAATGCTGTAGTGTGGACACCTAAGGAAGATGGGAAATATATTATAATGGTACAAGCTAAAAAAGTAGAAGGCACAAGGCCCTTTGACTATGTTGCAAGGATGGATTACATAATAGGAAAGGCAACCACTAAGCTTATAAACAACGTATCCCTGGAAAGAAGTCAACTTAAGATAGGAGACAAGCAGAGACTGACTGTTTCCGTCAACAAACTGCCGGTAGTATATAAATATTGGATAAAGACCTCGGATAAATGGGAATTGATTAGGGACTACAGTGCAGAGGACACCTTGACCTTAACAGTAAAAAATCCAGGGAAGCACGAAGTTCTGGTAGAATGCAGAGCTCTTGATTCAAGAAATAGCTATGACGATTTTAAAAAGGTAGAATTTAATGTATTGCCCATAGAAAATTTGGAAATAACAGATTTTAGATGCCTGTCTACGGATATGCTTGTAGACCAGGAGCTTGTATTTCAAGTTGAAGCCAAGCATGAAGACAGCAGGATGGTGCTCTTTAAGTTCATAAAGATCTATGCTAACGGCAAGGCGGATGTGCTTCAGGACTATTCCACAAAGAGAATGGTGAGCTATGTGGAAAAGGAGGCAGGCAATTACCGGCTCCTTTGCATGGCTAAGGATATGTACTCCCAGAATCAGTTTGATGATAGGGCAATTATAGATTACAAGGTAAAGCTTTATAACGAAATACAAATCCAGAGCTTCACCAGTGACATGCTATCACCTCAGATTGTGGACAGCAGCATAGAGCTTAAGGCAGTAGTAAAGGGAGGCAGAAGGCTGCTGTACCGGTTTATTGTAGAGGGCAACAGTGCCTCAGACTCAGGCTACATAAAACAAAGTAATTACATATGGAAACCTCAAAGAGCAGGAAAGTATAAGCTCAGCCTATGGGTAAAAGATGAAAGCTTTACCGGTAAATTTGAAAAAGAGGCTGTGATGGAGTTTGTTATAGATGAGGTTTCAAATAATCCTGTTAAAATAACAGAGATTGCTATGAGTAAGGACAAGGATTTTGTCATAGGTGAAAAGATAAATGTTAAGGTTATTGCCACCGGTGGTACGGATTTAAGATATTCCTTTATTATTTCAAAGGGTGGAAAAGAATTAGAAAGAGTTGATTACGGAAGCTGTAATTGGGTAAACTATACTCCTGAAGAAGTCGGTAACTTTGAAATGGAGATAAGGGTTAAGGATAAGTACTCAAAGAAAGAGTACGACAGCCATGAAATCATACATCTGGAGGTTAAGAAGTACCTGCCGGCAGAGATAGATTATGTATTGATGCCTTCTAAGGAGAATTATATTGTAGGCGACAACATTAAATTTGATGTCATTACAAGGCGTACACAGGATACCCTTATAAAGTACGTCTTGAAGATAAATGGGCATACGGTAGAGGAAACAGATTATATTAGTAGTAAAAGGTATTTTTTAAGTCCTAAATGCCGGGGAAGTTATGTGCTGGAGATTATGGCAAAGGACAAAAGCAGCTTGGCAGTGTTTGATTCTAAAAAAATAATCAAACTCAATGTTATAGATGCCCTTCCGGTTTCAAATACTAAGATACTATGGGATAAGATCAATATAAAGGTAAATGAGCCGGTTATATTTTCTGTGGAAGCACAGGGGGGGAAGGATTTATACTATGAATTCTATCTCATGGAGCATGGGGATTGGATTTTGGTTCAAAAGTACAGCAAGATGAACTACTATACTTTTATCCCCTATAAGCAGGGAAACTATAAAATTTTAGCCCTTGTAAAGAGTATGTATAATGAAGGCGCTTATGAGGACTATGATATCATGGAGTTCAATGTGAATTAGAAGTTAAAAGCTGGAAGTTAGATGTCAGACTTTAGTAGTTGAGGCTGGAGGTTTTACAATGGAAAGATTAGATAAGGTATTGAGCAACTTGGGGTATGGAAGCAGAAAAGAAATTAAGAACATGGTGAAAAAGGGAATTGTTAAGGTTGACGGCAAGGTTGTAAAGGACAGCGGCTTTTCTATAGACCCTGAGAAGTGTGAGATATACGTAGGGGAAGAAAAGGTGGCCTACAGAAAATTTATCTACCTGATGATGAATAAACCGGATGGTGTAGTGTCAGCCACCTTTGACAACTACGATGAGACAGTAGTTGGCTTATTGGAGGCAGAGCATGCAGTTTTTGAACCCTTTCCAGTGGGACGTTTAGACAAGGATACAGTAGGGCTTCTTCTGCTTACAAACGATGGAGATTTAAACCACCGCCTGATATCTCCTAAGTGGCACGTGGAAAAATTATATTTTGCTAGGATAAATAAGGCTGTAGATGAAAGTGACATTGCGGCCTTTGAAAGTGGCGTAGTATTGGATGATGGCTATAAGTGTCTACCGGCAAAGCTCCAGATACTGAATTCAAAGGAAGAGGGGTCAGAGGTGCTGGTAACTCTGCAGGAAGGCAAGTTCCACCAGGTAAAAAGGATGTTCCAGAGCGTAGGCAAGGAAGTTGTATATCTACGAAGAGTGGCCTTTGGTCCACTGAAGCTTGACGAAACTTTGGAGGAAGGGACCTATAGAGAATTAACTGAGGCAGAATTGAAGCTTCTCAAAAAAGAAGCTGGGCTTGAAGATCAGTGAAAACGTTGTATTTTGAATGATTTACACCATTTAGCAAGCTTTTATACAATTATTTTTGCAAAATACTCTTGAAAAAGTTTTTGATATTTTATATAATAAGTTTGCAAGGATAAATAAAAAGATTAAATAGCCCCCTTTTTATTTAGACGCGAACACAACCTAGCCCCAAGGGTTGTGTTTTTCCTTTTTTGTAAATTCTATTGTTCTGCTTTCACAATTGCTATATAATTGTTTTAGAGTAATTTAGAAGTTTAACGTATAAAAGTTAAGATATATGATATCAAACTATTGATATTGGGAGGTCAGAACATGGGTGATTTTAAATCGAGATTAGAAAGTGCGGAGATGGATTTTCTTTTCGACTCTATACTTTGCTTAAAAAATAGGGAAGAATGTTATCGTTTTTTTGAAGATCTATGCACTATTAACGAAATAAAAGCCCTGGAACAAAGAATGCAAGTGGCCAAGATGTTAAAGCAGGGCAAGACCTATAATGACATTGCCCATATAACAGGGGCAAGCACTGCCACCATAAGCAGAGTAAACAGGGCCTTGACTTATGGCAGCGATGGTTACAACCTGGTTTTTGAAAGAGTGAATTGGGAAGAGAAATAGGTGAATTAATCGCCGAGGACGCGCAGTGGCGGAAGACGGGGAGGAAATATTCTTTTTGCATTGAGCTCTGTTTTAGAAAAGTGTTGATTAGGGTAAGGGACAAACTTTTGGCAGTTTGTCCTTTTATTTTCTATATCCACCAAAGAAATTTGACCAATAATTTCACCAAGTTCCTTTGGAGCAATTCCCCAATTCTAGTAATCATCAGCATAGGCATTTATCCAGCTATGGACTATTTGTTTTGTCTCACTCAAATCTCTATGAGAATTCCAGCTTAAGAACTTAGATAATTCATTATTCCTAGCCCAATGCTTAAACTTACGGGCAGTTAATGGAAATATAACTTGCCATAAAAATATGCTATAATATATTTTGAATATTTGTTTATACATTTTTTAAATGGATATGCTTTAGTTAGAGATAGGTTACAAGTGAGAAAACATATTATTTAGGAGGAAAGACATGGATTTAAGGAATTTGCTTAACCCGGAGCAGTACGATGCTGCTACCACCATAAAGGGTCCGTTGCTTATTCTAGCCGGCGCCGGAAGTGGAAAGACAAGGGTGCTTACATATAGAATTGCCCATATGATAGAAGACCTGGGGATCTACCCCTCACAAATACTGGCCATTACCTTTACCAACAAGGCTGCCGGTGAAATGAAGGAAAGAGTGCGAAAGATGGTAGGTGATGAAGTTGATAATATGTGGATATCTACCTTCCACTCCTCCTGTGTACGAATTTTACGACGGGAAATTGATAAGCTTGGCTACAAGAAAGACTTTACTATATATGACAGTACAGATCAGAAGACACTGATAAAACAGTGCATGAAGGAAATCGGCATCAACGAAAAAGATATAACTGATAGTGAAATCATAGGCAGAATTGGGAAGGCAAAGGATAACTTGATTTCTGCAGACCAGTTTAAAAGAGAAAATCAATATAGCTTTAGGGATAACAAGATAGCGGATGTTTATTTACTATACCAAAAGAAGCTTAAAAGCAACAATGCTTTAGACTTTGATGACCTAATCTTTAAGACTGTAGAACTCTTCAAGAGCAATCCAGAAGTTCTGGAATTCTACCAGAGAAAGTTCAAATATATAATGGTAGATGAGTACCAGGATACAAATAAGTCCCAGTATGAGTTTATATCCCTGCTGGCTAAGCAGCACAAAAACATTTGTGTAGTAGGTGACGATGATCAGTGTCTGCCGGAAGGTACCCTTATAAATACAGACAAGGGACCGGTAAAGATAGAAAACATAACAGCCGGTCAGTCTGTGTGCTGTGCCGCAGGAAATGGGGAGATTACTAATGCTACTGTAGAAAAAGTAATGAAAAAGGAATACAAAGGGCTACTGGTTAAAGTTAAGACTAAAAGCGGCAAAGAGGTTAAGGTTACGCCTAATCACTTAACCTTTGCTGCGTTGAATATCATTCCTGAGGTGCATTACGTATATTTAATGTATAAGTCCGGTATGGGCTATAGAATAGGCCAGACCCAGGCTATAAGAAGCAGATATGAGAATCAGTTTGATAGTGGTCTTGCTGTAAGACTTAATCAAGAAAAGGCCGATAAGATGTGGATAGTGAAAATCTGTAGTTCCAAGGCAGAGGCGGTCTACTATGAGCAGTATTACTCTGTGAAGTATGGTATTCCTACTGCAGTTTTTCATGATAAGGGCAGAGCAATATCCATGAATCAGGAACTGCTGGATAAGTTGTTTAAGGAAATAGACAGCTTCAGTGCTGGAGAGAAGTTGATGGAAGAGTTATATCTGTTCCCGGAGTATCCTCATCATTTTAGCAGCGCTGTTACAAGAGGGGAAACTTCAAGGAAGATTATAAACATAAGTTATTTTTCCTGTAAAAAATCTGAAAGCAGAGGCTATTATTCACATAGAGTGAGCTTCATAACTTCCGGAGAAGGTGAAAGACAAAGATTCACTGAGGCAGGCTTTCCCGTTCGGGCAGAAAAGGGGAAAAGCTGGCGAGTGGAAACTGAGATAAGTAACTATGATGAGGCAGAAGCTTTAGGAAGAAAGCTGCAGTCAACTATGGATGGCCTCAGCATTATGAGAAAGGCAAAGCTTACTGAAGACAAATCCTTCTACTTTATGCCCTTTGGAAGCTTGAGAGAGGGTATGAGTATAGTCACAGAAAGCAATGGTAAGCTGGTAGAGGATACTATAGTGTCAGTGACCTATGAAGATTATGAAGGTTTTGTTTATGACTTAAGCATTCCTGAGCTAAGACAGTATATAGCCGGTGGCCTTGCAGTCCATAACTGTATTTACGAGTGGAGAGGGGCAGACATTAGGAACATCCTGGACTTTGAGAAGGACTATCCCGAAGCAAAAATTGTTAAGCTGGAGCAGAACTATAGATCCAAATCCAATATATTAAATGCTGCCAACAGTGTAATACAGTATAATACTGAAAGAAAGAAGAAGGTATTGAGAACGGAAAGTGACGAGGGAGAAAAGATTAAGATCTACAGAGCACCCTCTGATATTGATGAAGCTCAATTTGTAGCGGGAGAGATACAAAAACTCATAGACCAGGAAGGCAGAAGTTACCGTGACTTTGCTATTTTGTACAGAACCAATGCTCAATCTCGTATCTTTGAAGACACCTTTATTAAGAGGAATTTACCCTACAGAATCATAGGTGGTCATAAGTTCTATGACAGAAAAGAAATTAAGGACATAATGGCTTATTTAAAGGTGCTTAATAATACTTCTGACGATATAAGCCTTCAAAGAATTGTCAATGTTCCAAAGAGAAATATCGGTGATACCACTGTAGAGAAGCTTATTCAGTATGGGGCCCAGATAGAGGATAGCCTATATAATGTAATGCTGGATGTGGAGTTTGTACCTAACTTGACTGCCAGGGCAAGAACTTCCATAAGTAAATTTATGGGCTTAATGGATAACCTTCAAATAATGAAGGAGCAGCTTTCCGTATCGGAGCTTATTAGTGTAATCCTTGAAGATACAGGATATATGAAGGAACTGCAGGCTTCCAAGGAGATTGAAGACGAAAGCAGAATAGAAAACTTAAAGGAATTGGTTTCTGCAGCGGTAGAATTTGAAAATACCTCCGAGGATAAGTCCCTATCAGCCTTCTTAGAAAAGACAGCCTTGGTGGCAGATGTAGATAACTATGATGCAGAGGCGGATACATTGGTTATGATGACCATACACAGCGCAAAGGGCCTGGAGTTTCCGGTAGTATTCATGGTGGGTATGGAAAACGGAATTTTCCCGGGAAATTCATCCTTGAACAACCCGCATGAAATGGAAGAATCCCGAAGGCTCTGCTATGTAGGAATAACCCGTGCAATGCACAAGCTGTATATGACCTCCGCGGAAATACGAAGGGTCTTTGGAAGAGTTTCTGCCTTTGCACCTTCAGATTTCATAAGCGAAATTTCACCTTCACTGGTTGAAAACCTAAATAGGGGAGGAGCCTTTACAACCAGACAGGTGGTGGAAAGAAGCGGTTATAGTAATTCCTACAGCAATTCCTATGGTATTTCCTATAACAGTCAGTATAATAATCCGCATTCTTTAAGAAACAGTCTTAATGCAAATTCAGGTGGCGAAAGTATAAGTAAAAAGTTGGAGTATATGAAAAATGTTTCTACACAGTCAGGCGGTGGAACAGCATTGACAGCAGCGGAGGCTGTACCAGGAAGAAAGGTTAAACACGCTAAGTTTGGTGTTGGAACTATAATAAATGCTAAAAGTGAGAACAACGACGTAAAGCTAACCATAGCCTTTGACAGCATGGGGATAAAGGTTTTCTTGTTAAGCATGACACCCTTAGTATTAATATAAAAAGGTGGTATATATATGGAAGAGATATTGAAACGGATGGAAGAATTGGCTGAGGAACTCAACAGGCATTCCTACAATTACTATGTGTTGAATAACCCTACCATATCTGATAAGGAATACGATAAATTATATGATGAACTTGTAAAGCTTGAGAAAGAAACCGGTGTGGTATTACCCTACTCTCCAACCTTAAGGGTTGGAGATGTGGTGCTGCCGGAATTTCAGAAGTACACCCACAAGGCAAGGTTGTGGAGCCTGGATAAGGCCCAAAGTGTGGAGGAGCTTAGGGACTGGCATAACCGAAATTTAAGATTGATAAATGAGTATAATAGTACTCATGAGGATAAGCTTCCTAGATTAAAATATGTAATTACAAAAAAATTTGACGGTCTTACAGTAAATTGTACATATGATGAAAATGGCGTATTGGTTAAGGCTGCCACAAGGGGCACCGGAGAAATAGGGGAAGATATTACAGCCCAGGCAAAAACAATTAAAACACTACCCCTAAAAATTCCCTATAATTACGCAATAGAAGTACATGGAGAGGCTATAATGACCAAGGAGGCCTTTGAAGAGTACAACAGGAAGTCCGAGGTGCCGCTGAAGAACATGAGAAACGGTGCAGCAGGTGCCCTTAGAAATCTAAATGTAAAGGAAACTGCCAGAAGAAACCTATCAGCCTTTTTCTATGATGTGGGCTATAATGAAGGAAGGCCCTTTAAAAGCTATATGGAAATGTTAAATTTCATAAGGGACATGGGCTTCTATATGGATGATTACATAGTGGTTTGTGAATCCGTAGAGGAAATTGAAAAGGAAATTGACTATATAGACAGCATAAGAGGAGACCTTAACTACGATATTGACGGAATAGTAATAGCCATAGATGATATAAGGACCCGAGAGGTATTAGGCTATACCATTAAGTTCCCAAGATGGGCCATTGCCTATAAGTTTGAAGCCTTAGAAGCAACAACAAAGCTTTTGGAGGTTGAATGGAATGTGGGAAGAAGCGGAAGAGTTTCACCTACTGCCATATTAGAACCTGTGGAACTTGGTGGGGTTACAGTAAAAAGGGCAACTTTAAATAATATGGATGATATAAAGAGAAAGGGAGTAAGGATAGGCGCCAGGATCTTTGTCAGAAGGTCTAACGACGTTATTCCTGAAATCATGGGAGTGGTTGAAGACTCGCTGGAGGACACCAGGGAAATAAGTCCTCCGGAAAATTGTCCATATTGCGGCAGTAAGCTTATACTTGAAGGAGCACATTATTTCTGTGAAAATACCCTGTCCTGTAAGCCCCAGATGGTAAAGAGCATCGTGCATTTTGCCAGCAGAGAGGCCATGAATATAGAAGGTTTCAGTGAAAAAACCGCAGAACAGCTCTTTGAAAAGCTTGAAATAAAGTCCATCTCAGACCTTTACAGGCTTAAGAAAGAAGAACTGCTGACCTTAGAAAAGTTCGGAGAGAAGAAGGCTCAAAATCTGTTAGATGCCATTGAAAAGAGCAAAAACTGTGACTTAGCTTCCTTTATATATTCCTTAGGAATACCCAATGTAGGTAAAAAGACTTCCAAAGATTTAGTGAAGCGTTTTAAAAGCTTAGACAGGATAATTAAGGCAACCTTTGAAGACCTATTGCAGGTGCAGGATATTGGTGATATAGTAGCTAATAGTATCATAAAATTCTTTGCACAGGAAAAAATAATAAAAAGTATAGATGAACTCTTAAGCCTTGGAGTTAAGCCTAGCTTCCAGGAAACCCAGGTTGTTAAAAATGCTTTTGAAGGCAAGACAGTGGTGGTTACCGGAAGCCTCAAGAACTACAGCAGAACGGAAATAAAAGGAAAATTAGAGTCACTGGGAGCAAAGGTTTCCGGCAGCGTAAGCAAAAAGACAGACTATGTGATTGTTGGAGAGGATGCGGGCTCAAAATACGATAAAGCTGTGGAATTGGGTATTAATATTCTTACAGAAGAAGCCTTTGAAGAGATGCTAAGGGGGTAGATTCTGTTATGGAGGGATTTGAGTGAGAAAAACAGTTGATTTTTTAGGGTGGATACTTGTAGTAATCACAATTTTTGCACTTGTATGTACCTGGCTCACAACATATAATCTAAGTTATGTAAAATACTTCAATACATACAAAGTACTGCAGATTTCTCTATTCTGTACAATGCTGGTATGGGCTTTAAAAATGTATAATATTAGCTCAGGAAAAAGAAGATGGGCATACTCCAGCATATGTCTTATATTTGCTTTGGGAACAGTGTTTTTTATGGTTTATGGAGATGTATGGTAGAACAGAGGTGGGATATCAGTAATCAGATGTCAGAGAGTTAGAAAAATAGGACTCCTAAGTTTTTAGGAGTCCTATTTTTTATATTTGGATAGTTCAGTGTTTTTTTCTTTTTCTTGTGAAGAATTACTTATGCATGTTTCTGCGGAATCTTTAGCAGCAAGCATGTGTACATTTTGGGTTAGCTTTTCAAGCAAATAATTATTATATTTCATCTGTCCCAGCATTTGATTAAGGCTTATAAAGCCCCATATGGCAACAAACATTAAGGTTACCATAAATACAGCACCATAATTTCTAAAAATAATAGCATAGGGTTGTGCCTCCACATATTTCATATTTTTACAGAAATATTATAACATAAGTACATCATTGCTTCAAATTTTATATTTTTAAAATTTACTATTTATATTAAAAGATTACTCATATAATTTACTAATATTATATAGTATTATATTATTATAAAAACCTATGAGGGTGGGGAGTATTGATTTCTGTTGTAGATAATTTTTATTGTGCTGTAAGAAAAAAAGAGATAATAAGACTGAAAAAAATAATTAATAATTTGAAAGTTGATACTTTTTATTTGTCCCTTACTAAAGGCTGCTGGAAGTTTGGTATTCAACATGAGATTTTACTGAAAAATGCCGGTGTATTGGAGATAAAGCTTTACCGGGGAAGGAAAGCGCTGATAATAAAGTTCCATAAGACGGCGACGGTTTTTATGGGAGATTATGAGCGATTTTTAGATATGCTAAAGAGACATGGGATAAATAAAGGTGTATATATTACTAGCGGTGTTTTTGAGCAGAAGATAATTAATAGTTATAGAAGAAGATTAAGATCAGATAATAAGGTAAAGTTAGAGGATATGACAAGGTTTGGAAGAGGTCAGTTAGGATGGAGCAGAAGGTCTGAGGAAATCCTTAAAGAAAAAACCTTAAAATTGTACAAGTATTTATCCTAAATAATGAAGGTGCATATGTTTATTATGCACCTTATTTGTTAAGAATTTACTATAGGGATATATAGAGATAAAGGAGACCGCTATGAAAAAGCTTATATATATGTTAGTTGTTGCAATATTCATGCTTACGGGTTGTGTAATAGAGAAAAGGCATATCAGCCCTCAAAGTAAGGACTATATAATATGTAACTTCGGTGAATTACCGTTAGAACTAGACATGCCAGAGGTTGACACAAATAATTATGAAGGAATTTACACCTGCCTCTTTGAGGGTCTATTACATATGAACAGGGACAGAGAGATTACAGAAGGGCTGGCTGAGGAGTGGACTATAAGTGATGATGGCCTTGAATATAGTTTCAGTCTTCGTGAGGACGCAAAATGGAATGATGGAACACCTATTTCTGCAGATGACTTTATAGTATTCTTTAAGTACATACTGTCTGCTAAGGCAGAAGATCCCATGGCCAGCGAGTTATTTCCCATTGCCGGTGCAGAGGACTATTATAAAGGAAAGATAAATTTCAAGGATGTTGGAATAAAGGCTGTAGATAAAAATAAACTTGAAATAAAACTAGCCTACGAATATCCTCAGTTGCTGGAAGTTCTCTGCGAGCCCAGATATACTTTAAGGAAAAGTGTCAGCAAGCTGAGACTATGGAAGGACATGTATAAGGAAATACTGTATAGCGGCCCCTTTGTAATTGAAAATATAGATAATAAGGGAATAAGCTTGACCAAGAACGAAAACTATTGGAAAAAGGATTATGTCACCGATGAGAAATTTCTTATTATCACCGATAAAAGCAAGGAAGAAGCCTTGGCAGAGCTTGAAAGCGATAAATTGGATATACTGTGGAATCCGCCTATAAATGAGATAGAGCGGGTAGTTTCCAGTGATAATGCAATAATAATTAATAGTAAGGATTCATTAGTTTTAAGCTTTAATCCAAAGTTAGCAGCAACAGAAAGTGCTATAAGACTAAGAAAGAAAATCATCTGCGCCATAGATGTAGACCAGCTGAGGAAAGAAGGGCTGAAAGAATTTAATCCTAAAAAATATGGCCTATTTAAAGTAATAAAACTTTATGATTCTATAGAGGAAGATGGAGCTGACAACAAAAATTCAGATGGTGATGATAAAGAAAAAAAGACCTTAACCCTATTAGCTGAAAAGGATGATTTAAATAAGAGAATATGCAAGGAACTTAGTAAGCAATTAAAGGAGAAGGCAGGAATTACATTAAACATTAAGTTATTAGCGGATGAGCAGCTTAAGGAGGAAGTTTCAACCGGAAATTATGATATGCTGCTGCAAAGATTTAAAGGCAACTTTGGAGAAGAATATATTGAAAAAAACAGAAAAGAGTATCTAGTTTATCCCCTTTTCAAAGCTTCAGATGTGATATTAAAAAATAATTATATAGAGGGTATAGAAATAGACGCCTTTGATAATATTGTTTTAAATAAGGTATATCAAGAATAAAGGAGCCATATATTAGGCTCCTTTCCTATTTAAGGTGTATTGAATTAAATAAAGCAAAGGCATGTTTTTACTGCTGTCAAAGGTATTTTTACTTTGTTCAAAGGCATCCTTCTTTTTATTGTAGCTGATATTTTTAATGAAAATAGGGGCCAGTTGGCTGCTTTCCGGAGTGGGAATAGAAGGCATCCTGAAATAGTCATCCTCCAGCAAGTCTTCAGACTTATTGGTAAAGTTTCTGTACCTTTCGGGGCTATCCAAACTTGGAGTATCGGGCCAACTTAAGATTAAACCGGAGTTAATAAGCTGCCTCTTATAAACATCTGTTATAATAGAAGTTCCTGAATCAGCATGGTTCTTTAAATTTATAAGCTGGCAGAGGGTGTAGAGTACTACCTCTTGGGAGGAAAAGTCTACATCTTTTTTCTCAGTGTTTTTAATAAATATACCTTTTTCCGTGTCATAATAGGAGTTCAAAATCTGAAGAATTTTATCCCTCTCTTCCTCAAACTTCAACAGGCCTAAGCTGTCATGGGCACAATCCAGGTTTATATAGGCCATACATAGGTTGTCAATTTTTATGTTTGAGTTTTCTTCAAGACTTTCACTAGTTCTATCAATAAGTAAATCATAAAGATCCATAAGCATGTACTTAGCTTCTTCGTTTTTATTTTCCTCGTAAAATACATTAAAGGCTAAACATAGTCTGTTTATCTCTTCCAGGGATAAATCATAAAGCTGATCTTTATAGCTTATCAGCATGTTAAGTATGTCTAAGGAGAAACTCTTGTAGGCTTCAGCATCGGCGTTGTCCGGAAGATTTGAAACCTTATAATAGGCAGCCATGCAGAGGGCTTGATCAGAAAATTTAAATTTCTTTTCCTTATCTACAAAGTCTAAATGCTCTTCATCTTCAGAGCAGTCCTTCTTGTCTACAAAAACTCCGTCAGCACTTCTTAGATAGGAGGAGAAGAAGTCTAACTGTTTTATTGCCAACTGAGAGTATATTTTGCTAAGTGCATAGAGATTAGCATCTAAATTTTCGAACTGATGATAATAATTGCTGAGGTCCATTAACATTAAGTTCATAAAGATATTACTGCTGACATTCACCTCCTTCTTGAAGGTGTCTTCATCCCAGGTTAGGGAATCCTTGGCTACATTAAGTTTAGGATTAGCTTTCTTATATATGCACAAAAGTGGAGAAATTTTTCTAAATATGTTACTATCAAGATTGGGAAGATTTTTAAGTTTAAGTTGCTGAAGGTTACTGGTCACACCGCATCTTGAATTAAAGAGTATATGTTTAAAGGATTCTCTTGAAAAATATAATAATTGTTTTTCTATATTATTTATATCCATAGTATTAATTCTAAGAAAAGGACCTATATATTTCAAATTACTTCACCTCATAAAATAATCCTTATATAAATAATATGAAATATATAGTAAAATAGTGCTAAAAAATAAATTTTATTTTAAAGGATTTTTTCAGCTTACTGAAAAAAGGCATCCCAAATTTTCAATTGTCCATTGATAAAATAGAGAAGGTGATAATAATGAAACCCGGAAAACTGAATTGGGAGGATTTAAAGGAACTTATTGATGAAAATAGAGGTTTTCAGAGGGAAGAGGTAGTCCTGCACAGCGGCATTGGAGAAGATTGTGCTGTTATAAATTTCGGCGACTATGATTGTGTTATTTCAACGGACCCAATTACCGGCGCCGGAAAGAATATTGGGAAGCTTGCTGTGAATATCAATTGTAATGATATTGCTTCCAGCGGAGTAGAACCCATTGGAATTATGGTTACAATTTTGGCTCCGGAGGGAACCACTCTTGAGGAAATAAAGGCTCTTATGCAGGAAATTGGTGAGGAAGCTGCTAGACTTAATATAGAAGTCATGGGGGGACATACAGAGGTAACCTCGGCAGTTAACAAGATGATTGTTTCCTGCACTATAATAGGCAAGGGGAAGGCCGGAACCTCTGTGGCCACTTCAGGGGCAAAGGTTGGAGACGATATAGTAGTAACAAAGTTCATGGCCTTGGAGGGGACTTCCATAATCGTCAACGACCATGAGCAAAAGGTACAGGAGTTTCTCACCGAAGCTGAGATTATCGAGGCAAAAGGCTTTACAGACTATCTTAGCGTATTGGAAGAAGGAAAGCTTGCAGGAGAGCTTGGAGTTAACTCCATGCATGATATAACGGAGGGGGGGCTGTTGGGAGCACTTTGGGAAATGGCTAAGGCTTCTCAGGTAGGCTTTAGGGTCTTTGAAGAAAAGATCCCCATAAAGGAGGTTACAAAGAAAATCTGCAGCAGCTTTAATCTAGATCCCTTAAAGCTTATTTCCTCAGGCAGCATGCTTATAACAATGCAGCAGGGCGAAAGGCTTGTAAAGGCCCTTCAACAGAAGGGTATAAATGCAGCTGTAATAGGTAAAATTACAGAAGGCAGTGGTATACTTGTTAAAGAAGGTGTTGAACAGGAGGTTCCACCGCCGCAAAGAGATGAATTATTTAATTTATAATATCTGTTTATAAGGAGAGATAGGAATGAGAATAGATGGAAGAAAAAATGATGCTCTAAGAAGCATTAAGATAACAAGAGATTATACAAAATATGCAGAGGGTTCTGTTTTAATAGAGTTCGGTGATACAAAAGTATTGTGTACTGCCTCCATAGAAGATAAGGTGCCTCCATTTTTAAAGGGTACCGGAGAGGGCTGGATAACCTGTGAGTACAATATGCTGCCAAGGTCTACCCAGACAAGAAAGCCCAGAGATATTTCCAAGCTGAAGGTTGATGGTAGAACTATGGAAATACAAAGATTGATAGGACGTTCCCTAAGATCTGTAGTGGATTTAAAGGCCCTGGGTGAGAGGACTATCTGGATAGACTGTGATGTTATACAAGCTGACGGGGGCACCAGAACCACATCTATCAACGGTGCCTTCATAGCCTTGGTGGATGCGGTGAATAAGATTCATAAGGTAACCCCATTTTCCAAATATCCGCTGAGAAACTTTGTCAGTGCTATCAGTGTAGGAATTGTAGAGGACAGCAAGCTTTTGGACCTATGCTATGAAGAAGACTCCAGGGCTGTGGTAGATATGAATGTAGTTATGACCGATGAGGGGCAATTTATAGAAGTTCAAGGTACAGGAGAGGAACACCCCTTCACACGAGCTGATTTAGATGAACTGTTAGCTTTAGCTGAGAAAGGTAACAAGCAGATTATTCAGATGCAAAAGAATACACTGAAGATGGATTCACTTTGGATTGGAACGGGGGAATAGAAATTGAAAAAACTACTGGTTGCAAGTAATAATGAACATAAGATAGGAGAATTTAAAGAGATATTAAAGCATATTGGCATAGAGGTTGTTGGCCTTAAGGATGCCGGCATAGAGGTGGAGGTAGAAGAGAATGGAACCACCTTTATGGAAAATGCATATATTAAGGCTAAGGCGATTTATGATATGCTGACTAACAAGGAGGATTACATGGTTATATCCGATGATTCCGGATTAGCCGTGGATATCCTAAAGGGAGCGCCGGGAGTGTATTCTGCAAGATACGCCGGCCACCATGGAAACAGTAAAAAGAACAACGAAAAATTGCTGGCTGAGCTTCAAGGTGTACCCTTTGAGGAAAGAAAGGCAAGATTTATTTGCGCCTTAGTGCTGATTGTCAATGATGAAAAGGTACTTAAGGTCCAGGGGGAGGTAGAGGGCTTTATTACCGACAAAGAATATGGTAAGGATGGCTTTGGATATGATCCCCTATTCTATGTCAAAGAATACGGCAAGACCTTTGCGGAAGTTAGCCGGGAAGAGAAAAATGTCATCAGCCACAGAGGAAGAGCCTTGCAAAAGCTTAAGGCAGAACTTATTGGGTTGATCTGATTTGTTTTGTATCAAAGGAGGAGTAGAATGCTTATAGCTGTGGTTAGCGATACTCATAGGGATACCTATAGTATAAATAATGTACTAAAGAAGATTGAAAAGGCAGATATATTGATACATTTAGGAGACAATGTGAAAGATGCCAAAGATTTGGCAGCAAAGTTTAAAGGAAGAACTATATATGTAAAAGGAAACTGTGACTTTGTACCTTCCGTAGAGTCGGAAATCATCGAAGAGATAGAAGGTAAAAGGTTTCTTATTACCCATGGACATAATTATGGGGTTAAACAAACCCTAGGGCCATTAAAGCAGACAGCTAAGTCAGAGAAGGTTCACGTGGCCTTGTACGGCCATACCCATGTGTCCAGTGTCCTATATGAAGAGGGAATATGGTATGTCAATCCCGGCAGCGCATGGGAAGGCAGAGATGGGGCTGAAAGTATAGCAATGATTGAGATTAAAGAGGGCAAAATAAACCCTTGGTTAGTAATTTTGTGACAATATTGAATTTTACAACATTAAAATTCAATAAAAAAAATAAAAAATAGTATTGACGAATATAAATATATCGTGTAGAATAATCTATGTCGCCGGGGGAAAGCAACAAAGCAAAACCCCAGAGACAACGGGGTGTGGCGCAGATGGGAGCGCGCGTGGTTTGGGACCATGAGGTCGCAGGTTCAATCCCTGTCACCCCGACCACCTGCGGGTGTAACTCAATGGTAGAGTGCCAGCCTTCCAAGCTGGTTACGAGGGTTCGATTCCCTTCACCCGCTCCAAAATATGCGTCTTTAGCTCAGCTGGATAGAGCAACGCCCTTCTAAGGCGTGGGTCAGGAGTTCGAATCTCTTAAGACGCACCATATGCGCACCATTAGCTCAGTTGGTAGAGCACCTGACTCTTAATCAGGGTGTCCCGGGTTCGAGTCCCTGATGGTGCACCATTTATGGTGGACGTAGTTCAGTTGGTAGAGCACCAGATTGTGGCTCTGGCTGTCGTGGGTTCGAGTCCCATCGTTCACCCCATTATTGGGATATCGCCAAGCGGTAAGGCACAGGACTTTGACTCCTGTACGCGAAGGTTCGAATCCTTCTATCCCAGCCATTTGGTTCACTAGCTCAGTCGGTAGAGCACATGACTTTTAATCATGGTGTCCGGGGTTCGATTCCCCGGTGAGCCACCATGCGTGCAGATGTGGCGGAATTGGCAGACGCACTAGACTTAGGATCTAGCGCCTACGGCGTGGGGGTTCGACTCCCTTCATCTGCACCATTTATTTAAAAATATTAAAGTATGCGGGAGTGACTCAATGGTAGAGTGTCACCTTGCCAAGGTGAAAGTTGCGGGTTCGAATCCCGTCTTCCGCTCCAAATATGCGGGTGTAACTCAATGGTAGAGTGCCAGCCTTCCAAGCTGGTTACGAGGGTTCGATTCCCTTCACCCGCTCCAAAATATGCGTCTTTAGCTCAGCTGGATAGAGCAACGCCCTTCTAAGGCGTGGGTCAGGAGTTCGAATCTCTTAAGACGCACCATACATGCACCATTAGCTCAGTTGGTAGAGCACCTGACTCTTAATCAGGGTGTCCCGGGTTCGAGTCCCTGATGGTGCACCATATTTTTTAAAAAATAGCAAATATCGGGGTGTGGCGCAGATGGGAGCGCGCGTGGTTTGGGACCATGAGGTCGCAGGTTCAATCCCTGTCACCCCGACCACCTGCGGGTGTAACTCAATGGTAGAGTGCCAGCCTTCCAAGCTGGTTACGAGGGTTCGATTCCCTTCACCCGCTCCAAAATATGCGTCTTTAGCTCAGCTGGATAGAGCAACGCCCTTCTAAGGCGTGGGTCAGGAGTTCGAATCTCTTAAGACGCACCATACATGCACCATTAGCTCAGTTGGTAGAGCACCTGACTCTTAATCAGGGTGTCCCGGGTTCGAGTCCCTGATGGTGCACCACCATTATGGTGGACGTAGTTCAGTTGGTAGAGCACCAGATTGTGGCTCTGGTTGTCGTGGGTTCGAATCCCATCGTTCACCCTTATTTATGTAAGTATGGATTCGGAAACTTGCGAATCTAGCATTGACATAATAATAAAACCTTATATGGTTCACTAGCTCAGTCGGTAGAGCACATGACTTTTAATCATGGTGTCCGGGGTTCGATTCCCCGGTGAGCCACCATGTGTGCAGATGTGGCGGAATTGGCAGACGCACTAGACTTAGGATCTAGCGCCTACGGCGTGGGGGTTCGACTCCCTTCATCTGCACCATTTATTTAAAAATATTAAAGTATGCGGGAGTGACTCAATGGTAGAGTGTCACCTTGCCAAGGTGAAAGTTGCGGGTTCGAATCCCGTCTTCCGCTCCAGAAGGAAAAACCAGACATATTGTCTGGTTTTTTTATATTTCTAAGTGCTGTGAATAGAAAATGATTTAATGAGCAAATTTATAAAGGTGGATGGGTAAAATTTAAGTTGAAGGACATAATATATTTCTGTTATAGTATAAATAATAGTAATTATTGATAGATAATGATTGGAGAAGATAGATATGGAACAAAATATAAATAGCCAAATAATGGATAACTTAACTAAGGTATGTATATGTAAGGCAATACCAAGATCAAAGATTAAGGTAGCCATTAAGAATGGAGCTCTTACGGTGAAGGATGTTCAGAAAGTAACAGGCGCAGGTTCTGGTGGCTGTGGGGGAAGAAGGTGTACCCCCAAGATAGAGGCCTTAATTGAACAACACAAAAATGGAGAGTTTTAAGTCAGAAGAGCTGCCTGTATGGCAGTTCTTCTTTCCTAAATTGACTTGACGTTATAGAATTAATGAGATACAATATAATTCGGTAATAAAATATTATTATGAACTGATATAGTTTATAATAATTTTAATATGCGCTTGTAGCTCAGCTGGATAGAGTTACGGACTTCGAATCCGGAGGTCGCAGGTTCGACTCCTGTCAGGCGCACTGTAGCACGCTTCCCGAGTTTCGGGAGGCGTTTTTTATGTTAAATAACACAACCGTAACACAACCCAAATAAAATAACCTTTAATTGCAAAAGTAAATTCCACCTCTCTAGGTGATAAGAGTGGATTTTAATTGTACAAATATGAAAGAGTATAGAGAGTGGAATTTAGTAGTACAAAATAATTATTATATTGATATATGCGTTATTACAGTAATCCTTGCTTGGTAAGGAAGGAGTTTTTCATTATGGCTAAATTCAAACACTTTACATTAGAGGAAAGAGTCTCTATTGAAATAATGCTTAAAGCCTCCCTTTGTTTGCTATACCCAAAATCAGCTAGAAACTGCTCAAGTTACTTAAATTATACCTCATTTTACATTAAAAAAGTATAGAATTTGTTATTCTACCTGAAATTTTATTTTATATCAATTTTACAGTGGAAGTTAATTCTACAAAGTGGAAGTTAACTTTTCAATTCACCCTTAAATAATTGGGTAAGTATTAATTATTATGCTTTCAATATGCCAACCCTAGGCAGTTTAGCTAAAATGCTTTCTCTTCCATGACAGCCTTGAAACTGTGCACTTAAATCCCTTCCTGCCATAAGTCCAAAATGGCTTGCTCCTCCCCAGGTTGCCTCATTGCTGACATCATAAACGATTCCGTTAACCGCCACATAAGCAGGCCTTCCCATGGCACCATCGTACTGGGCAAGTTCAGCTAAAGTGAATTCTCTTGGCTGCCTGTAGAAATTCCCTTGTGATGACCAAGTGGTGCCTAAATTTGTTTTGTCAGTTGCATACTTATTTTCTAAGCTTAAATAGAGAATATAATCATATTTATGAGCATGCTTTAATTCGTCTGTTATTATCTCAAATACCATATCTCTATAGTATCTATCAGGAATGCCTGCCCTTATATCTCTGTACCTTTCTACTGCGCCTAGTTCACCAAATTTTGCTTTTCTAACTCCAGCAATATAGGATTGTGGCTTTTCAAAAGTGATGTTGTTTGGTGAAGGTGCACTTTTCCTTGTGTAAAAAGAGTATATTTCTTTGAAGTACTTATAGTGTTTTCTTTCCTCATCTCTGATACTTGCAATAATATCCTTCTCTTCTTTTGAGGGAGCTAAAGAAAGTAGATAATCATAAAAAAGCTCATCCTCTCTTTCGGCCTGAATAGCTTCTTTTATTAAAAACAGAGCTTCTTCTAAGGTTTTATATGATTTCTCCATTTGAGCAGCTCCAAAGTAATTATTAGGAGTATAAAAGGGTTGTGAATAATGCATTAATATCCTCCTGGTAAAATGGATTACACTATTATTTTATGATTGGTTTTATGATGTGCTACCTGTTTAAATAAAGAATATAAGAAATAAAAAGCATTATAGTAATAAGTTTGAACTTGTATTCATAGAAATATATGATACAGCATCGAGAAATATAGTGAAAAATCATGAAAACAGACAGTACTTTTTAAAGATGTTCCTTATTAATATTTTGGGGAGGTAATAAGTTGAGTAGTAAAGCAAAATGTCCTTTATCAGCTGATAAGGAATTATCAGCATTAAGTATGGTAAATGAAGCTATCCGAAGCATCGGGGGAGGAGAGAAGCAGAAGATAAACGCCATATGGCTTGAGGCTACAGGTTGCTCGGGCAATATCATTTCTCTCTTGGACGCAACAGACCCAGATGCGATTTTTTTTCTGAGGAAAATGGTGAATCTTACTTACAACAACAGCATTATGGCCCAAGAAGGAGAAAGGGCCTTTGAAGAGTTTTTGAGGACCTTGGAAACGGAATTTATATTATTGGTTGATGGGGCAGTATCCTTAAAAAAAGACGGCAATTATAATATTGTGGCTAAATACAAGGAAAAGGATATAACAGCCTTGGATGCAGTTAAAATGGCAGGTGAAAAAGCTAAATATGTCCTTGCCGTTGGCACCTGTGCTTCCAGCGGTGGCATTTCAGCTGCAAGGCCTAATCCGTCGGAAAGTGTAAGTATTAGTACTGTGCTCCAAAGAGAAGCTATCAATCTTCCCGGATGTCCCTGTAATCCAGCCTGGGTTATAGGAACTTTGGCCCATATTATCACAAGAGGAAGGCCGGAGCTGGATACGCAAAACAGGCCAATTCTCTTTTATGGAGTGACTATTCATGATCGATGCCCCAGGAGGTCCTTCTTTGACAAGGGGATTTTTGCAAGAAAACTTGGAGAAGAAACCTGTATGTTTAAATTGGGCTGCAGGGGGCCGGTTACAAGGACTGATTGCCCCACAAGAAAATGGAATGGTAGGGTTAACTGGCCTATCGGAGATAATACACCCTGCATCGGCTGTGCGAATTTTGCTTTTCCGGATGGCATGGAACCTTTTGTGAGTTACTAAACATAATTGAGATTAGACAATTAAGTGGAGCTTTAATCTATTATTAAAAGAAGGTGAATTAATGAGTAGAACAATAACAGTAAATCCGTTAACACGGATAAGCGGTTTTATGGAGATAGAAGTTAAAGTGGAAAAGAATAAGGTGATTGATGCCAAAAGCAGTGGTCTGCTCTTTAGAGGTTTTGAAAAGATGCTCATAGGGAGGGCGGCCCTGGATGCTATATATTTTACTGAGAGAATATGCGGAATCTGCTCAACTGCCCATTCCGTTACATCGACCCTTGCCCTTGAGGATGCCCTTCAGGTGTATCCAAAGGAAAATGACAAAATGCTGAGGGATATTATCCATGGCTGGGAATTTATACAGAATCATATACGTCATTTCTATCTTTATACTTTACCGGATTTTGTAGTTACTCCTGATATAGAGCCAGTGTCCTCAAAAGGAGGCTATGATTTAAGGCTGCCGGACGCTTTGAATAGGAAAATATCACAGCATTATCTTGAGGCTATTAAGTTCAGCAGATTGGCACATCAGGGACTAGCTGTCCTTGGAGGAAAGGCACCGCACAATCATGGAATCTTTGTTGGCGGAGTAACAGAAAAACTAGATGCTTCAAAATTTATTCATTTAAAATCTTTAGCATCAAATATCAAAAGCTTTATAATAAATTTAATGCTGGAGGATGTTTATACAATTTCCGAGTATTATAAGGACTACTTTAAAATGGGTCAGGGTTATGGTAATTTGATGAGCTATGGAGTGTTTGATAGCTACAAAGAGAAAGAACTTTATTACGTGAAACCAGCTGTTATGCTGAGAGGTCAGATTAAGCCCTTGGAACCTATGAGAATAACAGAAAATATCTATAGCTCCTGGTACACTGGAGAAACAGTTCAAGATAATCCTTTTTATGGGATGACAGAACCTGATATGGATAAAGCTCAGGGCTACAGCTGGGTTAAAGCGCCCCGTTATGAAGGTAATCCTATGGAAGTAGGGCCCCTTGCCAGAATGATTTTGAGCGGGAATTATGAAAACAGAGTATCTATGATGGATAGGACCATAGCAAGAGTTCTCGAAGCTAAAAAAGTAATAGAAATCATAGAAGGTTTGCTTGAAGGGGCTAGTTTTGAAGAGGTTGGTCAAAGAACTTATGAAATACCAGATAGTACTCGGGGAACCGGACTTATAGATACTACCAGAGGAGCTTTGGGACACTGGGTATCAATTGAAGGCAAGAAAATAGAACACTACAACATAATAACTCCAAGTGCATGGAACTGTTCACCAACAGACTCAAGGGGAATTAAAGGCGTAATTGAACAAGCTCTCATAGGAACCGAGATTCAAAATCCGGACCAGCCTGTTGAAATAGGAAGGATTGTAAGATCCTACGACCCATGTATATCCTGTGCCACCCATGTTATAAGCGATAGATTCCAGCCGGTAGAGATGATTATATGCCCATAAAAGTAATAGCTATAGGAAACAGGCTCCTGGGTGATGATGGTGTGGCTATTCACATTGCAGAAAAGCTAAGTAAGAAACTTCAGAACAAGGGTGTGGAAGTAATTATAGGAGAGACGGATTTCCAGTATTGCCTAAGCAAAATTGAAGAGGAAGACTTTATAATAATACTTGATGCAACCTGGTATGATACTGTTCCGGGAACAGTGACAACTAATGAACTAAGGGATGTTTATAAGTTAAGTAGTAATCAAAGTTTATTCTCTCAACATGGATATAGTTTGATAAGAGGTCTTGAAACCTACTATAAATCATTAAGTGGAATAATAATCGGTATAGAAGGTCGCAAATTTGATTTTGATTTGTATCTAAGTAGTGAGATTGAAGAATCCTTTGAGGATATATGTAAAAAAGTTGATGAAATAATATGGAACTTATGTATAAGCAACTTTGGGGTATAGAACTGCAGGGAATAGTTGAGGAAATAAGACCTATTCTAGACAAGATGATTCAGAAGGATATAAGAATTAGTTCAAGTTTATATGAGGATATATTAAATCATCAGCTTTTAATTGCTGAATATATGTTTCGGTAACTTCATAACCTAAAGCTTGAAGTTCCGAGGCTGCACACAATCAATTCACGCCAAGATGTTTGCTATAGCCTTTACAATATTCCTTCCAGCATATTTTTGAAGCCACTTCTCTGCAGCTTGTAATCTTCTGGCTCTATTCAATCTCTTATGTCTTGGACAGCATGAGCGCAATTATATCCCCCCGTAAATAGACATACAGTGTATGAAAATTTTATTGATAATTTCATAAATGTATTTTATCATAAATAAATGAAGAAGGTATCTTTCAAAAGGTAATCTTAATTATAATTTGTCTTAGAATTTTAAGAGTGGACATACTAAGATGATAATATTGTATCAGAGGTGAAATTAAAGTGAATAAGGTTAAATTAGATGATGTAATGGAAGCATTAGAACTTGCCGATGATGAAGGTAATTACTATTATAACAAGTCTAATAACAAAGTAATTTATATTGGTTAGGAACAATGGGGGATAGCAGAAGAGTGTGATGTAGATGAACTGGAAGATTATCCGGAATGGCAAAGAGATGCTATAGAGGCTGCCATAGATGTTGAAGAAAATTGGGATTTATAAACCTTAATTGGTCCTTGGAGCTGTATCAGCAGGCTAATAAGAGATTGCATAGGCAGAAGCAGCTTGAGAAAGTTATTGTACATCATTTGATAGTAGATGGTGGGATTGGTGAGAATGTTATAGTGTCATTGGAAGGGAAGGAGGACAACTCAGGATAAGATTATGGATGAGGTGAAGGCGAGAATAGAGGTATGGATATGTTTGAGTCATTTGAACATGAGCAGGAGCCTCACGATTTTAGAATTGTAAACGAAGTTTGTGCTTTAGGAGGGGAGCATACATAGATTTGTGTAAATCAAATCTATGTATGCTCTTTTTATGTATGTGTAGCTGGTAATTGTGGAAATAATAACTATAAAATATTTTTGAGAGGAGTATAAAAAATGAACCTATTAGAATTACCAGATATAGATTTGAATAAGGAATTGAGTAAATGTAAGAACATGGAGGACCTTGTTGGCAAGAATGGATTAATGCAGAGATTGTTTGGAGGGATAATACAGCAGTTTCTAGAGGCAGAGATGGAGGAACACCTTAGCCGAAAAAAGTATGAGAGACAAGAGGATGTTGATAAAAATTATAGGAATGGGTATAGTTCAAAGAATATAAAAACTAGCTTTGGAGAAGTTGCAGTAGATGTTCCAAGAGACAGAAAAGCAGAATTTGAGCCAAAGATAGTCAGAAAATATGAAACTGTGTGCAATGAGCTTGATAAGAAGGTTATAGGCCTTTATGCTAGAGGTATGTCTGTGGATGACATTAAATCAGAAATAGATGAACTGTACGGGGTAGATATTTCCCCAGCAATGATTTCTAAGATCACTGATAAAGTAATGGATACAGTTGTTGCCTGGCAGAACAGGGCCCTAGATCCGCTGTATCCCATAGTATACATGGATGCTGTTCATTTTAAAGTAAGGGAGGATCATAGAATAATTACTAAAGCAGCCTATGTTTGTATGGCCCTAGATTTGAAGGGCCGTAAGGACATTCTTGGAATATGGATTGGTGAACACGAGGGAGCAAAATTCTGGTTATCAGTTTGTAATGACTTGAAAAACAGAGGGGTTCAGGATATATTCATAGCCTGTATGGATGGTCTTAAAGGGCTTCCAGATGCAATTAAAGCTGTTTTCCCAGTAGTTAATATTCAGAACTGCATAGTACATCAGATAAGAAACTCTATAAAGTATATCCCCTCAAAGGATATGAACGCCTTTTTGAAGGATTTAAAGACTGTGTACCAAGCCGTAAATGAGTCAATGGCAGTTCAGTCATTGCAAGTGCTAGAGGAAAAGTGGGGAGATAAGTATCCAATAGTTATACAATCATGGAAAAACAATTGGGAGAACTTGTCTACTTACTTTGATTTTCCACCGGAAATACGAAAGATAATCTATACGACCAATGCATTGGAAGGTTTTAATAGACAACTTAGAAAGTTTACAAAGATTCGGACAGTATTTCCTACTGATGATTCTCTTATAAAGGCTCTATATCTTGCCACGGAGCAGATAATGCTTAAATGGACCGCACCTATCCAGAATTGGGCCAGCACACTGGCACAACTTAGTATACGGTTTGATGAAAGGCTTGAACAATATCTGTAATTGAGAAGCCTGTACTATTTAGAATATTTATGTATAATAATAAAAATATTGCACAAAATAATATCAACAAAAGGCTACACTATCTATTTTTAGTAATTCCCCAAAAAATTAAAATTATTACTGAGTTTTACCTCAGTAATAATTTCCAAATAAAGAATAGCATGTCTTTTCTATTTTACACAAACCTATGGACGTTCTCTTTCATTATCCTTTTTTATAAATCCTACAATACAAAAGCTTAATCCAATAACTGAAATTAGTTCATCAATACCATACTTTATCATACCTTTTAAAACAGAGTTTGAAAAAACTATTATTCCTATTCCTAATAACATAACTTTTACATTTGAAATTCTAAGCGGTACTAATAATAAAGATAGTATAAACGATACAATAAGCATAGTAAATAACATTTGAAGAATAGCAGAGACAGTAAACATTTCATTCCTCCAATAAACTAAGAATTAATATAGTTCTCAATACAATCAATTATACAGAATATTAACTAAAGTTTCAAATATTTAGGTTTTTTTTGCATAAAAATTTTATATCAAGGCCTTGTAAATTAGTTTAAATACCTATGTAATCTTTTGTGTATTAGGGATGATAAGGGTAAAATTCTTGCAGAAGATAATATACTCGGTCCAAGAACTAGGGGATGCATTAAAAAAATGCCACTCCTGATGGTTGGATCTAAGGGGGCAGCTGTTGGGTTTGTTCAAGAAGTACTGAAGTCAATACCGGTAGATGGTGATTTTGGGCATATTACCAGTTATGCAGTTATGGAATATCAAGAAAATAAGGGAATAGTAATTGACGGAATTGTTGGAAAGGAGACATGGACAGCAATAGTGACTACATAACAAGAAACCGCTGCTATAACAATTTAATTGCTATAACAGCGGTTTTCTCATACTTACTTATTTCCATCGTTTGCACCTAACTTTATTGAAAGTATTGTAGCTAGCTGGTTTATCGAAGAAGACAGGTTATCTAGTTTACCTTCTATTCTAATTAGAAGGTAAGTAGCAACTGCAATCGGAAACCCAAGATTTGCCACAGCCTTTAAAAAGTCCTCCATGGTAATTCCCCCCCTTTCTTTCTCTTATAATACTAAATATGCAGCAGTGAAAGGGGTTTTTAGGTATATTGAAATAAATAATAAAATTACGATAAGATTATCATTATTATACCTACTGAGGTAAATCTGAAGCCGGAACTGTAAATGATCTGATGACTTCAAAGCCTTTGGCTTTATCCAGTATATAGCTAGAGCTATCTGTTCTGATAAGATAAAATGACATCAGTAAGTCACCGGAACTGCCCAGCAAATTTAAAATAAAGACAATTCCACCTAACCACATAGGAATTAGCAGAGAAAAGATAGATATTACGGTTACCGGTGCCAGGAGAACTAATAGGAACTTTGTTCTATGAATTTTTATTCCGGATATCTCGTGGCAATAAGCATAGATACCTTTGAAACCAAATTTAACTTTGGATCCAGTGAATCCTTCGTGAGAAGATATATTCTTTTCTTGTTATCTTCTTACGAAGGAAAATCACCATTTTTATTGATTATATAGTCATAGTAATGCTGTATAGCCGCATCAAGAATTGTATTTAAATAGACATTAACATCAGGGTGTTTGGACTTTAATTCGTTTAGTTTCCGCAAGGTTGAAGGTCTGAGCTGATAGCCGCGCTTTAATGTAAAGTGCTCTCCATCAATTGCCGGAGTAGTTCCATGTGGATTGGATCTATTATATTGCTTTTTATTTCCTGTCTGATCACTTGAAGCGATTAATGCTGGCGATACTTCCTTTTGTACATCAGTTACATTGGTTTTATTGTTAGTAGTAAAGCTAAAGGTTGCCATAGATTTTCCCTGAATAATTCCTTCTCCTCCATTATCATCATCCTCAGAAAAATAAATATCTACGCTCTCCATATCTGCAGAGGAATTATCATTCCTTCTGCTTAATAATCCTTTTCTGTTTCTCATAATCTCAACTCCTATAAAAAATTTATACTAATAATTAAATATGCTTCCGCGGATGCATATTTAGTGTATTGAAGAGATTTTTTTATTTTTACGAGAAAAATAGAAAATCCAAAACAATAATATGGAGGGATTGAAATGTTTGTAGATAATAATGTTGTTAAAAATTTTGGTGAGGAACAGCGGTATGACAAATTTGCTATTGCATCTACTATGTTTGATGTGAGCTTTCAGGGAGCTAGCTGTAGTGTTATTGAGTCGCAGGTTTTGAAGAGTTGCGATGGATGTAATTTAAAATTTATGTGTGTAAGATTGATGAGGTGATTAGGGAGTATACGGAGAAGACTACAGTGGTGGCAGCGAGTTTTAGGTTTGGGGATTAGTTATGTTTACTCTAACACTACATGTGGAGACGGTTGTGAAGATAGAACGTAAATGAGCTGATATCAAAGGGTTTCAAGGTTTTTAGATTAATTTAATAGTGTGTTTTTATGTTCCCTCAGACTTAGGTTTGGGGGAATTTTTGTGTTAGGGGGTTGTACTAATTCGCTAAATTAGGAGTATTGGGATATTTGCGAAATAGCTTAAGTTTTCTATAGAAGGTATAAAGACTATTACAAAATTAAATTCTATAACTTCGTTGATATTTATATAGAATATGGATATACTATATGTATAAAAAAATAGATACAAAATATTAAATCTATGTTTTGGTGGTGAAAAGATGACCAGTGAAAGAATTAATAATATTAAAACTCTATTTGATAAATATGGGCCAATTATTAAGGCTGCAATATTAAGAGAAAATAAAGTGTGCAGTAGAGATATTAAAGAACTTATAGATAAAGGTTATGTGATAAAAATAAAAACAGGATACTATTGCTGGAACTCTGGATTTGATGATTTAAATGATTTTGAAATAGTGCAGTCAATAATACCAACTGGAGTTATTAGCATGTTTTCGGCGGCAGTGATACATGAAATGACTACAGTTAATCCTACGGATGTTAATGTTACCATTGCATCTAGAATGCTTAAACCTAAGCTTCCAGATTACCCGCCTGTAGACCTTTTTTTTACCTCAAATGATAATTTAGATTTAGGAATAGAGGAGCATGTTATGGAGCATATGAAGGTTAGGGTTTATAATGCAGAAAGGACGGTATGTGATTTCTTTAAATATTCTTCAAGAGTTGGAAATGATGTGGCATTAGAAGTTATAAAAAATTATATGCTTAGAAAAAATAAAAATTTGCAGCTCCTTTTTGAATATGCAACAAAGCTTCGAGTTAAAAAGTATATAAAATCATATGTGGAGGTGCTTTTGTAATGAACTCTGATAGTATAAAGGCTAAATTAAAGAATATAGCAGTAAAAGAGGGAAAGTCCTTTGATTATCTTCTTACTTTATATTTAATTGAAAGATTATTATACAGGATATCAATCTCGGAATATGCTGATAAATTTGTATTAAAAGGTGGAGTGCTGTTATATATAGTCTTGGAGGAAAAGGCTAGAGCTACTAAAGATATAGATATGCTTGCAAGACAATTAAATAATTCTTTAGAGAATGTGGAGGCAATTTTTAAATCAGTATGCGAAATTAAGGAAGATGATGCTATTGAATTTGATTTGAATACACTTACAGTAGAAAAGATAAAAGAAGATGCTGATTATGAGGGCGTTAGGGTAAAGGTAACAGCGTTTCTTGACCGTACTAAAAAAGTATTGCAAATGGATATTGGTTTTGGAGATGTAATAGTTCCGTGTGCTACTGAAATGGAGTATCCATCTCTTTTAGAAATGAAAAAACCGCTATTAAAAGCTTATTCAATGGAGTCTGTAATCGCTGAAAAATTTGAAGCAATGGTATATTTAGCAGAAGCCAATAGTAGGATGAAGGACTTCTATGATATTTGTATTTTATCACAAAAATATAATTTTGAAGGTAAAGTACTTAAAGAAGCAATTCAAACTACTTTTAAACATAGGAAAACACCGTTGCAATTAATTCCTACAATATTTACAAGTGACTTTAGAGAATCTAAGGAAAAGAAACAGCAATGGAAGGCATTTAAAAAGCGAATTTCGTCTAAGGAAGAATTAGAGTTTTTTGAGGTTATAGATAGACTGGTAAAATTTTTAAAGCCAATTTATGATTCAATTATTGAAAATAAAGAGTTTTCCTTAACATGGAACTTACAAGAAGGTAGATGGAAATAGTGAAAGAAAATTAAATATTAATGATTAATAAAAATAGAGAGAATTGTTAAAGAATCTCTCTATTTTTACAGTTAAAGTGAAGTTTACAAATTCATTTCTTCTTACTCCATTTAAGCCACTGGACAAACTCTTCAGTGGTTTTCTTCCCACTTTTAATATCTTTCTTCCATCTAGTAACATCCTTTTTCCACTTTTCAAAATAGTCCTTGTGGGATTCATCCTCAGGATTCCTTCTGACACGCATTTGTAGAGTTTGATAAATGCTCCTTCTTAGTTTTTCAGCATCATCCATTTTCAGCTTCTCTTCAAAAGTTCTTTGTGAGCCATCTTCTTTACAGGTCTTAGCAGGATTAAATGGACTAGTCCTATCACAGTAAACTGCATCGGATCGGTGCAGTGGTACAAAATATTTACCGCAGTTAGTACATATCTTTATAGTGGTTTTAAGTTTTATTAAATGATAAAGCGTAGCAATGCATATGTCTTCAATGCTGTCACAGGTATAAACACTGGTGATGGCATTTTTGGTTTTAGTGCACTTAACAAAGCCTTTAATGGCTCTTTCCATAGGGGACATTTCCATATAAGGATTAACTAAATCTTCAATTATCATATCTTGGTCAAAATAGTATTTAAGATGATGCTGAGGTATGGATAGACCTTGCATGTGCAAGAAAAACATAAGATTCTCTATGGTATAAAGTGAAGAGTCTTTTATACAAATATCAATAAATTCTTTTATGCGCACGTAAACAAAAGAGTCATCATTTATATACATATCAGGGTCATCTAACAAGTGAAAATAAATATGATTCCTCTTAGATAAATCCTTTCCTAATGAAAAAAAATCAACAAAAGACATACCAAGGGTATCGGTTTCATCTACACCTTTATATGGATCATATATTCTTTCGGTAAGTCTAGCATCATCAAATTCTATAGTAAATGCCATATCATAGTTCCTTCTTTCTGCGTAATGTTATCAAGGATTAAACGCAAATTTACTTTTTTAAACTGTTAACAATCGGTAATGTTATCTATTGAATGATAACATAGTTATCAATTATAATGAATATATAGTAATTATATAACATAAAAAATTAAACGGTCAAGGAGGAGTTGCTATGAGAAATAAAGATTTAAGAGAAGAATTTAGAATTGCTGATGTAAGACAATGGGAAGTTGCTGATGCAATAGGTATTTCTGAAATGACTTTTGTTAAATGGCTAAGAAAAGAGCTTCCAGAAGAAAAGAAAAAGCTTGTTAGAGAGGCTATTTTAAAAGTTAAAGCTAGTAGATAGGATATAAACACGTTATTAAAACTTAATAGCACAAGTTTAAGGTGAATCGGCATAGTACTTAAAACCTGATCAGAAGAAATCTGGTGAAACCGATGTAGTTCAAAAATAAATTTATGGAGATGATAGCATGTCTGGAAATACAAGCAGAAAGTATAAGCAGTATAGGCTTATGCAGGAGAGAAGACAATTATTTGGAGATGTAAAAGCTTTGGATGAATTTGGCAGAGTAGATCTTGTAGCTTTTTCTGCATCTCAAGGAAGAGTTATAACAAGCAGCCCTAAATTAAGTTTAGGGAAAATGCCAGTGAAAAAGAATAAAGGAAGTATGCAAGCACTTGTTTAATGCTGGTGCTTTTTTTATACAAAAAATTAAGGTGGAATTTATAAATGGCTAAGAATTTGAATGAACTTATAAATGAATACGGATCAGAAACTATAATTGCAAGAATTATGGAGCAATTAAAGATACTTGCTAAGTGTGAAGATACAGAGGTTATTGCTTCTGTAAAAGGTCTTATAGAAAGCACAGGCTGTGATACAGAATATATTTATAGCCTTTGTGAATATGGAAATCTAGTTACCTATGTATCAGAAAACACTAAGGTTACAGAATCACCATGGTTTGAAGAGTAATCTTATACTATGTGGGAAAGGATGTGAGAATGTGGAAGATAGAGCAAGTTTAGCAGTAAGCTATGCTAAAAGGGAGTTTAAGATAGTTATGCTTCATGGAATTAATGAAGCTGGCAATTGTACTTGCAGTAAAGGTGCTGATTGCAAAAGTAGTGGTAAGCATCCAATCTATAGCAATTGGATGAAAAAAGCGACTACATCTGAAGAAGAAATTATAGCAGAGTTTAAGAAGCATCCCAATGCTAATATAGGCTTTGCTACTGGAGATAATTATTTTGTACTTGATGTTGATATAGAACATGGCGGCTATGAAAGCTTAAAGGAGTATGGGGAACTTAGGAAAACTTTAAGTGTTAGGACTGGTAGTGGTGGAAGTCATCACTACTACCTAATTCCAAAAGGAGTAACCATTCCTAATAAGGTTGGAATACTTAAAGGTGTAGATATTAGAGCAAATGGTGGACTTGTTGTAGCTCCTGGGAGCATTCATAAAAGTGGTAATTATTATGAGTGGATAGATGATATTGAAATGGCTACACCAGATGAATGGCTTGTGGATTTAATTCTAAACAAAAGAACTAGCTTTAAGGAAATACCAGATATTATTGAAGAAGGCTCAAGAAATGCAGTGATGGCAAGCATGGCAGGAGCATTGAGGAGAAAAGGTTTAAGCTATGAGGGGATACGGGCGGCACTTTTAGCTGAAAATGAAGATAGGTGCAATCCACCACTTGAGGCTAAAGAGATTGAAACTATTGCTAAAAGCATTTGCAGGTATAAGCCTGAAGACCCTATAACTGGTGATGAATGGGAAGAATTTAAGAGTGAGGATTTGCTTGAGGCTATTTCTAGTTTAAAAGATTATTCGAAGATTTATGATAAAGAAATGCTTCATAAGCTTTCAAGGGTGAAAGAAAGTGATCCTGCTACCTTTGCATTAATTAAGTCCAAGCTAAAGGGAAAAGTTAACTTTAGGGATTTAGAAAAGAGTATAAAGCATATTAAACGCATTGAAAAAGAAACTTACAATAAAAGGCCATTAGAGCTTAAGGGTTTAGATACTAAAGGCTATAATGTTCCTTTTGGGTGGAATGTTGATTTTAAAGAAGGCATAGTTAAATGTGAGCAGAGTGCAGAAGGAAATATAAAGACAGTGCCAGTAAGTTTTACTCCAGTTGTTATAAATAGAAGATTTCATAATTTAGATATGGAAACTGAAAAGGTAGAGTTAGCTTTCTTTAGAGATGGTTATTGGAGAAATGTACTTGCGCCAAGGTCAGTTATATTTAATAGAAACAGCATACTTAGGCTTGCTGATAGTAGCTTTCCAGTATCCTCTAATAATGCATCAGATTTAATTTCTTATTTATCTGATTTTGAAAGAGAAAACGACAGAGCAATACCTCTTGTAAAATCAGTGGCTAGGCTTGGGTGGTTGAAGGATAATGAGTTTTTTCCCTATAGTACAAGGGGAAGTTTAGAGTTTGAGGATGATAGCAAAGAGGCATCAACGATAATGTCAGGACTTAAAACTAATGGAGATTATAGCAGATGGATAGAGGTTGCAAGATTAGCAAGGGAAAATCCTGCTGCAAGGTTTATTATGGCATCAAGTTTTGCATCTATATTACTTGAACCGCTTCATAAAAGAGTGTTCTTTATTCATCTGTGGCATAACAGTAGAAGTGGTAAAACAGCTACTATAAAGCTTTCTATGTCTGCCTTTGGAAATCCACATAAGCTTATTGGTTCATTTAACAGCACCATAGTAGGACTTGAGAGAATGGCAACAGCACTAAGAAATTTGCCCTTTGCTATAGATGAACTTCAAGTTTTAAATACCAAAAGAATGACTACTGATAGCATCATTTATATGTTATCCCAAGGACAAGGAAGAACCAGAGGTAATAAAGATGGAGGAATTCAAGAAACACGTACTTGGAGAAACATTATAATAACTACAGGAGAAGAAGCTATGCTTGGCAGCAATATGCAAGATGGGGCAAGCACTAGAACTTTTGAAATATATGCAAAGCCTGTGGAGGATATAGCACTTGCAAGCCTTATGCATGAGGTGTCTGAAGCACATTATGGCTTTGCTGGTAGTGAATTTGTGACCAAGTTATGTAAAGATATACACGATAACAAAGACTTCTTAAAAGCTCTATATGAGGAGTTAAGGACAAGACTAAAAGAGAAATATCAAGAGTGCATTTATATTGATGAGGTAGCTACAGTGTGCCTTGGGGATTATTTATCTTCTATGTATGTATTTAGAGAAGATGAAGCAGCTGCTAAAGAAAATGCTATAAGAACAGCTTCAGCTATGATAGAAAATAATAAGCAGCTAACACAAAATGATAATATCGAAAGGGCATGGGAGATGTTCACTGGATGGCTTATTGCTAATAGCCAAAGATTTCAATTTGATAATCCAAGCCCTAGATATGGAAGAGTAGATGCAGATGAAAATTATTTAGTTATTCCTTCCTTTGCACATAAGGCTTTAGAGGAGGCAGGCTTTTCACCAAAGAAGGTGTTTAGAGGATTTGCTGAAAGAGGGTATATTGAAAATCAAGTGGATTCAGATGGGATAAGGCGATTTCAGGTATCAAGAAGTATCTGTGGAAAAACTTGCAGAGTATATGTTGTTAAATTACCAAAGGGTGATAATAGAGAAGAAATAGGTGCTTATGATGTAGATATGGATTTTTTAAAGTGAAGCCATTACCAGTAAAGTAGTAAAATTTTAATATAACAGTGGTAATGGCATGAAAAATCATTGAGATTATTAATAGTAGTTTAAAGTGTTCAGTGAAAAAAGCATCAAAAATATAATTTTACTGGTAATGTTGGTAATGGTACTGGTAATGGCAAAAGTAAACTTTAAAATAGCTGTAAGTACTGATATCACTATGTTTTATTAAAATAATATATATAACCATTACCAGTAATACCACTAAACCATAAATATATACTACGTATAGAACACTTGATTATAAGAGTAAAAAACAATAATTATTTTATTACTATATATATTGAAGGTATGTGGGGTAAAACACTGGTAATACTGGTAATGGCAAAATGAAAAGGAAAAGGAGAGATTTATATGTGTAAAAATTACTATGACCAAACAGAATCTTATAAGGAACTTGTGAAAGAGCACAAGGAGGTTTTAATTAAATGGGTAAAAGGAAAGTTGTTGTTTCTCACACTACTGTGCCGGAATTTTTCCATGATATCATTCCGTTAGAATTTCCAATTGTTACAGAGAAGTTGGAAGCGCTAGCGGAATTTTATTAAAAAAAAATGCTGCCTAAACGGCAGCATAGATATTATTCAAACTCGTTCTTTATAACTCTCTTTACTAAAATATCATCAATAAGTTTTTTCTCATGAATATATCCTTCCAACAAGCATTTCTCACAAAGATTGTTTATTTTTCTAGGTATCCCTGCAGTATATTGAAATATCTCATTGATAGCTTCATCAGTAAACAATGGTGTTCCTAAACCTGCAACTTTAAGATGAGTTAGTATGTAGTCCTCTGTACCAGGCCTGTCTAGTCCATCAAGGTGATAATTTACCATAACTCTTTGAGCAATAGCTTCCAGGGTTCTTAACTTAAGCCTTTGTCTAAGTTCCGGCTGGCCTACTAGTATCAAACTTAGTGGAGACATTGAATCCATATCGAAATTTATAAGAAATCTTATTTCTTCAAGCATAGCATCACTTAGAAGATGTGCTTCATCCACTACAATGACTGGAATCTTATTTGCATTAAACATGGACAGGACTGCTTTATTCACCATAAGCTTTGCCTCCGGCTTAGCGTAGACAGTGTTTAAATTCAGTTGTTTCAGTATCTCATTGTAGAATATCTTTGGAGTAAGGGCTGATTGGGATATGTATATATAAGTGTAAATATTGTTATTTAGCTCTTCACGAATACACCTTAAAACTGTCGTTTTGCCGGCACCGACAGGGCCGGTTATTACCGCGAAGGTTCTTTTCTCCATGACATATTTAAGTCTGTGTTTGACTTCTACAAAGTCTTGATGCTGGTAGAGCTCTTTAGTATCTATGCTTCGCATAAAGGGAGTCTTTTTGAAACCATAGTATGATTCATACATCCTAAGCCCTCCCTTCCTTACCATAGAGTTTAGTAAAACTCATTCTATTTTTCTTGTCTACAAGGTCCTGCTCTTGTTTTTGTTTTAGCAAGTCCAAATAGCTCAGTTGACCTTCAACAATAACTGGTGGTGATGCAACTACACCGGATTTATACTCATCATAGGTTCTAAATGTTATTTGAAAAGGCTTTGCGTCAGCAAACTTATCACCTTGGTAGTATACTTCAATTTTTGTCAGGTCTGAAGGATGATATTTTACTTGAATTGTTTTTCGTGCAAGTCTTGGATCAATTTCATACTGGTTGCCACAAACACTAATAACAGCTGTCTTATTAGCTTTTCTTTCCTCTTTGTATAGAAAGATTCTATAAATCTCCTCCGGAGCAATGAATTTTCTATACCCATCTCCTTCTGCAAAAGCTTCGTTTGGAGTCTTTTCAATTTCGGAATGTATTTTCTCATGATAATTTTTATTTAACCACGCTGCAAATAGCACATTTAACTCATCTATAGTCTTAACCTTAGATACTCTCACTTCAGGTTCAAAGGATTTATCAACGTACCAGAAGAATTTTTCAATTTTTCCCTTTCCCTCGGGCGAATATGGAGCACAATGAATTACTTTACTCCCAAGCTGAGCACAAATGGCGTCCAGCCTCTTGCTTGTATATATCTTACCGTTATCCATATAGCAGCGTTCCGGCACTCCACATTTGAGAAGAGCCTTCTTAAAGCAGTCTTCAAGGCATTCGCTGCTTTCAGAAAAGTAGAATTGGGCATGTGTTATGTACCTGCTCTTGTCATCAATAAATGCAATTAGGTATGTCCGAATCATCCGATCCGGGTTATTAGGATCCGGAAGATAAACGCTGTATTTAACATCACTCTGCCAGGTTTGATTAACTCTTTCCATGGTATAGCGCCTGAATACTTTATTGTTAGTTACTATCTCTGACTCATAAACTTCAGAGTACTTTTTTATTAACCTGGAAAGGGTTGATTGCTTTATTTCACCCCCTTTTATCACACCCTCAAGCTCCATTATTTGAATGATTTGCCTTACGCTGCGCTCCGGTACTTCCTTCTTATATTGAATCGCCTTAATAAGGTTTTCTTCAGTAACAGCCTTAACTTTGTCCTTATCTGCTCTAAATCCTGGCATCAATCCTTCAAAGCCACCCTCACGATACATTTGACAATACTTTCTTAGTGTTCTTTCATCAATCCGGGTACGAGTTGAGTAGGGAATTTTATGCTCTGATGATATTATTTTCCTGCGATGAGCAGTTTTTTCTTCTTTACTCAAATTGTCGTTAACAAGATCAAAGATTAAGCCGTACCGGAACAGTGCAATTTCCATTTTCTTGTTATCATCCATAACTTTGTCCTCCTTTTTCTTGTAAAAACCTTTGATTTTAGTTTAGGCCATAGCCTTTTACAGGAAAAGTTACGAATTTATGTGGATTTTGTTCAAAGATACAACCCGGTACATTCTATGTTGCTTATTGTATTAATTATATTAAACCAGCTTTCGGGACAATCAGAAACAGCTTTACAGGTAATTAATTCTATGTACCACTTGCTTAGCCTGTAAATTGACTCAAAGTTATCATTTCTTTTTATCTCTCTAACGTAAGTGGATATGGTATCTTCATTTCCGAAGTGTTTCTGTACTATTGCAAGTATCTTAGATATTAAAATGCTGCACTTCCTAGCTGTAGTCTCTATCCAGTACTTGAGATTCATTAAGGACACTTCTTTCTTCTTAAATCCTGCTCGCAAAGCTCGTCTTAGTCCTACCTTCTCGTTCCTGTGCGCCAGCACAGCTGCTTCTCTGCAAGGTAATGCATATTGATGTTTCCCCGGTAAGAACCATGGTTTTATTGAGTGGGACTGTTCGCACTTTTTACACATTCCTCTGAGTATTAGAAGCTTTCTTTCACAGTCATCATCAACATAATTTACTTCATAAGAACCCCAATAACATAATATACATCCACACTTAGGACACTTTAGCCTCAGATACTCTAATCCATACTTATATTGGTGAATTGAAAAGTTAACTTCCACTTTGTAGAATTAACTTCCACCGTAAAATCGATACTAGATAAGATTTTTGGTTATAAGAGTAATTTTTTGCTTATTTTAGACAAAAATGAGGTATAATTTAAGTAGCTCAAGCAGATTTCAGCTGATTTTGGGTATAGCAAACAAAGGGTGAATATTTTCCGTTTTTTTTGCAAAGGTAAATTCCACCCATTGAAAAAGTTTTAACTTAAGCGCCAGCGGTAATCCCTGCTTGAGTAGGTTAATATTTTAATAAACTCGGATTCATGATAATCTCATTTGGTTTGATGAGTTCTGAATCCAACTTTGCGAGCGTTTTAGCGCCGTAAAGGAAGCTGAATACCGAGTATGGAGACTGGTCATTCAGCTTTTTTCTTGAATAAGAATTAATGTGACTCATCATCAATGAGATATCCTTCTGTTGAAATGAGTTGAAGCTCTGGCCTTTAGGAACAATTCTCCGGATCAATTCATGGTTGTTTTCTGCAGCACCTTTCTGATATGGCGCTGAAGGGTCGCAGTAGAAGATGCGTGTTATGCGGTTTCCCTGCCTATCAAACTCGATAGCCTTTGGATTTGTAAACTCACTGCCGTTGTCAGTTAGAATGACAGGAAATAGTTTTAGAAAAGTGTCAGGCCCCAGTTCCAAATAAAGATTTTCGAAAATATCTATGACGGAACGTGAAGTGTTTGCATCCCTAATAAAAGCAAGCATAAACTGAGAATCAACGAAATGGATAGTGAGCAACACCTTACCACCTTTAGTACCTTCAACAGAATCCATTTCAACTACTGGAGTATCAGGATTTTCCTTCATGAATTCAAGAAAATCCTGATATGTGCGTCCAATTCTGTAGGACTTATCCACTTTAAAATGATTTTTAAGCTTTTTTCTTGGACGATAAACAACTTTTCTTGGAAGGTCAATATTTTTTGTGGAGAAAAGATTGTAATCAATATAGTTGTAGATTGATTTTTCACTATGCATGATAAGGTCTCTGTTATTAACGCAGATATGGTGTATAGATTGACCTCTTTGAATGAGTGGGGTTATGATTTTATCAAGACGTTTAATCTCGTCCTCAGAAATAGTTATGCCGCTTCGTGACTCAGAACGACGAAGTACATATTCATCATGGGCATAGGAAGCATTATAGATTGCTTTCTCCAGAGTACATTTTGTAAGGCTAGCACATCCATTGCACACATAAGGTGGCTTAGAGAGTAAGTGACAAGTATATGCTTTGTAATCAGAACAGAATTTTGAACAATCTGAACAAAAGCGACAGCGTCGAATTCTACAATGTGATTTCTCACATAGATATGTATGGTTGCAAGTTAAACGATGAATACAGTTGTTAAAAGGTCTACCGTAAGAACCTGTTCGCTTGTACATGATATGATTTTTAACCTCTTTGGAAATGGTTGTACAATCTCGATCAAGCTCTCGGGCTATTGCTTTGAAAGAAAGGGAGGCTTTAAGCATTATTTCAATAGAGACTCTTTCCTCTAACGTAAAGTGTTTGAATTTAGCCATAATGAAAAACTCCTTCCTTACCAAGCAAGGATTACTGTAATGACGCATATATCAATATAATAATATTTTGTATTACTAAATTCCACTCTCTATACTCTTTCATATTTGTAGAATTAAAATCCACTCTTACCACCTAGAGAGGTGGAATTTACTTTTGCAATTAAAGCCATACTTATATTTATGGATATTTTCAGAATAGCTGTTGACATCCTTGAATAAATATAATATTATCATCTTGCTTAGGTGGAGCACTCTCATTCATATTTATGTCAGCTAGGACATATTGAGGGTGCTCTTACTTTTTTATCCTACACTATTTCCAGTTCCGGCGGAAGGGCATTGTGAGAAAAAAATAGTACCTTTCGGTACTTTATCATTGCTAAAAACACTATGGATGGACAAGTAATGTAGAAACAAAGATTGTTGATGCAGGCAAAGGCCCAATAACCTTTATGGATGGTGATGGAACCCGTCATATATTTGGAGAAGAGGTTGGCGGAGGATATAAGGCACATGGAGGAATATATTTAAATCTTGTAAAAAATGGTGATGGAACTTATACCATTACACAAGCAGATGGTACGAAAATAAATTTTAATACAAGCGGAAAATTAAGTTCCGTAATAGATACAAACAATAATAAGACGGAGTTATTCTATACAAATGGAAAGTTGACATTAATTAAAGATGCATCCTTAAGAGAGGTAATTATTAACTATGGAGCTAATGGATATGTTTCCAGTATTAATATTCCAAGTTCTCGTACAATAAGTTATGAATATGATGCCAACGGGAATCTTATAAAGATAATTGACCCTGAATTAAAAGAGATATCTATGGGGTATGATGCAAATCATAATTTAATTTCGATAATAGACCAAAGAAATATTGCAACAACAATAACTTATGAAGCTGGCAGTGTAAAGAACATCAGTCATCCTATAACAATAAATGGATTGCAAACCACGAGCACAACAAGTTATTCCTATGATTTTAATAATAGCGTAACAACTCTAATAGATGGTGAAGGCAAAAGAATAGACTATTTATACAATCCTAATAAAAATATTGTTCAGATAACAGAAAATCCATTAGATGCTCAAAATAAGGCAGTAACAACATTTTTCTATGATAATAACAATAATTTAACACAAATAATTGAACCAAATATTAATAAAGTAAATGGTACAAATGCATATGTTATAACCTATGATGCTAACGGCAATGTAACTGGTGTTCAGCTTCCAGAAGGACAAAATTCAACAACAGTTTATGATCAAAGAAACAATCCTGTAGTTCAAACAGATTTTAATGGATATCAAAGCATAAATGCCTACGATAATAATAACAATCAACTTGAAGCTACAGATGCAAATATTCAGACAAGAGCATCAAGATATTTTTCAAATGGTAATATTGATTATGATACAAGGATGATTTCATCTTCTGATAATCTAATATCAAACGGAAATTTTGAAAATGGAACTACTTGGCCGGATAAATGGACATCATCTATAGAAAATGGTAAAACAGCACTAATCACATGGCCAAGTACAGCGAAATATGGTAATAAAGGCTTAAGTATTTCAAATCCTACAGGCTGGGTGACAGTTTCTTCCGATAAATTACCCTATGAAACAGGACAAAAATATGTAATAAGCGGTTATATTAAAACTGTAAATACAACAAATTCTGCCTACATTAAGGTAGATTTTTATGATGCCAATAATGTTTGGAAAGGCCACACTTACGGATACTATCTAAAAGGAACTCATGACTGGACAAGGGTTTTTGCAGCTATAGATAGTGCACCGGCAGGAACTACTCAAATTGCAGCTTCTGTAGGGATGAATGCAGGAGCAGGCACTGCGTACTTTGATGGTATTCAGTTAGAAAAGGGAACAATAGTAAGTGCTTATAGTCTTGTAGAAAATGCAGGATTTGAGAAATATGATGGTCAAAATATGCCTTTTAATTGGCAGACAAGTGGTAATTTAACGGTAAATGATAAAGTTTATCTAAAATCTAACCAGACAGATGATGACGTATATGTAGGAAATGCTTCATTCAAGATGACAGGAGAAACAGGTAAAAATAAATATATCAAGCAGCGTATAAACCTTTCAGGTGATCAGAATACAAAGTTTACCCTATCAGGATGGTCAAAGCAGGAAGGTGCAAATCCAAGCGGTGGAGACTATGCACTTCAAGTGATTGCAAACTATACTGATGGTAGTCAAGGAGTTTTTGCAAATGACTTTAGCAAAACAACAGAAGGCTGGCAGCATGTAGCTGCAGAGATAAAACCTGCAAAAGCATTTAACTCAATTGATGTATATTATTATTACTACAATCAGGCAGGAACAGCTTATTTTGATGCAATGCGTCTTGAAACAGGTAATTCAATTACAGGATATCAATATGATACAAATCAAAACTATATAACAAAAGTTACAAACCCCATTGGAAATATAGTTCAATACCAATACGATGCTGTTGGAAATAAAACAGGCATTACAGATGGCAAAGGAAAAACGACATTCTTTACCTATGATAAGAGAAATCTTTTAACCAAGGTAAAAGATGCAAAATTAAATGAAACCATATATGGTTATGATAATGCCGGAAATCGTACAACTGTTACCGATGCAAGAAATAAGGTTACAACTTATAATTACAATGAATTTAACAAGGTTTCAAAAATTATAAATCCATTGAATCAAATTATAGAATTTGGATACGATAAAAATGGAAATACAACAAAAATAATATCCCCTAAGGGAGATACAGTATCCTATAGCTATAATGCTCTTAACCGATTAAGTGAAATATATTATAATGGAGTTAAGAAATGGGATTATGGATACGATGCTAATGGAAATATAAATTCTGTTACAGAAACAGCTACAGGTAAAAATATTTCCTATACTTTTGATAAAAATAACAGAGTTATAAAGCAGCAGGAAGGTGACTCAAATAGTATTGATTATGGATATGACAATAACAGCAACTTAACATCCCTGCAAATAGCATCAGGTGCAGCATCTGCATCCTATGGATATTCATACAATTCATTAAATCAAATTGTGAATTTAACAAGAAATGGAGGAAGTATTGAGAAATTTATTTATGATGAGCAGGGGAATGTAATATTAATAAAGCGTTCAAATGGAACATATACTTCCTTTGAATATGACGATGCAAACTGCCTAAAGGCACTGAAAAATTACAACTCATCTGGAGAGCTTCTTGACAAATATGAATACACCTATGATGCCAACGGCAATAGGACAAGTGTTGCAACAAAGAATGGGACAATAAATTATCAATATGATGAACTCAACCAACTGATACAGGAAACCCTTCTTGATGGAACAACAATTTCCTATGAATATGATGCAGTAGGAAATAGAACAAAGAAGACAGTAACAAATGGAAGCTCAACAATAACAAATTATGCCTATAACGATGGTAATGAACTTGTGTCAGTAAATGGTCAGGCATACACCTATGATGCTAATGGGAACCTCACAAGCAATGGCAATAAGACATTTATCTACGATGTATAAAACAGGCTAATAGAGGTAAAGAATTCCTCAAATCAAACCATCGCTTCATACACCTATGACCATGAGGGAAGAAGAAACAGCATGACCACAGCCAGTGGAACAATTTATTTCCACTACAGCGGGGACAAAGTGGTCTATGAAACAGATGAAAACAACAATATTATTGCCGAATACACATATGATGCACAAGGCAATCCAGCAACAATTATAAAGAATGGGGTAACTTATTATTACCATGTAAACGGTCATGGAGATGTGATTGCTTTAACTGATGGAAGTGGTAATGTTGTTGCAGAGTATAATTATGATGCTTATGGAAATATTGTATCTCAATCAGGCTCAATGGCATCAGCTAACCCATTAAGATATGCAGGATACAGATATGATGAAGCAACAGGACTTTACTACTTGATGGCAAGATACTATGATGCAAATGTTGGAAGGTTTATAACAAGGGATACTTTCCAAGGGTTTGAAGATGAGCCAAGAAGTTTAAATCAGTATGCTTACACAAATAACAATCCTGTAATGTTTGCAGATCCAAGTGGCCATGCTCCATCTTTAAGAATTTTTGTAGATTTGCATAACGCAGTTTTAGAAATGACAAGGTCATTGCTTAAACTTAAGGGAAAAATAACTGTTACTCAAATAGCCACATACAGTAGCAGGTCTTCTGTAATCCCTAATGGTTTTATGGATATTTATTCTCCAAGTACTCGTGAAGTTTGGGAAGTAAAAAGAGATAATAAAAGAGGTATTTCAGCAGGTATTAATCAGTTAAATAAATACACTTCAAGTTTTGTAAAAAAATATAATTTTGATAAACCAATACTGGGTACTCAAGCTTTTAGTGGATATATATATTTATCTGAGGGTATATATGATATTACAGCACATTGTAGTGGGGCATTAGTATTATATGATTATAGAGTTAATACAACAAGAGCTGCTTTAGCAGGTGTCGTTGTGGTTGGAGGAGTGCTAATTTTTGCAGCAACTGGATTACCAGTATCAGGTTGGGCTGCTGCATTTGCATAGGAGGAGAATATGTCAAAAGATTATTTAATTAAATGTTATAAAGAGCATTTTAAAGAAATGCTAATGCCATTAAATTTTATTATAAAAGGAAAATATTTTTATCGTGTTATTGGAAGTGAAATTATTCAAGTTGTAGGAATTGAAAAACATCGTTTAAGAAGAGCATTCACAATTAATATTAACTTTAAGCCATTTTGTATGGGGTTTGATGTTCGGGATTTGGTAATAAATGGAGAAAGATTAGGTATGTTTCTTTATAGTGATGACTTATGGTGGGATTTTGATGAAAATAATATCAGTTTAATTAATTACAAAATTGAACATGTTGCAAATGAATTTAAAAAAATTTTATATCTATTTGAGAAAATTGTTGATACAAAAAGTTATTATGAAATAGTATCTGAAATTGAAAAAAAAGTTTATGGTGATGTTTTATTTGGATATGATATGTTATATCTTTATTTAAAACTTAAGATGTATGATGAAGCATTATTAGTTATTGGGAAAATTGAAAATGATATGAATAATTGGTTTAATCAACAGATATACTCAAAAAAAACTATAAATAAGCATCAAGAAACAAAGTTAATTCAGAAAGCAGAAGAGCTTTTCAATTTTTTAGAATATAGAAATATCAGGGAAGCTATTTTGCAAGGTGATTTTAGTTTCATTGATGATATTATAAAAAGAAATGAGCATATTTCAAAACAAAGTTGCCAAAATTATTTAAAGATAACATTATAGCCATAAATATAATTTTCAGAAAGAGTGTAGTTAAAAGGATAACTATACTCTTTCTTGTACAAAAGAGATACTGCCTACTACGTAGTTGTTATTTCAAAGCAGTAGTGTGGCATCAGCTGACCCATTAAGATATGCAGGATACAGATATGATGAAGCAACAGAACTTTACTACTTGATGGCAAGATATTACGATGCAAATGTTGGAAGGTTTATAACAAGGGATACTTTCCATGGGTTTGAAGATGAGCCAAGAAGTTTAAATCAGTATGCTTACACAAATAACAATCCTGTAATGTTTGTAGATCCAAGTGGGCATTGGTTAGAGAGTGTAAAAAATGGTGCTAAATACATCATCAAAATGATTGGGATGGATTGGAGACAGCATACTATACTCAATACTATAATTACATTTGGTGCTGGATTTATAGGTGGAATTGAAGCTTATAAAATATCTTCGATTGCTGCTAAATCCAAGATATTTGTTCCGCAGATGTCTAAAACTATTAGTGTTATTGTTAATAGTGTAATGGGAACCTTTAAAGGATTACTAAAAGGATTTATAACAGGTTTGGGTGCAGGACGATTGGCAGATGCTTTTAGTATTGCTAGTAAGTATTATGATTTTGATGGTGCATTTGATAAAACTACAATAGGTATGATTATAGATAATAAGATTTTACAAATAGAAAACTATGTTCTGAACTTAATTGATAGTATGTAAAAATATAATTATTTGAAATTTTACTTGAGTATTAACCAAATCTAGAGAAATATATATCTCTCTAGATTTGGTTAATTATACTGAGTTAGGGAGTTGAATATATATGAATCAATATAAGTTTTTTTGGGTATTTTTTATTACTATTTCGATAGTAGTTATTAGTATGAATATATATAAAAAATATTTTAAGAAGTTAGAGAGTTATAAAGATTATTTATATCGAGCTGTAAAATATGAAATGTTGTTCCAAGGAGAAAAAGCAATTAGCATATTAAAAAAGGCTCTTTTTGAACTCAAAGATATTTCAAATTATGAAAGATATGCTATTTTAATAGAATTGGGTAACTTATATTATAAAAGAAAGTTTTATTCTGAAGCTAATATTTATTATAAAGAAGCACTAAAAATTATACTAGATGAAGAGTTTTATTATGATAAATCCCTAATAAATATTTTAAACTCATTTATATTTGCAGATGAAAAACAAAATGCTATGAGTTTATATGAAAATCTTATAAAAAGACAAAGCTATGATATTAAATTTAGTAAAATAAAGAAATTTTCAAAATTAATATATAGATAAATAGTTATATCTTTTTAATGGGGACAAAGTGGTCTATGAAACAGATGAAAACAACAATATTATTGCCGAATACACATATGATGCACAAGGCAATCCAGCAACAATTATAAAGAATGGGGTAACTTATTATTACCATGTAAACGGTCATGGAGATGTGATTGCTTTAACTGATGGAAGTGGTAATGTTGTTGCAGAGTATAATTATGATGCTTATGGAAATATTGTATCTCAATCAGGTTCAATGGCATCAACTAACCCATTAAGATATGCAGGATACAGATATGATGAAGCAACAGAACTTTACTACTTGATGGCAAGATATTACGATGCAAATGTTGGAAGGTTTATAACAAGGGATACTTTCCATGAGTTTGAAGTTGATATCTTGAGCTCAAATCAATACACATAAGCACAGAATAATCCTGTTATTTAAGCAGGTCCTAGTGGACATGTTGTGGTAAATGTTGTAGGTGCAGGATTAGGTGGCTTACTTGGCAAAGCTGTTGAAAGCTGTTGCAGACTATTATAAACTAACAGGATGGAAAAGAAATGCAACTATAGCTGGATTTGTGGTAGGAGGAGCTGCACTAGGGTAGTTTGCAGGTTAGATTATAAAGAACCTTGCAGGCATGTTGATGACTTATGTATTGGCCAATCCTTATTATCAGCTAGCACAAAAGATTGCAAACAATTATGGAGGAACGTTAGAGAATGCAGCTGGTGATGGATGGGTTATACGAATACAAAAAATAACTCTAAGAATAATGAATACAGGCGGTGGGAGAACCAATTATTGGAGACTTTCAATAGGAAATAAAGGTACTGTTGATAAGTTGGGAAATTTTACTAACGACAGAGCTTTGACCCACATCGATATAACTAAAAATAGTTTCAATGAAATATGTAGGATAATTGATAAATTTGCAAGGTAAAGAGGGTAAAGTATGAATATAAATAAGCTATTAGAATCATTGTGGGGTACAATAATAGAAGAGTTTGATATAAATATGAAAGAGCATTATATTAAACTTGTTATAAAAAGCTGTGAAAATAACATAGAAACATCTTTTATAGTTATTTTTAAAGATGTTACAGCTTATAGCTGGGTCAATAGTTCCTTTGAACAGGGAAAAGACAGGAGTGATATTGAACAATGGACTTTTATGGATTTAACGTCTATAACATATAATCCAAATGCTAAACTAAATGTTGAAGGAAGCCTTTTGAATAAAAAGATTTTTGCCAAACCTAATTTTTTACTTGAAATTTGGAATACAATGCTATTAATAGAAGCCAATAAATTGATTATTAATGATAATGTTTATGATTTGAATAAAGATAATTAGTGTAATACTTATTAATATTTATACTTCTAGCATGGAGTTAAATTTTATAATCTCTTATATATTAGGGGGTACATCTTTTCGCAAAATCAATATTAATGCGTATTAGTATCATCTTTCTATCACAGCACACGTTGAGATAGTGGTTAGGATAGAGAGGAAATAGGCTGCTATCAAAGGTTTCGAAGGTTTTTAAGTAAATATTGAAGTGTGTTTTATGTTCCCTCAAACTATTAGTCTGAGGGAATTTTTGCTTAGGGGGGCTGCCAAATACGCAGAGCTAAGGATATTTGCATTAAGGTATAGGTTTTGCTTAATTGTTTATGCCATTAATATGTTATTTGAAATTTTATTACTATTGGGAAGAGATTCCATAGTTAATGAATTTTAAATAATAATAAAGTTACTTATAATATAAACAAGAGTTTTATAGGTAGGTGATTTTTATGGATAGGCATACAAAAGAACAAAGACGAAAGAATATGCAAGCTATAAAACGAAAAGATACAAAAATTGAACTCATGTTAAGAAAGTCATTATGGAAAAATGGCTTGAGGTATCGTGTAGATTGTAAAGACATATTTGGTTCTCCAGATATTGCTATAAAGAAATATAAGATTGCTGTGTTCTGTGATAGTGAATTTTTTCATGGTTACAATTGGGCAAATCAAAAGGATAATATAAAATCCAATAAAGAATATTGGATTTCAAAGATTGAAAGAAATATGCAAAGGGATAAAAATGTTAACAAAATACTTAAAGATAACGGTTGGCTGGTAATAAGATTTTGGGGATTTGAAATAATAAAAGATGTTGAGGAATGCACCCAAAAGATAATAGAGTCAATACAAGCAAGGAAGAAAGTGAAAAAATCAAATGATTAGCTATGAATAGTTTTAGTATATTATAAAGCTTCTTGGAAATGAAGTATTTGTTTAGAAGGTTATTTGTTTAATTTCGTAGAAATTTGAAATATTTAGGATTATAATATAATTACATAATTTTCATATAATTCTTTTTATACTGAATATAATTTCTAAATTTGCATTAGTATATTTTGGAAAAAGTAATTAGGTGATTTAAATAAAATCTGATACAGATTAATATTTGCTAGTTTGAGGTGTATTATGAGAACTATTAACTTACCGCCATATGCTCCAACACTTATAGAATCTACGAGAGCAATAGGATACTCTCTTGATACTGCAATCGCAGACATAATAGATAATAGCATTACTGCACAAGCATCTGTAGTAAATATCGAATTCTTTCCAATAGGACAACCTTACATTTCAATTCTTGATAATGGATTAGGTATGACAGGAGATGAGTTGAATATTGCAATGCAGTATGGCAGTAAAAATCCTATAGAAGAAAGGGAACCTGATGACCTTGGACGATTTGGTTTAGGGCTTAAAACTGCATCTTTATCACAATGCAGGAGGCTGACAGTTGTCAGTCTTAAGAATGGAGAATTATCAGGAAGAATGTGGGATATTGATTATGTGTTACAGACTGGTGAATGGTCCCTTATTATCCTGGAAAATGATGAAATTGAACAGTTACCACAGTATAATGAATTAATTAAAAATGAAAAAGGAACATTAGTAGTTTGCAGCATTAAAGATTAAATATATTTCGAGTTAAAAGTATCCAAAAATGTAATAAAATATGGCATAATATAATAAGGTAAAGTGCCTAATTTACTACGTTTGCGGGGATGAAATATGGAAAAAATAACAAGAAAACAAAAGAGAGAAAAAGAGAAAAAATAAATTATTTCCGAGAGTTTATAAAAATAAAAAACCACTTTTTTAAAGATTTAAATAAGAAATTAGCAAGTGTAAAAGATAAAAGAAATCAGAGTTATGTTACTTATGCACCAGAAATAATACTGTTTACAGTAATAATGAAAAATGTTTCAGGAATAGTAAGTATGAACAAAATGACAAGAGATTTTAACAATAAAGCTGTAATAAATAATATTGCAGCTTCATTGGGATATGAATCTTTAGAAGAAATACCACATTATGATACAATTAATAATTTTCTAAAAGAGTTAGAAGCAAGTGAATTAGAAAAAATTAGAGACTATATGATAAGAGAACTTTTTAGAAAGAGATCCTTGGAAAAATATAGATTGATGGATAGATACTGGTGTATCGCTATTGATGGCTCTCAACTATTTTCTTTTAACGAAAAGCATTGTGATCACTGTTTAAAAAAAGAGTATAAAAATAAAGAAACTGGAGAAGTAGAGAAAACTGTATATTATCATACGGTTTTAGAAGCAAAGTTAGTTTTAGGAGATATGGTATTTAGTGTACTGACTGAATTTGTTGAAAATGAGACCGAGAGCGTTAGCAAGCAGGATTGTGAAATAAACGCAGCTAAAAGACTAATGAAAAAATTAAAATACAAGTTTAGAAAGCTTAATATCTGTCTTCTAGGGGATAGTCTTTATGCTTGTGAACCAATTTATCAACTATGTGATGAATATAATTGGAAATTTATTTTTAGATTTAAAGAAGGAAGAGCAAAAACACTTTGGAAGGAAATTGAGATTATAAAAGGCCTTGAAAACAATGAAGTTAATTCTAACTTTACTTTAGGAAAACAGCAATTTATTAGGAATTTAACGTATATTAATGAAGTCTCATATAAAAATAGATTTATTAATACAGTAGATTTTACTGAAACAGTTTATACTAAATCTAATGATTCAAGCAATAGTGATCCGATTACCAAAAACTTCGTTTTTGTTACGAACATAAAAACTACAAAGGAAAATGCTCTTAAAATTGTAGCGGCTGGTAGAAGCAGATGGAAAATTGAAAATGAAGGTTTTAATAATCAAAAGAATATACGATATGATATAGAACATGCTTGTTGTTTAAACTATCAAGCTATGAAAAACCACTATTTATTGATACAGATTTCAGATATATTAAGACAACTGTTAGAAAAAGGTAGCGCAGCAATAAAAGAATTAAAGGTTGGTATAAAAGAAATATCCTCAAGAATATTAGAAGCTTTTAGACGAGCCCCTCTAATATCTGAAGATATTTCACGATTAAATCAACATATAAAAATACGTGACTTATAGCACTATAAGTTTATCAAAGGTGGTGATAAAAATAAAGCCCTATGGAAGAAAAAAATAAATTTTTTTTAATTGGTTGCTAAGCAACCTGAGACGTCTTTTTTTCAATAAATCGGAATGAAAATATTTTCTTAATTTTCTGAAAAATAAAAACTGAATTTAAGAAGATTTTTCAAATATAAATTAATTTAATCTTTGGAGCTGAATATAAAAAATGTAGTTTACAAATTCAACCAAGTAGCGTATAATAACATTATAGATATGAGCATAATTAAATAAAAAATAGAACAACAAAAGTTAAATTATTACAATTTTTACTAAGCGTAGCCTAACTATCTAAAATGGAACTTAAATTGAAATGAGAGAAACAAAAAAAGGGTAGACTATCCCCTTGGTGAAATGGATGCTTAAAAATTTTGATATAACTTAGTTTAAGCTGTTCTTTTTAATCCCGATAGGGATTTGTATTTATCAACACAACCAGATTTTATAGCAGCAATTGCAATAGTTAAAAGGCAAATATGTCCCATTGTATTTAAATTAGTAACAGAGTTAATATTTCTAACATAAGCTTGCTCGGTATTTAGATTCTTCCACCTAGAATTGTATCTTTCAGACTCAGTTCTAAGGCTGTATATTTTTTTAAAAAATATAGAATCACGATTTATAGAGGATCTATAGTCAGTTCCGATGCTTATGTATTTTACACAACCTCTGTTCTTCTTACCATTAAAGAATTTTTCGTGTTTACATGGACATAAAGAATCATCTTTAGAAGTCCTAAACGGACAGCAAAACTTTTGTTTAATATATGAATCAAAATATTGTTTGCCATCTTTATGCATTGCTAATCCGGCATCGCATATTACATTGCCTGTTGATGTTAAGTTTTTAGGTTTTGACCCACGTTTATTTAATGCAATGAAGGCATGGCCTTTAAGGGTATTACGAATAAAATCATGATTTTGCTTTGAGTCATAACCTTTATCAGCAATAATATAACTACCTTTTAGTGGAAACCACTCATTGGTATCAGAAAGTATTTCTGTAAAGTTAGAAATTTCATTAACATCAGCGGTTGTAGTAAATTCAGCAATTGGGAGACCGGAGATAGCATCACAAATAACATGATTTTTATATCCCCAGTAAAATTCACATTTTTTCTTTGAATTATTGGGTTTATCTTCGAAAACTTGAACATTCATAGAGTTATTAGCAGTATGAACACCTAATTTACAATCTTTATCAGAAGAAGGATGATTATTTTTAGAAAATTTGTTATTTGCGAAGCATTTAGGATTATTAAATTTAGTATTAGCCTTAACAGGAGTGGCATCAACTGATATAAAGTTGTTGTCAATAAAACCAAGTTCTTTAAGAATATTAACTTGGTGTTTCATGACTTCTTTAAGATAAGAATTAGATAAATTTTTTATAAATCTCTGAAAAACCGAGTATGAAGGTAAAGGTTTAGAAATATTGAAACCGCAAAGCTGAGCAATTATTAGATTATTTTCTAGAAAATCTTTAAGGTCAGTAATTTGGGCAAATTTTTCACATTTCATGACAATGAAAGCTCTAAAAAGAGCATGACGTGAAAACCCAGTAGGACCATATTTTGAAGGTACCCTATCGGGTAATGAAGATAAATCAAGATTATCGAAGATTTTTGTATAAAAATTGATAAGCTTTTGAGAAGTAAAAAGTTCAATTATGTTAAAGATTTCTTGACGTTGGTACATAGAGATTTCCTCCTTATTGTTTTTATATTATGTGTGGTTATATAGTATAATTCGACAAAAAGTGAGGAAATCCTATGACATATATTTGAGTGATAAAAAAAAATTAGCCCTTACGGGCTAGTAATATCAAGGCATTAGAATTATGCTCAAGGCTATAACATTAAATGAATGAGATGATGGAGTTCACCATAACCGCTGAAATGCTAATGACTCCTGTTGATGATTTTTTTCGTCAGCAGGAGATTTTTGCATTTTAATATAAAAAGAAGGTGATTTTAATTTGGGTATTATTTGCTTTTGGGTCAGCTTTTTTTGCTGGAATCACTGCTATTTTAGCTAAGATTGGAATAAGAAATACGGATTCTAATCTTGCAACTGCAATCAGGACTATTGTTATATTAATCTTTTCATGGCTCATGGTCTTTATTGTTGGATCACAAAGTACTATTTACGCTATAAGTGGACATACTTTGGTTTTCCTTATTTTGTCAGGGGTGGCAACCGGTGTTTCCTGGCTTTGTTATTTCAAAGCGCTTCAACTTGGGAATGTAAATAAAGTGACCCCCATTGATAAATCAAGTACAGTATTAACTATGATTCTCGCTTTTATCTTTTTAGGCGAAAAGGTAACTTGGATTAAACTCATTGGTATGATTGCCATTGGTATAGGTACATACATGATGATAACCAAGAAGGAATGTCAAGCAAAGGAAGTCAAGGGTAATAGATGGCTGTTTTATGCTGCACTGTCAGCGGTATTTGCCAGTTTGACTTCAATTCTTGGAAAGGTTGGCATCACTGGCATTGAATCGAATTTAGGAACTGCTATCAGAACCGTTGTGATAATGATTATAGCCTGGTTAGTAGTTTTTGTTATGAAAAAACAGGGGGAATTAAAAAATATCGATAAAAAAAGCTGGTTGTTTATCTGCCTTTCAGGTATAACAACGGGAGCATCCTGGCTCTGCTATTACAGGGCCCTTCAGACCGGGCTTGCCAGTGTAGTTGTTCCTATAGATAAATTAAGTATTGTCGTTGCTGTTGTATTCTCATTCTTTATTTTAAAAGAAAAACTTACAATAAAGTCATTCGCAGGCTTGATAATAATTGTAACAGGTACTTTGGTACTTTTAATAAAATAGGTAATATGATTAAGGAGATGATAGGTATTATTCAATAAAATATATTAATGTGAATTTGAGAGAAGTTTAGCAGCAAACTATTTATAGATTATCTTTGCATTGAAGAATGATTTGCAGAAGCATAATATACTTTTTCTAATAAATTGATAAACAAAGGAGAAGATGAAAAATGGCGCTAAGTTTAGCTATTATTATTATTTTAGGACTATTATTCAACAGGTTATTTGAGAAAATCAAGCTTCCAGGACTTTTGGGAATGCTTATTTTGGGAGTATTGTTAGGACCCTATGTAACGAATTATATAAGCGAGGATATACTAAGGATTTCGCCGGATCTAAGAAAAATTGCCTTAATAGTAATTCTGTTAAGGGCAGGCCTTGGAATAAAAAAGGACACCCTGCACAAAATAGGTGTACCCGCTGTAAAAATGAGCTGTGTGCCTGGGCTTTTCGAAGGCTTTGCAATAATGTTTGCAGGGAGCTATATCTTAGGAATATCAAAAATTGAGGCAGGGATGCTTGGTTTTATAATTGCGGCAGTTTCACCGGCGGTGGTTGTTCCGCAGATGCTTAATTTCATACAAAACAAGAGAGGACAAAACAAAGGTATCCCTACAATAATCCTGGCAGGAGCCTCTATAGATGACGTATTTGCAATAACCTTATTTTCAACCTTCTTAGGTATGTATGGCGGCGAACATGTTAATATTACTAGAAAAGTACTGGACATACCTATTTCTATTTTACTTGGAATTGGTATAGGTGTTCTTACTGGCATAATATTGACCATGCTCTTTAAGAAATATCATATGAGGGACACGAAGAAAACTTTAATACTAATTGCAGCGGCAATTATTCTGACAGGAATAGAGGAGCTATTAAAAAATGTTGTTCCAATAGCAAGTTTACTGGGAGTAATGACCATAGGATTTATACTGCTTGAAAAACATCCAAACGCAGCTAACAGATTGGCGATGAAATATAATAAGGTATGGGTATTTGCTGAAATTTTGCTCTTTGTGCTCGTTGGTACCCAGGTAAATATTCAGGTAGCATTGGGTTCAGGCGTAATTGGAGTTCTAATAATTGTAATAGGACTAATTTTCAGGAGTATAGGTGTTTTGGTTTCGCTGGCGGGAACTAATTTAAACATGAAGGAAAGAATGTTTTGCGTAATAGCCTACCTGCCAAAGGCAACAGTACAGGCAGCCATTGGAGCTGTGCCGCTTGCTGCAGGAGTAAAGTCAGGAGAACTAATTCTCGCCATAGCTGTTCTTTCAATAATTATAACAGCACCGCTTGGGGCGATTGGAATAAAAGCAGCAGGAGAACATTGGCTACCTATGGATTAGATGCATCAGCAATTGCTATAAATGTATTTTCAAGAAGATTTTTAGCTGTGAAGGGGAAATATAATGAGCAAGTAATTGTGATATTATATTAAAATAACATAACATTAAGGAAATTATTTGCAATTATGTCCTATTTGGAGGTCTAATATGTCAGAGATAAGAAAAAGATTTTTATCAGTTGTAAAAAGAGTTAATCATGCAGCACTTCTTGCAAATTTAATTAAGTGGATTATACTGGGTAGCATAGTAGGAATAATTATAGGAATATTATCTGAATTGTTTTTATTAAGTTTGCAGACAGTTACGGACAAACGAATTGAGTATCCTTGGTTAGTTTACTTTCTACCCTTGGGAGGAGCTTTTGTTAGTTTTCTTTATACTAAATATGGCAAAGTATCAGCTCAAGGGAATAATTTGATATTAGATCAAATTCATGAAGGTAACAAGGAAATACCTTTAAGGATGGCTCCTTTAGTTTTTATAGGTACAGTAATTACTCATTTATTTGGTGGTTCAGCCGGAAGAGAAGGCACAGCAGTACAGATGGGAGGCAGCATAGCAGAATTTATAGGAAAAATATTTAAACTCGATAGAACAGATAAAAGAATAATATTAATGTGTGGAATTAGCAGCGGTTTTGGAGCAGTATTTGGTACTCCGTTAGCAGGTACTATTTTTGGAATGGAAGTGATCTCTATAGGCACCATGGAATACAGTGCCCTAATCCCATGTTTTATAGCCAGTTTCTCAGGAAATTTAGTTGCAACGTCACTGGGAGCAAGGCATGCTCATTATATAATGAGCGGTATACCTGAACTTTCAGTTTCAGTAATTATAAAAGTAGTTATAGCATCTTTGCTATTTGGTATAATTAGTATAGTCTTTAGTGAAGGTATTCATGAGTGTAAAAGAATATTCTCTAAGTTCTTTAAAAATGCGTTAGTAAGAAGTATAGTGGGTGGAATAGTTATAATACTGCTAACCCTGCTTATTGGAACGAGAGAATATTTAGGACTTGGATTATCAAGTATATCGGCGTCATTCAATCAAGGTGTATCAAAGATGGCCTTTCTATGGAAGATAGTTTTTACATCAATTACTCTAGGAACAGGATTTCAAGGCGGTGAAGTTACCCCGTTATTCTTTGTTGGATCAACTTTTGGTAATGCATTAGGTTCAATATTTAATTTATCACCATCTTTTCTAGCAGGATTAGGACTTATTGCAGTGTTTTGCGGAGCAACTAACACTCCAATTTCATCTTTCTTTCTAGGATTAGAATTATTTCATGGAGACGCAATTATATTTTTATTTATGGCTTGCATTATTAGTTATTTATTTTCTGGGTATCATGGAATATATACTTCACAAAAAATTAATAATGCAAAGAGTAAAATACTTCAACTACCGGAAAATACAACTATAGGATCTGTGAGAAGTTTACGGAGATTAAATAATTAGTAAAGAATACAGCTAGAATAGTTTATAATAAAATATATGTTTATATTAGTATTTCCTGTTGAGACCATAATAAGGGCTATTTATTGTTGGATAGTTGGTATTGAGTTGAATAATTCTAGCGAAGAAAGCTAAAGGGTGTTTTGCATTTATAACGTTCTTTAACTTTCTATTCATTATATTTTAACACTATTGTTTAATGTTTGGTTAATATTTCTATTGAGGGCTGTCACATTAGCACTTAAAAATCGCTAATGCCACAGCCCCGCTCTCCAATAACAGGATACTTCATTGGAGTTTAAGTTTTATGGCACCATATTAATTTTATGACCTTCATTTTGAAGAGAACAAAACTAATATTCAAATAAGAGCTTAAATCTAAGAAATATAATAATATTTAGTGTTAAGCAATTCTTCCTAAATAGCTTCATTAGCTCCACTTTTAAGAAAAAAGTAAATGAAAATATTATTAAATATTAAACAATAGTGAAATTACATCATATAATAGAAAGTATGAATGTAGGAACTTGACCAACTAACAAAAAAATGTTATCATATGATTAAATTCAAATATGTTCATATACATCATGAATTAGAGGTGATACTATGGTAAAGATTGAGGTATATGGTATAAAGGAGGTCCTGCCGGATAAGGGTGGCGGGTGTGGAAGTCCAAGTGGTTGTGATTTATCACTGACTATAGGTGAACAGTATGATAATCTAAAAAGCTTTTTGGAAAAAATGAATATTCATGATAAAGTTGAAATGGAATTTATCGATGTGAGATACATAGATAATAATAAATATAAGGACTTAAAGAAGATGATGGATACAGGGTTTGCTATACCTTATGTCTTTATAAACCAAAAGATAAGATTTTTTGGAGCCATTCCACAAAAGGCTATATACAATGAAATAAGTAAAGTGCTGAATGGTTAAATAAAGCTGATATCTGTAAGACATAATAGGAAATCTGCCAAAGCTGAATAGTGACATAATAGTATTTAAGAAACTAATACAAGGATAAAGATTTGTAAAATATGAAAAGCTGTAGTGTTATTAAAATAATTCTATGGGTAAAAACTATGTTAATTAAACATAATTTTAGTTAACAATAGTTGTAAAAATATCAAGTTGCATATATGATTATAATTAAATATATTCATATAAGGAGGCAAAGAGATGGACCTAATACAAGTGATGAAGGCACTTGCAGATGAAACACGGATTAGGATATTGAATTTGCTAAAACATGGGGAACTGTGTGTCTGCGAGATAGAAACAATATTAGAAATAAATCAATCTAATACTTCAAGGCACCTGATAAAACTTCAAAATGCTAATATACTTGAGTATTTCAAGAAGGCTAAATATGTATACTATAAATTAAATGATGAAACTATGAGTAAATATCCTTTTATAAAAGAGATTATAGAGAAAGAAACAGTAAAGCTGAAGATATGTCAGAATGACTACTCCAGACTAAGCAAATACAGGGACAGCAACTTAAGCTGTGATGATTTGAAGGAAGGTAAAGTTCAATTTTAATATTATATTAATTTAATGGAGGATGATAATATGAAACCAAAAGTAGCTTTTATATGTGTGCACAATTCCTGCAGATCTCAAATGGCAGAGGCATTAGGAAAGATGTTTGCTTCTGATGTTTTTGAATCTTATTCAGCAGGAACAGAGTTAAGACCACAAATCAACCAGGATGCAGTCAGAATAATAAAGGATTTATATAATGTAGATATGAATGAAACTCATAAATCCAAGCTTCTAGATGATATTCCAGAGGTAGATATTGTTGTAAAAATGGGATGTAATGTGGTATGTCCGTTCTTACCATCAAGACATGAGGAAGATTGGGGATTAGAAGACCCATCCGGTAAAAGTGATGAAGAATTTATTAAAACTGCAAAAATCATTGAAGAAAAAGTAAAGGACTTGGCAAAAAGAATTAAAAATAATGAAATTGATTTATCTTTAGAAAGAGATGTTAGATAAAGTAATATATTTATGGAGGGTTAATTAATGACAATAGAAAATGAAAATAGCAGTGGTATTGGATTTTTTCAGAAATATTTAACTATTTGGGTAGCAGCTTGCATGATAGTAGGAATTCTTATAGGAAAGTTTATTCCGGCAATACCCGAATTTCTTAACCAATTTGAGTATGCTAAGGTATCAATACCTGTGGCTATATTAATATGGGTTATGATTTATCCAATGATGATGAAGGTGGACTTTCACAGTATTGTAAATGTTAGAAAGAACCCGAAAGGGTTGTACGTTACATGGACTGCAAATTGGCTTATTAAGCCTTTTACAATGTATGCTATAGCATCATTTTTCTTGTATGTAGTCTTTAGAAACTTTATTACACCGGATTTGGCCAAAGAGTATTTAGCTGGAGCAGTACTTCTTGCAGCTGCCCCATGTACTGCAATGGTATTTGTTTGGAGCACTTTGACCAAAGGTAATCCAGCCTACACAGTAGTACAGGTTGCCACCAATGACTTAATCATTTTAATTGCCTTTGTGCCAATTGTTAAGTTCTTATTAGGTATCAGTGATGTAAGTGTACCTTGGAATACACTGATTTTATCTGTGGTGCTTTTTGTGGTAATACCACTGGCTGGAGGTATCGTGACAAGAGTGCTTATAAGTAAAAACAGAGGTGTGGAATATTTTGAAAAGCAATTTCTTCCCAAGTTTGATAATGCAACTATTGTTGGTCTGCTTCTTACGCTGATTCTGCTATTTGCATTCCAAGGAGAGGTTTTCCTGAATAATCCGCTGCACATTCTTCTTATTGCAGTACCGCTTACTATACAAACTTTCTTAATTTTCTTTATTTCATATTTGGCATGTAAGTGGCTCAAATTAAGCCATGATGTTGCAGCTCCTGCGGGTATGATAGGAGCATCCAACTTCTTTGAACTGTCTGTAGCGGTGGCAATTGCGTTATTTGGAACTACATCACCAGCAGCTCTTGCTACTGTAGTAGGAGTATTAACTGAGGTGCCTGTAATGCTTATTCTTGTAAAGATAGCAAATAATACAAAGCACTGGTTTCCGGCGAAAGGCCCAGTGAAAAGTAACAGCTAAATTCACTTAGTTAAAAAGATCAGCTTTTGCTGGTCTTTTTTTTTACCCCTGCGGTAATGATATTTACTAGTAGTATATTGGATGATAAAGTTTTAAATACCAGTTGACAAACTTATTGTAAAGGCATATTATGAATATATACCCACATGCGTATATAAGTATTGCATAAAAATAACAATTTCATAAAGAGGAGCGAAGATCAATGGATAAACTAACAGACTTTTTTAAAATGCTTTCAGATGAAACAAGGGTAAGAATACTAGTGCTTTTATATCATAAGAAGCTTTGTGTTTGCCAAATGTGCGGCATAATGAATGAGACACAGCCAAAAATTTCAAAGCACCTGGCAAAACTTAGAGATATGGGCTTTGTTAAGGATGAAAGAAAAGAACAATTTATATATTATTACTTAAATCTAAAGGATGAGCTCTTTGAAAATGTAGTAAAGAGTATTATAGAGAGCATAGATGAATATGAAACATTAAAGATGGATCTCAAGAAAATTAACACTGCTGAGGAATTCCTGAATACATGTAGATAATAATTTTATCAACATGTAATGAGTAGTTCCATTGGATATGTGGAAGGGATTTTCTGAACATAAATTTGTGGAGGTGCAGTCATGTCTAATAATAAAGAAGAAATTAGAGTATATATACGTAAAAAATATTCCAAAGTAGCAAAGCTTAAAGAGAGTGGAACTGGGTGCTGCGGAACCGGTGGCTGCTGCTGTGGAGATAGCAGTGTTTCAGACAGCAGTATCCAAGAAGCAGCTGAACGACTTGGTTACAATACTGAGGAATTAAACAACATCCCTGAAGGATCCAATATGGGGCTAGGTTGTGGAAACCCTATCGCCATAGCTTCTCTTAAGGAAGGTGAGACGGTGCTGGATCTTGGCAGCGGAGGAGGTATTGACTGTTTCCTTGCTCTAAGCAAGGTTGGCCAAACTGGTCATGTTATCGGTGTAGATATGACACCGGAAATGATTGAACTTTCCAGAAAAAATGTTGCAGAGGAAGGCTGTAAAAACCTTGAGTTTAGACTTGGGGAGATAGAACATTTGCCGGTAGCAGATAATTCTGTAGATGTAATAATCTCTAACTGTGTTATAAATCTATCATTAGATAAGAGACAGGTTTTTAGTGAGGCATATAGAGTGCTTAAAAAAGGCGGCCGTATATCCATATCTGATGTAGCTGCCACCGCTGAAATCCCTGAAGAAATGAAAAATGATTTAAGCGCCGTAGCAGGGTGTATTGCAGGGGCAGAACATATAGATAACATAAGAAAGATGCTGTCAGAAGTAGGATTTAATAATATAAGGTTAACGGAGAAGGCAAATAGCAGGGAGATCTTAAATTCCTGGATTCCCGGCAGGAATCTTGATAAATTTGTAGCCTCATTTTACATTGAAGCCCAAAAGGACTAGTATAATTACTTTCTTTTTTAGCTTTAGGGATTAAATCCCTAAAGCTAAAGAAGAAAAAAGTGGAGGAGAAAAATGGACATTATTTCAAATTTTTTCAGTTTTCTAAATGATCAGTTATTGAAGATGAATTGGCTCTATGAGATTGTAAAGCTGATGGTAGAAAAGGTCTTTGGACTATCAATCAGCGATAGATTAGGTGGCAGTATCCACTTCTTTATATACGATACTATAAAGATATTCATACTGTTATCTGTACTAATATTTATAATTTCATACATTCAAAGTTACTACCCACCGGAAAGAACTAAAAAGATATTAGGAAATATTAAAGGAATAAAAGGAAATATACTGGGTGCATTACTTGGAACTATTACACCCTTTTGCAGCTGTTCAAGTATTCCGATATTTATAGGTTTTACTTCTGCCGGTTTACCTCTTGGAATCACTTTTTCTTTTTTAATATCTTCTCCTTTGGTGGATCTGGCATCATTAATGATATTAGCATCCTTCTTTGGCCCAAAGATTGCAATAGCTTACGTTGTTGTAGGACTTGTATTAGCGGTAATAGGAGGGACAATGATTGACAAGCTAGGTCTGGAGAAATATGTTCAAGGTTATGTCAGAGAAATAGAAAATGTTGATGCAGAGATAATTGAAATGACCAGACATGAAAGAATAGCATATTCTAAGGAGCAGGTTAGAGACATTTTTAAAAGAGTATGGATTTATGTATTAATAGGGGTTGGTATCGGAGCAGCGATTCATAACCTGATACCAAAAACTGTGGTAGAAAGTGTAATAGGAAGTAAAAATCCTTTTGCGGTATTATTGGCTACAGTAATTGGCATCCCAATGTATGCTGATATATTCGGTACTTTGCCCATAGCTGAAGCACTCTTTGGCAAAGGAGTGGGTATTGGTACGGTGTTATCTTTCATGATGGCTGTTACAGCATTATCTCTGCCGTCAATAATTATGCTTAGCAAAGTTGTAAAGACTAAACTATTAGTTATATTTGTGGGTATAGTATCTGTAGGAATAATCATAATTGGCTACCTATTTAATGCATTTTCATATATATTTATTTAAATTTTAAGGAGGAATTTTTAAATGGTAATTAAAGTTTTAGGAACAGGTTGTGCAAACTGTAAAAAGTTAGAGGCTAACACTAGACAGGCTGTAGAGGAATTAGGATTAGATGCAGTTATTGAAAAAGTAACTGACATCAAAGATATTATGAAGTATGGTGTAATGAAGACTCCGGCACTGGTAGTGGATGAAAAGGTAAAGATAATGGGAAGAGTTCCTTCAGCAGAAGAAATAAAGAAATATCTATAAATCATCAAGAGAAGGTCCTTAATATAGGACCTTTTCACAGACAATATATATTCGTATATTCGAATATTTAAATATAACAATATAAGGAGTTTTCTGAAAATGGATAATAAACGTAAAAATATCATGATTATGACATTAAGTATTATGGCTTTTTTTGCAAATGGAGATAACTACGCCGTAGCTCCTCTGTTAATAAATATAGCAAAGGATTTAAATATTGGTATAAGCAGTGCAGCAGCATCAGTTACAGCTTACATGCTGACATTTGGGTTATTTACAATTATATTTGGACCCTTAGGAGATAGATATGGCAAAACTAAGATAATTAATATTGCTGCCTTTGGAACTGCAGTCTTTAGTATGCTTGGAGCCTTTGTTTCAACACTTATGATGGTTGGAGTTGTGACAATGCCCGTTGAAATAAAGTATTTTGGTAAAAAGCTTACCATCTTAAGAAATGTACTAGCCTTTGTATTTTCCTTTGTTGTAGCATATATTATCGGAATGGTGGTGAGATAAGCATGAAAGCCATATTAAAAAGGTATAGAGCATTTATAATTGCAGGAATAGGTATAGTTATGCTTACAATATTTAATAATGAAGTGGGCTTCAAAGCACTAAATATTTCGGCTTACTCTTTCAAAGAAATGCTTCTTGTCATCCCTCCGGTTTTTGTTTTACTTGGACTCCTTGATATATGGGTGCCAAGAGAAACAATGATCAAGTATATGGGAGAAGGTTCCGGGTTAAAAGGTATTTTACTAGCTATACTTATAGGTTCAGCGGCTGCAGGCCCTCTCTATGGAGCCTTTCCAGTGGCGGCGGTATTTATGAAAAAGGGTGTTAAATTCAGTAATATACTCATTTTTATTGGAGCATGGTCAACAACTAAAATACCAATGTTGTTGTTCGAAATGACATCTCTTGGAGCAAAATTTGCCTTCACAAGGCTTCTAGCGGATATACCCGGAATTATCATTATAGCCTATATTCTATCAAAGCTTATCTCAAAAGAAGAAGTGGAAAAGATTTATGAAAAGGCTGAGTTAATCAATAAATAAATTTATATAAAGAGAGGTAATGTTTATGTCAAAAACCTGGTATCCTGTTATTAACTACGAAAGCTGTATTGAGTGTGGAGCATGCACAAATAAATGTACACATGAGGTATACGATTTGAAAAAAGCACCTATTCCTGTGGTAATTTATCCTGAGGGATGTGTTCATGGCTGTCATGGCTGTGGTAATCTTTGCCCAACTGCATCTATTGAATATGTAGGGGAACAAATTGTGGCAGAAGAAAGCTGTGGTTGTTCTTGTGATACTTCTGAGGAGGGATGCTGTTAATGAATGATAAAAGAAATAAAAATACAGTAATAAGAATTGCAGTTCCGGTAATACTTATATGTATTGTAGCAGGTATATGGTTCTTAAAGAATAATGAAAAAGAAAAAGGCAGCAGACCCATAGCTAATAATAGCAATGCTATAACTGATAATGCTTTACCCAATAATGATGAAGCACCAAAGAAAAATGCTGATTTTGAATTACATGTTACTGAAAAAATTAATATTGAAAAGCTAAAATCCTATGGGATTCCAATTATTATTGATTTTGGTGCAGACTCATGTATTCCTTGCAAGGAAATGGCACCTGTATTAAAAGAATTAAATGAAGAGCTGCAGGGAAAGGCTATTATTAAGTTTGTTGATGTTTGGAAATATCAATCTTTGGCTGAAGGATACCCTGTAAGCCTAATACCTACACAAATTCTTATTGATGCAAAAGGGAAGCCGTATAATCCCAAGAATCCTGATGAAATGGGCTTAACGATGTATTCTTTAAAAGAAACCGGAGAACATGTTTTTACTGTCCATGAAGGTGGTATGACTAAAGAGCAGATGCTGAAAGTTCTAAAAGAAATGGGGTTAGAATAATGAGTTCACTAATTAATCAGTGGCTTGAAGCAATTTCATCAGCAATTACTGCAAATATGTGGTTAGCGCCATTTTTAGCTTTAATTGCAGGTATATTAACCTCAGTTACACCTTGCTCCCTTACAAGTGTTCCTTTAGTAATAGGATATGTAGGTGGCACTGGACAACAGGATACCAAGAAGGCTTTTCATCTTTCAGCAGTGTTTGCTTTTGGCATGGCTTTAACATTTACTATACTAGGGACATTAGCTTCTTTACTAGGTAAACTTTTGCAAGGAACCGGTTCATGGTGGTACATATTCCTTGGTGTACTCATGCTTTTAATGGCACTGCAAACCTGGGAGATATTTAACTTTATACCCCCTTCTAATATTATGGTAACTAGTAAAAAACGTGGTTTTATTGGAGCTTTTCTGGCAGGAATTTTAGGAGGCTTTTTCTCATCACCTTGTGCTACACCGGTTTTAATTGCGTTACTGGCTATGGTAGCCAAGCAAGGTAACCCATTATGGGGGATATTACTTTTGTTACTATATTCCTTAGGACATAGTTTTTTAGTTCTTATAGCAGGTACCTCTATTGGCTTTGTACAAAAGTTATCTTCCAGTGATAACTATGGCAGAGTTAGTAAGATGTTTAAAATTATTATGGGAGTAATCATTGCGCTTATTGCTTTTTACATGTTTTATTTAGGTTTCTAAAAAACATAGGTGAATTGAAAAGTTAACTTCCACTTTGTACTATTAAAATCCACTCTTACCACCTAGAGAGGTGGAATTTACTTTTGCAATTAAAGACACCAATAAAGTAGTTATAAATTTATCAAAACCTATTGTAATGGGAAAAAATACATGATATAATACCGATAGAATGAGAACCGTTATCAAATATGGCGGTCTATCTATAAATGTCAAGTGTTTAACAAAACCAATCTAGTTTTAAGTGATTGTTAAACGGAGTGATGAAATGAAAAATAATGAATCGATGGAAATGTATTTAGAAACTATTCATATATTAGAGAAAAGTCATGGACATGCTCATGGGGTAGAGATAGCAGAACGCTTAGGAGTATCAAAGCCTAGTGTATCAAAGGCAATGAATTATCTCAAAGAAAAGGGCCTGGTGAATAAAGAAGCCTATGGAACTATAACCTTAACCCAAAAAGGCAAAGAGATTTCACAGCAAATATATAACAATCATAAATTAATGTCCCTGTTTCTTAGACATTCTCTTCAGCTGACAGCAGAAGAAGCTGATGAAAATGCATGTAAAATGGAACATGTTATAACTGACGGTATGCTAAAAGCGATTGAAGCATATTTACTAAAAAATAATATTAATATTGATAAGTAAAATAAGCTTTGGAGGGGAATATATGAATGATATTATTAGGAATAAATACATGACAAGATTCTTTAGCAAAACAAAGGAATTAGGTGATCAAGTGATGAACTTAACACAAGCTAATATTAATACAGAATACAGCATTAAAGACATTGAGACTAATGATGAAGAGATTAAAAACTTCCTGTTTACATTAGGCTGTTACGAAGGTGAGGCTGTAACTGTGATATCCATACTCACTGATAATTTTATAATTTCAGTAAAGGACGCAAGGTATAGTATTGATAGAGAGTTGGCAGAAGCTATTATTATATAGCCTTTGCTTGATAAAAAGTTAACCTAGGTTAACTTTACCTATATTTCATTTTCTATTTGAAGATTTCTACGGTGAAAAAGTTAGACAAGGCTAACATTTATTATATTTGCGGGAGGTATTCATAAATATGAAAGTAGCACTAACTGGTAATCCCAATAGTGGAAAAACAACATTATTTAATGCAATTACAGGAAGGATAGAGAAGGTAGGTAACTGGGCCGGCGTAACCATTGAGAAAAAAGAGGGGGATATTAAGAAACACCTTAATAAGACAAATACTCCCATTATAGCGGTTGACCTTCCAGGAGCATATTCAATGTCACCATTCACCTCTGAAGAAAGTATTACAAGGGATTTCGTTAAGAATGAAAATCCCGATGTTATAATTAACATTGTGGATGCAACAAACTTAAGCAGAAGTTTATTCTTCACTACTCAACTTCTTGAATTAGGGATACCGGTTGTAGTTGCTCTAAATAAAAGCGATTTGAATAAGAAGAAAAAGACAGTAATTGATGCAGAAGGCCTATCTAAAACATTAGGGTGTCCTGTTGTTGAAACAATAGCTACGAAGTCAAGTGATAATGGGTTAGAAAAGCTTATATCAACAGTGGTAGAAGTTAAAGGTAAGGCTCAAACTTCTCCCTTTAACAGTAATGGTGTAGATATGGCAGATAGAGATTCTGTGGAAGCTTCTGATAAAAAACGATATGAATTTGTTAAAGAAATTATTGCTAAGGTAGAGAAAAGACAGGTAAAGAGTAACACTCAAACTAATCAGGATGCTGTGGATAGAATTTTAGCTCATAAGTGGCTTGGTATTCCTATCTTTGCAGTGATTATGTGGGCTGTTTTCTCAATTTCACAGACATATTTAGGGCCACTATTGGCCGATACATTTGTTGGCTGGATTGATGCCTTTTATGGATGGGTGGAAGGATTACTTGGAGAGGGGGTATCACCGGTACTAGCTGCAATTTTGCTAGATGGTATTATTGGTGGAGTGGGAGCAGTTGTTGGTTTCTTACCTCTTATCATGGTGTTATTTTTCTTACTATCATTGCTTGAAGATTGTGGTTATATGGCTCGTGTTGCCGTGGTTATGGACCGTTTCTTTAAGAAAGTTGGACTATCAGGTAAATCAATTATTCCTATGATTGTTGGTACAGGCTGTGGTATTCCAGGTGTTATGGCGACCAGAACAATTAAAAACGAAAGACAGAGAAGAACCACTGCAATGTTGACAACCTTCATGCCTTGTGGAGCTAAGCTGCCTGTTATTGCCCTGTTTGCCGGTGCTTTCTTTGGTGATGCATCTTGGGTTTCACCACTTATGTATTTTGTTGGTATAGCTATAATTATAGTAGGAGCTCTAATAGTAGCAAGAATAACCGGCGAGAAGAATAAGAGAGCATACTTTATCATGGAACTGCCGGAATATAGATTCCCAAGTATTAAGAGAGCTACTATCGATATGCTTTCAAGAGCTAAAGCCTTCATTATTAAGGCTGGAACTATCATACTTTTATCAAATGCAGTAGTACAAATTATGCAGACATTTAACTGGAGCTTTGAAGTTGTTGAAGAAGGTGCAGAAAGTACAAGTATCTTGGCAACTATCGCGTCACCATTTGCTGTTCTACTAATACCCTTGGGCTTTGGTGCATGGCAATTGGCTGCAGCGGCAATTACCGGCTTTATTGCTAAGGAGAACGTAGTTGGTACATTGGCAGTTGTGTATAGTATTACGAACTTTATTGATACTGAAGAGTTTGCTCTAATATCTGATGGAGCAACTGTTGCAGGTGTTATGGGCTTGACTTCAGTAGCTGCTCTTGCATACTTAATGTTTAATCTCTTTACACCTCCATGCTTTGCGGCTATCGGTGCCATGAACTCTGAGTTAGAGAGCAAAAAGTGGCTGTGGGGTGCTCTTGCCTTCCAACTAGGTATGGGTTATACTGTAGCATTTATAACTTATCAAGTAGGAACCTTGATTACAACCGGTGGGGTAGGTACTGGTTTCCTACCTGGCTTAATCGTTGTTGCGGCATTGATTGGCTGTGTGGTATACCTCATGAGAAAAGGTGACGCAAAAGCACAAGCAAGTGGAAAAGCAGCGTTAAGTGCCTAGAACATTAGTGACAAGTTTAGAGGAATGGAGGATGTAATTATGGCAAATGTAATAGTAGTTTTGGTCATATTAGCAATAGTAGGTGCTTCAACCGCAAAGGTAATTATTGAAAAGAAAAAGGGAGTCAAGTGTATTGGCTGTCCACATTCCGGTAAGAGTAATTGCGGTTGCGACTCAAAAAAGTAGTATAAGGACCCCAGAAATAAAGAAGATCCGAGTAGTCATTACTCGGATTTTTTTATTTACCGCCATAAGGGATAAGTTCTGTAACAATCATAGCCATTTCCTTTGGAGAAACCGTCATATCATCCGCCAACCACTGCTGAATTATACCAATGCAGCCCCCAACTATAAAAGGTCTTAGAAAATGAATTTTTATCTTTGATAGCGAGTCATCAAGTAGGGGCTTAGACTCGGTGATGGCCTGTTTGAATTTCTGAACAAAGGAATAGTCACCATCATGGCCAAGCAGTATCTTACACATCTCTGCGTTATCTTGAACAAACTCAAATACATAGGTGAAAAAGGAAATCAAGTTTTCATAAGTAGCGGTTTCCTTCGAAAATCTATTAAAGGCTTCAGTGAAGTCATTGAACATTTCTGTTTCTATCTGCTCTACCATATCATATATATCGCGATAGTAGAGATAAAAGGTGGACCTGTTCACATCTACCAAATCAGTAAGTTCCTTTACGGTGATGTTACTGATTTTCTTTTCTGACATAAGCTTTGTAAGTCCTTGCAGCAGTAATTTTTTAGTTCTGCGAATACGTCTATCAATCTTTCGCTCTTCCATAATTGAAAACCTCCAAGAAATTTAAAATATAATAGACACATATCTATTATGTGTTGTTTATCCAACAAAATGACAATGTTTTAATGGTTGAAAGTACACTACACACGTTCTATAATACACATATGTCGATTAAAATACAAATGTTTTTTATTTTAGCTAGAAGGAGGTAGACCTATGAGGTTAAAAAATGCAAGAGACAATAAAAAGTTCTTGATGACCATTTTGTCTCTGTCACTCGTTGCTGTATTGTTTGTACCAGTGTTATATTCCTTTATTTATCTCGACAGTATTTGGGATGTATACGGGGATCTGGATACGGTACCTGTGGCCGTTGTTAATCTGGATAAGCCGGTTACAAAGGACTGCAAGGAATATGCGGTAGGAAGAGAACTGGAAGAGAACCTTAGGAACAATGATAAGTTATCTTGGCAGTTTGTTAGTCACGAGGAAGCCGTGAAGGGAGTAGAAGGTACAAAATATTATGCCCTAATAGAGGTTCCGGAAGACTTTTCTGAAAAAATTTCAGAGGCACAAGATGGAAGTTTTGAAAGTCCAGAGCTAATATATATGGCAAACGAAGGAAGAAATTTTGTATTTTCACAGTTATCCTCAAAGATTGCAGAGAGCATAAAAAATGAAGTAAGCTCCAGCATACAAAAGGAAGTTTCAAAGGCTTTAGTAGATAGCTTGTATGATGTGAAAGTTTCTATCAATGATGCCAGTGAAGGAGCTTCTGACCTTCATGAGGGTACAGAAGTGCTTCTAAGTGGAAGCGCAGATTTATCCAAAGGTCTTAACGAAGCCGCTGAAGGTTCTAAGCAGCTGACAGAGGGATTGCAGACCATTAAAGAGGGACAAAGTCAGATAACTAATGGAGCCCAAGCCCTAGTGGATGGGTTAAATACTTTCAAAAGCAGTCTTACAAGCTCCAACGATCAGATTCCACTGTTGGTACAAGGATCGGCAGAAGTTAGTAAAAATACTGAACTGATTGAAAAAGGTGCTGAACAATTAAGTTCATCACTTAATACAGGTCTCAATGCTCTGGCTGATGGTATCAATCAGACTGCCAGTGGTATTAGCCAAGCTTCCGCAATACTTAATGCTGAAGTGGACAATATTAAGAAGTCTAATCTAAGTGAAGAAGATAAAGCTAAGCTTATTGCTGTAATAGGAGCAGTTAATAAAATTAACAGTTCAAATTTAAAGGATAATATTGAGGCACCGCTGAGAAAGGCGGCAGGATCAGCAGAACCGTTGGCAAGTAACCTAAAGAAGCTGAGTGAAGGTACAAAAAGTGTTGCAGCTGGGACTCTTCAGCTAGCACAGGGCCTTGCTGATACACAAAGCAAAGTGGCAGCTGGATCTGACAAACTTATAGAAGGAGCCCAAGTACTTCAGCAGGGAAGCAGCACTATACTTAATGGAATGGATACCGCAGTAGAAAAGACCGGCCAGCTTTCAAAGGGCTTAGAGAAGTTAAGCAGCGGTTCAGTTGCCTTGAAGGATGGACTGCAGCAGCTCAATGACGGTACTGCTAAGTTCAGTGAAAGTTTAAAGGATGGCTATGATAAAATCAGCAGCAATCTAAAGTTTGATTCTGAGAATATGTCTCAGTTTATTTCAGATCCGGTAGCTTTAAAGGATAATTCCATAAACCAAGTAGACTATTATGGAGAAGGTTTGTCACCATATTTCATATCCTTATCCCTATGGATCGGGGCAATGTTTATAAGCCTTATATTCTCAATTGCCAAGTCCTTAAAGGCCTTTGACAGCAAGTTCATGAACAGCTTTATAGGAAAGTTTGTAGTAGGTTCAGCCCTGACTGCAGTGCAGGCTGTAATATTGACAGTAGTAGTTGTGAAAGGTTTGAATCTTAAACCTGTAAGTGTACCAGAGTTCTATTTAAGCAATATATTTATAGCTATTGTATTCTTTGGTGTTATGTATGGGCTATCCCATGCAATAGGGGTATTAGGAGCACCAATTATGTTTGTAGTTCTCATACTGCAGTTGGCTTCTTCAGCAGGAACCTTCCCTATAGAAACAGCGCCAAGATTCTATCAAGTTATTGGGAAGTTTGTTCCAATGACTTACTCCGTAAGTATATTGAGAATGATTATATCAGGAATAAATTCCTCCCTTCTCAATAAAAACATCAGTGCAATGCTTATTTTTGCAGTTGTATTTTTGGGCGGTGGCTTTATTATCAGAACAATAATTAACCTTGTAAAAGGTAATAAACAAGCCGTAACAGAATCTCAGGCGGCATAGTAACAAAAACAGCCTTAATTCCAAAGTCAGGAATTAGGGTTGTTTTTGTTTTCTCCATTTGCTTGCAGATTAAAAAATTCAATTATTGATTTGCACAAAGAAGCTGCAATCCTCTGCTGGTAGTTTTCATCACGGAGCTTCAGTTCTTCCGCGGGATTGGTTAAAAATCCACACTCCACGATTACCGATGGAATTTCACAATGACATTTCAATATTCTATATAGGTTGCCGGCGGATTTCTCTTCTCTTTTATTATTGCTATCTAAGTCTGCCCTTAAGTTCTTTTGAATTATCTGAGCTAATAGCTTACTTTCAGGCGGTTTACAATACCATACCTGGGCACCAGAGTACTTTTCTTCCGGAAAATAATTTTGATGAATACTTATAAATACATCGCAGCTGGTTTCTGCTTTTAGGATACAACGTTTGTGTAAATCTTCCTGCTTAGACTTTCTTACCGGATGCTTTGACCTATAAAGACCCACATCACTTTCTCTGGTCATTTTAACTTTGAAGCCGGAGGCTGTTAAGGCAGCTCTTAATTTAAGACCTATGCTTAGATTAATATCCTTTTCCAGGGTACCGTTCTTGGAAACTGCGCCTCCATCTATTCCGCCATGGCCTGGGTCTATAAGTATAGTTTTATTTGTACTTTGCGGTGGAGGTGTTAAGGTGCAATTTTTGGACTCAAGAGCTGCCTGAGTATAGGGGCTGATTGTCAAATATAATATTATGAAGCTAGAAGATAAAGTCCTCTTAAAGAACAATATAACCACACCCTTTATATAGAGTTAACGTGATTATTTTGTGTAGATATTTTTGAATTTAGTACTGATAAATTTATGTATATAAAAAAATTTGTCTGCATATAATAATTTACAACCAGAACATTTGTTTGTATAATAATAAGTGTAACAAATTTTACTAAAAGGTGATGTTAATATGGCAAGGTTAATCTTCCACATTGATGTTAATTCTGCATACCTTTCCTGGGAGGCGGTATACAGACTTCAACATGGAGAGGATGTGGATCTAAGGGAAATTGCCAGTGTGGTAGGCGGGGATGAAGCCAGCCGTCATGGGATAGTCTTAGCAAAATCCATACCGGCGAAAAAGTATGATATCAAGACCGGAGAGACTCTGTTCAGTGCAAGGCTTAAGTGTCCGGAATTAGTGACGGTGCCACCGCGATACTGGCTTTATATGCAAAGCAGTGCAGCCATGCACAAGATTTTATTAGAATATACTCCTACCATCCAGAGGTTTTCTGTGGACGAAAGTTTTTTGGACTTATCAAATATGGAGCATTTGTATCCAGATTACTATGAACTGGCAAATAAAATCAGAGAACGAATAAAGAAGGAACTGGGTTTTACAGTGAACATCGGCATATCTAATAATAAACTGCTAGCAAAGGTGGCGTCAGACTTTCAAAAGCCCGATAAGGTACATACGCTGTTTCACCATGAAATTAAGGAAAAGATGTGGCCGCTGCCGGTAGAGGATTTATTCATGGTTGGAAGGGCCACTGCAGAAAAATTACATAGGCTTAATATTTATACCATTGGAGATCTGGCTAATTATGATATAGGAATACTAAAAAGTAAGCTAAAAAGTCATGGTGTTATGATATGGAATTACGCCAATGGAATTGAAAACTCTGAGGTTAGAAAGAGTAATCATATTGTCATGAAGGGCGTTGGAAATTCTACTACCGTGCCTTTCGATGTAGATGATGCAGAAATGGCCCATAAAGTCCTGCTTTCCTTATGTGAGTCCGTAGCAATGAGACTTAGGGATGCCCACAGCAGCTGCAGGGTTATATCTGTCAGTGTAAAGGGCAGCAATTTGATAAGCTATTCCCATCAGAAAAAGCTTGATGTCCCAACGGACTCCACAAGAAAAATTGCAGAGGCGGCCTGTAGGCTTTTCGATGAGGTTTGGAACGGTCATCCTATAAGGCACCTGGGGGTACATGCAACAGAGCTTGGCTCCAATGACTTTTACCAAGGCTACCTCTTAGATGATTTCAATTATGAGAAGGATAGAGCTGTCAACGACGTAGTGGATAAGATAAGGTTAAAGTATGGTTCAAAGGCAATTATGCGGTCTTGTTTTTTAAACTCCGGCCTAAGCTCCATGACCGGTGGAGTAGGGGAAGAGGATTATCCGGTAATGACCAGTATATTGTAAGGACTTTATGGAATATTATACACTCAGCAGAAACCTTCAAGGTCTCTGCTATTTTTATGTCTTAAGTAAACGTTACAATAAACATGTGATATAATATTGTTGATACATTTATATAGAAGAGAAGAGGTTATTAAATGTGGAAAAAACTAATTGATAAATTTAAGGACCTTAAGATTGGGACAAAGATAATAGTCTGTTATCTGATAATCGCAGTAATTTCCATGTCTATAAGCACTCTTATTTACCAGAAAATCAATGCCAGAATAATGACTGAAAAGGTTAGCGAAATGGCCCTGCAAACCCTTCAGACCATTGATGCCAATTTAAATCTATTAATATATACGGTAAATAATGAATCAAAAATTCTCTTATCAAATCAAGGCATTCAGGAAGTATTGGCCAGCGGCAGTGAGAAATTTAATTACAATAATCAGATGAAAGTCAACAGATACTTAACAGAATTCATACAATCAAATATGTTTATATCTTCGGTATATATTTTTGACAATTATGGGAACAAGTTCTATGTAGACAAGAGAACCTTTCAAGCCTTTAGTCTCTATGATTTAAGAAATTCAAAATGGTATGACAAGCTTGTGGAAGCTAAAGGAGGCTATATAATTAAGCTCACAGGAAAGGAGCTATATAATAAGCCCAATGAAAGATATGTTTCAATGATGAGAATAATCAATGACCTTGATACACAGAAGCCTATCGGAACTATGATAATCAACATTCCTGAAGATGCTATAATAAATTCTTTTAAAGATATCATGAAAGACGGTGAAGCAGTTATTCAGTTAAAGGATGGGAATTATAATGACATTATCCATTCAAATGATTTAGACCAGTATAATTTGGATGATAATTTTAAGAAGCTGAAAACCGGAGAACATTTTTATTCAATAAAAAAGGTAGAGGGGAAGGATTATATAACCTCTTACCTAAGAAGCAGCTTAAATTGGACAATAGTGAGCATAGTTCCCTACCAAGAGCTTTCAAAGCAATCCAACATTTACAAGGTTGTTCTTTTGGCCATGTTCTTATTTAATGGAGTTTTGAGCTTATCAGGACTCATATTTACTTCTTCCGGCATAACAAGACCCATACACAAACTCATAAAGTCTATGAAGGGCGTTGAAAAGGGCACATTTAAAAAAGTAAATATTGCTACAGGAAATGATGAGATAGGTGAATTAAAAAATGTGTATAATACCATGATTCAAAAAATTGAGAACCTTATTGAAGAGATTGTAAAGGAACAGAAGATTAAGAGGAAGGCAGAGTTAGATGTACTTCAGTCACAAATTAAGCCCCACTTTTTATATAATTCCTTTGATGCTATCAGCTCTTTGGCCTTAGACAATAGGAACCAAGAGGTGTATCAAATTATAAAAGCCCTGGGAAATTTTTATAGGACGAGTCTTAACAATGGGAAAGAGGTAATAACTGTTGAGGAGGAGGTTCAGACTGTAAGGAACTATCTCACTATAATGCAGATAAGATATGATAATCTGTTCACAGTAGATATGGATATAGACGAGAGGGTTAGTAAATATAAAATACTAAAATTGGTTTTGCAGCCTTTGGTAGAAAATTCCATATATCATGGAATAAAACCAACAGGGAAAAAGGGCAGAATTTTTATAGGTGCCTATAGTAAAGAAGCTTATATAGAGCTTATAGTTTCCGATGATGGAATTGGAATGGATGAAGAGAAACTAAAGTCCCTGACTAAAGAGGGAACACCAGGCATTGGCCTTAGGGGAACTATAGAGAGGCTCAATATTTTTTATAATGGGAAGAGTAAATTTAAGATAGATAGCCGGTTGGATGCTGGTACCACAGTAGTAATTTATATTCCAATAGAAGAGGTGGAAGATTATGAGCAGTGATACTATAAGGGTTTTAATTGTGGATGATGAATATTTAGTGAGAAATCTATTAAAAAAGTGTATTGATTGGAATTCCTTAGGTATGGAGATAATAGGGGAGGCTGCTTCGGGAAATGAGGCCATAGAACTTACTGATAAATATAAGCCGGACTTGGTGTTTACGGATATTTGCATGGCCAATATGGACGGTATACAATTTGCAGATTATGTAATTAAGAAATATCCAAACATTAAGGTGGCTGTTATTTCTGGCTACAATGATTTCAAGTATGCTCAGAGAGGCATAAAGGCAGGAATAAAGGATTATATTCTTAAACCTATTGATGATGAGATAGTTAAGAATACTGCACTGAAACTGAAAGGTGAGATAGAAAAGGACCGGGCAGTTTTTTCAGAATATACCTCCTTAAAGAAACAAGTAATTGAAAATAGGCCTTTCTTTGCAGAAAGATTTTTGAACAGACTAATTCAACCGGATCTAGATGTTGAGGAAATACAAAGGCAAATGACCTATTTGGATTTTAATTTTGGAAGTGATATATTTCAAGTGGCATTAGTTGACATGAAATTTACTCATAGAGGGGATCAGGCAAAGGACATAGAAAAGGAAGTATATGTAAGCCAGGCTATGGATGCCCTTAAGCCCATCCTGAGAGATAAAAGAGATATTCATATATGCTTTGATATGAATTACAGAATAACAATTATAGATAACAGAGAAGATAATATTCTTGAAGAATTTATTGAACAGATTAAGGAAAAGATCTTAAATAAGTTTAATGTAATATACAGTATAGGTTTGGGAACAAGAAAAAAGGGCATTGAAAATATAGAAAAGTCTTATAGAGAAGCCTTGAAGGCTTTGGAAAGGCCTAAAGGGAAGAAACCCAATAAGCTTATTGATGACATAAGCAAATATATGAAACAAAATCTAGGTGACAGTGAATTATCCCTGACCAAAATAGCAAAGGTGTTTTTTATTAATCCCAGCTATTTAAGCCGAATATTTAAGAAGGAAACAGGAATAAATATTATGGACTATCTGACTAAGCTCAGGATTGAAGAAGCCTTACTGCTTCTGAAAAATACGGATTTAAAGGCTTATGAAATTGGCGAAAAGGTAGGAGTTCCTGATTCCAGTTACTTTAGTACATGCTTTAAAAAATATACCGGCCTGTCGGTAAGCGAATATAGAAAGATGTAAAGATTTTAAAAGCTGAGGTAAAAATTCTAAATTCATTTGTAAACGTTATTGCAGTACAATCAAACTGTAAGTGGAAATATTACCAAAAGCAAGGGGGATCTCAAATGAGTAAAAAAATCAGGACTCTTTCAGCTTTACTGACGTCAATCCTTCTTACCGCAGGTCTGGCAGGATGCGGAAGCAAGTCCACTAGCGGTAATGGAGAAAAAATTACTTTAAAATTATGGCACATTTATACTGCGCAGGATGCAAATACAGAAGGTTTTAAGGCTGCAATTAAGGACTGGAATGATGCTAATCCTAATGTTCAAATTGAGGCAGAAGCAACAGAAAATGAAGCTTATAAGACAAAAATAAAAACTGCTGTATCTGCTAACGAAGCTCCTGACATATTCTTCTCTTGGGGAGCAGGTTTTGCTCAACCTTTTGTTGAGGCAGGTAAAGTGTTGGCTTTAGATGACTATCTAAAGGATGGAACAAAGGACAAGCTTACTGGAGGAGCACTTACTTATGTAACCTACGATGAAAAAATTTATGGACTAACCTTCTTCTCCGGTGCTGGAACATTCTTTGTAAACAAAGAAATGTTCGAACAACATGATGTTAAGATACCTGAAACCTTTGATGAATTATTGGATGCTGTAAAAGCCTTCAGAGCTAAGGGAATAGTTCCTATGGCTGTTGGAGAAAAGGACAAGTGGCCTGGTATGTTCTACTATGATATTTTAGCTATGAGAGCTGGAGGCTCAAAATTGAGCAATGATGCACTAGCTGGTAAAGCTTCCTTTGAAGACCCTGCTTTCGTCACTGCTGCTGAAAAACTGTTACAGCTTATAGACGCCGGTGCTTTTGATGAAGCAGCTCTAGGTCTCACAAGAGATGAATCAGAAATTCCATTCATTCAGGGACAGATTCCTATGTACTACAATGGAAGCTGGGTTGCAGGATCCATAGAAAAAGATGATTCACCTACAAAGGGAAAGATAGAAGCCAGAAACTTCCCTGTGCTTACTGACGGAAAAGGGGACAAAGATGAGATCTTAGGCGGATCAGTAGACTGCTTTATGGTTAAAGCTAATACAAAATATAAAGATGAAGCTGTAAGAGCTGTTAAATTCATAACAGAAGCATTTGCAAAGCATGGATATGAATTAGGTGCCGGAATACCAGCTTGGAAGGTATCCGTTGATGAATCCAAGATATCACCACTAACTAAGCAGGTTAGTGCAATAGTTCAAAAGTCCACTGGAAGTACAATTTGGTGGGATACTTACCTAAGTGGTGCTGATGCCGATACTCATAAGGATTTGGTAGCAAAACTCTTTGGTAAGACAATAACACCTGAAGAGTTTGCAAAACAGATGCAGGCAATAAATGAAAAATAATAGATGAGTTATAATTCTCCTGCTGATTTGTACAAGTTGGCAGGAGAATTTAGCAAAGAGGATAAATTTTATATGTTAAATGAGGGAGGCATCAAAAGTTATGGATAAGTTATTAAGAAACAAAAAAGCGATCTTTCTCTTTGTTTTTCCAGCTCTATTGATATTTGCCGTAGTAATTATACTTCCTATTTGCTTCTCCTTATACTATAGTTTATTGAAATGGGATGGTATTGGAAAAGGAACTTTTATAGGCTTTAAAAATTATATAAATTTATTTGTAAATAATACCGATGGATTTGAGAAAGCTGTAAGGAATTCATTTATATTAGCATTACTTTCTGTATTTATACAGCTTCCACTATCACTTTTAATGGCTCTGGTGCTTTCAAGAGGAGTTAAAGGAGAAAATTTTTTTAGGACAGTGTACTTCATACCTGTTATAATATCCACCGTAGTAATTGGTCAGCTCTGGATGAAAATATATAATGCCAATTATGGAATGTTAAATGTGTTTTTAAGGAAAATAGGACTTGAAAACCTGGCCCAGCCATGGCTAGCAAGTACCAAGACTGCTCTTGGAGCTGCCTTTATTCCTATTGTATGGCAATATATAGGTTATCATATGCTTTTGATGTACGCTGCAATCAAGTCCATATCACCGGATATTTATGAAGCTGCTAAAATTGACGGGGCAACAGAATTTCAAATGGCCTCAAGAATAACTATTCCTCTTATCAAACCCATTCTGCAGGTTTGTGTAGTTTTTGCAGTTACAGGTTCATTTAAAGCCTTTGACTTGATATATATACTCACAAACGGAGGTCCGCTGCATGCCAGTGAGGTTCCAAGCACCTTGATGTACAATACTATATTTGACAAATATATGTATGGTTACGGAAGTGCAATGTCTATCTTTATCATTGTAGAATGTTTAGTGTTTACACTGATTATTCGTAAGTTGTTCGAAGGCAGAAAAGCAGTTGAAGCCTGATGTGGTGTTAAGAGGAGGATGAGGATAGTGCAATTAAAAGACGCTAATATTATAGAAAACCTTGAATTTAATAAAAAATTTACTTATGAAAGAAAAGGCAAGACAAGTATTGGAAGTATAATACTCTTAATAGTTTTGGGACTTGTAGCCTTAATTCAATTATATCCATTAATCTGGCTTGTACTGGTTTCTTTTAAAGATAACGCTGAAATATTTGGGGGGAACGTACTGGGCCTTCCTAAGGTGTGGAGATTTTCAAACTATAAGGACGCTTTCATTGGCGGTAAAGCGGGGGTATATTTTCTAAACAGCTTGCTGGTTACTGCTGTGACTATCATAGTATCAGATATCCTCATTGCAACTTCATCCTACGCTATTATGAGGATGAGATGGAAATTAAGTAAATTAACTCTTACAATAATTTTACTTGGAATGATGGTGCCTATTCATTCAACCTTATTACCTCTGTTTATTATACTTAATAAAATGGGCATATTAAACAGCTATTTAGCCCTTATAATTCCATATGTAGCTTTTGCACTTCCAATGGGGATATTTATATTAACCGGATTTGTAAGAGGCATACCTTTTGAACTGGAGGAAGCAGCTTGCTTAGATGGCTGCAATATATACCAGACATTCTTTAGAGTGATTCTGCCGTTGTTAAAACCGGCATTGGCTACTGTTTCTATTTTTACTTATCTTTCAAGCTGGAATGAATTGATGTTTGCAAATACTTTTATAAATTCCCCTAAATTGAAGACCTTAACTGTAGGTATTATGTCCATGGCTGGACAGTACACTACTAATTGGGGGCCTATCGTAGCGGGACTTGTTATAGCTACCCTGCCTACAATCATCATTTATATACCGTTAAGCAATCAAGTGCAAAAGAGTTTAATGGCTGGTGCTGTCAAAGGTTAATTTTAGCTTTAGGTGAAAACACGGGTTGCAGCAGTATAATTAGTAGTTAGTAGTGAGTAATGAATAATTATGGTGAATTTTTCTCCGCTTCTCTATGAAAAATCTTCAATTTTATAATTTTTAAGGCATGCGCGATAGCATGCCTTAATGTTTTTATAAAGAATTTATGGACAAATTTTTAGTTATAACTTTATCATTAATGCTTTTTTGAAACAGTGCTATATGTAGTAGTGAGTAATTGTTTAGACTAAATAAGGGGAGTAGATATTCTGCCGCTAGCGCTGGCTTCAACAACCACTACACTATAGCCGCGTGTATCACTAGGTGTAAAATGTAGAAAAAAAGAGTATATGCTCAAAATATGGAGATAAATCCTTTAAATCGTAATTGAAGTAAATAATTCGTGAGAGTTTACATGATATTATAACACTTGTCGCTTCGAGAAACTCTTGAAGCGCTAAGTTATCGGATACAAGCAATGACCGTTAAATAATATGTTGACAGTTAATAAGTATCATGATAATATAGAGTTCCATCTTTTCTAAAGTAAATTTGAATGAGATTAAAATTTCTTCAAAAAAATTAGAAAAAGATGTTGACACTGCGAAATAATCGTGGTAATATGAACAAGCTGTCAGACGACAGCGAAACTTAAACAAGTTGGTCTTTGAAAATTGAACAGAGATAAAGATAATTCTTTTACAAGAATAAATCATGGTCAGCGATTTCTTTGACAGACGAAAGTCTGAAAAACAAATTTAGCGATAAGCTAGAGTTCAAACTTTTAAATTGAGAGTTTGATCCTGGCTCAGGACGAACGCTGGCGGCGTGCCTAACACATGCAAGTCGAGCGGGGGACTTCGGTCCCCAGCGGCGGACGGGTGAGTAACACGTGGGTAACCTGCCTCATAGAGGGGGATAGCCTCCCGAAAGGGAGATTAATACCGCATAATAAGCAGCTATCGCATGATGGCAACTTTAAAGGAGCAATCCGCTATGAGATGGGCCCGCGGCGCATTAGCTAGTTGGTGAGGTAACGGCTCACCAAGGCCACGATGCGTAGCCGACCTGAGAGGGTGATCGGCCACATTGGAACTGAGACACGGTCCAGACTCCTACGGGAGGCAGCAGTGGGGAATATTGCACAATGGGCGAAAGCCTGATGCAGCAACGCCGCGTGGAGGATGAAGGCCTTCGGGTTGTAAACTCTTGTCTTCTGGGACGATAATGACGGTACCAGAGGAGGAAGCCACGGCTAACTACGTGCCAGCAGCCGCGGTAATACGTAGGTGGCGAGCGTTGTCCGGATTTACTGGGCGTAAAGGATGCGTAGGCGGATATTTAAGTGAGATGTGAAATACCCGGGCTTAACTTGGGTGCTGCATTTCAAACTGGATATCTAGAGTGCGGGAGAGGAAAGTGGAATTCCTAGTGTAGCGGTGAAATGCGTAGAGATTAGGAAGAACACCAGTGGCGAAGGCGACTTTCTGGACCGTAACTGACGCTGAGGCATGAAAGCGTGGGGAGCAAACAGGATTAGATACCCTGGTAGTCCACGCCGTAAACGATGAATACTAGGTGTAGGAGGGTCCAACCTTCTGTGCCGCCGTTAACACATTAAGTATTCCGCCTGGGGAGTACGGTCGCAAGATTAAAACTCAAAGGAATTGACGGGGGCCCGCACAAGCAGCGGAGCATGTGGTTTAATTCGAAGCAACGCGAAGAACCTTACCTAGACTTGACATCTCCTGAATTACCGGTAATGCGGGAAGCCCTTCGGGGCAGGAAGACAGGTGGTGCATGGTTGTCGTCAGCTCGTGTCGTGAGATGTTGGGTTAAGTCCCGCAACGAGCGCAACCCTTATTGTTAGTTGCTACCATTAAGTTGAGCACTCTAGCAAGACTGCCGGGGTTAACTCGGAGGAAGGTGGGGATGACGTCAAATCATCATGCCCCTTATGTCTAGGGCTACACACGTGCTACAATGGCGAGTACAACGAGAGGCAAAGCCGCGAGGCGGAGCAAAACTATAAAACTCGTCCCAGTTCGGATTGCAGGCTGAAACTCGCCTGCATGAAGCCGGAGTTGCTAGTAATCGCGAATCAGCATGTCGCGGTGAATACGTTCCCGGGCCTTGTACACACCGCCCGTCACACCATGAGAGTTGGCAATACCCGAAGTCCGTAGTCTAACCGCAAGGAGGACGCGGCCGAAGGTAGGGTCAGCGATTGGGGTGAAGTCGTAACAAGGTAGCCGTAGGAGAACCTGCGGCTGGATCACCTCCTTTCTATGGAGAACCTGCTCTAAAGATATCCAAGAGATACTTAGAGCGCAGGTCTGACCAATCTCTGTTCAATTTTGAAAGACTAACGTCTTTCAAGTGGAAGAAATTACAGGTTGACGCCAACGCGTCAGCGGTGTAAAATAGTATTCCGTTGTTCTTTGAAAATTGCACATAAGAAATTAAGCAGATATCCAACTACAGCTAATAATTTAAACATGCCTGAAAACCCGTTGAAGATTCGGGATTTTCAAACAAGTTTAAATTAAGTTTCCGTAGGATATCTGGAGTAAAGCTAAGAATAATATCAATTATTGTTCTTTATAACAAAGTTGTTTAGCTGAATGGACTCGCCGTTCACTGACAACGAGTCTCAGGAGAAGCAAGCAATGCTAGGCGCCTAGGAGTGAGGACCGGAGTTGGCTGGATAGGCCAATGAGGACCGGAGCGACGACGGCAACAACGCAGTGCGCCGCTTATCGTGAGACGAGTAAGGTCAAGTTATAAAGGGCGCATGGTGAATGCCTTGGCATCAGGAGCCGAAGAAGGACGTGATAAGCTGCGATAAGCTTCGGGTAGGCGCAAATAGCCTGTGATCCGGAGATCTCCGAATGAGGAAACTCACATGGGTAACCCCATGTATCCTTAAGTGAATCCATAGCTTAAGGAAGGTAAACCCAGGGAACTGAAACATCTAAGTACCTGGAGGAAGAGAAAGAAAAATCGATTCCGTCAGTAGCGGCGAGCGAAAGCGGAAGAGCCCAAACCAGAAACTTGTTTCTGGGGTTGCGGACAGATCATAACTCACTGAGATGGTTAACTGAATATTTCTGGAAAGTTAAGCCGCAGAGTGTAACAGCCACGTAAGTGAAAGCTGTCAAAGTGAAGATCTGATCCAGAGTACCACGAGACACGTGAAACCTTGTGGGAAGCAGGGAGGACCACCTCCCAAGGCTAAATACTACCTGATGACCGATAGCGAAGAAGTACCGTGAGGGAAAGGTGAAAAGAACCCCGGGAGGGGAGTGAAATAGAACCTGAAACCGTGTGCCTACAACCGGTCATAGCACTATATTCTGGGCGGGACTCACCTTTAGGTGTGTCCCCCGTCCTTAATCTGTGTGATGACGTGCTTTTTGTAGAACGATCCAGCGAGTTACGGCATGTAGCAAGGTTAAGTACTTAAGGTACGGAGCCGAAGGGAAACCGAGTCTGAACAGGGCGGATAGTTGCATGCTGTAGACCCGAAACCGGGTGACCTATCCATGGACAGGGTGAAGCGGAAGTAAAATTCCGTGGAGGCCCGAACCACGTTGGTGTTGAAAAACCATGGGATGAGCTGTGGATAGCGGAGAAATTCCAATCGAACTCGGAGATAGCTGGTTCTCCTCGAAATAGCTTTAGGGCTAGCGTCGGATAATTGAGTAATGGAGGTAGAGCACTGAATGGGCTAGGGGGCATTGCGCTTACTGAACCCTATCAAACTCCGAATGCCATATACTTGTATACCGGCAGTCAGACTGCGAGTGATAAGATCCGTAGTCAAAAGGGAAAAAGCCCAGACCGTCAGCTAAGGTCCCTAAGTGTAAGTTAAGTGGAAAAGGATGTGGGATTTCTAAGACAACTAGGATGTTGGCTTAGAAGCAGCCACTCATTTAAAGAGTGCGTAATAGCTCACTAGTCGAGAGATCCTGCGCCGAAGATGTCCGGGGCTCAAACTTACCACCGAAGCTACGGGTTGACGCTTGCGCGTCAGCGGTAGAGGAGCATCCTGTACGGGCTGAAGTCATACCGAAAGGAGTGGTGGACTGTACAGGAGAGAGAATGCTGGAATAAGTAGCGAGAAAAGAGTGAGAATCTCTTTGGTCGAAAACCTAAGGTTTCCTGGGGAAGGCTCGTCCTCCCAGGGTTAGTCGGGACCTAAGCCGAGGCCGAGAGGCGTAGGCGATGGACAATCGGTTGATATTCCGATACCACTATGACGCGTTATTACCGATGGGGTGACGCAGGAGGATAGGATGTGCCCACTATTGGATGTGGGTCTAAGCATCTAGGCAGAACAGATAGGCAAATCCGTCTGTTCAATGCTGAGGTGTGATGGGGAGCGAAATTTAGTAGCGAAGTATCTGATTCCACGCTGCCAAGAAAAGCCTCTAGGGAGTGAAGTAGTGCCCGTACCGCAAACCGACACAGGTAGGTGAGGAGAGAATCCTAAGACCAGCGGAAGAATTGCAGTTAAGGAACTCGGCAAATTGACCCCGTAACTTCGGGAGAAGGGGTGCCTACGCGAGTAGGCCGCAGAGAATAGGCCCAAGCAACTGTTTAGCAAAAACACAGGTCTCTGCTAAAGCGTAAGCTGATGTATAGGGGCTGACGCCTGCCCGGTGCTGGAAGGTTAAGGGGATTGCTTAGCGCAAGCGAAGGCATGAACTTAAGCCCCAGTAAACGGCGGCCGTAACTATAACGGTCCTAAGGTAGCGAAATTCCTTGTCGGGTAAGTTCCGACCCGCACGAATGGCGTAATGATTTGGGCACTGTCTCAACTGCAAATCCGGCGAAATTGTAGTGCAAGTGAAGATGCTTGCTACCCGCGATTGGACGGAAAGACCCCGTAGAGCTTTACTGTAGCTTAGCATTGAGTTTCGGTATTATCTGTACAGGATAGGTGGGAGACTTGGAAGCAAGGGCGTCAGCCTTTGTGGAGTCAACCTTGGGATACCACCCTGATGATACTGAGATTCTAACCGGACACCATGAAGCTGGTGACGGGACATTGTTAGGTGGGCAGTTTGACTGGGGCGGTCGCCTCCTAAAAAGTAACGGAGGCGCTCAAAGGTTCCCTCAGAACGGTTGGAAATCGTTCGTAGAGTGTAAAGGCAGAAGGGAGCCTGACTGCGACACCCACAAGTGGAGCAGGGACGAAAGTCGGACTTAGTGATCCGGTGGTACCTCGTGGGAGGGCCATCGCTCAACGGATAAAAGCTACCTCGGGGATAACAGGCTGATCTCCCCCAAGAGTCCACATCGACGGGGAGGTTTGGCACCTCGATGTCGGCTCGTCGCATCCTGGGGCTGAAGTAGGTCCCAAGGGTTGGGCTGTTCGCCCATTAAAGCGGCACGCGAGCTGGGTTCAGAACGTCGTGAGACAGTTCGGTCCCTATCCGTCGCGGGCGTAGGAAATTTGAGAGGAGCTGTCCTTAGTACGAGAGGACCGGGATGGACTGACCTCTGGTGTACCAGTTGTTCTGCCAGGAGCACCGCTGGGTAGCTATGTCGGGACGGGATAAACGCTGAAAGCATCTAAGCGTGAAGCCCACCTCAAGATAAGATTTCCCATGACGTAAGTCAGTAAGACCCCTTGAAGAACACAAGGTTGATAGGCTAGAGGTGTAAGCACAGTAATGTGTGCAGCTGACTAGTACTAATAGGTCGAGGACTTGACCTAAAACACATTCTTATGTGCAATTTTCAGAGAACAAACTTCTCTGATATCTGGTGATGATAGCGTGAGGGTTACACCCGTTCCCATTCCGAACACGATGGTTAAGACTCACAGCGCCGATGGTACTGCTCGGGAGACTGAGTGGAAGAGCAGGACGTTGCCAGGTTGGTAGGACATCAAGCATTTTGCTTGATGTCTTTTTATTTACGAAAAATTACCTATAAGCTTAGCCCAAGTATTGGGACCCACAATTCCGTCTGCGGTAAGCTTATTAGAGGCTTGCCAGGTTTTTACGGCCTTTAGGGTCAATGGACCGAAGATTCCGTCAACGACTGTATTGACACGCCATTGAATATATCTTACAGCATAGCCGGTTGATCCTGATGATACCATTGGCTTATAAAGAATCTCTCTTATAGCTGCCCAGGAAGCCGGACCTGCAATACCTACCTGCTGTAGATCCATAATAGATTGTAACTTCTTTATGGCGGAGGCGGTTAAAGGTCCGTGGATGCCGTCCACCACTAATGCCTTACCATTAGAATCTGTAATTTTTAATCTATTTAAGATTTGCTGCAGTTCCATTACTTCTTTATCCTGTACTTGTGGCTGAGGCTGGGAACTTGAGCCTTCAAGGGCTTTTTTTACATCTGCTCTCAGTGTATCCATGCTCTTGCCATGTTTGGGGAACCAATGCATAACATCGCCATGGGCGGAAGCTATACCCAGTTTGTAGCCCTCTGAGTGATCAATTATATCTTTTTCTGTCAAACCAAACATCTTGCAAAGATAAACGCAAAGGTCAACGGCATTGGCATAGACCTTGTTAAAGTATTCCTCATTAACCTTTACATCATATCCAACCATGGTGGAGCCACTTCCATAACGGAAGCCGCCGGGCTCGCAGATTTCAAAACCAATGTGGGTATCATTGGCACGTCCTCCTGCATGCCATCCTCTGTGGTCCCAGGGAAGATATTGCATAACTACCTTATCATCCACAAAGGAATGAACGCAAACTTGCCTATCTATCTCCCCAAGAGCATAGGACTTATTCCATCGGTCAAACCAGTCAGCTGCCATAATTCCGGGTGTGGCTGTAGAGTGAACCATAATTCCTTTTACGTTTATTTTACGGCCAGTTCTGTAACAGTCATTTCTAGTCATATATTTTGTGATTATTTCCATCCTTAGTTTCCTCCTTTCTAAATCTTCATCACCTTTTTTAAGGAAACTTCTTAAAAGGCAATTAATAATGTGGTTATAGTATTAAATATGCACTTTTTTGTAAGATTGCTCCTTTTTATTGCAATTAAGCTTTTAAGTCTGAATTTAATGCAGGTATTGATAGTGAGAGAATGCAATAATTTAAATTAAAAATACTCAATAAAATAAAGATAAGATAGATTGATAGTCTCTTATCATAATGAAGTGCTCATATACCGTTTTTTCCTACATGACAAAGCACAGATCTATCTTATATAATGATTAGGTACTAAAAATTTTGAGAAAGGTCGAGAGTACCATGAAAAGAATAAATGAAATTTTTAGTGATTATAATACTGCCGGAAATATAAATAATGCACTGGTGGAATCGGTGGTGTTAAGCAAGAAGTCTAAGACTTTGAATATGGAGATCAGTTCTGATAAATATATAGATACAAAGGAATTTGAGTATCTTAGGAAATTTGTAAGAGAAAGATTTGCACTAAATGATGCTAATATATCTGTAAAGTATACGGATGGGACCTCCAAGAAACCCATAGAAGAAGAGTTAGAAAATATTGTATTTTCTGTGGCTGATAAATATCCTGCCCTAAGGGCAGTGCTTAATAACAGTGAGTATGAGGTGGTCAACAACAGCATAAATTTTAATTTTAAAGTGCCGGTATCAAACTTTCTTAAGTCCATGGACTATGATAAAAAGATACAGAAAGCTGTGAAGAGTTTGTACGGTACGGCCTATAAAATTAATTTTGCTGATAAAGTTAGCAGTGAGGACTTGGCAAGGATGGAAGAAGAGCGTGAAAAGCAAATGCTTCAAGCTCAAAGGGAGATTAAGGTAGTAAGTATAAAAGTACCTCAACAGCCTAAAGAAGTTGCTGAGAAAAAATTAGAGGCAAGTTCTGAAAATGATGGAAAGAAAGCAGATACATCCTTGATATTAGGTAGAAACGCAAAAATAAAGGACCCTGTGATAAAAATCACAGATATAACACCGGATGAGGGGAGAGTAGTACTGGAAGGTGAAATATCCAATATAGAGTCAAAGGAATTAAAGAGTGGAAAAATCTTGGTTTCCTTCGACTTATATGACGGTTCCAGTTCCATGACCTGCAAGGCCTTTTTAAAGGCCGGTGAAGAGGAAACAGTATTACCAAGGCTCAAGAGCGCAAAGGGCGTGAAAATTGCAGGTAATGCAGGTTTCAGCAAGTTTTCCGGTGAAATTGAGATGATAGTCAACACAATAATAGAAACTGAGGGCTTAAGGAAGATTAAGCGACAGGATAAGGCAGAGGTAAAGAGAGTAGAGCTTCATATGCATACACAGATGAGTCAGATGGATGCCATGAGCAGTGCTACAGATTTAATTAAGAGGGCCATGAGCTGGGGATGGAAGTCCATTGCCATAACAGATCATGGAGTGGTGCAGGCATTTCCGGAAGCTCATAAACTTCTTGGAAGAAATAATCCAGACATGAAGGTCCTATATGGTGTGGAAGCCTACCTGGCACCGGATAAAAAAACTTCTGTAACTAATCCTAAGGGGCAGAGCATCGATACTACCTATTGCATACTGGACTTGGAAACTACAGGTTTCTCACCGGTAACGGAAAAAATCACTGAAATAGGAATTATGAAATATAAAGATGGTAAGGTAATTGATGAGTTCAGTTGCTTTGTAAATCCGGAAAAGCCTATACCGGCAAAAGTAGTGGAAGTAACCAATATAACCGACGATATGGTAAAAGATGCAGAAACCATAGAGCAGGTATTTCCTAAGCTTATGGAGTTTATTAATGACAGTGTTTTGGTGGCCCATAATGCTTCCTTTGATATAGGCTTCTTAAAACATAATGCCAAGGTTTTAGGTTATGACTTTGACTTTACATATGTGGATACCTTATCCTTGGCACAGGAAGTATTTCCTGAATTCAAAACTTATAAATTAGGAAGAATTGCGAAACATCTTGGCATAACAGTAGAAGTTGCACACAGAGCTTTGGATGACGTAGATACCACAGTTAAGGTATTTAAGGTTATGCTGGAAAAGCTAAAGGAAAGAGGAGCAAAAACCCTTGAGGATATAGATATCTACGGCTCCGATGAAGAGGCCAAAAAGGAAGAATATAAAAAGCTTAAAACCTATCATGCCATTATTTTGGCAAAGGACTATGTTGGATTAAAGAATTTATATAAGCTGGTGTCTTATTCTCACTTGGACTATTTTTATAAAAAACCGCGTATTCTAAAGAGTATGTACAAAAAGTATTCGGAGGGCTTAATAATTGGCAGTGCCTGCAGTGAAGGAGAGCTGTACCAGGCAATACTACTAGGAAAATCCGATGAGGAAATTGAAGCTATTGCAGAGACTTACGATTACTTGGAAATCCAGCCTATAGGCAATAACGAGTACCTAGTAAGGCAGGAACAGGTACCCAATAGGGAGTATCTAAAGGAAATCAATAAAAAAATCGTAGCCTTGGGAGAAAAGCTGAACAAACCTGTAGTAGCTACCGGAGACGTACATTTCTTGGACCCTGAAGACGAGATATATAGACGTATATTGGAGGCAGGCCAGGGGTTTAAAGATGCAGATAATCAAGCACCTCTGTATTTGAAAACTACCGAGGAGATGCTGGAGGAATTCTCATACTTAGGAAAAGAAAAGGCCTATGAAGTAGTAGTTACCAATACTAATCTAATAGCTGAGATGTGTCAACAGATAAGTCCTATTTCACCGGATAAAGCTACACCACACATTGATGGCTGTGAACAGACCATTAAGGACATTACCTATTCAAGAGCCCATGAGCTATATGGAGATCCTCTTCCTCAGTTGGTTCATGATAGGTTGGAGAGGGAATTAGATTCTATCATAAAAAATGGTTTCTCAGTAATGTACATAATTGCTCAAAAGCTGGTTTGGAAATCCAATGAAGATGGATACCTTGTTGGTTCAAGAGGATCTGTAGGTTCCTCCGTTGTTGCCTACATGACGGGGATAACGGAAGTTAATGCCCTCCCGCCTCATTACAGATGTCCAAAATGTAAGTACTCAGACTTCACTGACTATGGTATTAAGATAGGTTTCGATTTACCTGATAAGGTATGTCCTGTATGTGGAGAGCAGTTAGCTAAGGATGGTATAGATATACCTTTCGAAACCTTCCTGGGCTTCAATGGAGACAAGGAACCGGATATAGACTTGAACTTCTCAGGTGAATATCAAGCAAAAGCCCACAGATATACAGAGGTTATATTTGGGAAGGGCACTACCTTTAAAGCTGGGACTATCGGTACTATAGCGGAAAAAACGGCCTTTGGTTACGTAAAGAAGTATTTTGAAGACAAGGGAGTTCAAGTCAATAAGGCTGAAATACTCAGACTCTCTAAGGGATGTACCGGTATAAAAAGAACCACTGGTCAGCACCCCGGTGGTATTATAGTTGTGCCTAAGGGCAGAGAGATTTTTGAATTCTGTCCGGTTCAGCACCCTGCGGATGACCCGGATTCCGATATTATTACTACACATTTTGACTATCACTCCATTGATTCAAACCTTTTGAAGTTAGATATACTGGGTCACGATGATCCTACGGTGATAAGAATGCTTCAAGATTTAACCGGAGTGGATCCTAAAACCATACCATTGGATGATAAGGCTACAATGTCTGTATTTTCATCCACTGAGGCCCTTAATGTTACACCAGACCAGATAAATTCAAAGGTGGGGAGTTTTGGTATACCTGAATTCGGTACTAAGTTCGTAAGAGGAATGCTTTTGGATACAAAGCCAAAGACCTTTATGGACTTGATATGTATATCCGGACTTTCTCATGGTACCGACGTATGGCTGGGAAATGCCAAGGACTTGATTGACAATGGAATAATCAGCAGTATTTCTGATGCTGTATGTACAAGAGATGATATCATGGTTTATCTGATAAAAAAAGGGCTACCTCCGAATACGGCCTTTAAGATAATGGAAACAGTTCGTAAAGGAAAGGCACTTAAGGATCCTAAGTTCCCAGAATATGAAGCCTTAATGAGGGAACACGATGTGCCGGAGTGGTATATTCAGTCCTGCAAGAAGATAAAATACATGTTCCCGAAGGCCCACGCTGCAGCTTACGTTATGATGGCCTTTAGAATTGCCTGGTTTAAGGTTCATATACCCAAAGCCTACTATGCGGCCTACTTCACTATAAGAGCAAAGGCCTTTGATGCTGAATACATGATTTTCGGCAAAGAGAAGGTTAAGGCAAAGATGAAGGAAATCGAAGCCATGGGCAATATGGCTGCACCTAAGGATAAGGATATGTATGATGACTTGGAAATAGTTTTAGAAATGTATGAGAGAGGAATAAAGTTCCTGCCCATAGATTTATCCAAGGCCCATGCAACCAAGTTCCTAGTAGAGGAGGATGGTCTAAGACCGCCTATAAACAGTATAGCCGGTATGGGTAATGTGGCAGCAGAAAGTATATATAAAGCCATGCAGGAAGAACCTTTCAGATCTATAGAGGACGTAAGGAAACGTGCTAAAGTTGGAAATGCAGCCATAGATCTGCTTAAAAAGTTTGACTGCCTAAAAGGTCTTCCGGAAAGTGATCAAATGTGTTTCTTTGATGTAATATAGTGGGAAAGCCATTCTAAGCAATATGATTTGCTTTGGGATGGCTTTCTTTTTATTTTTAGGGTGATAAGGATTTTGGACAAGAATGAGGAAGTTGAATTTTTTAAGTTAATTTTACATCAACTCCATAAATATATAGTATTTAAAATAGGTATAAACAATGGTATAATAAAAGAGAAATAGGTAAAATGATGTAATAACATTTAATATATCTAAATTTGTATAAATACGTAAGGAGGAAGTATTAATAAGTAGTTCTTTGCTTGAAAACGAATACATATAAGCTTATTTTGCAGAGAAAGAGAGAATAAAAAGGGGGAATAATATGAAAATCCTAAATAACCTTAAAATTAAAACTAAAATAATACTATTACTTTTGATTAAATCCATAGTTTCAATTTTTATAGGTGTTGCAGGTATATTGGGGGTAAGAAATTCAAATAACAAGATGCTCAAGGTTTATAACAGAAACTTTGTACCTTTGCAGCAATTGAAAACAGTATCAGATAAGTATGCGGTAAATATTACGGGTATAACATATAAGGTGTTAAATGGAAGAGCATCCTGGATAGAAGGTGAAAATCAGATAAAGGCAGGAAGGGAAGCCATCGAAGAAGCGTGGGAGTCATATATTAACAATGATCTTACCGCTGTTGAAAAGGATCTGGCAGCCCAAGCGGAAAAACATATGAGTTTGGCAAACTCATATGTGGACAAGTTATTGGTAATTATGAAGGAACAAGATAGGGATAAATTAGTGAAATTCGCTGCTAATGATTTGGATTTGAGTATGGACCCGATAGTTTCAAAGCTAACAGAAATAGTAAGTGAACAACTGATAAGTGCCAAGAATGAATACGATAAGGCAAATAACTCATATAAACTAATTATGTCTGCATTGATATTGACCTTAGTAATAGGACTATCAGTCAGTGTAGTTATAGGTTTTATAGTAATCAGGGCCATAAGTAATCAGGTTAAGCTTATTCAAGAGGCGGTTAGTAAGGATGTTAACGGAAAGGTTTCTATCAAAACCATAAAAATCAGTTCTAAAGATGAATTGGGTAATTTGGCATCTTCTATAAACGCAGTAACTGGACAAGTTCAAAACTTCATAAAAAATACATCCCAGTCTGCTGAGGCAGTAGCCAACATGGGACAACAGCTGACAACAGCTACTGAACAGTCCGCTGAGGCAGTAAATCAGGTAGCTAGTACCGTTGCAGAAGTGGCAGAAGGTACCGAAAAGCAAGTGAAAGCTGTCTCTTATACAAAAGCAATTGTGTCACAGATATCTACAGATATTGAAAGAATTATGGATAATACAAATGAAATGCAGAATGCCTTCAGAGGAGCGGAGCTGGCAACAAGCCATGGAAAAGAGTCTGTAGAGAAAGTTATAACACAGATGAAAAGAGTTGAGAAAACCGTTGAAGATTCAGCTGTCTTGGTTCAGCGCCTAGGTGAAAGGACCAGGGAAATTGAACAAATAGCTGGTACAATATCTTCTATTGCATCACAAACAGACTTACTGGCACTAAATGCAGCAATTGAGGCTGCACGGGCAGGAGAACACGGACGAGGCTTTTCAGTGGTTGCGGAGGAAGTAAGAAAACTTGCCATACAATCACAGACTTCTGTTGTTAAAGTAACAAACATAATAAAAGAGATAGTAGAAGATACGATGCAGGCACAAAGTGCAATGATGCTTGGTACGAAAGAGGTAAAGTTAGGTACGGAAGTAGTAAATATTGCAGAAAAGTCCTTTACAGAGATTGCTCAATTGGTTTCAGATACTTCAAATAAGGCAAATGAAATAATTTCATCTATAAAACAAATGGCTGAAAGCAGCGAAAAAATTGTCCAATCAATGCTTGGTATAGAGGAAATAAGCAACATTACAGCATCACAGATGCAGGAAATTGCTGCTTCAACCATGCAGCAATCCAATCTTGGGGCTGAGGTGGTAGAATCCAGTCAACTTTTAGCCAAGCTAGCAGATGACCTACAGACAGAGATCAGTACCTTTAAACTATAAAAAAGTGCTTATATGTGGAAATGTTGGGAGCATAACTGGATTTGCCTATTTAAATCCGGATATGCTCCTTTAACTTAGAATATTTACACTTCACTACAGGAAGAATAAAAGTGGAGGTGATAAAGTTATGGCAACCAAGGCTGAAAAAAAGAGTAGAAACGATAATAAAACAACTAATCCTAAAACTGCAAATCCAATAACTATGAATACTGATAAGGATATGAGAAAACCGGTAAGAGGTCTGCCAAATAAATAAGGTGTTTTCTCATTGACATATTTGGCAGCCTATGTTAATATTATTTAAACACAATATACCTTTAAGTTGATCCTGTGAGATCAATAAGGAAGTCATATAGTATAGAATACTTTTAACTATGGTATAACTATGCCTTCCTTTGTGGAGGGCATTTTTTAATTTAAAAATATTCCATATATGACTCCTTACCTTTAAATTTAGCCCAGAGAGGTTAAGAAGGAGAGGATTGAATATGTTAAAAGCAAAACATCTATTAGATCCAATGGACTTTACCTTGGATGAATTAGAGGAAACTTTTAAATTAGCAGACGATATCATTTCAAATCCACAGAAATTTTCTCATGTATGCCAAGGGAAAATTTTAGCCACTCTATTTTACGAACCCAGTACTAGGACAAGATTCAGTTTTGAAGCTGCTATGTTAAGACTGGGTGGAAATGTCATAGGTTTCTCCGAACCCAATTCCAGCTCCGTGTCTAAAGGTGAAAGTATTGCAGATACTATAAGAACAGTTGCCTGCTATGCGGATATTGCAGTAATAAGGCACCCCAAGGAAGGTGCTCCTAAAATTGCTGCCATGAATACAACCATGCCGGTGATCAATGCCGGAGACGGAGGACATCAACATCCTACCCAAACCTTAACAGACCTATTAACCATACGTAACATAAAAGGCGGACTTACCAATTTAACCATCGGTGTATGCGGTGACTTAAAATTTGGGAGGACTGTTCATTCTTTGATAAAAGCCATGTGTAGGTATGAAAACATAAAGTTTGTTTTAATCTCACCAGAAGAATTAAAGGTACCCAACTATATCCTCAGTGAAGTTTTGAAAAAAAATAATATTGAATATAAAGAAACTGTCACCATGGAAGAAGTGCTTGGAGAGTTGGATGTGTTGTATATGACAAGAGTTCAGAGAGAACGCTTCTTTAATGAAGAAGACTATGTGAGGCTTAAAGATAGCTATATTCTAGATAAGGACAAGTTAAAGTATGCAAAGGAAGATATGATAGTCCTGCATCCGCTGCCGAGAGTTAATGAAATCGCCTATGAAGTGGACAATGACCCTAGGGCTTGTTATTTTAAACAGGCTCAGTACGGCATGTATGTAAGAATGGCACTGATAAGCAAACTTTTAGGAGTAAGGTAGGAGGATGATTATGGTTACCATAAACAGCATTAAGAAAGGTATTGTCATAGACCATATCACTGCAGGGCTAGGAGTAAAAATTTTTGAATATCTAAAGCTAAACGGAGCAGATTTTACAGTAGCTCTTATTATGAATGCACCCAGCGTAAAGATAGGGAAAAAAGACATAATTAAAATAGAAAATGAAATTCATGTAGACTTTACAGTATTGGGACTTATAGATCCCAACATAACCATAAACATTATAGAGAATGAGATTATAACCCAAAAGATTAAGTTGGAAATCCCCACCAGAGTGGAGAATGTACTTATATGCAAAAATCCTAGGTGTGTTACTTCTATGGAAGACTATGTGCCTCATGTATTCCATTTGGTTGACTATGATAACAGGGAATACCGCTGTGAGTACTGCGACGACATCGTAAGGTTTAAAGATATATAGGGGGAAATATCTATGGATTTGTTAATTAAGAATGCAAGAATTGTTGACTGGAGCGTTGACTTTTTAGGGGACATATATATTAAAGATGGAAAGATTGCAGAAATAGGGAGAGATATTATTAAGGAAGCAGAAACAATTGACGCCAAAGGCATGATCTTAATGCCGGCCTTCATCGATTTACACTGCCACTTTAGAGACCCGGGCTATACTTATAAGGAAGATATAGGTACTGGCAGTAAGGCCGCAGTAAGAGGAGGATTCACTACAGTGAACTTAATGGCAAATACTAATCCGGTGTGCAGTAACATGGACACAGTCAATTATGTATTGGAAAAAGGCAAGCAGGAGGCATTGATAGACATACATCAGTGCATGTCTATAACCAGAAATCTTGAAGGTAAGGATGTAAGCCATTTAGATGAACTTGAAGCGGAAAGTGGGCTTGTAAAGTTGTTATCCGATGACGGAAAGGGTGTAGCAGACAGCAAGATCATGATGCAGGCTATGATTAAGGCAGAGAAGCTTGGACTTATAATAATGTCCCATGCAGAGAGTCCGGACCTAAGTGATGTAGATATGAGATTGGCGGAAAATACAATGACCTGGAGGGATATTACCCTGGCTAAGTACACAAAATGTAAACTCCATTTAGCCCATGTAAGCACTAAGGAAGCTATGGAATATGTGATTGAAGCTAAGGAAGCAGGAAATAAAATAACCTGTGAAGTTACACCCCATCATATAGGTCTCACAGATGAGATAAACTACAGAGTTAATCCTCCACTTAGAAAAGAAGATGACGTAGAGTTCCTAATCGAAGCTATAAAAAGAGGGTACGTTGATTGTATAGCCACAGACCATGCCCCACATACGGCAGAGGATAAGGCAAAAGGAGCACCGGGCATAAGCGGAATAGAAACAGCCTTTGCCATATGTTATACAAAGTTAGTGGAGGAGGGACATATCGGCTTGAGCAGATTGTCTGATCTTATGTCTAAGAGACCAGCAGAGATAATGGGCATAGAAAAAGGAAAATTCCAGATTGGTTATGAGGGAGATATGGTCTTGGTGGATATTGATACTCCTTATGAAATAGATGTTGAAAAATTCAAATCAAAGGGGAAAAACAGTCCCTTCCATGGATATAAGGTAAAGGGAACTGTATTATGTACCATTAAAGCAGGACAAGTTGTCTATAGAGAGGAAGAGTTTGGACTATGATTATTGATAAGTTATTTGAAAGAGTAGCTCAAAGAGGAGTTGTATGCGTAGGCTTGGATACAGATTTTGAGTATATTCCTAAGAGCTTTGCAGATCAATTTGAAAACTTAGAGGACGTTATCTTTGAATTCAATAAGAGAATTATAGACTCCACTCTGGACACAGTAGGCTGCTTTAAGGTTCAAATTGCCTACTATGAGGCCTATGGTCTAAAAGGACTTAGGGCCTATGCTAAAACTTTGAAATACCTAAGGGATATGGATGCGGTAATTATTGCAGATGTAAAAAGAGGAGATATAGCAAAAACCGCGGAAATGTATGCCAAGGCCCATTTTGAAGGTGACTTTGAAAGTGATTTTATAACGGTAAATCCTTATATGGGTATGGATACAATAGAGCCTTTCCTACCCTATTTGAAGAATAAAGAAAAGGGACTGTTTGCCCTGGTCAGAACCTCTAACCGGGGGGCTGAGGATATACAGTACATCAACAGTTTGGGAGGAAGTAAAATCTATAGCATTGTAGGAAATAAAATAAACAGCTTAGGTAAATATTATCTAGGCTCCAGTGGATACAGCTCTATTGGGGCGGTAGTAGGTTGCACCCACCGAAGCGAAGCTCAGGAGTTGCGAAAGAGTTTGGAAAGTACCTTCTTCTTGATTCCGGGCTATGGAGCTCAAGGAGGAAAGGCTGAGGATGTTGCCCTATATCTAAACCGTGGAAATGGCGGTATTGTAAACTCCTCCAGAGCAGTTCTCCTAGCTTATAAAGGAAAAGATAAGGGTGATGAAAAATTTGATATCTATTCAAGAGAAGAAGTCATCAGAATGAGGAAGGAAATTGAGGAAACCTGCAGTAAGCTTGAGGGAGGACTGAAATAATGCCGGAATACAAGAGTGCAAAGATCTTAGACAATGAGGAAGTAGTAAGCGGTATCTTTAAGATGACTATAGAAACTAAGATAGACCATAAAATAAAGCCGGGACAATTCTATATGCTTAAGTGCTGGGAAACAGAACCGGTGCTTTGGCGCCCCATCAGTGTCAGCGAAGTTAGAGAAGACAAGTTGGATTTTCTTTACGCCGTAACAGGAAGAGGTACGGAAATGCTCTCCAGGTTAAAGAGAGGACAAGAACTACAGGTTATGGGGCCCCTAGGTAATGGATTTAAGACAGAAGATATCAAGGGAAGGGTTGCCCTGGTAAGTGGAGGAATTGGCATTGCCCCAATGGTAGAACTGAGTAAAATACTTCACTGGGCGGAAGTAGACCTATATGCAGGCTTTAGATGTAGTATTTATGCCATAGATATCATAAGACCCAGAGTAAAAAATGTGTATATAGCCACTGAGGACGGAAGCTTTGGGTATAAGGGGTATATTACAGAAATATTCGATGCTGCTAAGTATGATCTAGTACTGTGCTGCGGACCTGAAGCTATGATGGAAAAGGTTCTGAAGCAGTGCCGAGAAGTAGGTACGGAAATATATGTATCCATGGAAAAGCATATGGCCTGTGGGGTTGGAGCTTGCCTTGTATGTACCTGCAAAACTAAAGGTGGAAACAAGAGGACATGCAAAGAAGGTCCGGTATTCAAGGGCGATGACCTAGTAATATAGGGGGGGACGGTAATGTTAAGTAGGAATATATGCGGAGTTAAATTTAAAAATCCGGTCATTGCAGCCTCCGGTACCTTTGGCTTTGGCAGGGAATATTCGGAGTTTTATGATGTGTCCTTACTGGGAGGTATTTGTACAAAGGGATTAACCTTACACAAGAGAGATGGGAACGAAGGCATAAGGGTATATGAGACCCGGGGCGGCATGCTAAACAGTGTTGGACTGCAAAACCCGGGCATAGATGAATTTATTGAAAGTGAGCTGCCCTTTATGGACACATTAAATACAAATATAATTGTCAATGTAGGAGGAAGCAATATTGAAGAGTATGTGGAGGCAGTAGCCAAGCTAAGCAATACCTCTGTGCATATGATAGAGCTTAATATATCCTGCCCTAATGTCAAAAGCGGTGGGATGGCTTTTGGTATTAAATGTGACACTGCCTATGAAGTTGTAAAGGAAGTAAGGTCAGTGTGTAAAAAGCCACTGATAGTAAAGCTTTCGCCCAATGCAGAGGACATCGTGGCCATGGCATATAGGTGTAGAGAGGCAGGAGCAGATGCACTTTCCCTGATAAATACCGTAAAGGCTATGGCCATCGACATAAAGAAGAGAAAACCGGTCTTTGAAAATGTCTTTGCAGGCCTTTCAGGACCTGCAGTGAAGCCACTAGCTCTTAGAATGGTCTATGAAGTATCAAAAGCTGTAGACATACCAGTAATAGGACTGGGAGGAATCATGTCCGGCATAGATGCCATAGAATTTATAATGGCAGGAGCCACAGCAGTACAAATTGGCACGGCAAACTTCATAAAGCCGGACATAGCTGTGGATATTATTGAAGAGATTCGTGATTTTATGTATAAGGAGGGCTTAAAGAGCATTGATGAGATTGTGGGAGCGGCATGGACTTAGAGGACAATGGGTAATGAGTAATTTAGAAAGAAATTATTTTTTATTAAAGTTAGTAATAATGTAAATTTTGCAGTTAACAATTAAGATAGGGGGAACAAAAATGATTATAGATATATTAAAACAGTGTGAAGCATTATTGGAGGGACATTTTCTGCTGTCCAGCGGCAGGCACAGCAATATGTACTGCCAATGTGCAAAATTGTTACAGTATCCTGATAAGGCTGCTGAAGTATTGACTGTAGTGGCAGAGAAACTAATGGATGTGGACTTTGACCTAGTTGTGGGACCGGCAATGGGGGGAATCATTGTGGCCTATGAACTAGGAAGACAATGTGGTAAGCCGGCTATGTTTACTGAGAGAGAAGAAGGGAAAATGACTCTTAGAAGAGGCTTTAAAATTAAACCAGGGGATAAGGTTGTAATTACAGAGGATGTAGTTACTACAGGGAAATCTGCATTAGAAGCCATAGAAGTTATAAAAAGCCGTGGTGGACAGGTGGTTGGAATAGCCTGCATAGTAGACAGAGGAACCTGCAAGCTTGAATATCCTATATACAGTAGTGTAAAGATGGATATAGAAAGTTATGAAAAGGAAGAATGTCCATTATGCAAGGAAGGTATACAGTACGTAAAACCTGGCAGCAGAAATATTAAATAATTTAAGTATCAATTCATTAATGAAATTACTCTCTATACATGTAGGGAGTATTTTTTATGTAGTAAAAGGAAATTAAAAAATAATAAGAAAAAACCGACTTTATAAGATATGTTAACTCTTGACAAGCACTAAAATATGTAATAAAATCTGTATAAATATTAGTATATTATGAATAAATATTCAATAGATAAGAGGAGTGTATAATATCATGGAAGGATTACTTTATCTCGAGGATGGTTCTATATACAAGGGAAAAGGCTTTGGAAAGACAGGTGTTTCCAGCGGTGAATTAGTGTTTAACACTTCCATTACCGGATATCAGGAAATTTTAACAGATCCTTCTTACGCCGGACAAATAATAACCATGACCTACCCTCTAATTGGTAACTATGGGACAAATAATAAAGAAAAAGAGTCAACTAAGGTATATGCAAGAGGCTTTATCGTAAAAAATCCTTCCGCAAAAACCTCAAACTACATGAGTGAAAAGAGCATTGATGATATGCTTAAAGAGATGGGGATTGTAGGAATTTATGATGTGGACACAAGAAGTATTACAAGAAAGATAAGAAGTCTTGGAGCACAAAAATGTGTTATAGCAAATGAGTATATTTCTACCTATGAGGTTAAAAGGATAATTGAAGCAGAAAAGAATAAGGTTGATAATTACACAAAGGAGGTTAGTACAGATAAGTACATTCATATAGAAGGTAAGGGCATCAAGGTTGTTGTAGTAGATTTTGGGGTTAAGAGAAATATAATAAACAATTTAAAAGAAAGAAATTGTGATATTACAATAGTACCTTACAACGTGACCTTTGAGGAAATAAGAAATATTAATCCTCAAGGGGTTTTATTGAGCAATGGACCGGGAGATCCCAAATCCGTTGTAGAAGGGATAACCTTAGCAAAAAAACTTATAGGCAAAATACCGGTTTTCGGCATATGTCTAGGGCATCAAATTTTATCTTTAGCATTGGGCGGAGATACCTATAAGATGAAATATGGACACAGAGGCGGAAATCACGGTGTATATGACATTGAGAGAGATAAGGCTTATATAACCTCTCAAAACCACGGCTATGCTGTTAGTGAGCAGGGTTTGGAAAAGCTTGGGGTCATAATTACTCATAAGAATCTGAATGATGGAAGTGTGGAGGGCATCAGACACAGATATTATCCTGTGTTTTCTGTTCAATTTCATCCGGAAGGTGCCCCAGGTCCAATAGACACGGCATATTTATTTGATAAATTCGTAGAGATCAGCGAAGGAGACGGAGTGAAATATGGGGCTTGATAAATCATTAAAAAAAGTTTTAATAATTGGCTCAGGGCCAATTATCATTGGCCAGGCAGCGGAGTTTGATTATTCAGGAACGCAGGCCTGTAAAGCAATTAAAGAAGAAGGGATAGAAACAATTCTTGTAAACAGCAATCCGGCAACAATTATGACGGATACTAACATAGCAGACAAGGTTTATATAGAACCCTTAAATATGGAGTCCATAGAGGCTATACTTGCAAAGGAAAGACCTCAGGGAATTTTAGCTGGTTTTGGAGGCCAAACTGCCCTAAACCTTGCAATGAAGCTAAAGGATGAAGGGGTCCTGGAAAAGTATGGAGTTAAACTTTTAGGAATAAACAGTGAATCCATAAAGAAGGCTGAGGACAGAGAAGCTTTTAAAGAATTAATGATTGAAATAGGTCAACCCATTCCTAAGAGCATAATTGGGACCAGCTTAAAGCAGTGTTTTGAGTTTGTTGAAGCTGTAGGTTTCCCGGTGATAATTAGGCCGGCCTATACCTTAGGGGGAACCGGTGGCGGAATTGCGGAGAACTGGGAAGCACTTGAGGAAATCTGCGCCAGAGGTATTGAGCTTAGTCCTATAGGACAAATACTTCTGGAACAAAGTGTGGCCGGATGGAAGGAAATTGAGTATGAAGTTATAAGAGATAGTAAAGATAACTGCATAATAATATGTAATATGGAAAACATAGATCCGGTAGGAATACACACCGGTGACAGTATTGTGGTAGCTCCCTCTCAAACCTTGAGGGATAAGGAATATCATATGCTCCGAAAGGCATCTATAGATATAATAAGAAGCTTAAAGATTGAGGGAGGATGCAACGTACAATTTGCACTGGATCCCTACAGCAGTAATTATATAGTAATTGAAGTAAATCCAAGGGTAAGCCGGTCTAGCGCATTAGCGTCAAAGGCCACAGGTTATCCCATTGCAAAAATTGCAGCAAAAATCGCCATTGGTTATAGGCTTGATGAGTTGAAAAACTCGGTAACGGGAGTATCCAGTGCTTGCTTTGAGCCTACACTGGACTATGTAGTAGTAAAGATACCAAAGTGGCCCTTTGACAAGTTCTCCAGGGCAGAAAGAACTCTTGGAACTCAGATGAAGGCTACCGGTGAGGTTATGGCAATAAACAGAAGCTTTGAGGGCGCACTGCTAAAGGCGGTAAGTTCTCTGGAAGGTATGCCTAAAGGCCTAAGATATCAGAAACTTGAAGAAATGGATGAAAAGGACCTCATTGAAAAGCTGAAAAAGCAGGATGATGAGAGATTATTCGTTCTGGCAGAAGCCATGAGAAGAGGAAAGACCGAAGAATACCTTCAGCAAATTACAAAAATTGATCCATGGTTTATAGATGCAATAAAGAATATAGTTCAGATGGAAAAGGATTTGGAACAGTATAACGGTAATTCTGAGCTAATATATAAAGCCCAGGCAATGGGATTTACCGATGAAGAGATATGTGACTTAACGAAATTAAGCAGTGAGGACTTAAAAGAGTTAAGAAAGCATAAAGCCATATACCCGGTGTATAAAATGGTTGATACCTGCAGCGGAGAGTTTGAATCTAAAACCCCCTATTACTATTCCTGCTACGAAGAAGAGGATGAAGTAGTGGTTTCAGATAAGAAAAAGATCCTTGTTATAGGTTCCGGTCCTATAAGAATTGGACAGGGAATTGAATTTGACTACTGCTGCGTACACGGAGTTTGGGCAATTAAAGAAGCGGGATATGAATCAATAATAGTAAACAATAATCCTGAAACCGTAAGTACGGATTTTGATACCTCTGATAAGCTATACTTTGAACCGCTGTACATCGACGATGTGATGAATATTATAAACAAGGAAAAACCGGAAGGGGTAATTGTACAGTTTGGGGGGCAGACGGCTATTAATTTATCAGAAAAGCTTCATAAAAGAGGGGTGAAAATATTAGGTACCCAATTTAACTCCATAGACTTGGCGGAAGATAGAGACAAATTCAGAATGCTTTTAGAAGAACTGGATATACCAAGTCCTAGGGGAGTGGTAGTGGCTTCTGTAGAAGAGGCAAAATCTAAAGCCGTAGAACTTGGATACCCTGTTGTGGTTAGACCTTCCTATGTTATAGGAGGAAGGGCCATGGAGGTTGTCTATGATGATGTGGCCTTGACAAGATATATGGAAGAGGCTATGAGCCTTTGCAACGGTCATGCCATACTAATGGACAAATATATCAAGGGAATAGAAATAGAAGTGGACGCTCTTTGCGACGGTGACAATATTTTGATACCTGGCATTATGGAACATGTTGAAAGAACTGGAGTTCACTCCGGTGACAGCATAACTATTTATCCGCATATTTCATTGAGTGATGAAACTGTTGAAAAGTTAAAATATTATACTGAGAAAATTTCTAAGAAACTTAAGGTAGTGGGACTTATAAACATTCAGTATGTCTTTGATGGCAATGAGGTTTATGTAATAGAAGTAAATCCAAGAGCATCCCGCACAGTGCCAATATTGAGCAAGGTCACTGGAGTACCGATGGTATCCATAGCTGTACAGCTGATGCTGGGTAATAAGCTTTCAGCAATGGAATATGGCACTGGCTTGATAAAGGGATCTAAGCTGTATGCCGTTAAAATCCCGGTATTTTCTGGAGAGAAGCTGGCTGACGCAGACATGTATCTGGGGCCGGAGATGAAATCTACAGGTGAGGTTTTAGGGGTTGATAGAGTATTAGACAAGGCAATATATAAGGCTTTTGTAGCTTCTGGCATAAAGGTAATAACAGAAGGAAGGGTTTATGTATCCCTTAAAGACGTTGATAAAGAAGAGGGCTTTGAGATCTTAAAACGATATGAAAGCCTTGGTTTTAAATTTTCTGGTTCAGAAGGAACTGCAAAGTATTTACAACAGAATGGATTGCAGTGCCAAATCTTAAACAATAAGCTGGCTTTGAAAGAAATAGCATCAGGAAATATACAGATTGTGTTCAACACTCCTACAAGTGGTAACAATATAAACACTGAAGGATTTAAAATAAGACGTAAAGCTGCCGAATATAGGGTTACAACCTTTACCTGTCTTGATACCTTTAAGTTTTACTTAAAGGCTGTAATGATGAAAAAGGCTGGAGAAACTTTAGAACCAAAGAACTTAAAAGAGTACTTAATTTAATGGAGAAGTGATAATTAACAGTGAATAAGTAATATTAATATTTAGTTTCCAGAAATATGAGTAGCAATCGTCAAAATTATTTGAGGATTGCTATTTTTTCTTTATTTTTCTCTTTTTTATTTTATTGATAAAATGGTATAATATATAATGAATGCCTAGAGTATTAATTGTCCATTGTGAATTGTCAATTTTAATAATATTGAGTACTATTATTGTGACTTTACGTATATCATAAGTGAGGCTAAGAAAAATCCATTACTGTTGATAGGAGGAAAAGGAGTTGGGAAAGCCAAGTATATTCAGCAGAGAATATGATAGAAAGATGAAGGCTAGAAAAAGAAGAAAGACAATATTTGTTTTTTGTCTCATTGCCGTAGCTTTATACTTTTTTTGCCGGACTACTTATACCAGGTGGCAAGATAACTATTTTAAGCAAAAACAGGAGCAGAGTACGGGATATCTAGCAAATGGCGGCGATAAGGATGAAGGCGTAAGTTCAAAAAACAATGAAGAAAAAGAACAAGTACCGGAAACTGAACCTGAGCAGGTTCCCATTATTACCGACAAAACACTTGATTTGAATCTGCCTAATGGAAAGGTAATTAAAGTAATATATAATGAAGAAAATGGAAGTAAGAGCATTAGAAATATAGTGTCAGAAGATAACTTCTTGTTATTTTTTAATGTGAGTCCATCCGCAGCAAAGGCAGTGGTTTTAGACAGTGCGCAAGAATTATATATCATTGATTTAGAAGGCAATATTAAAAATATCTCAAAAACGGAGTACATAACCACTAAAGGAACAAAAATAGAAAAGAATTCCTATCTGCAGAGAAACCCAAGTTTTCAATGGCATAGTACTCCTAAGTTTATCAACGAAAACACTGTGGTATATATTTCGCAAATGCCTTGGTTCCAAACTAAAAAGTCTGTATATAAAGTCGATATAAATGACGTAAAGCATGAAAGAATAACATCTTTGACCTCAGAAAATATCAGCTTTGATATTATGGAGGAAAAAGGACTTAAGATAAAAGTAGATGGTGCTGTTATGTATATAAATAATGAAGGAAATGTCATACAATAAATTCTAAAATATACTCTATTGCGGAATATTAATTCAGAATTATGGTAAATAATTATTATAGACATCTGCAATAGGACAGCATTATTGGTTCTTTATAGTTCAAAACGGTGTAGGAATAACTTAGTTATTGAAATAAGAAAAATATATAGGTATAATAAAGTTTAAAAGATTTTGCAATATAATTGCGAAAATTTTTAAAAGTATGCTATAATATCTTAGCTAGAAAGTCTAGTAATTAAAAGGTTTTATGGAATTAGGAGGAACAATTATAATGAACATCAAATTTGAAAAAGTTGAGACAAACGTTGTTAAACTTGAAGTAACAGTAGAGTTAGCAAAGTTTAATGAAGCATTAAAGAAAGCTTATGCAAAAAATGTAAAGAAATACAATGTTCCGGGCTTCAGGAAAGGTAAGGTTCCGATGGGGATTTTAACCAAAATGTATGGAGAAGGGATCTTCTATGAAGATGCAGTAAATATTTGCATTGATGATACATATCCACAAGCTCTTAAGGAATACGATATACATCCAGTAGATTATCCTGAAATTGATATTGTAGAAATAGGCAGCGGAAAGGACTTAGTATATACTGCTAAGGTAACAACTATGCCTGAAGTTAAACTGGGTGACTACAAGGGCGTAGAAGTTAAGAAGTCCGAATATCCTGTAACTGATGAAGATGTTATGAATGAGTTAAAAGTAATGCAGGAGAAAAATGCTAGAATAGAAACTAAGACAGAAGGAACTGTCGAAAATGGTAATATAGCCATAATTGATTTTAAAGGTTATATAGACGGAGTTGCTTTTGAAGGTGGAGAAGGCAAAAACTATTCTTTAGAAATAGGTTCAGGTAGCTTCATTGATAACTTTGAAGAACAGTTAATCGGTGCTGCAGTAGGAGAAAAGAGAGATGTAAAGGTCACTTTCCCTGAACAATATGGCAGAGAAGAGTTAAACGGTAAACAAGCGTTATTTGAGGTAACAGTAAATGAGATTAAGGTAAAGGAATTACCTGCTCTAGATGATGAATTTGCTAAAGAAGTATCAGAGTTTGACACTCTTGAAGAGTTAAAAGCTGATACAAGAAATGAGATGGAAAAGGCAAATGAAGAAAGAGCAAAGAGAGAATATGAAGAGAAGGTAATTAGCACAGTATGTGATAATGCTACAATCGAAATTCCAGAAGTAATGATAAAGAAAGAAATAGACGTAATGCTTAAGGATATGGAAAACAGACTTAAGTATCAAGGCTTAGATTTAGAAACATATTATCAGTACACTGGTAGCACTGAAGAAAAAATGAGAGAGTATATGAGAGAATCTGCTATTAGTAAGATTAAAGCTGACTTAGTAATAAATGAGATTGCTAAGGTTGAAAATATAACTGCTACTGAAGAAGAAATCAAAGCTAAGGCAGAAGAGGTAGCAAAACTATACGGTGGCAAAGATATAGAGAAGACAGTTGATCTTTTATTAAAGGCACAGTCTGAATATTTAAAGCTCGACGTTGTTAATGAAAAAGTAGTTAAGATGTTGATTGACAACAGCAAAGCTATTGCATAATATAATATGAACAATTGCCGGAAGAAATTCTGGCAATTGTCTAATTATGCTTTTACTAAAATATGATAAATAGGGGGCAAAACTCCCGTATTTTATTTTATTAAATTGCGGTCAAAGCAGTTTTTACAGCATATAATCTAATATGGAAATTTATTTATAAGTAGTAAGAAAATTTAAAGATAATTTTATAGGCGGAAAAGGGTTAGAAGATAGAAATAAGGAGGGTAATTTATGAGTTTAGTACCAGTTGTAGTTGAACAGACTAATAGAGGAGAAAGATCTTACGATATCTATTCAAGGCTATTAAAAGACAGAATAATAATGTTGAGTGATGAAGTAAATGACGTGACAGCAAGCCTGATTGTTGCGCAGCTATTGTTTTTGGAAAGTGAAGATCCGGATAAGGACATATACCTTTACATAAATAGCCCTGGAGGATCCATAACTTCAGGTATGGCAATTTATGATACAATGCAGTATATAAAGCCCGATGTCAGCACTATATGTATTGGTATGGCTGCATCTATGGGAGCCTTCCTGCTAGCAGCTGGAGCCAAGGGCAAGAGATATGCATTGCCTAATAGTGAAATAATGATTCATCAGCCCTTAGGTGGTTTCCAAGGTCAGGCTACTGATATTGATATACATGCAAAACGTATACTTAGGATGAAGGATACATTAAACAAAATTTTAAGCGAAAGAACCGGTCAGCCATTGGAGAAGATAAAGAGAGATGTTGAAAGAGATTACTTCATGACATCTGATGAAGCAATGGAATATGGCCTTATTGATAGAGTTCTTACTAAGAATAATATATCGGTGGATAGTAAATAGTATATATACCACTACAGAAATTGCAGGAATATATATGCAATAACCCATTAGCGAGGTGTTTGAATGGTAAAATATGATGATAAGAAGCAGCTTAAGTGTTCTTTCTGCGGTAAGAATCAAGACCAGGTTAGGAGACTTATTGCTGGACCAGGCGTTTATATATGTGATGAATGTATTGAGTTATGTTCTGAAATTATTGCAGATGAATTCGAAGACAACATCCAACTAGATGTAAATACTCTGCCAAAGCCAGTGGAAATTAAAAATTACCTGGATCAGTATGTTATAGGTCAGGAAAGTTCAAAAAAATCCTTAGCTGTAGCAGTGTATAATCATTACAAGAGAATCAATAGTAATAATAACGATAGTGATGTAGAACTTCAGAAGAGTAATATACTGTTATTAGGGCCAACTGGTTCCGGAAAGACTCTCCTTGCTCAAACACTTGCAAGATTCCTGAACGTACCTTTTGCAATTGCCGATGCTACAACATTGACAGAAGCCGGGTATGTAGGAGAGGATGTTGAAAATATACTCTTAAAGTTGATTCAAAATGCTGATTATGACATTGAGAGAGCGGAAAAGGGTATAATTTATATCGATGAAATTGATAAGATAGCAAGAAAGTCAGAGAACCCTTCAATCACTAGAGATGTTTCCGGTGAAGGTGTTCAACAGGCTCTACTAAAGATCCTTGAAGGAACTATAGCTTCAGTTCCGCCTCAAGGTGGAAGAAAGCATCCGCATCAGGAGTTTATCCAAATTAATACTACAAATATTCTGTTTATATGTGGTGGTGCTTTTGATGGCATAGACAAAATAATTGAAAAGAGAACAAGAGTTAGCTCTATGGGATTTGGTGCGGAAATTCAATCCAAAGCCGAGAAAGACATTGGAGCACTTCTAAGAGAAATTATGCCGGGAGACTTGTTAAAGTTTGGCTTAATTCCGGAATTTGTAGGAAGATTACCTATAGTAGTTACCTTGGATGCTCTGGATAAGAATGCACTTGTGAATATTCTGAAGGAACCTAAAAATGCATTGGTAAAACAGTATAAGAAGCTCTTCGAAATGGATAATGTAGAGTTGGAATTTACTGATGAGGCCTTAGAGGCAGTAGCAGAAGAAGCTTTAAAAAGAAATACTGGTGCAAGAGGTCTAAGAGCTATTATAGAAGAGGTCATGAAGGACATCATGTTTGAGATTCCTTCTAATGAGCAAATTGTTAAGGTAACAATTACTAAGGAGACTCTGAAGACAAAGCAGCCTGTGGTAGAATATACTGAAGGCCAAAAGAGGTTACCGATAAAATCCAAAAAGACAAAAAGCAGAAAAGGTATTGAGACTGCTTAAATAAACAGGATGTCGCACTAATAAAAAAGCGGCATCTTTTTTTATGAATATTTTGTTTCTTCTTTTCTTTCAAATAAGAAGCTGTTTCTTTTCTGACTTATGAGCCTATAAAGTAATTGGTCCTTAAAGTAACTTTATTCCTTATAGTGGAATATAATAAGAAATTATGGTAAATAATAAAGTTATAGTTTCATTTTAGATAAATATGGGAAAGGAAGGGAGTAAGGTTTTAATCTATTACATCCATAAAGAAACTTAATATAAATTTTCTGAAATACTATACTGCAGCTGGTTTTCAGATTAGTTAAGATTAATAGCTAGGTGGGATATGTAGTTAGATTAAAACTAAGGAGGGTATGACAAATTTTTTAATTGTAGTACAGTTTATTTTTACCATAATTATGGGATTATATTTTTTTAATGCTTTAAAAGGCCAAACAACTAATAAAATAGTAATTGACAAAGAAAACCGAAAGGAAATGGAAAAGTTAAAAAAAATGAGAAGTATAAAACTTACAGAGCCTTTAACAGAAAAGAGTAGGCCAGTAAGTTTTAACGAGGTAATTGGGCAGGAAGATGGGATAAAAGCATTAAAAGCTGCAATATGCGGACCTAATCCTCAACATGTAATAATTTATGGACCACCAGGTGTAGGAAAAACTGCTGCTGCCAGACTGGTGCTAGAATATGCAAAGCAGCGACCTGATTCCCCATTTAAAGGTGATTGTAAGTTTGTGGAGATAGATGCCACCACTATAAGATTTGATGATAGAGGAATAGCTGATCCCCTTATTGGCTCAGTACACGATCCAATATATCAGGGAGCTGGAGCACTGGGCATTGCTGGCATACCTCAGCCAAAGCCGGGGGCAGTAACAAAAGCACATGGAGGCATATTATTTATTGACGAAATTGGAGAGTTACATCCCATTGAGTTAAATAAGTTGTTAAAGGTTCTAGAAGACAGAAAGGTTTTTCTGGATAGTGCATATTACAGCTCTGAGGATCCCAATATGCCTCTTTATATAAAGGAGGTTTTTGAAAATGGGCTCCCTGCAGATTTTAGACTGATAGGAGCTACAACAAGAAGCCCGGAGGAAATATCTCCGGCAATAAGATCTAGATGTGTAGAGATATTCTTTAAAGCACTGGAATCAGATGCAATAGAAATGGTTGCTAGAAATGCGGCTGCTAAAGTTGGCATAAAACTAGATGAAAAAGCTGCTGCTCTAGTGACAAAATACTGTACCAATGGAAGAGAGGCAGTAAACCTAATTCAACTGGCCGGAGGTGCAGCCATGAATGAAGGAAGAAATACGATAGTAGCAGAAGATGTTGAATGGGTAATAGACAATGGAGCTTATTCACCTAGACCAGATCAATGCATCAGTCAAAGACCAAGAATAGGATATGTAAATGGTCTAGCGGTATACGGTGCTAATATAGGAGCTCTCATGGAAATAGAGGCCAGTGCCAAAAGGGTTAAGGTACGAAAAGGAAGAGTAAAAGTAACTGGGATAGTTGAAGAAGAAGAAATCAGCTCAATGAACAGGAAAGCTAAAAGAAAAAGTAATGCGCAATGCTCTGTGGAAAATGTCCTAACAGTGATAGAGAACATATTTGATATCAACGGTGATGAATATGACATACATATTAACTTCCCCGGAGGAGTGCCTGTTGATGGACCATCTGCAGGAATAAGTATGGCTTGCGCTATTTATAGTGCCATAAAACAAATACCTGTGAGCAACAAAATAGCAATGACCGGAGAAATATCTCTTCACGGAGAAGTAAAACCGGTTGGTGGAATTAACGCTAAAATTGCTGCTGCTAAAAAGGCAGGGGCTACGAAGATTCTTATTCCAAAAGAAAACTGGGTTGAGAGCTTTAATGAAATTCAAGGGGTAGAGGTTATACCGGTAAGCCATATCAATGAGGTAATAAAGCTAGCCTTTGTAGAGGAGGATATCAATAATGAAATCAGGATAGAAAATGATAATAGTGTAGATATCATCTCTGCTAAGGGAAGCAATATTTAGTGGGTATATGAATAACATAATAAAAAGATGCATATAAATAAAAAAGGCTTGCAATACATAGAAATTGCAAGCTAATTTATTGTTGCAATTTCTACGAAGTTGGCTGACTGATTATTGACTATTAAGGCAAATTAATATTAAATATAAATAAAGCATTAAATTAAACAAAGATATCTATACTTGACGTAGAAAGTGAGGGGTGAAATATGGAAAAGGAGATTAGGGAATTACCTTTAATTCCCCTAAGAGGAATCACAATTTTCCCATACATGGTTTTACACTTTGATGTGGGCAGGGAAAAATCCATACTGGCATTGGAAGAGGCAATGCTCAGTGGTCAGGAAATATTCCTGGTCACACAGAAGGATGCTAAGACCGAAGAACCAGAGACAGAAGATATATTTAAAGTAGGATCGGTATGTAATATAAAACAGCTTTTAAAGCTTCCTGGAGATACAGTAAGGGTTTTGGTAGAGGGAGTAAGTAGGGCAAAAATTCTTAAATATACTCAAACAGAACCTTATTTTAGAGCTAATATAGAAGTTTTAGAGGAAGCTGTGTGTGTTGAGGATAACAAGTGTGAGGCTCTCGTGAGAAAAATAAAAGAGTCATTTGATGAATACATAAAACTTTCAGGTGCAATGCCAACTGAGGCCCTAGTGACCTTAGATGACATAGAAAGTCCGGGAAGACTATCAGATATAGTATCTTCATATTTAATGCTGAAACAAGAAAAGAAACAGGAGCTGTTGGAAGCCTTCAATGTAAAAGATAGACTTGAAAAACTCTTAGTGATCATCAGTAATGAGATAGAAATACTTAAACTAGAGAAGAAGATTGGAGTCAGAGTAAAGACAAAGATAGACAAAGTACAAAAGGAATATTACCTAAGAGAGCAGTTGAAGGCTATACAAGAAGAGCTTGGTGAAGATGATAATGAACAAAAGGAAATAGAAAAGTACAAGACCAAGATTAATAAAGCTAAGTTGCCTAAAGCCGTTAAGGAAAAGGCTCTCTATGAGCTTGACAGACTCAAAAATACCGGAGGCTACTCTGCAGAAGGGAATGTAATAAGGACCTACCTGGATTGGATATTGGATCTGCCATGGAATACAGAGACTAAGGACAACTATGACATAAAGAAGGCCAGGGAAATCCTAGAAGAAGAGCACTACGGCTTAAAGGATGTCAAAGACAGAATTATTGAGTACTTAGCAGTAAAGAAGATGAGTAAATCCTTAAAGGGTCCTATTTTATGTCTTGTTGGACCTCCTGGAGTGGGAAAGACATCTATAGCAAGATCTGTAGCACATGCGTTGAATAGAAATTTCGTAAGAATGTCCCTTGGAGGAGTAAGAGATGAGGCAGAAATTAGAGGTCATAGAAAAACCTATGTTGGAGCAATTCCCGGTAGAATAGTATATGGAATGAAGCAAGCTAAATCAAAGAATCCATTATTCCTTTTGGACGAAATCGACAAGATGAGTAATGACTTTAGAGGTGACCCGGCAGATGCCTTGCTTGAAGTACTTGATGCAGAACAGAACAGCAGCTTTAGGGATCACTATTTGGAACTTGAGATGGATTTATCCAATGTAATGTTTATTACAACGGCAAATTCTTTGGATACCATACCAAGACCACTGCTTGACAGAATGGAAGTTATTGAAGTATCAGGATATACCTACGAAGAAAAGCTGAATATATCAAAGAGACATTTGATACCAAAGCAGTTAAAAGAGCATGGAATTGAGGATAACACCATAAGCTTTACAGACTCAAGTATTTCTTTTATCATTGAGGGGTATACTCTTGAATCCGGAGTAAGAAACCTTGAGAGAAGACTTGGTGCTGTAATTAGAAAGTCAATAGCTGATATGCTGGAAAATGATAAGAAATCAGTATGTATTACAGTAAATCATGTGAAAAAGTATTTGGGAGCTCCACGATACACCTATGAAAGAGCTGACAAAGAAGATAAGATTGGTGTAGTTATGGGAATGGCCTGGACGGCATATGGCGGTGATACTCTTCCTGTAGAAGTTACTGTAATGGAAGGAAGCGGAAAGCTAGAACTCACCGGAAAGCTTGGAGAAGTTATGAGGGAATCCGCCAGAGCAGGATATAGTTATGTAAGGGCTAATGCTGAGGAGTTTAAAATAAATCCTGAGTTCTATAAAAATAAAGATATACATATCCACGTTCCAGAGGGAGCGGTTCCAAAGGATGGACCATCTGCTGGGGTAACTATGATTACAGCTTTGGTATCTGCCTTATCTGGAAGAAGAGTAAAGCATAATGTGGCAATGACCGGTGAAATAACCCTAACCGGTAGAGTTCTTCCTATCGGTGGCTTAAAGGAAAAGTGCCTAGCTGCCTACAGAGCTGGAATAGATACTGTAATTATACCGATAGATAATAAAAAGGATATGGAAAAGATACCAGACAGTATAAAGAGAAAACTTAAATTTATACTAGCTACAAAGATTGATGATGTACTTAAAAATGCATTAACGGAGGAAAATTCTTAATGGAAATAAAACAGTCGGAGTTTATCACATCTGCTGTTAGTGGAGCACAATACCCAAAAGACAATAGGCCGGAGATTGCCTTTGTAGGACGATCAAATGTTGGTAAATCTTCAATTATAAATGCAATAACCAACAGAAAAGCCTTGGCCAAGGTTGGAAATACCCCAGGCAAAACAAGACTTATAAACTTTTTTTTAATTAATAATTTGTTTTACTTAGTAGATTTACCGGGATATGGCTATGCCAAGGTGTCTAAAGCAGAAAAAGAAAAATGGGGACATCTAATGGAGGATTATCTCACTAAACGGCAGGAACTTAAAAAGGTTGTGCTTCTTGTAGATAGCAGGCATAAGCCTACTGAAGATGATGTGCTTATGCTAAATTGGATACGGCACCATGGTTATCCCATTCAAGTGGTTGCAACAAAATCCGATAAACTATCAAAAAATGAAATAAGAAAAAACAGACAGGTTATATTAGAAACTTTGAAGATTGCAGAATCAGAACTAATCTTCTTTTCATCCACTAACAAAGTTGGAAGAGAAGAACTAATCAATACTATATTTCATGATATAGTACAGCAAGAAGAAGTGCCCAACAATTAGGGCGCTTCTTCTTTGTTTTTGTGTCAAATTATATTAATGCGAATAGTATATACTATGAAAACTAAAGCGGAGCTAGTAATTTAGGAAGGAAGTGAAATCAAGATGAGCAGTATACTATCGGAAATAGCATCTACCTTCTGTGAAGACAAAAGCTGCAGCAAGGGTAAAAAGGGCAAGGACTTTACTAAAGATGGCATCCTTATTTGGATTGTACTAGCAGTTATTTTAGGTATTTGTCTCTGCAGTGGTGGTGGCAATTTCGGAACTTTTATTGGTAATCCATGTTGTAAGTCAAAGAGTAGCTGCAGTTCATCAAAGGGAGGCGTGGGTTTGCTGGTATTACTGCTTCTCCTGCTGTTACTTGGAGGAAACGGTGGTGTCTTAGGATTTGGAAATTCTTCAGGGAACGTAAATACAAATGTTATTAATGTAGATACTCAGGATGATTGTTGTGAAGATGATGAATATTATGAAGACAGCTGTTGCAGCAGTAAGTGTTAATAAGAGTTCTATGAATATTCGTGACGGAAAAAATTCTATTAGTACTTAAGAAAAACCTATTATTGAGTTAGGTATAGGAGGGGCTGCCCTCCTTAGTTTGGAATGAAAAACATATAGTATAAGGAGGATAGCAAATGGAATTTGGTAAGTTAAAACTTCCTAAGAAGTCAAATGACTTTCTAATCTGGGCTTTAGTAGCTCTTATAGTTCTGGGATTTGGAAAGTCATCCGACACACTTGGATTTAATTTTTTTAGCCTTCCTGATAAGTCTGAAAGCCGACGTAAAGGACATGATAAGGGAAAGAACAATCTTGTTCCAGTAGGAAAAGGACCTGGTTTTCCAGCAGTAATACCTGGACCGTTGAGTGGATTTCTGGGAGGCAATGGATTATTCTTGTTAGCAATTATAGCCCTACTCTTCTTGTGTAAAGATGATAAGAAAAAAGGTCATGACAATAAAAGGGAAGTAAGCTATTGTGAAGAAAACTAGTTTTATCTATATTTGTGGGGTGATGTAATGTCTCGACATAGTAGACAAGGAAGACATGTTAGGCCAAGCCGTTATGAAGAAGAAAGTGCACAGCAAATAAGTAATACAACGAACAATCCCTTTGGTAATTTCAACTTAAATACCATAGCAGGCATAGTAAACAGTATAGATATAAATGCTCTCGCCAATGCCATAAACAAAGCTGGAGATGATATTGATGAACAAGAGGAGAGAGGTCTAAGAAGTCCAGCTAATGCTGATATTATTCTTGCTCTAAGGACTCTTATTAACGCTGATAAAGCCCTATTAATTCAAACCGTGATTCAGCTTTTTGCACTAAGTAGAAATCAAAAGAGATAGTATAGGAATAACAGACAGAATGGCATTACCGTTCTGTTCTCTTTTAGTGTCAAAATTAAGGGGATAGAATAATATATACTATAAACTAAAGTCAAAATATAAATTGAAAGGAAGTGATATACACTATGGGTGGAACGGCAAAGGATGTTGTAGTTAAAGACTGTAAGGGCTCACGAGTTGATGTAGGGAGTGGTGGATTATTAAACAACAATAACCTTTTGCTGCTAGTAGTGGTGGTAGTTCTGATATGCTGCCTATGTGGAGGAAACAGTGAGATTCTGGACTCGTTTGGAAGTTTTGGAAGCCGTAAAAGAAGAAGGAGCAGTAGAAATGGACTGCTTCTGCTATTACTTCCCATTTTATTGTTAAGAGGGAGCAGCGGAGCACCAAATACTAACACAAATATAATCAATGTTGATACTCTTGGAGCTGAAGAAGGCGGGCTACTGGATCTTTAATAATGGTTAATGAATATTAGTTCAGAGGGGTAAGTACGAGTAGAAGAAGTGATTATTACTACTGGGGCTTTTCAACCCTCGTTATGCTGATTATTACAGCGTGATTTACGCTTATAGAATCACTATGATGAAGGAAAGCATAGCCATAAGTAGAAAAGATAATAGTGCACATTTAATGTTACAAGTCTTCTATTATAGTGCTGCGACCCTTTTAGATATTTATATTTCAGTAGGAGGGGAAGTCCCTCCTTGAATTATAGTGTATGTTGCTTCCAACATACTATTGGAAAAATTAAGGGAGGTGGCAGCGTGGGAAAACAAAATAGAGTAATCGATGTAGAAATTTATGAAGAAGATAATAACAACGGAAAATATGAGGAAAGAACCAATAGCCGTAGAGAAGACAGCAGGCACAGACGGGATCAGGAGGAGAGAGAAAGTCAACGTGTCAAAGAAAGAAGTGGCAGGGAACACAGAGATCGTAAGGAAGATATTGAAAAATCTAATACAAAAAATGTTGGTCCAATAGATTTTAACAACATTGACCTTGGACAGATTGCAGGAATTCTGCAAAATGTTGACTTAAGCCAATTAGCAGGTGTACTAGGTGGACTTGGTGTAAACAATAATACAAACAATGATATAAACAATGTAAGTAAAAGAGAAAGAAATAAAGATGATAAGGCTCAAGCTAAAGCCGGAGGAAATCAGGATATCTTAAATAGTCTTAGCGCTTTAGCGGGATCCGGAGGAGGAGAAGGACTACTAAATGCTCTAGGAGCTCTAGCTGGTTCTGGAGGAGGTCAAGGACTATTAGGAAGTTTAGCATCTTTTCTTGGATCAGGAGCAGGCCAGGCCTTGCTTGGCAACCTAGGTAATATTGCAAGTGTTTTAAATAACTCAGGCGGCAAGGGTGGCTATGACAATGGGCTAAACAGCACCTTGAGAGGGGAGCGTGGTGTAGAAATTCTATGGGCACTAAGACCAATGGTTAGTCCAGAAAGAGCCGCTTTAATAGAAATGGTAATACAGCTTTACACTATTGGAAAGATTTTAAAAGGAGTAATTTAAAAATAGTGTAACGAAATAAAAGATGGCGAATAAGATAGATACTAACTAAAGATATAAAGTAATTAACCAAACCAATAACCCATATTTAAGAAAAAGCAAAGAGGAGGAGTCTTATGATAAGTAAGATTCTCTCCTCTAAATTTTTGGAAAAATCTAAGGCAATCAGCCCAATACATCACTGGCAGCCCTTTCAACTATCATTGTACACTTGCCGTCAAGCATTCCACCTTCCTTGACAACAAGCTTCTTTACTGTAATATCACCAGAAACTTTACCGGAACTTTCAATGATAAGGGTTTCCTCACAAATTATATTTCCTGTTACCTTTCCGGATACAATAGCGCTTTTACAGGTAAGATTACCGTTGAAAATTGAGAATACGCCTAGAATAACATCATCCTGCCATAGGATGTCTCCATCGATAGAGCCATCAACCTTTAAAAGACCGCCACCATTTAAATTGCCAACTATATTACACTGTTCTCCTATAAGAGTTTCTATTCTTTCAATATTTTTACTGTCTTTATCAGAAAACATGAACCTTCCTCCACATTGATTTTTATTAATTATATTAAAAAATTTTAAAAAAATTATAAATCTATGTATATTTTATGGAAAAGAGGAGAAGATATATAATGAAAGCGGAGAGTTAATCTCCAATAGCTGAAGATGAAGGCTAACCCTTTCATTTGATGCTAAACCCCCCATCCCCCTTGGGACCGTAGCACGGTCCCTTTTGTTTTTGATTAATTAGCATTTTCACTTATAGATGATACTTTAAAAGGTTGTCCTTCCTCAGAAGTTCGTTTTAATTTTACAATTACAGATTTATTGATACTATCTTTACCGCTGCCCGGTAAGGTTGACTTAAAATTTAAAATCCATTTATATTCTATAGGTTCTCCATCTTTATTAAATTTTGAATCAGTAAAGAAGGCATCGGTAAATTTGTAAAATCTTTTTTCTGCAGCCATTTTGCCAATCAAGCTTAAATCTTTTCCAGAGAACCCAGGATAGAAAACGTCTGCAGGTTTATAGGCTTCACCACCTGGTAGTGAAGTTATGTATTGTATAATAGCTATGATCTCAGCTTTACCTTTGATATCATCGGTGTTTTGAACTTTTTCTATGTTCCAATTTAATAGCATGTAATGGGATAATTTCATATTATTGCTGGCAACTAAAGTACCGGAAATAAATTTTGGAGTCCTGTTATTTTTGCTGTCTATTACGCCCATAATATTATTATAGGAACAAAAGATATTCTTAAACTCTGAACCATCCCAAGTAAAAATATGTTGTATACTACTTCCTTTTTCACTTGACTGTAAGAAAATTTCAGGGACCTTATCTCTATTTATATCTAATAAATTTACCTTCATAGGATAAAAGGGATAATAATAACCCATGGAATTTATTTTTCTATCCGGATTTAAATAAAAACTCTTATTGTTAGAATTAACTTGAAGATAATATTTATCATTTTCTGTATTAATATAAAGTATATCTTCTTTACCATCTCCGGTTAAATCAGCTTTTATCAATGTTTTTTCCCCAACGCTTACGAAGACACTCTCATCATCCTTTCTTAACAATAAGATTGTAGAAAAGCTTAATATTAGTATAGTGAGAATTAAGTATAGAATATGTATTTTCTTTAGAAATAATACCCTTAATTTCATTAAAAACACCTCCAGTAAAGTATATGTTTCATTTATATATTTAATTAATTTACATACACTAAAATATATAATAGCCTTTTCCTTCGGAGGTGATAAAATGCGAATATCAAAGTTAAAATCAGTTATGATTTTCATTATAATGATTATTACTATATTTAATACTGCTGCCTGTGCAAGAAAAAGTAAAGGCAGCAGTGAAGGTGAGAATAAGCAAAAGTTAAATGCATATATTGAGGTTAAAGATAGGGGAACTCTAGATATAATCAGAACTTTCTTAGACGATTACCAAAAGGAAAAAAAAGATGTGGAAATTACTTTCAACAGTCCACTAGGAGAAAATAAACTTGAGGAAGATATAGTAAAAGGAAGTATAGATATTCTTGTAGTTTCAAGAGAAAAGATGATTGAACTTAGTAAAAAAGGTCTACTAAAAGAAATGGGAGACTTTTATAGTAAAAATAACATATCCGATAAGTATTATAATATTATGGGGGCCTATGGAAGAATTGGCGATAAGTATTTTGGTATAGGTATTATGCCCAACACAGTTGAAGTTATATACAACCAAGAAGCTCTAAGCAAATTAAACATAGCGCCTCCGGAGGATATGAAAGGATTAATGGAAACAGTAAAAAAGCTAACTGATACGGGTTCAAAGGTGCCGGTACTATTAGCGGAAGAGGTGGAAATAAAAAACATAGTGCCCGCTGTAATTGTGAGCAATACCATGGATGCCAGTAAAATAGAAGCTGCCTTCGGATGCAGTAATGAGGGCTATTCTAAAGTTCCCTTTCAACAGGTTTTTGACAGCTTATATAACATAGTGAAACAGGGATATGTGAAGGAAGATACCTTTGAAGCAGCTACAGAGAGTACTATACAGAGAGTTATAGTCGGTGATGTACCTGTAATGATAGCAGTTTCAAATGTGACAAAGGAAATGAAGGAAGCTAAGTTGAATATACTGAAAGACTACAACATAAGTGAAACCAAGAATAATATACCTGTACTTGTTAATGCAGTAATAAGTACTCCAGCAAACAGTAAGAACGAAGAGGCTGTTAATGAACTTTTGGAATTTATGTATGATGAAAAGACACAGAAAAAGTTGGCTGAATCAGGATATGTAACTGCCAATAAAGCAGTGAACGAAGAACTATGGAAAGAAGGCCTTCAGAAGGACATTGCTGATCATCTTCAAAGAGCAGACAGTAATAGTATATTTTATCTGCATAATTTTCCGGAAAAACTTCACCCATATATTGAGTCGGCGGTCATCAATATTCTTAAAGGTAAATACACCGGCAAGGAATGGGAAGAAATAATAAATAAGATTTGTAAGCAGGAATAAATTAAAATAACAAGGCTCTATTCATAACGGTGAATAGAGCCTTTTAAAATTTATTTATTTTTGCAATTAGGACATAATCCGTAGAAGTAAATTTGGTTTGATAGTATTTCAAATTGTGTACGTTCCTCAATTTGGGTATTAAGATTTTCATAGTTTATACCTTCTACATCACCAACTATACCACAGTTCATACACTGTACATGAGGATGCGGAACAACATTTCCGTCATATCTGAAATTGCCTTCGCCTAAATTTATTTCTTGAACTAATTTAACTTCCACAAGGGTCTTTAAAGCCTTATAAACTGTTGCCAGGCTCATTGTTGGATATGAAGGCTGCAATGCCTTATAAATTACCTCTGCAGAAGGGTGTTCGTGAGTTGACTTTAAATATTTATAAACGGCAATACGCTGAGGGGTTAATTTTAATTTTTTTTCTCTAAAAATACACGTTATGCTGTCCATACGCACCATCCCTATATTATATTCTTTACTTCATTATATTACGATATTAATTGTTTGTCAAAATTAATTACATGGTAATAATGAATGTTGTCACATAGGTTAAATCAAATTAATTCAACTACATTTAATTATACATTATTTTTACTTAATTTGTTAGTAGTAAGTTAAGTACAATAAATAATTCTAATAAATTTGTTGAAACTGCTTGATATAATGTAAATTTATGATAAAATAAATATGTTAAACAATTAACAAAGTTTAATAAATCCATGTTCATTTTTATTAAATACTTATTTTGAGAACAGTACTTTAGAGCTGTTCTTTATTTTTTTACTATAAATACAGAAAATCATTTTGACAAAATAATGAAGTGGTGTAACTATATTTACTCTGTTATAATAGTTATAATGATAGCATATAATAGGAGGACTGTATGAAGACTTTAAAAAGGTTAGGTGTATTTGTAGTTATTGCGATTATTGCCCAATTAGGAATACTAATCTATATAAATAACTTTATGCTTGGTTCCAGAAGTGTTTTTAAGGCAGAAGTCCCTACTATTCAGGATGAAATGAAGATATTGATACCGGAGAATATTCATGAATTTCAATCCTCCTTTGATGGAAAGTACTGTTCATATTATTCAAAAGATACACTATACATTATAGATATAGAAACATCAATGAGAAAAAGGATAGAATTTAAAGATGGACAAACTCTAAGCCTATATAGATGGTATAATGACAGTAATAAAATGATTTTGGCTGAGCAAAGTACTGCAAATGGGGCGGCAAAACTTAAGCTTACAATCTATGATGCTGACTTAGGCTTGCAGGAAGATTTTAAGGACCTAAGCTGGCTCGGTCATGATATTGTTATTGATGCTGTAGACTTTGGAGAGGCTGAGGATTTAGTATTAAAAGTGGTTAATGGAGGGGGAAGAGCTGACCTATTTTATGTTGGAGAGGAAATAAGCAAGCTAAGCGCAACTACAAGAAATATCGGAACCATGACATACCTGATCAAAGAAAAGAGAGTTATATATCAGGACAAAACCAGTAAAAAATATTATATCACCGGCAATAAAAATCCTATAGATTTAATTAGTCCAACCTCAACTATTATTGATGTAGATTCTTTAGGCAATTTGTATCTGTTTGATATGGACTTGGAAGGTAAAAAGCAGATATATTATAAGCAGTTAGGTACAGAGGATGACTGGATTGCTTTGGAGGTTGAAGAGGATATAGATGCTGAAGATATTTATATAGATGGGGAAGGAAACATATACGCCAATAATGTCTTAGAAGGAAAGATTACAGAGCTTAAAAGCAAAGCTGTCTTCACTTATTCTGGTAAATTTATGGAGTTTTTTAAAGGCGGAGTCTTTACGGCAAAGGATAATGAACTTAGAAAAATAGAATTTAACAAGGAGGAAAATAAATGACTACTGATAAATTACTTAATTTAGTACTACGAATACCAGCCTTATTGATAGCATTTACTTTTCATGAGTATGCTCACGCTATTGTAGCAGATAAATTAGGAGATAAAACTCCAAGATTCCAAGGAAGGCTGACCTTTAATCCGATAGCCCATATTGATCCCATCGGTTTTTTAATGATATTGGTAGCTGGCTTTGGATGGGCAAAGCCGGTACAAACAAATCCCTCTGCCCTTAGAAATTATTATAAGGATCATTTAAAGGTAGCATTAGCAGGACCTATAGCAAATATCCTAGTTGCGATAGTATTTTTGCCTATTTTGATTATTTACTACAAGTATATCTGGGATGTGATTCCCAATGCCATTATTGCTAATATAATTGGCCAAATAATAAATTATATTATTCTTTTAAATATTGTATTGTTTATTTTTAATCTACTTCCGATACCAGGTTTGGATGGTTACCATGTACTGGCGGACCTATTTCCTTCAACATTCAATAGGATCAGCTATAAAATCTATAAATACGAATTATTAATTCTGATAGTTTTTCTGGCAACTCCATTATCGGATTATCTAGTTGGGGTACCAGCAGGTTTTATATATTCAAAGTTTATAAATGTAACTAGTATTTTGTTTGGTTAGTTGAAAAGTAGTATGAGGGTTTTAGTTTATGAATAACTATATACTATTCAATAAGTTCATAATATTGATTTACTGTATAGTATCGTATATAGAAGGCAAAGGATACAGGGCTGCAGTTATTGTGGCTCTGCTTGTTATATATGTCACTATTAATGTAGCAATTTATGTGATAAATTCAGAGCTAATTAAACTGGTCGCAGTGATAATTTCTATTGTACTTTGTATACACTTGTCATACTACACTTCTAGTGTGTTTATATTATTGTTAATCCCCAACCTATCGGAACTTTCAGCCTTGTATTTTAAATCTGTTTTTTATTCAATTTTATTTCTTCTAATACCTGCTTTTACTTTGGAGGCGGTGATATTAAAGAATTACATATTGATAGCGTCTCTAAGCTGTATAATCATATATATATGCTTAAGGACTGAAAATAGATTCAGAGATATGAATAAACAAATAGATGCCTTGAGACAAGAAAAAGATAAGCTTTGCAAGTTAACCATAATAGAGGAAGAATATAAAGGGCAGTTGATATATGCAAAACAGTTGGAAGAAAGAAATATTATTGCCCAAGAAATACATGACAGTCTAGGACATGCTATAACAGGCAGTGTCATGCAGCTAGAGGCGGTGAAGCTGCTTTTGGATAAGGACAAGGATAAGGCACTGTTCATATTGCAAAGTGCTATTGAATCTCTCAGGAACGGTATGGACGATATAAGATTTACTCTAAGGAATATAAAGCCTCCAAGGGAACAGATTGGCATAAATAAGCTGAAACTGTTTATTGATGAATTCAAAAGAAAGAGTACCTTGGATATAAAGCTTACTTATGGTGGAGATATAAATAAAATAAGTACGGAACAATGGAGCTGCATTTACGATAATGCGGTGGAAGCACTCACTAATGCAGTGAAATATTCCAAGGCACTAAGTATGGTAATATCTATAGAAGTTTTAAATAAAATATTGAAGGTGGAATACAGGGATAATGGGGTAGGAGTCTTGACAATTAAAAAAGGTTTAGGCCTTCAGGGAATGGAAGACAGATGTGCTGCCCTAAAGGGAAAATTTATAGTGGACGGAAGCAGAGGATTTTCAATAATAATGCTTATACCTGTTGCGAATAATTAATGTAGGTGAGGATAAATGAAAATAAAATTGTTAATAGCGGATGACGATCCTTTAATAAGGGAAAGTTTAAAGATAATTTTGGGTATGGATGAGGAGTTCTCCGTAGAAGCCTGTGTTAGTAATGGACAAGAGGCTGTGAGGTTTTGCAGGGAAAACCCCGTGGATGTGGCACTGATAGACGTCCAAATGCCGGTAATGGATGGGGTGCAAGCTACAAGGGAAATAACCACTTCCACAAATGTAAGGGTATTGATCCTGACAACTTTTGATCATGATGATTACATCATGGATGCACTTAACAATGGAGCAAAAGGCTATCTGCTTAAGAACAATACTCCGGATAAAATTAAAGAAGCAATAAAGGTAGTATATTCCGGAAATAGCGTTATGCAGGATGCTGTTTTAGACAAAATGAAGCAGGAGCTTAGGAACCAGAAGGATTCTAAGCCTGATCTTAGGGACTTTACAGAACGGGAAATAGATATAATCAAAGCGGTGGCAGAAGGCTTATCCAACAAGGAAATTGCAAAGAAGCTTTTTATATCAGAGGGAACAGTAAAAAATTATATTACTTCAATATTGGACAAAACCGGTCTTGAACATAGAACACAAATAGCTATCTATTACTTAAAAGGCGGTAAAGTATGACTTTTGTCATAGGAGAATATGACTTTCTTTACTATAGGGAGGTCATATTTTTTTATATAATATGATTAATGAAAGATAGTTTTTAGGGAGGAAGAATTTATGAAGATAGTTAATATTAATAAACTTACAAAGAAATTCAAGGACCTAGTGGCAGTAGATAATCTAACTTTGTCTATATTTGAAGGGGAAATCTACGGACTTTTGGGACCGAACGGAGCTGGAAAAAGTACAACCATTAATATCATTAGTGGATTACTAAACAAAGATAATGGTTCAATCGAAATCTTTGAGAAGGATATGGCTAAGCACTCCAATGAAATTAAGAAGTATATTGGAATTGTGCCACAGGACCTGGCTATATGAAGATTTAACCGCCTATGAAAATGTAAGCTTTTTTGCCAGTCTTTATGGAATGAGAGGACAGGCGCTTAAGCAAAGCGTTATGCAGGCTTTAGGCTTTGTAGGCCTTACAGAAAAGGCAAAAGAATTTCCCAAACAGTTTTCTGGTGGTATGAAGAGAAGACTGAATATAGCCTGTGCCATAGCTCACAGACCCAGATTGATAATAATGGACGAACCTACAGTAGGCATAGATCCTCAATCGAGAAACCATATACTGCACTCAGTGAAACAGTTAAATTCTATGGGATGTACTGTTATATATACCAGCCATTATATGGAGGAAGTAGAGGAGATATGCAGCAGAATAGGAATTATAGATCATGGTAAGCTTATTGCAGAAGGTACTAAGGAAGAACTGAAGGCAATTATTACAGACAAGAATTCCTTCTATATAACTGTTGACTCTACAGATAGAGTAAAGGAAGAAGAGATAAAGGCAATTCAAGGAGTTATGAGTGTAGTTATAGATGAAAATATTATAAAGATAAACTCACATAAGGAAATAAATAATTTGGATAAGGTCATACTTTATCTTTCAAATAAAAAAATTGCTATCAAAAATGTTGAAAGCAAGGTGCCGGATTTAGAAACTGTGTTCTTGACTCTTACCGGCAGAAAGCTCCGGGATTAAAGGGGGGAGGTATAAATGCTGCTGAACATAATGCTAAAGGAAATTAAGCAGAATTTTAGAGATATAAAGGGCACTTTACTAATGACGCTTTTCGCATTGGTGCTGATGATAATTTTAGGTACAGCCTTTTCAGGGATCTTTGGAGAGGGTGAAATTACAAAGATTAAAGCCAAGGTGCTCTACAAAAATGAGACCCGACAAGCAGTTGCAGAAGGTTTTAAGCAGTTAGTAGAAGCCCTTAAGGAAAATGGCATGACTTTTGAAGAAACTCTGGATGAAACTAGTGCTTTGGACAGCATTAAAGCTGGTAAGTACTCCTGTTATGTCGTATTAAAAGATGATGAGATAATCATATATAAGAATGAAAAGTTAGACCTGGAAGCAAATATTGTTGAGTCGGGTTTAAAGGTTTTTATAGATAAATTTAACCTTATGAGCGAGATTGTAAAATATAAGCCGGAAGCCGCTCAGTATGTGCTTAGCTCAGAGAATGAGAATGCCGTTGAAATAACAACTCTAGACAAGAAAAAGGCACCAAGAGCCATAGACTACTATGCCGTAACCATGGTCAGCTTGATTATAATGTATAGTTCAATGGCAGGAATGAATTCAATTTTATCTGAAAAGACAAGAAAAACAGAAAACCGGCTGTTGATTGCACCAATAACGAAGAATAAGCTGCTGATAGGGAAAATGCTTGGAACAATTGTGTCCACAATTCTGCAGTTAACAATGGTAATCCTAGCAAGTAAATTTATATTAAAGGCAAATTGGGGAGAAGATATTTTAACCGTTGCTATAATTCTGATTACAGAGACAATGGCTTTTATTTCTCTGGGAGCAGCAGTGGCCCTTTTGTTCAAAAGAGAATCAGCCGCCAATGGTATATTGAATACTGTAATACCAGCTTTTGCGTTTTTAGGCGGTGGATATATGAATATCGAAGATATTGGCAGTGAAGCCTTGCTAAAGGTTGCAAATATATCACCTATAAGATGGGTTAACAGAGCCATCCTCAATATAATCTATAATAATGATTACAGCGCTGTTTCAACTACACTGGCAATAAATATTATATCAATAATTATTACAATAACCCTCTGTGTACTGCTATTTAGAAAGGAGGAAGCGTAATGAGAGAAATTTTCCTAATAGCAGCCAATACCCTTAAAATTATATTCAGAAAAAAGAGTAATATTATATTGTTTATTATAATACCAGTAACAATTACTCTTGCTATGATGTTTCTCTTTAGCAATGCCTCTTCCGGCACCATCAGGATAGGGATTTATAATCAAGATCAAGGGAAGCTAGGCAGTGAATTAGCATCAAATATAGCAGCGGTAGAAAAATTTAAAGCTATTGAAGTTAATGAAGAAGGGATAAATGATTTGGTACAGTCTCAAAAGGTTGACTGTGTGATAATTATACCAACGGATTTCAGTGAAAAACTCTATAAGGGAAAATCGGCAAAGGTAAGTATGAAAACTATCAAGGGCGAAGACACTACCATATGGATAGAAAACTTTACAAATATGTTTATTGAAAATTTAATGATTATAGGGAAAGCTTCAGAAGGTAGAAGAGAGGTATTCAGGAATATATTGGATGGATACATGGATGGAAACATTAAGCTAAGCATAGGAAAAGTAGAGGATGTATCCATAAGCAGGCAAACTACAAGTAGATCTCTAGGTATGCTGATTATGTTCATGATGTATGCCGCTACAATAACTTCAAGTCTTATAATAAAGGAAAAGCAGGGTAAAACCTTCTACAGAGTACAAACTGCACCGGTGAGCTCCAAGGCTGTAGTTTTTGGAAATACCTTAGCCAATTTAATTATAGTAGCCATTCAGGCTGCCATAGTGGCAATAACCATAAACCATGTTTTAAATATGAATTCCGGAATTGGCACTTTATATCTGGTTATTGTACTTCTGTTTTTCGGATTGGTATCGATATCTATGGGAATGGTGATAATTGCCTTCTCACAGAGCACGGCACAATCGGCAAGTCTTGCTACCTTGGTGACTACTCCAACCTGTATGTTGGGTGGTTGCTTCTGGCCGGTGAGTTTTATGCCCCAGGTGTTACAAAGAGTATCAGATTTTATGCCTCAACGGTGGGCGCTCAAAGCTATAGAAAGCCTTCAGACTGGATCCAGCTTAAATGAAATACTAGTAAATCTGGGAATTTTGATAGCCTTTGCAATAATGTTCTCAACCATCGCAGCTTACAAATTTAAAAATAATAAATCTGTGGGAAGCTTTATATAATGGAGCTTTTATACAGAATAAGTTTTATATAAAATGAGATATATATAATAAGTTTTATATAAAATAACTATATTAATTGTTATGAAAATTGTATAATATATATATCCCATAGGCAGACTCAATTTCAACTAGTGATATAAAAATCTATAACTGCACAGAGATATTGCGGAGGTATATAAAATGAGACTAAGGAAAAAATGGTGGGCAAGACCTGAGATGGAGAGTAGTGATTATGTAATCACAGAACCAAAACAGTTCAAGGGAAAGTGGAAGGAAGTTTTCGGCAACGATAATCCCCTTCATTTGGAGTTGGGCTGTGGTAGGGGACGGTTCATTACTACTAAGGCTGAAAACCATAGTGAAATAAATTATATAGGCATAGACTTAAAGGATGAAGTATTGATATATGCTCTTAGAAAGGTAGCAGAAAAGGAATTGCCTAATGTAAGGCTGATACCTATGAATATAGCTTGGGTGGGAGAACTATTTGATAAGGATGAGGTTGATAAGATCTATATAAACTTTTGTAATCCCTGGCCAAAGCTTAGACATAATAAGAGAAGACTAACCCACAATAATTTTCTGAATATCTACAAAGGCTTTTTGAAACCAGGTTCTCAGATTTGGTTTAAAACTGATGACGAAGGGCTTTTTACGGATTCTCAAGTTTATTTTGAGGAAAGTGGATTTACAATCAAGTATATAACCTATGATCTTCATAAAAGCGAATTTAAAGAAAATGTAGTTACGGAATATGAGGAGAAATTTACTTCATTGGGAATGAAGACTATGTTTTTAATTGCAGAACTCAATGCTGCTGAATAAACTTATTATAATATAGATATAAACAATGATATACACGTCAGAGTCTCAGTGAGTACTTTGATGTGTTTGTTTTATTTCAAGTAAACTAGGAGAGGTTAGCTAAAATCTGTAAATTAAAAAAATTCATTAATTGTTAATACCTTCTTAAATAATAATTAATACTGTATTATATTGAACATGTTATAATAAATACATACAAGATGCATATTGCGTATAAGTATTTTTGAAAATGGTACAAGTGATATCCATTTAAAGAAAGAAAGGATGTAAAATAGCATGACATATAAATTTAAAGATATAGTTACTTATATAGCTATTGCTTTGGGACCAGTGTTGTTACTTGGTGCAGTGTTTCAAGTGTTGGTTTATGCTGTTCCTGTTATATTTATTATATGGGCAATAAAGTGGATAATAGGCAAAATAATGGGGACGGTTCATGAACATAAGCAAACAAGAAGTTGGAAGAAATCAAACAATGAATTTGAATCCATTGAGAGTGAAAAAGTGAATTTCAATTATTATACTAACTATAAGTCTAGTATTGTAGATGTAGAATACGAGGAATTAAATTAATATAGATATTAGGATACAGCTTAGTTTACTATGATTTCCCCCTTCATAGTGAACTAAGCTGTATTTTTTTATGCGGAATAGAAATTTAACAAATTCATTGGAATAAATTAGGCTATTCGTAAAATTAATTATATTGGGGTGTGAATAAGTGATACAGATTGAAAATGTCACTAAGATATGGATAATACTCTGACCTATGTAATTTGAATTAATAGTAAAATAAATGAGAAATCTTAGAGATGATGGAGCTGAACGGTACTGGAAAGTTTATTACTATGAATATTTTAACTGGATACATGTCAACACATGAAGGTACCGTAGAGCTTGAGGATATTGATATATTAGACAAGCCGAAAACGGTGAAGAAAAAAGTAGTTCTTTATCTGTAATGCCTACACTTTACATGGAATTGACTATCTATAAGTATTTAAAGGTTATTTCAAAACTTAAAAAAGGAAAATCTAATGAAGTTAAGCCAAGTCTTGATAAAATCATGGAATTAGTTAATATCATGCAAGTAAACGATAGACTTACAAGAAACCTAGCAAAGTTGGATAAGCAGATAATTGGCCTTGCTCAAATAATTATATGGGATACACAAATAATTATTCTAGATGAGATAACTGTAGGTCTTGATCCTAGAAATATCATTGAAATAAGGCATAATGAAGTATATTGTAGAAAAATGAATTGCTGAATAAAGCTTTTCCTTTTTTATATGAAGATCTATATTAGATAATATAGGTTAATTGAGGAATGAGGCTATAATATGGTAAGTAGGGCTTGTACAATTAGCATATAAATTTAAAGTGTATAAAAATTATAAAAAATTTAAAATTAATAGTTATTTTGTAAAGGGCTATATTTTCGATTACACCAAAGCCATTTTATATTTGTATATTACGCAGGAGTATGCATAACTATGAAATTCTTAATTATATACTGATACTTTGAGTTTATAAGTTCATATCCCTTAGAACACAGTTTTGAGATATGAGATTGGGTGACATCTCCTAGGTATTCACAAATTTCTTTAATGGTCATATCACAGAGGCCACGGAGCATTATCACAGTCAAGGCTTTATATGTAGTATTAGATTTTAAATGTTTTATACGGAGATTAAAAGCGTCCATTGAAAATAATTCTGATAAATATTCGATAACTTTATGTTTATCAATATCTTGAATTACCTTAACTTTTTCACTTCTATACTCAATGATATTATTATATATTTCATAATCAAATTCTTCAGAATTGTCAACATTTTCTTCAGATGGTTTAAAAGTATTTACAAGTAGGGTGTATCTACTAATTGCTTTAAACTTGTCTTTGCTCAACCTTGTCAGAATTACTGAAGGATCTAGAATGTTATATCTGTCTTTTGATAATCCAAGGTAAACAGGCAAAGATGAAAATTCGTATTTATATATAGATTTAATACCTTTTAGGTCTTTGGCATTATTATGAATGTAAAGCGATAAAACAAACATATATCGATCATTATCCACAACTTTACTTTTAAATCTGTCTTGAAAAACATGACCATGTCTGGCATATTTGTGGTTATAATATTGGGAATAGCTTTGATTTATTCCATGCATAATCTTTGAAATATCAGAGCCATTGGAAAAAAGAAGTATGTGCAAATGATTATCCATTAAACAATAAGCATATATTTTAAAATTGAAAATTGTTTGATATTTCTTTATAAGTTCCATGTATCTAACTTTATCATCGTTATCACGAAATAAATCTATTTCAGATATAGAACGGCAGATAATATGGTAGGTATATTCATTGCTTTTAACTCTTGCGCATCTTGGCATTTTTATCACTCCTCAGTTTAATTATTGCCGCTAGCCGAAAAAATAAACAGGGGACGGTTCATGAATATAACATCCTTATGTTCATGAACCGTCCCCCATTAAGCTAAGCAACTTTTAATCTTAATATCCAATATGGTCATCCCTTAGATAAGTTGAACCATCCAAAGGAATAAGTACTTGAAGCGGAGGAGTACCTTGAGGTTTTCCCACAACATAAACAGTATATATCTTATTTGGCTGCAGTTTAATGTTAGGAACTATTAAAATGATGTTATTAGTTTCACTTATTTTGGCTTGTATTGTATAATTACCTGCTGGAACAGGTATATAGCCTGTAACTTCTTTAAATTCAACATCACTAAATAGTATTTTACCATCTGGTAAGATTATATCAACAGCTGGTGCTTCTGAAGAAAGATGAGCAAACCTAACCATTGAATAACCAGGAGTTGGCCCAGAAAGTGGTTCTAAGATGGGTAATAATGAACCGTCCCCATTAGGCACTGCTGCAATAGTGTGGATTGAATTTGGCATTAGTTGTAGGTTTGTCTCGATTAGAATAGGTGTCTTTTTTCCAGCAGGATATACCTTAATCTCGTAAATCCCTCCTGGGGTTTGAAAATAGTTTGTAAAGTTTGCGTATCTTAGGTTTGATGCAGTAAGCTTTCCATTGATATATACATCAATAGCAGGTGCATCTGGCATAGCATTTAATAACCTATAATATGTTGGTAAGGCCTTAGGTACGGCTTCCCTCATAAAATTTTGGTAAGGGCAATAGAACATAATATCCACTCCTTTTGAATTTTAATAAAGCATATGAAAACATAGATTGAAATTAGATATACAACGAGATGTTATCTCTTCTTTATCTACAAAATGAGGCTATGAAAGAGAAGGGGGATAAAACTTTGCTAAAAATACAGATTAAAAGCACTCCATTAACATAATATGAACATCAAATGGAAATTGTGAAATGTTTTGGGTTATTTAATAAAGTCATTGATGTGTCTATAAAATGAAAAAATATATAATCACTAAATACAAGTCTAAGAAATTAATGAGGAAAGTATGTATCCTAAAGTCGAAACAAGTTATCACAGAATGAACCGTCCCTTAATAGAATAATTAAGAGGTGGAGTGTAATGAGTACCGCGCAATTAAACAAACAATACAGAAAGCTTATCGTAGGGTTAGATAAGGAAGTACCTGTTAGAGGAGACATGTATGTTAAGTATATCAATTTTGATAATGCTGCAACTACGCCTCCATTTGTTTCTGTGGTTAATTCTGTAATCCGTTTTTGCCCTTGGTATTCCTCCATTCATAGAGGAATGGGATATAAGTCGATGGTATCTTCAAGAATATATGAGGAAGCCAGAGCTAAGGTTTTAAAATTTGTTGGTGCTGAGGAGAAAAGTAATACTGTAATATTTGTAAAGAATGCAACGGAAGGTTTAAATAAGCTTTCTTATAGGCTGATACAAGATAAAAATTGGGTAGTACTTTCAACATGGATGGAGCATCACTCCAACGATTTGCCTTGGCGAGATAAGTGCATAGTAGATTATGTAGAAATTGATGAAGAAGGAAGGTTATCACTAGAAGATCTAGAACAAAAGTTGAGAAAGTACAGAGGTCGTGTAAAGCTAGTTACAGTTACTGGAGCCTCAAATGTTACAGGTTATATTAATGACATTCACAAAATCGCCACGCTGGCGCATAAGCATGGAGCAAAGATTATCGTAGACGGTGCACAATTGGTTCCCCATGTTCCTATTGATATGAAGAGCGACAACAGTGAGGAACATATCGATTATCTGGTATTTTCAGCCCACAAAATGTATGCCCCCTTCGGTATCGGAGCAATTGTTGGACCTAAGAAGAGCTTTGAGTATGGAGCACCGGAATATAAGGGTGGAGGGACGGTTCATGTGGTTACGAGAAAAAATATATATTGGGATGATCCACCGGCCAAGGAGGAAGCAGGAAGTCCCAATATTATCGGAGTGGTAGCTCTTGTAGCAGCCATTGAACAATTAACTAAAATAGGCATGGACAAAATCAAAAAAAATGAAAAACTCTTAATGGATTATACCCTAAGTAAGTTAAAACAGCTACCATTTCTTAAGCTGTATGGCTGCGATGATGGCTGCGTTGAAAGGGTAGGTATTATTCCCTTTGTTGTTATGGGAATTCCACATATAGAAATTGCTAAGGCTCTTTCCGAGGATAGTGGGATTGGAGTGAGAAATGGTTGCTTTTGTGCCCAGCCCTATATACAGAGGCTTTTGAAATTAACAGATCAGGAAATAAAATATTACAAAAAACTTCCAGATGACAAAAAACCTGGAATGGTGAGAGTGAGCTTTGGCTTATATAATACGCCTAAAGAAGTTGATAGGTTGGTAAGTGAATTGAGAAGAATCATAAAAAGTAATTAAAAAGGTTATAATAAAACAAATCTGAAAAAAAGGATTTGTTTTATTATAACCTTATAGTCTATTATAGCTTGTTTTATAATAGCCTTATAAAAAATGTATAAAGTGAGCATAACAGAATCTAAATTATAATGACTTTTGATTATAAAGCCATTCAATGAATTTAGCTGCCATCTCTTTTCTCTCACTGTTAGATAATACTGTTAGCACCGGATCTTTCTCGGAATATTGTAATTCATCAAAAATAGCAAAATTGCTCAAGTCAATACCGTAGGCTTTTTCAGTAGTGTCAGCCTCTGGAACTTTATATAGCACATAGTTCAGCTTCTCAGAAGTCTCTGAAAATAAACCAGACAGTTCATTTATATCTATAAAAGCACCATTGGATGCAAGCAGCTCAAATTCCGACTTTGAAAGGATCAATACATCCAACTCACCAGCGGCCATCTGCACTGTAATCTTTTGATTAGACATATATGAGGTTGCACCAGAGCTATTTTCAAAAGACATCAACATATCAGTTTTATGTTTGTCGTCAATCAATTCTTCATAAGCTTTTTCCGAAAGTTTCTCAAAGTTGTCTATATTTATACCAGCCCCATACACTGTAACATTTAGAAGATTATCCTTTTCATTAATCTTTCCTACAACCAGGCTGATAATGCATATTATAACAAACAAAGCAACTATAATATGCAACTTATAATATTGCCATATATACTCTGCTTTTTGCTTTTTTGTTAACTTAGATGCTAGTTCTTTTGCCGCTAATTTATCCTTATCGATATCCATATAAATAACCTCCATTATAAGTTTATTGCATTATAATACTATGTTGTACTAGTGGGCCGATAGCACATTTTGAAACTTTAAATCATTAATGAATTTTTCATGTAAAAAATTGAACCACATCAATGCCATATTTTTATTATAATTAATTGTTGAATAAATAGTAAATAGTTTTTTTTATTACCAGATTGTAAATTATAAATTAATATTAAGATAAATTAATATGGGTTTGAGCATGAAGAATGTGATAGAACAGCGCTTATTTAGGTACATTTATTTTAGGAACTGTTATATAACAGAGGTAATAATGGCGTTAACTGCATTATTCAGAATAGAAATATAAGTTGCAATTTTAAGAAAAGTTGGACAACTATTTAGAAATATCAAAATTTAGCTGTTATTAGTGCCATTTTGGACATAAAAGAGTTTATGGAAACGTTGTGATTCCCAAATTTATCAAGTACAATTAATTTGTACTTATATGCAATAAACAATATTAGGGAGGGTTTATCATGGATTTATTAATTCTAGCACCGATCGGATCTATAATTGCGTTACTTTTTGCAGTATATCTTGCAAAAAGCGTACTTAAGGAGAGCGAAGGAACCGAGGAAATGAAAAAAATTGCTTTGGCAATAAGAAAAGGTGCCAATGCGTATTTAAAGAGGCAATATACAGGTGTAGGTATATTCTTTGCGGTAATGTTTGTTATACTTCTAATAATGGCCTTTGCTGATCTATTAACCTTCTTCGTTCCTTTTGCCTTTTTATCCGGAGGCTTTTTCTCAGGACTATCAGGCTTTGTTGGAATGAAAATAGCCACTGCTGCAAATGCTAGGACAACCAATGCTGCAAAAGCCGGCTTAAACCGTGGTCTAAGAGTAGCTTTTTCCAGTGGTGCAGTTATGGGCTTAACAGTAGTAGGCTTGGGATTACTGGATATTAGTATTTGGTATTACTTATTAAATTGGTATTATGGCCCAGGACATATAGCTGAAATAACCAGCGCTATGATTACCTTTGGTATGGGTGCTAGCTCCATGGCCTTGTTTGCCCGTGTTGGTGGAGGTATCTTCACAAAGGCGGCAGACGTTGGAGCAGACTTGGTTGGTAAAGTTGAAGCCGGTATTCCGGAAGATGACCCAAGAAACCCAGCAGTTATTGCTGATAACGTAGGAGATAATGTTGGGGACGTTGCAGGTATGGGAGCAGACTTGTACGAATCCTATGTTGGATCTATAGTTTCCAGCGCCGCTCTTGCCGTTGCAGCTAAGCTTGGGGTAGAAGGTGTTGCTATACCAATGATTATGGCTGCAGTTGGTGTACTAGCTTCTGTTATTGGTACTTTCTTCGTTAAGTCCGGTGAAAAGGCTGAGCAAAAGGTTCTTCTTGCAGCCTTAAGAAGAGGTACAAACATAAGTGGTTTAATAATAGCTGTAGTATCCTTCTTCTTAGTAAGAGGAGTTCTGGGAATGGATAGAATAGGGGTATACTTCTCAATACTAAGTGGACTTGCAGCAGGAATACTTATTGGTATCTCTACAGAATACTTTACATCAGATACCTACAAGCCAACTAGAAAGCTGGCATCAACTTCACAAACCGGACCAGCTACAATAATAATCGGCGGTTTATCTTTAGGTATGTTGTCTACAATAGTACCTGTAGCAATCGTTGCTGTAGCTATTCTGGCAAGTTACTTCTTTGCTGGTGGAGCAAATGATGCTAGTATGGGACTTTATGGTATAGGTGTTGCAGCTGTTGGTATGCTTAGCACCCTTGGTATCACTCTTGCTACGGATGCTTATGGACCTGTTGCGGACAATGCCGGTGGTATAGCAGAAATGACCCATCAAAAGCCTGAAGTCAGAGAAAGAACAGATGCTTTGGATTCTTTAGGAAACACTACAGCTGCTACAGGTAAGGGCTTTGCTATAGGATCCGCTGCTTTAACAGCTCTTGCACTTATAGCTTCTTACAGAGATAAGGTGTTAGAAGTAGCTGAAAAGGCTGGAAAGAGTGTTGATTTAAGCTTCTCAATACTTGATCCAAAGGTATTAATAGGTCTATTCGTAGGTGCAGCAGTTCCATTTGTATTTGCAGCATTGACTATGGATGCTGTAGGTAAGGCTGCACAGAAGATCGTTGTTGAGGTAAGAAGGCAGTTTAAGGAAATAAAAGGACTTATGGAAGGAAAAGCAGAGGCAGACTATGCAACCTGCGTTGATATATGCACAAAAGCTGCTCAGAAAGAAATGCTTGCACCTGCACTTTTGGCAATTATTATACCAATACTGATTGGTGTATTGCTTGGTGTAGAAGGAGTCGGTGGACTACTTGCAGGAGCTACTATTTCCGGTTTTGTATTGGCAGTTATGATGGCAAACTCCGGTGGAGCCTGGGACAATGCTAAGAAGCATATCGAAGCAGGAAACTTCAATGGTAAGGGTTCTGATTGCCACAAGGCAGCAGTAGTTGGAGACACCGTAGGTGATCCATTCAAAGATACTTCCGGGCCAGCTATCAATATACTTATAAAGTTACTATCCATGGTATCAATAGTATTTGCTGCATTAGTAGTTAACTTCCATATATTCTAAAGATAATAAAATTCGGAGATATAAAGTCTCCGAATTTTTTATGTGAAGCTATAAATTTAGAATAAGAGTAAAAGAGTTCAAGGCCTATGCTTTGAACTCTTTTACTTGGGACAAATGTGTATCAAAATGAAAGCAAGTGATGCCTTCAAAGGAACTGCTATTTAGTAACAAGATTATTCTTATCTATGCTATAGTACACTGGCAAGCCCACAGCGTTGATTTCGATAGAATTATCACCATAGATTAGGGGACGTAAATATTCTACAGCTTCTGCAGTAACAAAGTTTCCGGAAGCTGAAATCCACTCTAGGGGGAAATGCTTTATCTTATTGCATACCTCTGAAGCGTCTATCAGGAAAAAGTCGTATTCATATGGCAAGTCATTGGTACGCCTTACTCCAATCATATAGCCGCTAAAGCCTTCCACAGCATAGTTTACTGCAGCTTTACCGGCGCTAAATGCTTCCTCAATATCAACACTGGAAACCATATGCATGCCACAACGCTGTATAACTCCTAACTCAAGAGTTTTTACTCTTGAAGTTATACCGGAATCTATAATCAAGGATTTTAAGTAACCTGCAACTCCACCCAGTTGAGCATGTCCAAAATTATCGTGACCACCATGAGGTACTATTTCAGAAAGATATTTGCCCTCAGAATCCTTTAAACCCTCTGAGACAACGATATAAGCATGCTTCTTTTCCTTGTAAACCCTTTGTACATCCTTCAAGAAGGCCTTCTTGTCAAAGGCTCTTTCAGGCAGATATATAAAGTCTACAACTGGTTTATCATTGATGGTGGCTAACACAGAACTGGCTGCAAGCCAACCGGTGTCTCTGCCCATTGTCTCCAATATAAAAATACCGTTGTTGGAATAAACTGTTGAGTCTAAGTAAGTCTCCAGAGTTGTAGTGGCAATTAACCTGGCTGCACTTCCAAAGCCTGGGCAGTGGTCGGTAATTACCAAATCATTATCAATAGTTTTTGGGATACCAAGAATTTTTTTATCAATGGAATGCTCTTTAGCATACCCGCTTAATTTGCTTACAGTGTCCATGGAGTCGTTACCACCAACATAAAAGAAGGTGTCAATCTGATACTTGTCCAATATCTTAAAAAATCTTTCATATTCTTCCGGAGATTCGCCAGTGGATTTTAGCCTATACCTGCAAGAACCAAGACCAGAAGAGGGAGTATATTTTAAATTGTTAATAGCATTTTCATCCATATCAGAAAGATCAACCAATCTTTCTTTTAATATCCCCTCTATGCCGTTTATACCACCATATATTTCGTCAAAGTAACCATTGAGCTTATTCTCCATCAAAACTCCGGCAACACTGGCATTAATAACCGGAGTTGGCCCACCGGATTGAGCAATCAGACATCTTCGCATTGTTTAACCTCCGAGGATAATATTTTATTAAATAAGTTTAATTTTTAACACATTAATTATTATACATAAAATAATCAAAAAGTATAGTATATTTACGAAAAAATATATATAACGACACAAAATAACTAAATGTACTATACTAATTTCTCGGAGAATAAAACTTTTAAATTATATATTTTCAGATATAATAAAAAAACTTTATCAGCATATAAATTTATTATGATTAAATAAGTGATTAAATTGATATTTCGAAAGGTTGTGCTGCTGTGACATATTATAGCCTATCATTAATAGCTCTGGCCTTGTCTTTGGATGCCTTTGGAGTAGCTCTGAGTATTGGACTGAATCCAGGGGTAAAACTAAAGAATAAGTTCATATTTTGCCTATCCTTTGGCTTTTTTCAATTTCTATTTTCCTTCGTAGGGAGTTACGCAGGAATATATTTCACCAATAACATTAAAGCACTACCTCATTTATTTGGTGGTATAATAATACTTATTGTTGGAGTTTTAATGGTTAAGGAAGGATTTGAAGAAAAGCAAGAATGTTTGCTTTTTACTGGGAAAATGTACATAATCTTAGGGGCATCGGTGAGCATAGATGCCTTAGTGGTTGGATTTACCATGTTTGGATCTATGGTTAGTTTTCAAAATACCCTACTATATACCGTGATAATTGGCCTTGTTACCTTTGTAATAAGTGTTACAGCTTTTATTATATCAAGATATCTAAATAAAATTTCACTGGTGGCAAGATACGCAGATTATATTGGGGGAATAATACTGATAATTTTCGGCCTGCGAATGATATTTATGGGATGATCCAGTAATTCAGGGTTCATAGGGTTTAAATATATCCATAATTGTATATATAAGTTAGACAAAGTTAGCTACTTCAACTGTATCAACTTACCATATAAAATATTTGAGAAATTTAATATGCTTCTAAACTTTTGTAAGCATATTTTTTTGTGTTATAATGTTCTTAATGAATATGTAAAGGTGATTAACTATGACTAACTTTGAAATATTAAAGAGCAAAAAATTAAAAATAACCTTAGCAAGAAAGGTTATTTTTGAGATCCTAAATGATGCTGATGCTGCGTTAAGTGCAGAGTATATATATGACAAATGTGTTGAAAGAGACAACAGTATAAATTTATCCACGGTATACAGGACCCTTGAGGTTTTTCAAGATACCGGAATTGTTGAAAAATTTGATCTGGGAGATAGAAGATATAGTTATTCCATAAAAAAGGAACACCATAAGCACACAATAGAATGTAGTTTGTGCCATAAGTCCATCGAACTGGACTGTCCTGTTAAAATGCTGGAGGAAATTATTAAAACAAAAACTGGCTTTACAATGATGGAGCACGAATTGCGCATCAAGGGTATTTGCGAAAAGTGCAAAAAAGTCAATAAACAGATCATCTGATGGTATAAATATCTTTAACTTTCCAGGAGCCATTAGAACGTTTTTCTAAAAGCACCTTATAGGTTATGGTAGTGTTGGGTGCTTTACTTTTTATTCCATTTACCAGTACTATAGCCAGTATTTCATCTGAGTAGTTTAACTCATATGTAGATATAGAGCTAAGTTTATATCTGTTGAAAATACCTTTAGTTAGTCTTTGCTCTATTACATAGGTTAAATCCTTTTTTTTATAAGTATCATAATTATAATAGAGGGTAGAAATTACAATAATAAGAGTAATTATAATAACTGCAGGTATGAATTTTTTCATGGATACCTCCGGTTAAAGATTGTATTGATAACTATATTTAATATATATTCATAAAAGACAAAATATTGATTAAGGAGAGGATATAACTTGGATTTTTCATCAATAGTTATTATGGAAAAGGATAAAGAAACCGGTATGCTCACGAAGGAGCTTGGAAGTTATAAGGTAGAAGATGGTGCTGAATATATCACTAAGACCTTCTGCCAGGATAACATTGTACATATTTATTTTGATACTGCAAAGGATGTAGAGGATTGGGAATACTCAGCCATATATGATAATTTTCCTGAAGATAGTTTTGAGGACAACGGCTTCCACATCGAGTTTATAGATGATGAATATAATCCTACATGGCTCATTAAGTTTGAATTTGTGGATGATTATGTAGATATGGAATCAAAACTTGCTATATTATGCAGATTAATAAAAGAAGGTATAGAAGGCACCATGGAAGCAATAAAAGGAAGAGAAGAGGAATACAAAGAAGAATAAATCACACATTAAATAATAGTATATTTAGCCGTAAGGAGGTAAGAAATATGGCAGAAACAAAGAAGGTAAAAACAAGAGATGAGATTGCTGAAAAGGATAAATGGGATATAGGTAAGATATATGCCTCAGCAGAATTATGGGAAGAGGATTTTATGAAACTAAAAAATGAAGCTGTTCAACTAAAAGAATATGCTGGTAAATTATCAGATCCCAATAAGCTGTTGGAGTACTTAAGACTTAGTGAGAAAATATCAAGAGCGGCAGATAAATTATTTATTTACGCTCACTTGAAATATGATGAAGATACAACCAATACTAAATACCAGGGCTTAAAGGATAAGATAGATACTTACCTATCTGAACTAAAGAGCTATGAAGCTTTTTTTGTACCGGAAATTTTATCATTACCTGACGGCACAATAGAAAGTGCTTTGGATCAAAACCCAGACCTAAAGCTTTATGAGTTTATGCTGAAGGACATATTAAAGGCTAAGCAGCATATATTAAGTAAAGCAGAAGAAGAGCTTTTAGCCAGTGTTTCAGATTGCTTGGAAGCTCCTCATAACATCTATAGCATGCTGACAAATGCTGATATGACTTTCCCTGTTATAAAGGATGAAGATGGCAATGAGATAGAGCTTACAGAAGTAAATTACGGAAAGTTTATAAGAAGCAGAGATAGAAGGGTTAGAGAAGAGGCCTTCAAGGCATTATTCGGCACCTATGAGAAGTATAAGAATACCCTATCAGCTTCATTGACATCCTCTTTGAAAAACTTCATATTTAATGCAAAGATAAGAAAATATAGTTCTGCACTTGAAAGTTCTTTAAAACCCAACGACATACCATTGGAGGTTTACAACAATGCAATTGAAACCATGAATAAAAACCTCTCTGCCCTGCACCGTTATGTAAGCATAAAAAAGAGACTGCTGGGACTTGACGAAATCCATATGTATGATTTATATGTGCCTTTAGTAGAAATAGAAAAGCAGCATATAGAATTTGATGATGCAGTGGCTATGGTAAAGGAAGGCCTAAAGCCTCTGGGAAGCGAGTATTTAAGCATCTTTGATGAAGGCATAAATTGTGGTTGGATCGATAAATATGAAAACAAGGGTAAACGAGGTGGGGCTTACTCCTGGGGAAGCTATGATACAATGCCCTATGTTTTACTAAATTATAATTATGAGTTGAATGACGTATCTACTTTGGCTCATGAAATGGGTCACTCTATTCACTCCTACTATTCAAGAAAGACTCAGCCCTTCATTTATGCTGATTATACTTTATTCTGTGCTGAGGTAGCTTCTACTACAAATGAAGCATTATTAATAAACCATCTTATAAAAAATGAACAAGATGAGAAAAAGAGATTCTATTTGATCAATCAAGAGTTGGAGCAAATAAGAACAACAGTATTCAGACAGCTTATGTTTGCTGAATTTGAGAAGATTACACATGAGAGCATAGAAGCAGGAAATCCACTTACTTCAGAAGATTTTTGCAGGATATGGCATGACCTAAACGTAAAATATTTTGGCCCTGAAATGGTAGTAGATAAGGAAATAGATATGGAATGGTCAAGAATTCCTCATTTCTATTCAGATTTTTATGTATACCAATATGCTACCGGTTATGCTGCTGCCAGCTCCTTTGCAAGAGCTATTCTTCAAGAAGGTGAAAGTGCTGTGGCAAGATATACAGAATTTTTAAAAGCAGGAGGCAGCGATTATCCTATCAATATATTAAAGAAGGCCGGAGTGGATATGACTACTCCAAAACCATTAGAGGATACCGTTAGACGCTTTGAAGAACTCTTGGATATGATGGAAAATTACTAATATATTTAATCACCTTTTATTTTATACTTAAGAGCTTGTGAATTTCACAGGCTCTCTTTGAATTTTGATGAAATTTATCATAATTAGCTGAAAAATGAAAGTTAATGTAGTATAATAAATTCCAACAATGTTTTTATGAGGTGAACTATGAGGTTGGAGTTTATTAACAGAGTATGTGATGGCGAAGTACTCGGAAAAAGCATCCTTAGTAGTGACGGAAAGATACTGCTCAGGGCAGGAGTTAAGTTAACTAGCCAGTATATTAATAAACTAAGAGAATTAGGCGTTTTTTATGTATATATAGAGGATCATAGGCTGGAAGATATTTGTGTTGAAGATGAAAGACTGTTAGAATTAAAAAAAGATACTATTAAAAATATGTCTGTGATAATGAAGGGTATCAATAATTGCAGTAGGGCAGATTTTAACAAGTCCTTAAGGAAAGTAGAAGAGCTAATAGATTACATAATTGATGATGGAGTGGTTAGCTGTAGTTTATGTGATATAAAAACCTATGATAACTATACCTATTTACATAGTATAGATACCGGTATTATGGCAGCCTATATGGGTTTGGCCTTTAACTTTAAGGAAAGAGAACTGAAGGACCTTGGAATTGGAGCAGTGCTGCATGATATAGGAAAAACAAAGATAAACTGTAATATAATAAATAAGACCGGGGCTTTGAATGAGGAAGAGCTTATGCAAATAAGAAAACACCCCTCCTATGGAGCTGAAATTTTAAGAAAAAATTATTCAATTTCCAAAAGTATTATTGATATAGTTGAACAGCATCATGAGAGAATGGACGGCAGAGGTTATCCATATGGGTTAAAGGGATGGGAAATAAGTAAATATGCAAAGCTGGTAAGTGTTTGTGATGTGTATGACGCTGTATCTAGTGATAGGAGCTATAGAAAAAAGCTAAAGCCAAATGAATCTTATGAACTTATTTTAGCCGGCAGTGGGACTGCTTTTGAAGATGAAGTGGTGAAGAAGTTTAAAGAGACTTTTTCAGTTTACCCCTTAGGGTGTTGCATAAGATTGTCTAACGGTGTGGAGGGGTATGTTATTAAGCAAAATAAGAATTTTCCTGACAGACCCATAATCAGAGTATTATATGATACGGAAACTAAAAGTCCAATACCTTTCTATGAGATAGATTTGATTAAAGAAAAGTCATTAACAGTAGAAGCTATCGTATAAAGGATGGTGATTATTTGAGAAAAAATTTTGAAAGAGATTTAATCAATTACTTTTTATCCAGTGGTCATTATAGGGTATATGAGCTTGCAGAGACTAATGAGGGAGAAACCATCTGGATGATTCAAGGCTCTCAAGGTCAGGTAGATGAGATTGCAATTTTTACGGAACCCCGTAATTTTAATTTTGCAAGGGATAAGTTTGAGCAATACCTTAATAGTTCCTATGTGGGCAATAAAGGCGTTGCAGTCAGCTTTATCGTCAGCGGCACTATCCATGATGATATGGTTGAAAAAGACCATTCAGTCATTAATAGCAGATTTATTGTAAGTACTGCCTTGGTTCAAATTGATGTGGATAGTTACAAAGTGGCTGACTATATGGGGATCTCCAATGTGCTTCAAGGGGTACTAACCTACCTGCAATATAAACAGAAGCAAATGTTAGCATCTCCTAAGTCTAAGTTGACTGTGACCAATGGTCTGATTGTAATAAACGTAATTATGTATATAATTACAGCAATTGCTTCAAAAAATATTTTTAACATAGATATAACAACTTTATTGAATTTTGGTGCAAAATACTCGCCTCTTATTGATTTAGGGGAGTATTACAGGTTGGTAACGGCAATGTTTTTACATGGTGGGTTACTGCATATAGCCCTAAATATGTACTCATTAAGAATGATTGGAACTTTAATAGAAAAAATCTATGGCAATGGAAAGTTTATACTGATTTATTTTATGTCTGGGATTTTTGGATCCGTATTTAGCTATGTATTTTCAAGTCCTGCTTCAGTGGGGGTAGGTGCTTCCGGTGCTATTTTTGGCCTAATGGGAGCATCAGTGGTATATGGTATCAGGATGAGAAAAAAGATTGGAAGGGACTTTTTAAGTCATTTCTTTCAAGTTATTGTGGCAAATTTATTCTTAGGTTTTACTATCAGTAACATAGACAATGCTGCACATATTGGAGGCTTGCTTGGAGGCTTACTAATAACTGCTGCTATCGAAGCTTCCAGGAAAACAGAATAACACTACATAAAAAAGCCCAAAGTAACTTTGCTATAATAGCATAGATACCTTTGGGCTTTTTTATATTTATGAAGGGCAGTTAACTTAGTAATAACTATATTAGTTGGCTAATGCGTAAAGTTCCTCAGAAAGAAGAGTTTCCTTTTCCAATAGAACCTGAGTGATAGTTTCAAGTTTATCGCTTTCTTTTAGTAATAATTGCTTTGTTTCCTCATACAGGTTATCCACTAAGGTTTTACATTCGTCTAATATTTGATTTGGATTTGCACTGAAGGAGTTATTTATTTCATCAAGGCTTAATAGGCCTAAAGTCCTACCCATACCATATTCGGTAACCATTTTAGTTACAATATTTGTAGCTTGTTTTATATCATTATAGGCTCCGGTAGTAACGTAATCTTTTCCGAATATGATTTCTTCTGCAACTCTTCCGGCCAGCAGAACCATGATCCTTCTCTTTAAATATTCCATATTATGAAACATATGATCTGCAGGTATACTCAAGGTATAGCCACCGGCACCCTTAGTGCTAGGAATTATGGTAACCTTTGAAACCTTATCCTCTGGTAACATACATAGAGATACCAACGCGTGTCCCACTTCGTGGTAAGCAGTAATTCTTCTATCCTTTTCTTTTATAGCTTGTCTATCCATTTTTTCATGGCCTGCAACTACTATGGAAAAGGCTTTATCCATATGGCTGTCGTTAATATATTTACTATCTTCCTTACAGGCTAATATTGCAGCTTCATTAACTAAACTTTCAAGCTTGGCACCGGAGAAGTAGGAAGTTTTTTGTGCCCATTCCTTTACGTTGATGTCACCAATAGGCTTGCCTTGAAGATGTAAATTTAGTATCTTCTCCCTGGCAGCTACATCCGGCAGAGTTACTTCAATGTGTCTGTCAAATCTACCAGGCCTTAACAGGGCAGAATCTAGCATGTCCAATCTATTCGTAGCAGCGATTACAACTATACCATCGTTATCATTAAAGCCTGACATCTCGGTTAATAAGGCATTTAAGGTCTGATCCCTTTCATCTGAACCACCGGCCTTATTAGCATCTCTTTTCTTTCCGATGGCATCAATTTCATCTATAAATATAACAGCCTTTCCCTGAGCTTTAGCTTTTTTAAATAGGCTTCTTATACGGCTGGCACCAACCCCTACATAGACCTGTACAAAGTCAGAACCGGACATAGCATAGAAAGGAACACTGGCTTCACCGGCAACAGCCTTAGCTAGTAGTGTTTTACCGGTACCAGGCTCGCCGTAGAGTATTATACCCTTTGGCATTCTTGCACCATAGGAAGCATACTTTTGAGGATTCTTTAGAAAGTCCACCACATCATTTACACTTTCTTTAGCCTCCTCATTACCGGCAACATTTTTAAAACTATACTTAGCATTTTCAGTGCTGTTTACATCAATTGCATCTACAGAAGAATACTTCTTATAAGCTGCACCATTAGCTCTGGCAAATAGGACCAAAATACCCACCATAGATAATCCCAGAACCACCGGAGGAAGTATTTCCATAGCGCTATTACCAGCATTTTCAACAACTTTTACTCCGCTAATAAGTAGGGTTTCTTTTAAGGATGAGCTTCTTGGATTGTCAGTCTTGTATTCAGAACCATCCTTAAGTAAAATCTTTATTTTAGCAGAATTAGTTAAGTAAACAGTGTCCACTTTGTCTGAAGCTATATCTTTACTGAAGTCAGAATAAGTTTTCTCTAGTTTTGAATCTTTATTTATACTTATAGCAATCGTAATTACAAGTGAAATGATAGCTGTTATGATAGGTATCAGTATATACTTTTTCTTATGTTTATTCATAGTGTTTTTGAAACCCCTTTCTATTTGGTTTACATAATATTATTATATAGATTTAAAAAAACTTGTCTAATGATCTTCATAAAAATTGTTAATGTAATTTATGGTGAAAATAGAATTTCACTATAGATCAATTTTATTGTATACTTTAAACATATAGTGTTTTTTAAGGAGTTGTTTTAACATGAATATAAGTGGTGCAAGCTTTACTGTTACTTCTGAGGACATAAAAAGTATTATTACGGATTTCTTAGAGGTTCCTAATTTAATTATTGATAAAATAGAAGTGAACAAGCATATATACATATCTGGAAGTTACAAAAAATTTATCAAGTTGAATTTTGACATAGCTGTAAGTATTGTAAGCATCAGAAAGCAGGAAGTACTGCTTACTATAGAGAAAGTACATATAGGAAAGTTGTCAGTTTTCAAATGGATAAGAAATCTAGTATTAAGCAAGCTGATTAAAACTCTTAAGGAATATGGCCTTACCAGTGATAAGGGCATTATCAAGCTAAGTATTCCTTCAATTTTGAAAAAGCTTCCTGTTAAGTTAGACTTTAAACTACATACTGTAGAATTATATAAGAATAAGGTGTATATAGAAGTTGAGAAAATTAGTCTCAACCTGAAAGGACAACCTATTTTGGAAAAGATTGATGAACCTGTATCACAGAAAGAAAATTTGAAATCTGCAGTTGTAATTATTGAAGATCAATATACAGAGTTTAGAGAAGAAATAAACAGCAAGCTGCCGGAAAAGTTTAAGGGTTTTATGCCGTACATGATGCTTCTACCGGATATATTAGCTCTTTTTATAAGGCTTTTCAAGGATAAAAGAGTACCTCTTAAGGTAAAATTAATATGTGGATCCATAATTGCTTATTTTGCCCTTCCCATAGATATTGTTCCGGATTTTCTGCCAATCTTGGGAAAGGTAGATGATGTGGCTATTGCTTTTTATGCATTAGATAAAATGCTCTGTGAACTGCCGGAAGAAATAATCAAAGATAACTGGGCTGGAAGTGAGGATATAATATTAATGATAAGGAAGGGGATAAATCTTATCTGTAAGACTATAGGAACAAGCAACGTGGTTAAGGGTTATAGTTGGATAGCAAGTAAATTTAGAAAGAAAAATAAGGCTCAAATAGAAACAGAGGTAAAGGAGACAGTTAAAAATGCCGAAGAAGTACTATGCGATTAAAGAAGGTTTTGATAGAGATAAAGGAGAAAAAATAGTAAACCTAATAGTTGAAACCTGGGGGCAATGTGAGTCCCTGATAAAGGGAGTCAAAGGAGCAAAATATAAGAGCTTCACAACTATTGAGGAAGCTAAGCAATATCTCGCTGAGGCCGACCCCATACTGAGAAAGGGGAGAGATCAATATCCTTTAGATGTGCCTCATGCATATGTGGATGGCAGCTTTAATATAGCTACCGGAAAATATTCCTATGGTTTAGTCATCACTGCTGAGGATGTTATCATCTATGTTGAAAACGGAGCTGCGGCGGACGACAGTCATAAGCACATAAGACAGATTGGGGGAGAACTGAAAGCTTCCATCAGAGCCCTTCAGTACTGTGCAGAAAACAATATTAAGGAAATAGCGATCTTTCACGATTATGAAGGGGTATGCTACCACGCTACCGGCTTCTGGGAACGCCGTGAAGAGTCATCAAGACAATATTATGAAATATTTAATAAAATAATAAAAGATCATGGCATAAAGGTACATTTTGTAAAAGTTGACAGCCACACGGGTGACTTATACAACGAGATGGTAGACGAATTTGCAAAATCCGCAGGCTCCATGGAGCTTAACGGAGTAACGGAAAAAATGCTCAAAAGCAAGCACATATTAGTCAAAAGCCAGGCTATAAAAGATAAATTTACAGAAATAATAAAAGATAAAACGGCTTTAGCAAAAGTAGTCGTTGTAGAGTAACAGTTTACTTAATTGAAAGTTGACAATGGACAATTGACAATTATGGAAGAAATTCAGCCTACAGCTGAATTTCATTATTAATTGCTTTCTACCCACCCGAAAATATTACCAAAAAGTCTCTAGTTTATTATAACAATTTTTGCACATTCTATTATTATAGATAAATATATAAAGGAGAGTGTAAAATATGGGAAAGGGTTATATTAGAGGTATTACTACAGGAGCAATTATCGGTGCTGCAGTCAGCATGTTGTTTGCACCACAATTAGGAAGAGATACTAGGAAAAGAATAAAGAAGTTCGATGATATGGTTATGGATATGGCTGAAGGAATGTATTACGGAATAAAAAAGATGTCGAAGTAAGACAAAATGCCTCGGTAGTGTGCCGAGGTTTTTTAATTTTGTAAATTTTGAAAAAATAAATGAAATATGGTGTTTGATGAAATATAAATATGATATAATATATTGAGATTTATATAATAATTTAATAGAATTAAAATTAATATTATCTGTAATTCTATATAGTTATAGTCTAAGTAAAAAATTAGTGGGATTTTGTATCTCTAATATTGTTTATATACCTTTGTAAAGGAAGAGTGATTATGGAAATATTATCTCTTGGTGAAAAAATAAAAAGAAGACGAAAAGAACTGGACATGACGCTGAAGGATTTAGCTGGAGACAGAATTACTCCAGGACAGATTTCTCTAGTGGAATCCGGAAAATCAAATCCAAGTATGGACTTATTGGAATATCTTGCTGATACATTAAAGACTTCTGTAGAGTATTTGATGGAATCAGAGGAATCACAGGCTGAGAAGATTTGTTTATATTATGAGAATATAGCAGAAGCAAATGTAATTAGCGGTAACTTAACTTATGCAGAACAGAATCTGGAAATGTCCATCTATTATTCTGAAAAGTATAACTTAGAATATAGGAAGGCCAGGAATCTTTACCTTAAGGGTCAGATTCATGTTAAAAGAGAGGAATACGCAGCAGCTCAGCAATTTTTCTTGTCTGCAAATGTTGTATTTATTAAGTATAATTACTATGAAGATATAATAAATACATTTATAAATTTAGGAAAGATTACCTATATACTAAAGGCCTATCATTCCTCCAATAGCTATTTCCAACAAGCTGAAAAGGCCTATACTGACAATGATGTTGGAAACGATTTCCTTATGGCTGAAATTTACTATTATACTGCTTTAACTTATTTTAAACTAGATAATATAGAAAAATCTATTAATTATTCTTTCTTAGCAAAGGAAAAATTTCAGCATTTGGAGAATAAAAGGGAGTATGGAAAGACTTTAATGCTCTTATCTGAAGAGTATAGTAAAAAAGGTGACATAGAAAATGCCATAAAATACTCTAAGAAGACTTTAAGTGTCTTTAAGGAATTGAACGATATAGCTTTTGTAGGAGAAATAGAAAATAATCTAGGAAAACTATTTTTTGAATTTGAAAATATAGAGGAATCCTTTAAACATCTTAACAGAGCTAAGGAAATAAGAGAAAAGAATAATGATGCAAACTTAAATGTAACATTAATCAATATCTGTGAAAATTATATAAGATTAAAGGATGTTGAAAATTGTAACATTGTATTAGCTGAAATTATTGACAATATCAAAGATGGAGATAATAACTCCTTGATAAGCTACTATTTACTGAAATATAGGGTTAACTTATTGGAAAACAACCTTAAAGAAGCAGAGAATACACTCTTAACAGCACTTAAATTTGCCAAGAATATGGATTTATTAAAGCAGGCTGCTGAAATTTCTGTTATACTGGGGAAATTTTATATTGATAATAAAATGGACAAAGAGGCTGCTAAATATCTTAATGAGGGAGTTGAAATTTTTAAGGAGATAGGAGTTATCAGAGAGTAGATAAATTTTGGGTTATACTTATTTAGTAGATAGGGTGGATATATATATGGAAATACTAGCTACCGGTGAGAAAATTAAAAGAGCCAGAATATATAAAGGGCTGACTCTGAAAGATTTGTGTGGAGAAAGATTATCTGTATCTAAAATGAGCTGTATAGAAAATGATAAGATTATAGCTGAACCAGACACCCTCCGATATATTGCAGATATATTAGACTTAGATTACAGTTATCTAACTGAAAGTATTATGTCACAAATCGAAAGAAATACAAAGCTTCTAGTAAAGAGAAAAGATATAAAAAACTATGAAGAGGCTATAGAATATAATCTTCAATATGCTCTAGATAATGAATACTATGATTTAGCATGTCAGCTGATGCATTTACTTTTCTTATACTATTTAGAACATGAACAAGTATATAAGCTTCAGACAATCACATCAAGATACTATGATATTTGCAATAAATCAGCTTTAGAAGCAAACTATGTTATTTTTAATAGAGATATGGGAAGGTATTTCTATGAAAATAAGGAGTATAGTCAAGCATTAACTTATTTCAATGGTGTGAGAGAAAGCTTGATGAACAACCCAGAGAGAGACTCAGAGCTGTTGGCGGCAGTAATTTATGATGAAATTTGCTGCCATGTAGCTCTAAAGAGCTATGCCGTAGCTGATGAGTTAGCGGCCCAATTGGAAGGCTTAATTGAAAAGGTTGAAAACAAGTTCAAAAGAGGTCAAATGTATCAAATCCTTGCAGCACTATATATTAGAATTCATAAGGATAAATTTGAAACTTTTGAAAAGAAGACTTATGAAAGCTATGAGGGGGATTCTGAAAGTACTTGTCTTGCCATGCTAGACTTTGCCAACAGTATGATGGATAAAGGGCTAAAAGATTTGGCTTTAAAATATATAGAGAAGGGATTAAGCCTTTATCCTAAAAATAACGAGATGAAAAGGGTAAAGTATATGCTCAACTGTATAGGGACCTTAGTGGAAAATGACATACTTGATATGGCACAGGAGATTTGTGATGAAGCACTAAACATTGCAATTATGTTAGACAATATACGTTTTATTGAAAAAGCATATTACTATAAAGCACTTATATTACAAAAGTCTGGAGATTATGTTTCTTCGGAAATGTATATGAATCTTTCAACAGATGCACTTTTTAAATGTGGCAATAAGCGTGAAAGGTATGAAAGATACTTGGAACTGGGAAATATGTACCACAAATTAGGACAAGTTAATGATTCAATTAAGTACTTATCATTAGCCATGGTCTTAGAAAAAAAATTATAGATATAAGAAGTTATCTTGTTAAATTAATTTTTATCTGGTAGATGTACCGCTTATTTACTTAGTAATACTTAGTATTGGGGTTATATCGCTCTGTTTAGAAAAGTGTTGTTAAGGAATAACATTATGTAAAAATTCACTAATCATTATTAATAAGAAAACTGCGTTCATACGCAGTTTTCACATTTCTATAGATACTGCATGAGCAATACAAGGAATACTTTCCTTTTGCTGATAAGACAGTGGTGATAGTAATGCTCCAGTAGCAATAACTAATATCCTTTTTAATTCACCTTTCTTCATACGTTTGAGGAAGTGACCGTAAGTAACGGTGGCAGAACAGCCGCAGCCACTGGCACCGGCAAACACTGGCTGATCCTCTTTGTATATTAGTAATCCGCAATCGGTAAAAATCTCACTTGGTATTTTCAAACCATGCTTATCTAATAGATCAGCAGCTATCCTATGGCCAATCCGTCCTAAATCGCCGGTTGCAATCAAGTCATAATAAGAAGGGCCCATACCCAATTCTCTAAAATGTGTTTCTATAGTATCAACGGCAGCTGGCGCCATGGCACCTCCCATATTAAATGGATCAGAAATCCCCATATCAACTACCTTTCCTATGGTGGCAGCAGTTACTTTTGGACCATTTCCCTGTTTAGCTACCAAGCCTGCTCCGGCTCCAGTAACTGTCCATTGAGCAGTGGGCGGCTTTTGGGCCCCATACTCAGTAGGATACCTAAATTGTTTTTCAGCTGTCACATTATGGCTGGATGCAGCGGCTATTACATAGTTGGCGGCTCCGCTATCCACCAGCAAAGATGCCAATGCAAGTCCTTCCATTGCACTGGAGCAGGCGCCAAAGACACCTAGAAATGGAATTCCTAAATCCCGGGCGGCAAAACTACTAGAAATTATTTGATTCATTAGATCTCCACTGATGAAAAAGTGCACATCTTCTTTTTTCAGATTTGCTTTATTAATAGCAGTTTCACAAGCCTGCTCTAAAAGCATCTTTTCAGCTTTTTCAAAGCTGTCTTGGCCTAACCAAAGATCTTCATTTAACACATCGAAATCTTCTGCTATAGCCCCCTTGGCTTCAAAGGGGCCACCCACAGCGGCGGAGGATATAATTGTGGGTTTTGAATCAAAGATCCATGTTTGCTTACCTTTCAGCATTTACATCCCACCCAACCACTTAATAGTCAATTTAATAATTGCTACTATAAAAGCGGCAAAGGTTCCAAATACAATAACGGACCCGGAAAGCTTAAACATATTTCCGCCTACACCTAGGACATAGCCTTCTGTTCTATGTTCGATAGCCGCTGAAGCCATAGTATTTGCAAAGCCGGTAACAGGAATAGCAGTACCGGCTCCCGCCCACTGAGCTATATGATCAAATACTCCAAAACCGGTGAGCAAGACAGAAACAAAAATAAGAACAGCCACAGTGGGATTTCCGGCAGTTTCTTCTGTAAAGTTAAAGTATCTAATGAAAAACCATTGTATAAGCTGACCGATTACGCAAATTAATCCTCCCACTAAAAAGGCTCTGCAGCAATTTTTAAAAACCGGGCGCTTAGGTTCTCTGGCTTTAGCAAAATCCTGATACTCTTGTTGCGTAGGAGTGAATTTCTTCTTACTTGGCATATTTCTTTCACCTTCTAACGTAATAAATATGGCTTAAGTGTATAAGTACTTTTAAGTGTGTCAGTATTTTAAATGCAAAAATCCTTTTGAATTTATAAAGGCTTACGTAACATTTCAAGCCATTGTCATTACTATCAACTTCCTAAACAACTTACTAAGGTTATTATTATCAATGGAGCAAAATATTATTACTTTTTACTTCATATCTTTTTCTTCTTGTGCAGAAAATATAATGAAGTTATAACAAAAATTATAAAAGTCAGTGTTAACAAAGCTTTTACAGCTAATGTCATGATGAGGCCTCCTGAATAATTTTATATATTATGCTTATTATAGTATTGGATTAAAAAAAAATTATATACGAAAGAGTGGATTATATGAACGATTTAATTGATATAGTACTTCAGACCTTAATTGCTTTTTTTGCAATATTATTTATCACAAGAATTATAGGACGACAGCAGGTTGCACAGCTTACTGTATATGAATATATCAATGGTATTACCTTTGGCTCAATTGCGGGAACTGTAGCCACAGATTTGGGGCAGTCAACTTGGGGACATATTATTGGACTATTCTTGTTTGGAGGATTGACTTTGTTTATGGCTTACCTATCAAAGAAAAATAGAAAGATTTCTAAGATAATTCAAGGTGAACCTGTATTGGTGATTCAAGATGGTCATATACTTGAAAAAAATTTAGAAATCTTTCATTATACGGTTGATGATTTAGTTCATCTATTAAGAAAAAAGGATATATTTAATATCACTGATGTAAAATATGGAATTCTAGAAACTACCGGTGAGCTCAGTGTCTTAAAGCTAGCCGAAAAAGAAAATGTTACGACAGAAGATTTAAAATTAAAAACCAGTCAAGAAGAACTGAGCACAGATATTATTGTTACTGGAAAAATCATCTATGAAAATTTAAAAAAGCGTAATATCACTGTTAATTGGCTTACAGGCCAGTTAAAAATGATGGGGGTAAAGAACATCAATGAAATATATTATGCAACTTTAGACAAAGATAATAAGCTTTATATTGACTATTATAATGATAATTTGGAAAAACCTGTGGAAATTACAGAATAAACAAAATGTTAAAACTGGGGGAACTATAGGTAGAATATGTAAGAATAATAGTTTATAATGTTATTTATCGTATATTTATTTGAGAGGTGATACCATGGATGTAGAAAAGATGACCATCAAAGTTCAGCAGGCCTTGTCAGAGGCCCACGGGACTGCTATCAGATTTAATCATCAACAGGTTGATGTAATACATTTATTCAGTGCTCTCATAAATGATAAAGAAGGCTTAGTAGCAAATATCTTTGGTAAGTTAGGCGTCAATTTGAAGGCTATGGGAGAAAGTGTTAAGGCGGAATTGGATAGAATGCCAAAGGTTCTGGGAGAGGGAGCAGGCACCTCGGGAGTTTATGCAACCAGAAGAATTGAGGAAGTATTGGTTCAAGCTGATAAGATTGCTGGTGAATTTAAAGATTTATATATCAGTGTTGAGCATTTAATATTGTCCATCATGGAAGTAGATAAAAAGGGATTTGTAGGTGGACTAATAAAACAATATGGAATTACCAAAGAATCTTTGCTGACAGCTTTAAGAGAAATCAGAGGGAATCAAAAGGTCGAAAGTCAAGATCCGGAAGGTACCTATGAGGCACTGGTAAAGTACGGCAGAAATCTTGTGGAAGAAGCAAAAAGACATAAGTTGGACCCTGTCATAGGAAGAGATGAGGAGATAAGAAGAGCAATAAGAATTCTTTCAAGAAGAACAAAGAACAATCCTATACTAATCGGTGAGCCTGGGGTGGGTAAGACCGCTATTGTGGAAGGTTTGGCTGAACGTATCGTCCGGGGTGATGTTCCGGAGGGGTTAAAAAATAAGATAATATTCTCTTTGGATATGGGTTCATTAATTGCTGGAGCAAAATACAGAGGTGAGTTTGAGGAGAGACTCAAAGCTGTTTTAAAGGAAGTAGAGAGCAGTGAAGGGAGAATAATATTATTTATTGATGAAATTCATACCATCGTTGGCGCCGGAAAGACAGACGGTGCTATGGATGCTGGAAATTTGATAAAGCCTATGCTGGCCAGAGGCGAACTTCACTGTATCGGAGCCACAACCTTTGATGAGTATAGAAAATACATAGAGAAGGATAAGGCGCTGGAGAGAAGGTTTCAGCCGGTGGTAGTAGAGGAACCTACGGTAGAGGACACAGTTTCCATATTAAGAGGTTTGAAGGAGCGATTTGAAATCCACCACGGAATAAGAATTCATGACTCTGCCATAGTGGCAGCTGCCAAGCTCTCTCACAGATATATAACCGACAGATTTCTTCCGGATAAGGCTATAGACCTTATTGACGAAGCAGGAGCCATGCTGAGGTCAGAAATAGATAGCCTACCCTCAGAACTAGATGCTGTGAGAAGAAGAATATTTCAGATGGAGATAGAATTAGAGGCTCTATCTAAGGAAAGGGATTATGCCTCAATAGAACGCACTAAAACACTTGAAAAGGAATTGAGTGAATTAAAAGCCAAAGATGCGGAAATGACCGCAAAGTATGAAAAGGAAAAGACTTATATCACAGAAATAAGGAATTTAAAAAGTAAATTGGATGAGGCAAGAGGAATCTTGGAGAAAGCTGAGCGAGAATATGATTTAAACAAAGTGGCGGAATATAAGTATGGTGTAATTCCGGAAATTGAACGAGAAATAAATGAAAAAGAAAAAGTTATAAAAGAAAATTACGAGGAGGCTTTGCTTAAGGAAGAGGTTACGGAAACAGAAATATCTGAAATTATTTCGAAGTGGACTAACATACCTATATCTAAGCTGGTAGAAAGTGAAAGACAAAAGCTCATGAGATTGGAGGAAGAACTTTCAAAACGGGTAATTGGACAGGAAGAAGCTGTAGTCTCCGTAGCAAATGCAGTTATTAGGGCAAGAGCTGGCTTAAAGGATGCAAAGAAGCCTGTAGGGTCCTTTATTTTCCTCGGACCTACAGGTGTAGGGAAGACAGAATTAGCAAAAACCTTGGCAAGAAATTTATTTGACAGCGAGGAAAATATTATACGAATAGATATGTCTGAATATATGGAAAAGTTCTCAGTATCCAGGCTTATAGGTGCACCTCCCGGATATGTAGGCTATGAAGAAGGAGGGCAACTTACAGAGGCAGTAAGAAGAAACCCCTACAGCGTAATATTATTTGATGAAATCGAAAAGGCTCACCACGACGTTTTTAACATATTCCTTCAAATTCTTGATGACGGCAGACTTACAGACAATAAGGGCAAAGTGGTGGATTTTAAAAACTGCATAATTATCATGACCTCTAATATAGGAAGTGAATATATACTGGACAACATTGCTGACGGAGACGTTGATGAGTCTGCCAGAAGTGAAGTTATGGAAGAACTGAAGGAAAGATTTAAACCTGAGTTCCTGAACAGACTTGATGATATTATCATATTCAAGCCTCTTGGAAAAGAGTCGGTGAAGAAAATAATAGATATATTTATAAAGGAGTTTGAAATAAGGCTTAAAGAAAGAAATATTACATTGAGTATAAGTGATGCAGCCAAAGATATTATGGTGGAGGAAGGCTATGATCCCCTATACGGTGCAAGGCCTATGCGACGATATCTAGAGACAACCTTGCAGACAGATATAGCAAAGAAGATTATTTCCGGGGAAATCTATGATAACTTCCATATATATATTGAAGCAGAAGCAGGAGAATTAGATATAAAGGTAAAAAAATAAGACGGCCATAATAAATTTAAAAAAATATTTAAATCTCCACAGTTTTGTGATAGAATATAATAGAAAAGGTTTTCTAAGGAGGTTGTAATATGGCAATATTAGTATGTGGTGGAGCAGGTTATATTGGAAGTCACATGGTGGCCCAATTAATCGAGAATGGCGAGGATGTTATAATAGTAGATAATTTTCAAAAAGGACACAGAGACGCTGTAGCTGGAAGAAAAGTTTACGAAGGTGACCTAAGAGACAGAGAATTTTTAGATAAGGTTTTCTCTGAGAATAATATAGAAGCGGTTATTGATTTTGCAGCTGATTCACTGGTTGGTGAAAGTGTTACAGAGCCATTGAAATATTTTAATAACAATGTTGGAGGAACCATAACTCTTTTAGAAACTATGAGGGATCACAATGTAAAATATATCGTGTTTTCCTCAACTGCTGCAACATATGGTGAGCCGGACAGAATCCCGATACAAGAGGACGATAAAACTGTACCAACAAATCCCTATGGTGAATCAAAACTGATGGTGGAAAAAGTATTAAAGTGGGCAAGTAATGCCTATGGAATAAAGTACACTGCCTTAAGGTACTTTAATGCTGCAGGGGCTCATCCAAATGGAAGTATAGGAGAAGATCATAGACCGGAAAGTCATCTTATACCATTGATAATTCAAGCAGCTCTAGGACAAAGAGAAAAGATAATGATATTCGGTGACGACTATGATACCCCAGATGGCACTTGTATCAGAGACTATATCCATGTTATGGACTTGGCTGATGCACATCTTCTTGCTCTAAACAGAATGAGAAATGGTGGAGAAAGTGCGATATTTAATCTTGGAAACGGTAAGGGCTTCTCTGTAAAAGAGGTTATAGACGCTACCAGAAAGGTAACAGGAAGAGATATAAAAGAGGAGGTAGCACCAAGAAGAGCAGGAGATCCAGCAGTATTGGTAGCATCCTCACAAAAGGCTATTATAGAATTAAATTGGCAGCCTAAGTATAATTCTCTTGAGACCATAATCGAAACCGCTTGGAAGTGGCATTTATCACATCCAAATGGTTACGAAAAATAAATACATTAATTTACCACTTTTAAATTGTGGAAAGATGCTAAACATATATAATGATAGGACAAAATACCAATTGTTAAATTGTTCAATAGTTAGGGGGAAGCTATGAATAATGAAAAGTCATTATATATGTTATATCGTAATAAAAGAAAAATGATGAGCTTCAGCCTTTTTATAATTACTTTTTTTATTGTAAGTATGGCTTTTGCTATTAGATACTTTTCTATTTTACAAAGAGAGACTGGAAATAGTGTGGCTTGTCTAAGCCCCTTTTCCGTCTTTCCTTCTGATGATGAAAAGAATATCGGCATACCTGAAAAAAGAAATAATCAGCCTTTATATCCAAAGGAGGTATACTTAACTTTTGACGATGGTCCCACAAAGAAGAATACTACGGCTATCTTGGATATATTAGAGAAAAATGATATAAGGGCAACCTTTTTTATAATAGGTGAACTAGTTGAAAAAAATTCTGAAATTATAAAGAGGATGAGAGACAGCGGGATGGCTGTTTTACCTCACTGCTATATTCATGATTATTCCATTTATAAAAATATTGATGAGTATTTTCATGATCTTAACAGTTGTATAGAGGCTATTCAGAATGTAACCGGAGAGACTGTTCCAGCTTTTATCAGAATGCCGGGTGGTTCTGATAATAGTGTTGGCCGCAAAGAAGAGTTGAGAAAAATAAGAGAAGCCTTGAAGGATAATGCCATCAGATATGTAGACTGGAATGTAAGTTCAATGGACGCAAGTGCCAATGTTGTAGATATGAATATTATAGTTAACAGTGTAATTAGCAGCTCAAAGAATAAAAAACTCGCAGTTGTTCTAATGCACGATGCCAATAGTAAAGTCACTACAGTGGAGGCCCTTCCGGAGATAATTAGATTTTTTAAGGATGAAGGCTTTGTATTTAGAACCTTCAAAGACATAACGGAAGAAGAAGAGCGTGAGATGATTAAGAGAAGGATAATATATAAATAGGATTTTTGCATATTTAATGTAATGGACAATTGGCAATTAAAAAAACTGCGTCTAAACGCAGTTTTTTTGAGTTACTTCTTCTCAATCTTATTAATAATATGTTGGCGTGCTTGAAGCTCCAGGCTGTCATCCAGAGGAGTAAGGTCTACATAGCCATATCTGTTTTTTAGAGCAGCCATCAATAGCCTGTCTGCAAGTTCTGGATTTTTTGAAAGTAGGGAGCCATGGAAATAGCTGCAGAAGGTATTTTTGTATATACAGCCTTCCTTGCCGTCTTCACCATTATTACCATAACCAAGGAGAGTCTTACCAAGAGGCTTTAAATCACCTGTATAGGTTCTTCCGGAGTGATTCTCAAAGCCTGCATAGGTTTCATTAAATTCTTCATTGTAGATTACGGTGTTTCCTATAAACCGTGTGTCTCCACCCTCGGTATAGATATCCAAAATACCTAAGCCCTCAAGCTTTTCGCCCTCGGGCGTAGTATAATATTTTCCCAAAAGCTGATATCCGCCGCAAATGGCAAGGAGTACACCGTTATTTTCTATATAGCTTTGAAGAGCAGCCTTTTTTTCATTAATTAAATCCGGTGAAACTATAGATTGTTCATAGTCCTGTCCCCCTCCGAAAAATACTATATCGTATTTTTCACCTTCAAAGGGGTCGCCTATGGAACAATTTATTACATTTACCTTTATTCCTCTTTTTTCTGCCCTGTATTTTAAAATCAGAATATTACCTACGTCGCCATATACATTCAGTAGATCGGGATAGAGGTGGCATATGTTCAACTCCAATTGTATTTCCTCCTTACCATAGTTTCTCAATATATCCTTTGCTATGAAGATATTTTCTAAAATCTATCATTGCAGTATAAGTGGCAAGTATATAAATAAAATCACTCTTTGATGACTTTATGCTGTCAACTATTTTCTCAAAGCTGTGGCAGATTTTAAAGCTTTCAGGGTCAAAACCTGCAATTTTAAGTCTTATTGCCATATCATAAGCTCTTACTCCACCAACGATGATATCATCGATCTTTAAAGTGGTGGCTTGCTCAAAATTAACATCCCATATCCATGATATATCGCGCCCATCAGCATAATTGTCATTAAGTAAGAAAGCAGCACTGAAGTTTCTGTTATCCAAGCTCAGAGTGTCTAGAGCTTGGTTATATCCTGCAGGATTCTTAACTAAGACTATTTTCACTTCCTTGCCCTCAACATTAAGGGTTTCTTGTCTTCCGAAGTGGCTGCTCTGATTTTTCAAGGAATCATATATTACTTCATCAGTAACGCCCAGTTCTGAACAAACAGAGTAAGCGCATAGCCCGTTATAGATATTATAAACACCGGGCTGGCCAATGATTATGTTTCTATCATTGATGGAGATCTTAGAATAATAGGGAGTCATCTCACTGATTGCAGTAACTGCATACTTTAACTGGGGTCGCCTATAACCGCAACCGGAGCAGTAAAAGTCTCCAAGATGATTGTAAGTTATCAAATTATAGCTATAGGGCTCTTTACATTTCTTGCAAAACCTTGCATCAGCATTAACCTCTAATTCTTTGCTGTTTTGTGGGCTGGTATTAAAGCCATAATAAACTATGTTGTTGCCTTCTACACTCAAATCACCTAATAGTGATTCATCGCCGTTTAATACTAATGTAGAGCCTTTTAAGTTCTCTAGTCCCTCCATAATTTTATTCAAGGTAGTATATACTTCACCATAGCGGTCCAGCTGATCTCTAAAGAGATTGGTAATTGTAATTATTTCAGGGGTTATATACTTTGTAATAAATTTCAAATTTGCCTCATCCACTTCGATTACTGCATAACTTTCTTTATTTCTTTTAAGAAGTCGATAGTTGTCTATAAAGGAAGCGGTTATACCGGGTAGCATGTTAGCACCTGTACTATTAGTAATAACGGGCTGACCTGACTTTTTTATAATATTATAAATCATGCTAGTGGTTGTTGTTTTCCCATTGGTACCAGTTATTAATATAGTTTTATAATGTTTTGCAACAACTTTTAAAATGTTCTTGTCTATCTTTAATGCCACTCTTCCGGGGAAATTACTTCCGCCCTTCAAGAATTTCTTGGATATTAGCAACACTGCTTTTGAAAGAAGTATACTTAAAAGAGACTTAATCTTAATTTTTGTCACCACCTATTGTGTAGTTATTTATATCATTTGATAAAAACTCAATAATCAAAAGATATTATTTTTTATTTAATATCTAAGTAATTAAAATTGTCATTTATTGTATAGCCAAGATCTATGCTATATTTATTAATCTTCTCCAACAACTTAATTTTTGCATCACCGGCAAGAGGTGTTGGCCTATAATCGTTAGTGTTAGGTACTGAAGACACACTGCAGGGAATCACCCTTACGCCTAAGGAAGTCAACTTATCGTCGGTAAATTTGAAATCCGCTTGGAAAATCAATGTATCCTTGTCTTTTGGATTGCTATTACCACCAAAGCAAAAATTACCCAAGCTGTAACAGATATACCTGTCCTTATATTTTTCTACACCTTGGATAACATGAGGATGATGGCCCAATACCAAGTCTGCACCGTTATCTATAGCAAAGTAAGCCAATTTCGTCTGGGTATCATTGTGGAGGTACATGCCTTCATCTCCCCAGTGAAAAGAAACTATAACTACAGCATCTTCAGCTTTTAGGGTTTCGATGTCAGTTTTTACCTTATCTATTAATTCTTGGCTGTACACCCAACCCTGATAGCCTAAGAAAGCAAATTTAATACCCTTTACTTCTTTTACCCACTTGTATCCTTCTCCAAAGTAGGCCACATCATAATTTTCAAGAGTATCAATGGTATCAGTGAACCCTTTAGTGCCATAGTCATAAATATGATTGTTTGATAAGTTAACTCCTTCTATGGATGCAGTGACAAGAGATTCAGCCAAAGAGGGGTCCCCTTTAAAATGAAACACTCGACCGGTTCCCTTATTCCTTTTAACATTTGAGGTAGTAAAGGTAGTTTCTAAATTGGCAATGGTAATATCATCTTCCTTGAAAATATGTGCTACGTTATTAAAGAGGTAACTGGGACTACCGTCATTTTTTTGTACTACTGTGGGCAATGATGTAGCTTGATTAAAATTATCGTCAGTTCCGATTGTACAATCTCCAACTGCACTTATTAAAACATTAGTCTCTTTAATAACCTCAACAGGTGTCTCTTGAGGTGTTGGCTCCCTATCTGGAGATTCAGTTTCCTTGGAATTATCATCATTATTTTTTATTACTTCCTTGCTGTCTTGAATTACTTCTTTACTGGAGTATAGGTATTTTGATATAGCTTCATAGGCAAAGAATCCTCCTGAAAATAATACAGCAGCAATGGCTAAAAAAACAGCAGTATTGAGAATGGTTTCTTTGGTTGTATTTTTACGGTATCTCTTACCCATGTTAATAACCTGCCTTCCTTCTTTAATTTATTTTATATTATTAGTCAGCATTTGTCTAACGAATAATATATTAGTTGATTAGTTTTAGGCTGTAAATAGACTTTCTACAGCATTAGTATATCCATTTTGTGGTAAAAAGTAAAACACATTGAATTTTCATAGTAGTATTTATACAGTTTATTTGATAAAATGTTTAGTAAAGGAAATACGAGAGGGAGATGGTTATGGGAAACAAGATGAGATTTATTAAAGAAAATTATTTAGATAAGATGTTGAATTGTAAAAAATATTTACTTAGAATAAAAAAAGTTATGTCTAGTAATCCGAATATAATGATTTATACGTGTTCTGTGGTATTTGCTGTTGGAATAAGCAGTTTCGGGATATACAGAGCTGAAAAAAATAAAGCTTCCATGCCAGTACCTACTACTGCTACCGCAAATGTTGAAAATACCAATAAAGAAAGTGAAATGGCTGATCTTGCCGAATCATATTTTTATGAAGGCCAGTATGAAAAGGCAATTGAGGAGTATGAAAAGTTATCACAAGAATACGCATATAATCCAATTTGGCCTGTAAAAATTGCTGAAATTTATTCGACACAAGGAAATATTGAGAGTTCAAATATATATTTAAAGAAATCCAAGGAAATACGAGAGAAAAATTCTACAGATATTGAAAATATTAGACTTCAAGATCAAAATTATGAAAAAAAGGATGCTGAGGCTGCAAATTATATTATTTTTACTGAATACATGAACAGGAACTTTAAAGAAGCTTTAGAGTATGGAGAAAAGGCGCTGGAAGTATATCCTAAAAATAAAAAGTTAATAATGACCATGATACCTGTTTTTTTAGCTAATAATAACATGGATATGGCTAAGCAATTAATTGAAAAATATCCTATCGATACAAATTCGTCCTACGATGTAGCCAAATTAGCATACTTGAATATACTCGTAGATAAGTGGGATGTAGGATTAGACTTGTTGAAGATATCGTGGGATATAGATTCGGATGAGTATAAGGTATTTGATGTTTTAGCTCATATTTCAAAATATAATAAAGATATGCTACTGGAAAAGGTTACACAGCTTTCAGAGGCAAAACCCGATGAGCCGGCTTATAAAATGTGGCTTGCAAAGATATATTCCATGAGAGAAGAAACTGCAGAAATGGCACAGAGCTTTTGGGATGAAGCAGCCCCAAAAGACACAGGAAACTTTATGAAAGTAGTTATCCAGGCTCGAATATATCAAAATAGCAACAAAATTGCTGAGGCTGATGAACTTATTAATAAAATAATTGAGGATGGCGGTGACGATTATAGAATCCTTCATACCGTAAGCTTATTCTACTTTGAAAAAGGAAACTATGAAAAAGCCTTAGAATACTGCAAGAGATCAATCCAAAAGAATAAACAGTATCCTGATAATTATGGATTCCTTATGACTGATATACTAAAGGCCATGGGTAAAAGTAATGAGGGAGAACCTTACTTTAGGACGGCTCTGTATCTGGAACCCTATAATTATAATATAATTCATGCCATTGCCAATTATTATTGGCATACCGCAGAAAATACTGAGAAGGCTCTTGAGTATTTCCATTTCTTTGAAATTGTAAGACCTAATGATCCTGAAATAAAGTATAGTATTGCCAGCATCCATACCGCTAACGGAAACTTTGACGAGGCCATAGTAAAATTAAAGGAATGTATAGAGATTGATACTTCGGTACCAAAATATCATAGGACCCTTGGTACTATATATATGCAACAAGAAAAGTTTGATTTGGGAATAGCTGAAATTAGAAATGCCTATCAAGCTGATAAAGAAGATATTCTAGCTTTAAATAATGCCGGTTGCTATTACATCATGGTAGAAGGCGATGTTGTCCGAGGAAGATACAACCTCGAGAAGGCGGCAGAAGGAATTACTGATTCTGTAGATGAATATACTAAGCAGACAATCAAAGAAAACTTACAAAAAGCAGAGGATATCTACGAAAAATATAATAGCGGTAAAAGTGATGAAGTTATTAATGTTCCGGAGTTTAAACTATTCTATTAATAATATAGATATACTTACACTACAGAAATGAAGGTGGAAAGATGACTATCAATAAAAGATTCAGATATTTAGTTCTAAGTATGATAGTGTTATTAATTTTATCAGGCTGCAAGAATGTAAATACAAATAAAGGCCTCAAAATTACCAAATGGGATAATTTTTATGAGGGAAATAATATACACTTTTATTATGAAGATTTTAATAATACCAATATAGAAGAATTAAATAGCAGCTATAAATTAAATGAAAACATAGGACATTCCGGAGATGAGTTGGAAAGATCCTTAAAGATTGTTGAATGGATGAAGACCTTAATGGAGTACAATAAAGGGAGTATAGGAACCAAGGAAGATGCACTAACTATTTTAAAAGAAGTAGAGACTACTAAAAAGGCATCAGATAGAGAATTTTCTATTGTGTTCAGTCAAGCTTCTACTGCTATAGGTATATATGCCAGAAGGGGAGAGTTTAGGCTAAAAGAGGCATCCACAACTAATGGAGAAGATTACTACAAAGTTAATGAGATTTGGAGTGATAAATTTAATAAGTGGATAATGATAGATCCGTCTACAGGTGTATATATTAAAAAAGATAATGTTCCCCTAAGTGCCATGGAACTGGTTAAAAATGGACTTGAAAATGTTGAGGCTGTTGGCGTAAAGGAGTCTAAAAAATATATTGAAAAACTTGAAAAGCTTCTATACTCCTACAGTATACCAATTGACAACGGGATATATGGAAGAAAAAGAAGCAATACCTATATTACCTATCTAAAAAAAGGTGAAGTACCTACGTTAAAAATGAGTCAAGGCTTTGTGGTGCCATCTATATATGTAAACAGTGATATCTTGTTCAATATTTCACCTAAGATAGTATATACAGATGATAAAAGTGATACAATTCCTACACTGGTTATAATGAAGAAGTCGGGAGAAGATACAATAACAGATGATAAAACCTTTGTAGTGGGAGTATTTATGAATAGTGTCATGCTAGAGACCTATCAGCTTAAGATTAATGAAGAGCCGTGGAAAAAGATTGACATGTACACAGACTTTGTCTTAAATGAAGGAGTAAACACTATAAGTTTATCTCTAAACGGAAGTGATATTTTAAGGCAAATTGTTATTGAATATTAGCTGATTACCGCCTGCTTTATGTAGGCGGTATTTTCGTGTGCTTTGCATGTGAATAATTTAATTATATAATGCAAAAAATAAATTATATCGTAGTAAAAATTGACATTATTATAATGGATATGATATAATTTCACATAAATGTGTCAATATTAGATAATGACGATGATGAGGAATCCTATTTAATTTAAGTTTTATGAGTACATATTATAAACAAAAATGGGCTTGGAGGGATAGAGTAAATGTCAAACAAAATTAAAAAAATAGCCTTATTAACTGGTGGAGGAGATTGCCCAGGATTAAACGCAGTTATCAGAGCGGTTACAAGAACAGCAATACTACAGTACGGTTATGAAGTAATAGGATATAAGTTTGGGTATAGAGGCCTTTACAACAACGACTATGTTCCTCTTACTTTAGATAGCGTTTCAGGTATCCTTCACAGAGGAGGAACTATTCTATATAGTTCAAACAAAGATAACCTATTTGACTACCTCGTTGAAGAAAATGGAAAAATGGTTAAAAAGGACGTATCAGACGTTGCGGTTGAAAATCTTAAAGAAGCAGGCGTTGATGCACTAGTTGTAATAGGTGGAGACGGTACATTAACAAGTGCAAGAGATTTTGCAAGAAAAGGTGTAAATGTTATAGGCGTACCTAAGACAATAGACAATGACTTAGCTGCTACAGACGTAACTTTTGGGTTTAATACAGCTATAGAAATAGCAACTGAAGCTCTTGACAGATTACATACAACCGCTGAGTCTCATCACAGAATTATGTTGTGTGAAGTTATGGGAAGAAATGCAGGTTGGATAGCACTAGAAGCTGGTATAGCAGGGTCAGCTGATGTAATCCTATTACCTGAAATTCCATATGATATCAACAAGATAGTAGAAAAAATAAGAGAAAGAGAAGCTCAAGGAAGGGTATTCAGCATCATAGTTGTTGCTGAAGGAGCTAGACCTAAGGATGGAGAAGTTGTTGTAAGCAAGATAGTTGAAGATAGCCCAGATCCAATTAGATTAGGCGGTATAGCAAATAAGTTAGCTTATGATTTAGAAAAGCTTATAAAGGATCATGAAATTAGAAGCACAGTATTAGG